>NZ_JAJUWS010000001.1 GCF_021390475.1 Streptomyces sp. ST2-7A
GCCCCGCCCCGTCCGGGCCGGCGGTCCCCCCTCAGGCCACCAGTTCCCCGAAGCACAGGTCCCGGTCCCGACCGGGGCCGAGCGTGCGGTCCTCGCGCAGCCGGCGCAGGGTGCGCCAGATGCTGCTCTTGACCGTGCCGACGCTGATGTTCAGGGTGTCGGCGATCTCCGGGTCGGTGCGGCCCTCGTAGTAGCGCAGGACGAGCATGGTGCGCTGCTGTTCGGGCAGCCGGGCGAGCGCCTGCCACAGGACGGTCCGCAGCTCGGTGCCGCGCATGGTGTCCTGCTCGCCGGGCTCCTCCGGCAGTTCCTCGGTCGGGTACTCGTTGAGCTTGCGGCGCCGCCAGGCACTGATGTGCAGGTTGGTCATGGTGCGGCGGAGGTAGCCGCCGACCGCGCCCTTGTCGCTGATCCGGTCCCAGGCCCGGTAGGTGGACAGCAGCGCGCTCTGCAGCAGGTCCTCCGCCTCGTGGCGGTCACCGGTGAGGTGGTAGGCGGCGGCGTAGAGCGAGGATCGGCGTTCCCTCACGTAGGCGGTGAACTCCGCCTCCGCGTCCCCGGAACACCATTCCCCCGTGCGACCCCCCGTGATCGCCCCGCTCGTGCCGCCGCCTTCCCCCGCACGCCCCCCTGAACCGCCCGACGACCCGGCGCCCGTCTCCCCCGAAGCGAGCGTCAGATGTGTCGGGCGGGGGTGCCCGGCGACGCGACGGCCCCCCGGCCGTCCCGTCGATCCGGACGTCCCCTCACACCGTCCGATGCCGCGCGGGGTGTGCGGGCGCGACGCGTCGACTGCGGTGGTGGTGCGGTGCAGTGCGTTCATCGCGCTCCCCCTCGTGGTGCGGACCGGTGTTCGTTCGATGGGGAATACATTGCCGGGCCAGTTTCATCGGGCGGTCCGCCGTCTGTCACAGCGGTGTCACAGCGCACGTGTGTGCGGCCGGGTGCCGATCCGGGCACGGCACCGGTCCGCACTCATCGCCCCCGATCGGCCGATGTTCACCGGCTCTTCCCGGGTTTCCCGGCGGAACCCGGCGCCGGCCGGTCGAACTCCGACACGCCCATGGGACACAATGACCGGCGTGGCTTTCCTGTTGCTGATCGAGGACGACGAGGCGGTGCGCACCGCCCTGGAGATGGGGCTGACCCGCCAGGGTCACCGGGTGATCACCGCCCCCAGCGGTGAGGAGGGTCTGAAGTTGCTGCGCGAGCAGCGACCGGACCTCATCGTGTTGGACGTCATGCTGCCCGGCATCGACGGCTTCGAGGTGTGCCGCCGCATCCGCCGCACCGATCAGCTGCCGATCATCCTGTTGACCGCCCGCAGCGACGACATCGACGTCGTGGTGGGCCTGGAGTCCGGCGCCGACGACTACGTGGTCAAGCCGGTGCAGGGCAGGGTCCTGGACGCCCGCGTCCGGGCCGTGATGCGGCGCGGCGAACGGGAGGCGAACGACGCCGCGACCTTCGGCGCCGTCGTCATCGACCGGGCCGCGATGACCGTCACGAAGAACGGCGAGGACCTCCAGCTCACCCCGACGGAGCTGCGACTGCTGTTGGAGCTGAGCCGGCGTCCCGGCCAGGCGCTCTCCCGCCAGCAGCTGCTGCGTCTGGTGTGGGAGCACGACTACCTCGGGGACTCCCGGCTGGTGGACGCCTGCGTGCAGCGGCTGCGGGCGAAGGTGGAGGACGTGCCGTCCTCCCCGAAACTGATCCGCACGGTGCGGGGCGTCGGCTATCGGCTGGACTCGCCGCAGTGAACGGGCCGGCGGGGCAGTCGTCCCGCCGGACGGAGGGGACCGGCCGGAACCGGCCGTCGGAGCCCGGCGGCCGGTGCGGCGGCGAACGGGGTGAACGGGGCACGTGGTGGAGCACGACACGGAGGACGACGGCCGGCGGGTCGCCCGCGACAACGCCCGGGACCCCGGGAGGAGCGGGGAGACGGACGACACCGGTGGCACCGGCGGGCCGGCCGGCGATCCGTCTCCCGCCACCGAACCCGCTGTCGAACCCGAGGGGGAGGGCACCGCGTCGCGACGCCGGTGGTTCCCCGGTCGCCTTTCCAGCCTGCGCTTCCGGCTGATCACCGTCTTCGCCCTGGTGGCGCTCACCACCGCCGTGTCGGTCTCCGGCATCGCCTACTGGCTGAACCGGGACGCCGTCCTGACCCGGGCGCAGAACTCCGCGCTGGCCGACTTCCGCAAGTCGCTGGGCGACCGGGCGGGCGCCCTGCCCGAGTCCCCCACCTGCGATGTCCTGCGGACCTCCGCCGCCGAGATGGCCGGCGACTCCCCCGGTTACCAGGTGGTGCTGGTACTGGAGGGGGACGAGACCTCCGACGGGGAGCGCTGCGTGGAGGAGTCCGACCCCCGCCTGTTCACCATGGACATGGTGCCGGCCTCGTTGATCGAGGCCGTGCACACCGAGCGCGCCGACACCGCCGGCCCGTCGGGGGCCGGGAGCCCGACGGGCCCCGGGGCCGCGACGGGCGACACCGTCGGGGAGGACCCCAGCCACCACCTGTACTGGCAACGGGTGGTCCACGACGGCGACCCGTACCTGGTGGCCGGGGCCCGGGTCATGGAGGACGGCCCCACCGGCTACATGCTCTCCTCGCTGGCCCCCGAGCGCGACGACCTGAACTCGCTGGCCTGGTCCCTGGGGATCGCCACCGCCCTGGCCCTGATCGGTTCGGTACTGCTCGCGCAGGCCGCGGCGGGCACCGTGCTGCGTCCCGTGCAGCGGCTCAACAGCGCGGCGCGCAAGCTGGGAGAGGGACGGTTGAGCACCCGGCTGCCGGTGAGCGGCACGGACGAGCTGGCGGAGCTGACCCACACCTTCAACGGCACCGCCCGGGCGCTGGAGGAGCGGGTGGCCGACCTGCGCGCCCGGGAGGCGGCCAGTCGCCGGTTCGTGGCCGACATGTCGCACGAGCTGCGGACCCCGATGACCGCGATCACCGCCGTGAGCGAGGTGCTCGAGGACGAGGTGGACAACCTCGATCCGATGATCGCGCCCGCCGTGCAACTGGTGGTGAGCGAGACCCGTCGGCTCAACGACCTGGTGGAGAACCTGATGGAGGTCACCCGCTTCGACGCGGGAACCGCCCGGATGGTGCTGGACGACGTGGACATCGCCGATCAGGTGACCGCCTGTGTCGACGCCCGCGCCTGGCTGGACGCGGTCGACCTGCGGGCCGAGCGCGGGGTGACCGCGAGGCTGGATCCGCGCCGGCTGGACGTGATCCTGGCCAACCTCATCGGCAACGCCCTCAAGCACGGGGGCTCGCCGGTGCGGGTCACCGTCCGGGAGGAGAGCGGCTGCGCCCGGCCCGTCGAGGCGGTGGAGCCGGGCGCCGACGAGTCCCCGGCGGGCCCCGTGACCGGGCCCCCGGACGGGACCACCGGAACCGGCGCCGGGACCGGTCTCGGGGCGGGGGCGGCGGGCGTGCCGGCCCCGCGCGACGGCCGGCGGGCCGAACGCCCCGGCCGCCGGGGCGGCCCCGCCGACGTGGTGGTCATAGAGGTCGCGGACCACGGGCCCGGCATCCCCGAGGAGGTGCTGCCGCACGTCTTCGACCGCTTCTACAAGGCCAGCGCCTCGCGCCCGCGCTCGGAGGGCAGCGGGCTGGGGCTGTCGATCGCGCTGGAGAACGCCCATCTGCACGGCGGTCGGATCAGCGCCGCCAACCACCCGGAGGGCGGCGCGGTCTTCACGCTGAGGCTGCCCCGTCGGCCCCTGCCGCCGGTCGACGAGCGTTCGGTCGGGGGCGGGGGCGCGGTGCCCGCCCCCCGGCGGGCACCGGGATCCGGTGAGGGGTCCGGCGCGTCGAACGCTGCGGGGGCGTCGGAGACCGGGACCCCGGGTGGCGCCGGGGGCGAACACGCGGAGAGGGACGGCTGAGACCATGCGGATCACCCACCATCGGCGGTCCGGCGGGCGGCGCGCGCGTCCGCGCGGCGCCGGGGCGGCCGGGCTCGCAGCGCTGCTCGCCCTGTCCACCGCCGGCTGCGGCATCCGCTCGATGGACGTCCCGGTCGACGCCGGACCGGCCCCGTCCCGGGCTAGTTGTGCCGTGCCGGAGCACTCCGAGGGCGTCGACGTCTACCTGGTGTGCGGCTCGCGGGTGGAGTCGGTGCCGCGCGACGTACCCGTTCCGGACCCGGCCCCGCCCGGAGCGGAGGGGTCCGGGGACGCCGGGAAGCCGACCGATCCGACGGGTTCCCGGGAGGTGTCGGCATCCGAACGGCTGGCGGTGGCGGGTCGACTGCTGCGCGAGTTGCAGTCCGAGCCGCCGGAAGAGGAGCAGGCGGCGGGGTTCAGCAGCGCCGTGCCGGAGGAGCTGCGGGTCACCGGGCCGTCCGGGAACGACCCCGAGCGGCTGCTGCGGCTGAGCCTGCACCCGGACGACCTGCCGGCCTTCGCCCTGGTCCAGATCATCTGTACCTTCGCGCACACCCGTCCCGTCGGGGACGGTACCTCGGTGCTGCTCGGTGGACCTCCGGACGCGGAGGACCGCGAGGCACGCGGCTACACCTGCGCGAGTTCGCTGCGCAACCGCCCGGAGAACGCCCGGAACGCGGGCACCGAGGTGATCCTGCCGCCCCCGACGGCCGGGGAGACCGGGGAATCGGCCACGGGCTGAGCGCCCGTCGGGCGCCTCCGCGCAGCCCGGGGCGCCCCGGGGGCCCCGCGGTCCCCGCGCGCCGGTTTCCCCCGTACGAGTGGATTCCGCCCGCGTGAGGCGGATCACCGTGAATGCGGGGAACCGGTGCCTCCCGCGAGGCGTCATCGCCTCCGTGCAGCGTCAACGGAAAGCGTCCCGGCGCCGGCCGCCCGACGGCCCGGCCGGCTTCGACGCCCCCGGCGACCCGATCGGTTCCCCGGGGGTCCCCCGCTCCCTGCGCCTGACGGCGGGAGTACTGACGATCGCCTACCTGGCGGTGGTGGCGTGGCTGACGCTGCGACCGGTGGCCGTGACCTGGGTCCCGCCCACCAACACCCGTCCCTTCGCGACGATCGGCGCCGAGTTCCACGAGGGACCGCGCGCGGCCCTGCGCTGCCTCGGGGCCGGCCTGGTGCTCCTCGCCCCGCTGGGTGTGCTCTTCCCTCTCCTGGGGCGTCGGCTGGGGGGCTCGCCGGTCATCTCCTTCGCCCGGACCGTCTTCGCCGGCGCGATGATCTCCCTGACCCTCGGGCTGGCCCGGTCCGCGATGCCGAGCCGCCAGGCGGACATCGACGCGCTGATCCTGAGCACGCTGGGCGTGGCGCTGGTGCACCTGCTCTGCTTCGCCCCCCTGCGCCGGCGGTTCCCGGGCGCGGGCGGGAACCGTGCCCCCCGCGTCGACCCCGACGCCTTCCATCGGGACGAACCGCCGCGCGGCCGGGTGGTGCCCGGCCCGTTCACCGACGCCCGCTTCACCGACACGCGTTTCACCGACACGCGTTTCGGGGGCATCGCCGACCCGGACGGCGATCCCGAGGAGGGACCGGGCATGACGCCGGTGGCGGCACGGCCGGACGGCGGCCACGCCGTCGTCGTCGGCCGGGGCCCCGCCTCCCCCGGACCGGTCCGACCGGTCCGACCGGTCCGACCGGTCCGACCGGTCTGACCTGTTCGCGTCCGTTCCCGTGTCCGGATCCGGGGACCCGCGCGACCCGTTCCCCGCCGGCCGACGGCGGACCCGGTCGCGCCGCCCCTCCACCGCCGTGGGCTTCGCCGTGATCGCCCGCCTCCCGGCCGGGAAGCCGTTCCCGCCCCACGGGAACGGCGCCGGCCCCGGCACCGCCCCCACGGGAACGGCGCCGGCCCCGGGGTCAGCCGATCGGCAGGCCACCGAGGAGGGAGGGGCTGCTGCCCTGCATCGGAATCCCGCCGAGGCCACCGCTACCGGCGGCGGGGTTGGACTCCGCCATGTTCTGGGCGGCGCCCTCCATCATCCCCTGGCCCGCACCGTGCTCGGCCGCGCCCTGGACGGCCTCGCCCAGCGCGTACATGCCGGCGCCCAGGCTGGTGGCCGCGGTGGCCGGGACCATGTCCGCGGCACCGCCGAGGGAGAGGTCCGGTGCCGCGGCCGACAGGCGGTCGAGGGTGGAGCCCACGGGGTCCTTCGCCTCCCCGTGGGCGGCGTGGGCCTGGCCTGCGGCGGTGACGGCGATCGCGGCGCCGAGGGCGGCGACGCCGATGGACTGCGCGGTTGACTTCTTCATGGGTCTTCCCGTTCTCGTCTCGGGTGAGGGGTCATGTGGCAGCGACCGGAAGATATCGGCCCGAGTCGCGCACCGCAAAACCGGGAAAACACGAATACCGGCCCCGGGCGGGCCCCGGGAATGTCGTGGACATTCTCCGACAACCGCCGACGGAGCCGGCATCACCGCAGGTGGTACGGGGTTACCCGACCTTCCCTGCGAACAACCACTCGGATCGCAGCTCGGCGTATCGAGGCTTGATCACGTCGTTGATCATGACCAGACGTTCATTGAAAGGAATGAACGCGGATTTCATCGCATTGACGGTGAACCACTGGAGGTCGTCGAGCGTGTAATCGAATGCCCGGGCCAATTCCTCGAACTCACGACTCATCGTCGTCCCACTCATGAGCCGGTTGTCGGTGTTCACCGTGACCCGGAAACCGAGTCGGCGCAGCAGGCCGATCGGGTGACGTTCGTAGGACTCGGCCGCGCCCGTCTGGAGGTTGGAGGTCGGACACATCTCCAACGGGACCCGACGGTCGCGCACGTAGGCGGCCAGCCGCCCGAGTCGGGCCCCCTCGGGGGCGGCGGGATCGATCTCGATGTCGTCGATGATCCGCACGCCGTGCCCCAGGCGGTCGGCGCCGCACCACTGCAGGGCCTGCCAGATGGAGGGCAGCCCGAAGGCCTCGCCGGCGTGGATGGTGAAGTGGTTGTTCTCCCGCTTGAGGTACTCGAAGGCGTCCAGGTGGGGGGTGGGGGGGTACCCGGCCTCGGCGCCGGCGATGTCGAAGCCGACCACGCCCCCGTCCCGGTACCGGTTGGCCAGCTCGGCGACCTCCAACGAGCGGGCGGCGTGCCGCATGGCGGTGAGCAGCGCGCCGACCCGGATGCGGCGCCCCTCGCCCGCCGCCTCCCGCTCGCCCTCGCGGAAGCCGTCGTTGACCGCCTCCACGACCTGTTCCAGGGTCAGCCCGGCGGCCAGGTGCTGCTCGGGGGCGTAGCGGATCTCGGCGTAGACGACGCCGTCCGCCGCGAGGTCCAGCACCGCCTCGCGGGCCACCCGCGCCAGGGCGTCGCGGGTCTGCATCACGGCGCAGGTGTGCTCGAAGGTCTCCAGGTAGCGCTCCAGCGACCCGGAATCGGCGGCCTCCCGGAACCAGCGGCCCAGCGCCTCCGAGTCGTCGGCCGGCACGGGCAGGTTCGCGTAGCCCTGTTCGGCCGCCAACTCGGCGACGGTGGACGGGCGCAGCCCACCGTCGAGGTGGTCGTGGAGCAGCACCTTCGGGGCCCGCAGGATCTGCTCCGGGGTGGGGACGCGGGAGGGGGAAGTGGATGGCCGTGTCATCCCGCGACTGTAACGCCTACGCGCGTAGATACGCCATATCCGGCCACGGTGTCCCGCCCGGGAGGCGAGTGGGCGAGGAGGCGACACCGAAGCCCTCACCCGGCCCCGGCGCTCAGTGGGTGTCGGTGAGCAGGTGCCCGCGCCGGCCCAGGAGGAAGTTCTTGAAGGCCGCCACCGGCCGGGTGTCCGGGCGGCCGGCCATCCAGGCCACACCGATCTCCCGCACCGCGCGCGGTGCGCTCACCGCCAGTTCGCGAACCCCCGGCCGGGGCAGCGTCGAGGGGGGCAACAGGGCGACACCGAGACCGGCGGCGACCAGCCCGCGCAGGGTCTCCGGCTCCTCGCCCTCGAAGGCGACCCGGGGGCGGAATCCCGCCCGACCGCACAGGTTTTCGGTGAGGGTGCGCATGCCGTAGCCGCGCTCCAGCATCACGAAGGCCTCCTCGGCGGCCTCCACCAGCCGCACCCGCCGCCGCCCGGCCAGCCGGTGGCCCTCCGGCACCACCAGGTACAACCGCTGCTCGTCCAGCCGGCGGGCGATCAGATCGGGCCCCTCCGGAACCGGCGAGATCAGACACAGGTCCAACTCCCCCTCGCGCATCCGCTCCACCATGTGTTCGCCGTACCCCTGGACCAGTGAGAAGCGCACCCGGGGGTGGTCGGCGCGGAAGGCGCGGATGAGGCCGGGGACGGTCTCCGGCCCCATCGTGCGCAGGAAACCGAAGGCGACCCGCCCGGCCGCCGGGTCGGCGTCGGTGCGCACGGTCTCTGCGGCGCGGACGATCTCGGCGAGGGCGCGCTCGGCGTGGCCGGCGAAGGTGCGACCGGCGGGGGTGAGGGCGACGGCCCGTCCGTGCCGGGCCAGCAGCGCCACGCCCAACTCCCCCTCCAGCCGGGCGATCGAGCGACTGAGGGTGGATTGGGGGACGCCCAGTTCGGCCGCCGCGCGGGTGACGTGCTCGTGCCGGGCGACCGCCGCGAAGTGGGCGAGGCGGGGCGCGAGCAGGGCCGCCACGTCCTCGCCGGTCTCCGGATCACCCGCGCCGGGCGGGATGGCCGGCCGTGTCGGGGAGGAGGTCGGGGTGACCTCTCCGGCCCGACCGCCGACGCGACCAGCGCGCCGACCGCCGGACCCCGCCCGGGGCGCGTGGCGTGTTACGGGGATCTCTTTCCCGTTGCCGATGGGTGTCACGGACCGTCCTCACCTGGATTCATGCATCAATGGATCGATCATGACAGTTTCATGCATTGGACGGATGAAACCCCCCGTTCTACTTTCGTTACATGTCTTCCGCATCGACCGCTCCCACCGTCCCCGGGGCCACTCCCGTCGCGTCGCGCCCGCCGCTGATGCGCATGAACCTGGCCCTGTTCGGCATCGGTCTGGCGAGCTTCGCGATGCTCTTCTCCACCCAGTCGCTGCTGCCGGAGATCGCCGCCGGCTTCGGCGTCCGGCCCGACGCCGCCACCTGGACCATCTCCGCCGCCACGATCGCCCTGGCCCTGGCGGTCGTGCCGCTGAGCCTGCTCTCCGAGCGGTTCGGCCGGCGCCGCACCATGACGGCGTCGGTGGGCGCCGCCCTCGCCCTGGCGTTCGTGATCCCCTTCGCCCCGGACCTGTCCACCCTGGTGGTGCTGCGGGCCCTGCAGGGCGCGGCGATCGCGGGCATCCCCGCCTCGGCCGTGGCCTACCTGTCCGAGGAGTTGGACGGCCGGGCGATGGCCGGGGCGGTCGGGCTGTTCATCGCCGGCAACAGCGTCGGCGGCATGACCGGGCGGATCCTCTCCGGTTGGGTCGCCGAGGGCTGGGGGTGGCGGGCCGGTCTGGCGTCGGTCACCGTGCTGGCCCTGATCGGCGTGGCGCTGTACCGGGCGCTGATCCCGGCCTCCCGGAACTTCACCGCCCGGACGCTGCGGCTGCGGCCGGCCGCCGCGAGCCTGGGCTGCCACCTGCGCAACGGTCTGCTGCTGCGGCTCTACGCGATCGGCGGTCTGCTGATGGCGGCGTTCAGCGCGGTGTACACCGCGATCGCCTTCCGACTGAGCGAGGCCCCCTTCGACCTCTCCGCCGGGTTGATCGGCTCGATCTTCGTCATCTACCTGGTGGGTACCTGCTCCTCGTCGATCACCGGCCCCGGGATGAGCAGGCTGGGACGGCGCGGCGCCCTGTACATCGGGATCGGCGCGGTCGTCGCCGGACTGCTGGTCAGCACGATCGACCACCTGGCGGCCGTGATCGTCGCCCTGGTGCTGATCACCGGCGGCTTCTTCTTCGGCCACGCGGTGGCCTCCTCCTCGGTGGGCCGCACCGCCACCGAGGCCCGCGCCCAGGCCTCGGCGCTGTACCAGGTGACCTACTACCTGGGTGCCAGCGTCGGCGGGCTGCTGGGCGCCCTCACCTACCACCACGCCCGGTGGGACGGCACGGTCGCCTTCTCCCTGATCGCGCTGCTGGCCGCCGCCGGCATCACTCTCTACGCGACCCGTCGGGCCCGCCGGGAGGCGGCCGTGGCGGCGGTCGGCCGACCGGCCGTCACCACCCGCGCCCGGGTGCCGGCCGCCGCCGCGAGCTGATCCGGCCGGGGTCGTAACCGGTCCCCACCCGCGACGAGGACCCCGGCGGTCTTGGGTTCTGACGGTCCTCGCAACACCCGCGCTCTGTGGGAGTTGCGAGGACCGTGGGCGTTGAGCGTGATGATCTTGCGGGATTGAGGGAGCGTTTCCTCGCGCGGCTGGATGCCGTGGGGAACGTGAGCGTGGTGGCGCGTGAGCCGGGAAACGGCCCGGGGCCCGGCCGGGCCCCCTCCCCACCGGTTCGAGGGTGCGGGCCTCGGTCGAACGGTTCGTCGCTCCACCGGAACCACGCCCGCTCCCCGTCGATGTGCAGCAGGAACTCGGGGACGAGGCCGGAGGGGGAGCTCGGGGTGACGGCCCTCCGGATGCCGTCCCACACCCTCTCCCACTCGGCCCACCCCTCCCCCTCGTCGGCCTCCATCAGGGCGAGCTCGCGCTCGAACAGCGTCCGAACGGCGGCGAAGCCGGGGCCGGGGATGAACCGCCCCGAGAGCCACGGGAAGTCGGCGTCCTCGATCAGGATCTCCCCCACCGGCTCCCGTTCGCCGCCCACCAGCCAGGTCTCCCCCGTGAACCCCACCGCTCCGCCCTTCCCCGATGGACGCCCGTCCGTGACCGGGCACTCTTCCACACCCATGTGACAACCGCCGTCCCGCCGGTTCGAGAGGGGCGGGAGAGGCCGGGACGCGGGCGGGGGCCGGGTCGGCGGAACCGGGACGGCCGTCCGACGCCCCGGCGGCGGGGCATCGGGCGGCCGTCCCGGTCTCAGATGCCGAGGATCAGCTTCGCGGTGGTGAAGTAGATGATCAGGCCGGTGGCGTCCACCAGCGTGGTGACCATCGGGGCGGAGACCACGGCGGGGTCGATCCGGACCTTCTTGGCCAGCAATGGCATCGTGCCGCCGACCGTGGCCGCCCAGGCGCAGATGATCACCAGTGTCACGGCCACCACCGCCGCGATCTCCAGACCGACGAAGACCGCCCCGACCCCGAAGCCGACCACGGCGAGCATGAGTCCCAGCAACAACCCGGTACGGCACTCCCGCCAGATCACCTTCAGCAGGTCCGAGGTGCGCACCTCGCCGACGGCGAGCGCGCGGACCGCCGTCGTGGCGGCCTGCGCGCCGGCGTTGCCGCCGGTGCCGATCAGCAACGGGATGAACAACGCGAGCTGGGTCACCGTCTCCAGCTCGCCCTCGAATGCCTGCGTCACCGAGACGGTGAGCGTCGCGGCGACCAACAGCAGCATCAGCCACAGCGCCCGGGCCCGGGAGAGCTGGAAGACACTCGCCGACATGTAGTGCCGCTCCAGCGGCTCGGCACCGGACTGGCGGGCCACGTCCTCGGTGTCGGCGGCCTCGATGACCTCCACCGCGTCGTCGATGGTCAGCAGACCGACCAGGCGGTCCTCGCTGTCCACCACCGGGAGGTTGAGCACGTTGGTCTCCCGCATCAGGCGGGCGGCCTGCTCGGCGGGGTCGGTGGCGCGGGCGCGCTGCGGCTCGGTCTCCACGAGCTGGGAGACCTGGGAGTTGGGGTCCCCCAGCACCAGTTCCCGCAGTTCCACGATGCCGGTCAGTCGGCGTCCGGTGTCCACCACGGGGAGGGTGTAGATGGTCTCGGCGGCGGCTCCGCGCCGTCGGACGACCTCCAGGGCCTCGGCGACGGTGAGGTTCTGCTGGAGGGCGACGGTCTCCGGGGTCATGTACCGGCCGACGGAGCCCTCGGGGTAGCCCAGCAGGGCGGCGGTCATCTGCCGCTCGTGGGCGCTGAGGCCGGCCAGCACCCGGCGGGCCACCTTGGCGGGAACCTCGCCGAGCATCCGGGCGCGGTCGTCGGGGTCCATGCCCTCGACGAGGTCACGGAAGGGCTGGTCGCGCAGGCTCTCGAGGATCTGCTGCTGGTCCACCGGGTCCAGTTCCTCGAAGACCTCCAGGGCCCGGTCCTTGTCCAGGAGCCGGAAGGAGACCACCGAGTTCACGGCGTCCATGCGGGCGAGTTCGTCGGCGATCGAGTAGGCGGGCTGGGTCTCCAGCCACTCCATCGCGCCGGCGAGGTCGTGGTCGTCGAGCAGGGTGGGGAGGTGCGTCATGACGGGGTTCTCCCGGGGGATCGGGCGGTCACGGGCGTCCGGGGGAGCGCACACACCGACCTTCCCCCGGGCCGACGCCCCGATCAGGCGGTCGGACGGGAGTGGCGGGCGCGGCGCCCGGCATGACTGGGAGGCTCGCTGCGCATGTCAGCCTCACCTCCCGGGGTGTACCACCGTCGAATCCGTCGTTCAGGCTACAGGTCCCCCGGGTGGTCTTCCGACCGAACTCCGGCGTATCGGGCGGGGAAGGGGCGTGAATCATGTCATGTGCACAGACAGTGCCGCGCCGGCGCGGTCAACGGCAGGGGGAATCCGCCGCCACGCGCCCGGATGTGTCGTCACCGGACCGGTGGTCGTCGGGGTCGGGCGCGCGGAGCGGGGCGGAGCGGCCCCGGCCCCGTCGGGGGTACCGACGAGTGCGAGAGCGCCGAGGACCACGGCAAGGGCCGCCACGGGCGGGGAGAGCTCGGTCGGGCGGGTACCGCGCCGCACGGGGGGTGCGGTACGGGACGTCGTGCCCGGCCCGACGACCCGGACGGCGCGTCGTCACCCGGGCCCCCGAACCGTCCCGTGCCGCCGGCACGACGAGGAACGGTGCGGTGGGCCGGAACCGGCGAAGGGGTGCCGGGCACCGGGCCGCGGGGGCGGCGGCGCCCCACGGGGACGGGACCGCGCCGCCCCCGCCCCGGGCGCTCGTCCCACCACCCCGATGCCCCCGGCGCGGTGCCGGCTCATGGGCCCCGGCACCGGGCCGCCCCCGGACGGGACCCCGGACACCGGGAGCACGGTCCGCCCCGGACCGGGGACCGGGGCGGATGCCCCGGACCGGGGACCGGGGCGGATGCCCCGGACCGGGGACCGGTCCGTCGGAAAGCGGGCACCGGCCCGGGGGCGGCGCGTCCGGAGGGAACCGGGGCCCGCGCGGCCCGGACCGACCGGAGGGTCCGTCAGTCCACCCGGCCGAGGACCAGCGGACCGACGGGACCGACCTCGCCCGCCACCGGCTCGCCGATGGTCACCGCCCCGCCCTCCAGCGCCTCCAGCGCCCCGGCGAACCGCTCGGGGGTGTCGGTGTGCAGGGTCAGCAGCGGGGCGCCGGCGGTGACCCGGTCACCGGGGCGGGCGTGCCACTCCACGCCCGCGCCCGCCTGCACCGCGTCCTCCTTGCGGGCCCGGCCCGCGCCCAGTCGCCAGGCGGCCAGGCCCACGGCGTAGGCGTCCAGGCCCACCAGGGTGCCGGTGGTCGGCGCGGTGACGGTGTGGGTCTCGCGGGCCCCGGGCAGCGGGGCGTCCGGGTCGCCGCCCTGGGCGGTGATCATGCGGCGCCACACGTCCATGGCCGAACCGTCGGCCAGTGCCCGTTCCGGATCGGCGTCGGGGAGACCGGCGGCGGTGAGCATCTCCCGTGCCAGGGCCACGGTCAGCTCCACCACGTCGGCCGGGCCGCCGCCGGCGAGCACCTCCACCGACTCGCGGACCTCCAGGGCGTTGCCGGCGGTGCGGCCGAGCGGGACCGACATGTCGGTGAGCAGCGCGACGGTGCGCACGCCGTGGTCGGTGCCCAGGCCGACCATGGTGGAGGCGAGTTCCCGGGCGTCGTCGAGGTTCTTCATGAAGGCGCCGGAGCCGACCTTGACGTCCAGGACCAGCGAGCCGGTGCCCTCGGCGATCTTCTTGCTCATGATCGAGGCGGCGATCAGCGGGATGGACTCCACGGTGCCGGTGACGTCCCGCAGGGCGTAGAGCTTGCGATCGGCCGGGGCGAGACCGGGGCCGGCGGCGCAGACCACCGCGCCGACCCGGTCCAGGATGTCGAGCATCTCCTCGTTGTCGAGGTCCGCGCGCCAGCCGGGGATCGACTCCAGCTTGTCGAGGGTGCCGCCGGTGTGGCCCAGCCCGCGCCCGGAGAGCTGCGGTACGGCGGCGCCGCAGGCCGCCACCAGGGGGGCCAGCGGAAGGGTGATCTTGTCGCCGACCCCGCCGGTGGAGTGCTTGTCGGCGGTGGGGCGGCTCAGGGCGGAGAAGTCCATGCGCTCGCCGGTGGCGATCATGGCTGCGGTCCAGCGGGCGATCTCGGCGCGGTCCATGCCGTTGAGCAGGATCGCCATGGCGAGCGCGGACATCTGCTCGTCGGCGACCGTGCCCCGGGTGTAGGCGTCGATGACCCAGTCGATCTGTTCGGGGGACAGGGGGCCCCCGTCGCGCTTGGTGCGGATGACGGTGATGGCGTCCATGGGTGCGATCCTCGTGCTTCCGGGCTCGGGTCGCCCCTTCGCGGGGCCGGGCGGGGACGCGTCGGCGCCGGAACGGCGGGACGCGGGAACGTGCGGACGGGGATGTGGCGGGACGAGACCTGCCCCATCGGTGAACCCGGGCAGTGGGACCGGGCAGTGGGACCGACCCCGATCGGGGTCGGTCCCACCGGGAGGAGGGCGCGGTCAGGCCGGGCGGGGTCGGTCCCACCGGGAGGAGGGCGCGGTCAGGCCGGGCGGGGAGGCGTCTGTTCGCCGGGGGGCGGGCCGGCCGGTCGGGAGGCGTCCGGCAGCCACTGCGGGCCGAAGGCGTGGGCCAGCAGCCGGTCCAACGGGAGCACGCCGCCGGGGGTGTCCACCCACAGGTGGGGCCCGCCGTGCTCCATGAGCAACTGCCGGCACCGACCGCAGGGGACGATCACCTCACCCTCCCCGTTCACGCAGGTGAAGCGGGTCAGGGTGCCTCCGCCCCCGGCGTGCAGGGCGGAGACCAGGCCGCACTCGGCGCACAGCCCCAGCCCGTAGGAGGCGTTCTCCACGTTGCAGCCGGTGACGATCCGGCCGTCGTCCACCCGGGCGGCGGCGCCGACGGGGTAGCCGGAGTACGGCGCGTAGGCGTGCCGCGCGGCCTCCCGCGCGGCGGCCCGCAGCGTCTCCCACTCCCCCGCCGGGGCCGCCGGGTCGGCCGGTCCCGACGGCTCCGGCGGTTCCGGCCCGGTCATGTTCCCTGTCCCCGTCTGTAGGACCTGCCGATGGCGGCCGGCACTCTCAGGTGTTGGGAGAAGAGCGCGAGCACCAGCAGGGTGGTGATGTACGGGCTGGCGGTGACCAGCTCCAGGGGCATGGTGTCGGTCGCCGAGTACCAGAGGAAGAGCAGCACGGCGAGGACGCCGCTGACCGCGCCTGCCACTCGTTTGTTGCGGATGAACTGGTAGACGGCGAGGCCGGCCAGCGCGATCGCGAAGAGCAGCAGCATCCCGTGCACGGTGGGGCCGCCGCCGCGGATCTGGAGGGCGTCCATGAAGCCGAAGAGGCCCGCGCCCATCGCGACACCGCCGGGCCGCCAGTTACCGAAGATCATCGTGGCCAGGCCCAGGTAGCCGCGACCGCCGGTCTGGCCGTCCTGGTACATCCGGATGAAGACGGCCAGGTAGGCGCCGCCGAGGCCGGCCAGGCCGCCGGAGACGGCGACCGCGATGTACTTGTAGAGGTAGACGTTGACGCCCAGCGACTCGCCGGCGACGGGGTTCTCGCCGCAGGAGCGCAGCCGCAGACCGAACGGCGTCTTCCACAGTACCCACCAGGTGCCCACGAACAGCAGGATCGCCAGCAGGGTGATCCAGGAGACGTTGGTGACGGCGGCGCCCAGGATGCCGGCGGTGTCGGAGACGAGGAACCACCCCTGGTCGGCGATCGAGCGCAGCGCGTCGGAGATGCCGGGGACGGTGAAGGTCTGCATCTCCTCCATCCGCGGCGACTGCTTGTCGTTGCCGCCGGCCTGCGCGGCCGCGCCCTCGCCGAACCACAGCTTGGCGAGGAACTGCACCACGCCCAGGGCGAGGATGTTGATCGCGACGCCGGAGACGATGTGGTCGACGCCGAAGGTGATGGTCGCCACGGCGTGCACCAGACCGCCCAGGACACCGCCGATGAGGCCGGCGAGGACCGCCGCCCAGGGGCCGTACTGCCAGCCGATCCAACCGGCGGCGAACAGGCCGAGCATCATCATGCCCTCGAGGCCGATGTTGATCACGCCGGCGCGTTCGGCCCACAGGCCGCCGAGCCCGGCCAGGCCGATCGGGACGGCCAGGCCCAGCGCGCTGCCCCACTGCCGGGTGTCGGTGAGGCTGCCGGTGTCGGTGAGGGCGCGGACCAGGGAGAGCAGGAGCAGGCCGCCGGCGATGATCAGCAGGACCATCGGGTAGCTCAGCCGGCGTCTGCCGCCGCGCTCGACCCGGCCGCGCGGGCTGACCGGCGGCGGGGCGGTCGCCAGTTCACTGGCCATCAGGACACCTCCGGGTCGGTCGGGTCGTCCGACCCGTTCTTACCGGCGCGGCGGTCGCCCGTCGTGCCGGGGGTGGTGGCGGGTGCGCCGGCGCCGATGGCGGCCGGGGCCGCGGCGGCCCGGGCGGCGAGCTGTGCGCCGACCAGCCGCTGCTGGCGGCGCAGGCCCCAGCGGCGGACCAGTTCGTAGGCGATGACGACGGAGAGGACGATGATCCCCTGCATCACGCCGACGATCTCCTGGTTGTAGCCCTCGAAGTTGAGCCGCCCGCCGGTGCGCTCCAGGAAGGCCCACAGCAGTGCGGCGAAGGCCATGCCGATGGCGTGGTTGCGGCCGAGCAGGGCGATGGCGATGCCCATGAAGCCGATGCCGCCGGGGAAGTTGTTGCCGAAGGTGCCGGAGTCGTTGAGCAGGGTCGGCATCCCGACCAGCCCGGCCATGGCGCCGGAGAGCACCATCGCGGTGATCACCATGCGCTTGACGCTCACGCCGCCGGCCCGGGCGGCGGACTCGGACTCGCCGACCGACCGCAGGTCGAAGCCGAAGCGGGTGCGGCCCAGCAGGTACCAGTAGGCGAGACCGGCGACGATCGCGATCACGATCGTGCCGTAGATCCGTCCGGCGTCGGTGTCGATGGTGAAGAACATCGTCGACTCCGGCAGGTACGGGGTGTGGACGATGTTCTGGGTGCGCTCGGCGAGCCGGCCGTCGTGCAGCAGGTAGCCGATCAGCGCGCCACCGATGGCGTTGAGCATGATCGTGCTGATCACCTCGCTCACACCCCGGGTGGCCTTGAGGAAACCGGCGATGCCCGCCCAGATCGCGCCGACCAGCATGGCGGTGATCAGGATGAACGGGATGCGCAGGGTGCCGGAGAAGGCGAGGTACCCGCCGACGGCGGCGGCGAAGAACGCCGCCACCTGGTACTGGCCGTCGACCCCGATGTTGAAGAGGTTCATCCGGAAGCCGATGGCGACCGCGACGGCGGAGAGGTAGTAGGGGATCGCCTTGTTGATGATCCAGACCTGGCTGTCGGCCTTGGTGCCGTAGTCCCCCATGATCTGGAAGGCGAGGAAGGGGTTCTGGCCGGTCAGCGACATGACCAGGGAGATGATCACGAAGGCGGTGGCCAGTGCCAGGGCGGGGGCGGCGAAGCCGAGGAGCAGCTTCTCGCGATCGATCCGCCGCAACGGCGAGGGGGTCATCGGGCGCCTCCGTCGGTGCGTCCGTCGTGCTCGGCGCCGGACCCCGGCGCGGGGTCGGGTGCGGCGGCACCCTGGTCGGCGGGAGCGTCCCCGTCGGGGGCCGGGGTCCGGTCGGCCGGGGCCGGATCGGTGGTGCCGGCGGTGCCGGAGTCCAGCCGGCCGGTGGCCGCGCCGGTCATGGCGGTGCCGAGTTCCTCGGGGGTGATCGTCGCCGGGTCGGCCTCCGCGACCAGCCGGCCCCGGTACATCACCCGCAGGGTGTCGGAGAGGCCGATCAGCTCGTCGAGGTCGGCGGAGATCAGCAGCACCGCCAGGCCCTGCGCGCGGGCGCGTCGGATCTGCTCCCAGATCTGCGACTGGGCGCCGACGTCCACGCCGCGCGTGGGGTGGGCGGCGATGAGCACCTTGGGGTCGTGGCTCATCTCCCGGCCGAATATCAGCTTCTGCTGGTTGCCGCCGGAGAGGCTGGCGGCGGTGACGTCGATGCCGGGGGTGCGCACGTCGTGCTCGGCGACGATCCGCTCGGTGTCCCGGCGGGCGTCGCCGATGGTGAGCCGGCCGGCGCGGCTGTTGGGGCGCTCGGTGACGTGGCCGAGCATCCGGTTCTCCCACAGCGGGGCGTTGAGCAGCAGGCCGTGGCGGTGGCGGTCCTCGGGGATGTAGCCGACACCGGCCTCGCGGCGGGTACGGGTACCGGCGCGCGAGATGTCCTCACCGGCCAGTTCGATCCGGCCGCCGTCGGGGGTGCGGATGCCCATGACGGCCTCGACCAGTTCGGCCTGGCCGTTGCCCTCCACCCCGGCGATGCCCAGCACCTCGCCGCGGTGGATGGTGAAGTCGATGTCGGCGAGGATCTCGCGGAGGGTGCCCTCGGTGTCGATGCCGGACAGGTGCAGGCCGGAGACGGTGAGGACGGGTTCGTCGGTGACCGTGGACTCGCCGGTGTCGGGAACGGGCAGCTCGCTGCCGACCATCAGCTCGGCGAGTTCGCCGGGGCTGGTCTCGGCGGGGACCACCGAGGCGACCGTGGTGCCGCGCCGGATGACCGTGATGTCGTCGGCGACCGACAGCACCTCGCCGAGCTTGTGCGAGATGAAGATGACGGTCAGGCCCTCGGCCTTCAGCTCGCGGAGGTTCGCGAAGAGCGCGTCCACCTCCTGCGGGACCAGGACGGCGGTGGGCTCGTCCAGGATCAGGGTGCGGGCGCCGCGGTAGAGGACCTTGAGGATCTCCACCCGCTGGCGGTCGGCGACACCGATCTCCTCGACCAGGACGTCGGGACGGATGTCCAGGCCGTAGGCGTCGGAGATCTCCATGATCCGGCGGCGGGAGCGTGCGCCGATGCCGTACGCCTTCTCCGCGCCCAGGACGATGTTCTCCCGGACGGTGAGGTTGTCGGCGAGCATGAAGTGCTGGTGCACCATGCCGATGCCGTGCCGGATGGCGTCGGCGGGCGTGGACAGCGAGACCCGCTCACCGTCGACCGCGATGGTGCCCTCGTCCGGCTTCTGCATGCCGTAGAGGATCTTCATGAGCGTGGACTTGCCCGCGCCGTTCTCCCCGATCAGGGCGTGTACGGTGCCGCGCCGCACGGTGATGTCGATGTCGTGGTTGGCCACGACACCGGGGAAGCGTTTGGTGATCCCCCGCAGTTCGACGGCGGGGACGCCGTCGGCGTGGCCGCTGCCGGCAGGGGTGGTGGAGGCTGGGATGACGCACTCTCCTCGGGGGCGAAGGAGCGGGGCCGGAGGTCGGTCGACGCTATCGCGACCCGGCGGATTCTACCCGCGTAGCACCGGCGTCCGGTCCCGACGGGAGCGGGGCTCCGAACCGGGCGCGACGGGCGGACCCGGTCGATAACGGTGACTCGTCCGATCCCCGGAAACCACGATACGAAAGGCCGACGATCGGAAGCGGTGAGTGGTGGGCGACCACGGTCGTTCCCGAAGCACCCTCGCCCCGGGCCCGACGACCGCCCCGTCCCGACGAAGCGGGGGACGGGGCGGCTGTCGATGCCGTGACCGGTCGGCCGACGGGCCGGCCGGCGGACGACCGCCGGGGACGGGCGGCTCGACCGAGCGGACTCAGGGGGTGTCGTTGACGACGATGTCGCCCGAGATGATGCCCTCACGGGCGGCGTCGATCTCGGTCATGATGTCGTCGATGAAGCCACCGGAGGTGGCCAGCCACACGCCCTCGTCGGCCAGGGTGTACTCGCCGACGCCGGACAGCGGCTCGTCGTCGTGCACGCTCTGGATGAGGTCGAAGACGGCGACGTTCACGCCCTTGACCGCGGAGGTCAGGATCGAGTCCTTGTACTCGGCCAGACCGTCCTGGAGGTACTGGTCGGAGTCCACGCCGATGGCCCAGGCGCCGTCGACGGCCGCGACCTCCTCGATGGAGCCGTTGCCCGCGAGGCCGGCGGCCGAGTAGATCACGTCGATGTCGCGGCCGAGCATGCCGTCGGCCTGCTCCTTGGCCTTGGCCACGTCGGTGAAGCCGCGGTCGTCGTCGGCGTACAGGTACTGCACGTCCACCTCGACCTCGGAGTCGGTGTCCGCGACACCCTGCTCGAAGCCGGCCTGGAACTTCTGGATCAGCGGGATGTTCACACCGCCGATGAAGCCGACCTTGCCGCTCTCCGTCTTCAGCGCGGCGGCCACGCCGGCGAGGTAGGAGGCCTCGTGCTCGGCGAAGACCATGCTGTAGACGTTGTCGCCCTCGGCCACCGCGTCCACCACGCCGAAGGTGGTGTCCGGGAACTGCTCGGCCACCCGGGCGATGGCGTTGCCGTAGAGGAAGCCGACGCCGATGACCGGGTTGTAGCCCTCCTGGGCCAGCTCGGTCAGCCGCTGCTCGCGGTCCGCGTCGGTCTCGTCGTTGCGGGCGGTCTGGAAGTTGGCGGAGACGCCCAGCTCGTCCTCGGCCTGGTCGGCTCCCCGCGCCGCGGCCTCGTTGAAGGACTGGTCGTCACGGCCACCGACGTCGAAGGCGATACCGACGCCGGGGCTCTCGCCGTCGGCGCTCCCGGTGGAGCTCTCACCGCAGGCGCTCGCGGTCAGGGCGAGGGCCGCCGTGACGGCCACAGTGGATGCAAACCTCGTTACGCGGCGCAAGAGACGTTCCCTTCCTCGGAGCGCCTCTGCGGCGCTGCTTTCGGCGGAATGGTAACGCGCGTAGATAAGAGGTGACGGGAGGATGGATTCCCGTTATCAGATCGTCGTGAACGCAATGCGACCGCAACACGAGAGCGGCCGAACGGTGCCCTCACCGCAAGCGAACGATGCCGCACCCGGCGTACTGGATGCGGCATCGTCGCAGGCCACAGGCGCACGACCGGAGCCCGGAGGAAGCCGGGGGGAGGATCAGCGTTCCTCGGCGTCGAGTATGACGGCCGCCGTGAACAGTTCGACACCCACCGTGATGGCGTTCTCGTCCACGTCGAAATCACCCTGATGGATGTCGTGCGGGACGGCCCCCGCCTCGCCGGGCGGACGCACCCCCAGCCGGGCCATCGCGCCGGGCACGTGCTCCAGGTACCAGGAGAAGTCCTCGCCGCCCAGGCTCTGCTCGGTCGGCTCGACCGAGCCCGCTCCGAGGCGGACCGCCATCGCCTCCCCCAACAGGGCCGAGGAACCGGGCTCGTTGACCACCGGTGGGACGCCCCGGAAGTAGCGCAGCTCGGACTTGGCGCGGTACATCCCCGCCACCTCGTCCACCGCGGCGTGCACCAGGTCGGGCGCCTCCCGCCAGGCGTCGATGTCCAGGCAGCGGATGGTGCCGGACAGTTCGGCGACCTGCGGGATGACGTTGGGGGCGTGGCCGGTCTGCAACCGGCCCCAGGTCAGCGCGAGACCGGCCCGGGTGTCCACCCTGCGGGCCAGCAGCGCCGGCACGTCGGTCACCAGCCGCGCCGCCGCCGTGACCAGGTCGGTGGTCAGGTGCGGACGGGCGGTGTGGCCACCGGGTCCGGAGAGGGAGATCTCCAGCCGGTCGCAGGCCGAGGTGATCGGGCCGGTGCGCAGGCCGATGCGACCGGTCTCCACCCTCGGATCGCAGTGCACGGCGAGGATCCGGCCCACGCCCTCCAGCACACCCGCCTCCAGCGCGTCCTGCGCGCCGCCGGGCAGCACCTCCTCGGCCGGCTGGAAGAGCAGCCGCACCGGGTGGGGCAGCAGCCCGCGTCGGGCCATCCGGGCGAGCACGATGCCGGCGCCGAGCACGATCGTGGTGTGCACGTCGTGCCCACAGGCGTGCGCGCGGCCGGGGATCGTGGAGCGGTAGGCGACCGACTTGGTGTCGGGGATCGGGAGGGCGTCCAGGTCGGCGCGGAGCGCCAGCATCGGACGGCTCCCCTCCGGCCGGGCCTCTCCCGTTCCGCCGGGGCCACCGCTCGAGACGGGGAGGATGTCGCAGATCAGGCCGGTGCCGCCGGGCAGAAGACGGGGCTTCAGGCCCTCGCGTTCCAGTCGTTCGCGGACCAGGCCGGTGGTGCGGATCTCGTGGTTGCCCAGTTCGGGGTGCATGTGGATGTCGCGGCGGATGGCCACCAGCTCGTCCGCCAGCTCCGCGGGCACCGTACCGGGGAGGGGAACCGGGCCCCCTCCGCCGCGCGGGGCGGGCGGCGCGGGGTCGGTCACGGGTGCCGTGCCGTCGGCCGGGCCGGGGACGCCCGGGGCGTCGGCGGGCACGGCCCGGAAACCGGGGGCTCCGGGCGAACCGTCGAGGGAGCCGTCGGAAGCGGCCTCGGCCGCACGTGTCGGCGCCCCGGAGGGACCGCCCGGGTGACTCGGGGGGCTCGGGGAGAGGATGTGGGCCATCTCACCGAGGGTAACGTCGGCCGCGTCCAACTTCCCGGCGGTCACGACGCATTCACCCGATGGGAGGACAATTGATCGACAGGGACGTGCATACCTCTCAAGATTAAGGGGTATGCCTTCCGGCTTCTCGCGAGTCCACCGAATGAGACGTGCGTCACCGGGGACGGAAGAGGAGGTCCGGGCCTTTTCGGGACCGAACGTCCCCTCCACCGGGCCCGGCGTGTCGGTGCCTGTACCGACCGACCGGTGGTCCGTCGCCCCCGGGGCCGGTTCCGGAACCTCCCGCGTCGGGCCGGAGGTCGTCACGCGGCGGAGTCGGTCCCCCCGGATTCCGCTCCGCCGTCCGGCCGGTCCCCCGCCGGCGCGGATTCCACCACCGAGGCGAGGAAACGCCCCGCCCGCTCGGTGACCCCCGCGCTCAGCCACTCGGCGGGGATCGGGCACGCCGTCACCGCCGCCCCGGTGCCGGCGAGCACCGGCGGCAGGGTGTGCACCACGGTGGACGGGAAGCTGAGCACCCGCCGGGCGATCGGCCCGCGCCGGGCCACCAACTCCAGTGGCAGGTCCGGGCGCACGATCTCCAACCCCGAGTCGGCGGCGATCCGGCGCAGCTTCTCCGGACTCTCGCGCCGGTGGGCGAAGTAGCGCCGCACGTCGTGGCGGGCCGCCAGTTCGGCGACGCCCGCCAGGTAGCGGTCCTCGCGCACCACCCCGGTCTCCACCAGGGAGGTGCCCACCAGGTCGGCGCCCTCCTGGACGGCGGGCGGACCGAAGGCGGAGCGGGTCCACTCCAGCCGGTTGCGCGTGATCTCCAAACCGGGGGGCAGCCCGGCTCCCGCCGGACCCACCGGCACCTCCCCCGCCGGCCCGGCCGGATCCCCGGCCGCGAGGGGTCCGCCGAGCTCCGCCGGGGGCGCGGGCACCCCCACCGGCATCGCCGTGAAGACCTCCACCCGGCGGTCGGGCCCCGGCACCAGGCGACTCACCGCGCGCCCCGCGATCGGGCCGAAGAGCGCGGCCCGCAGCCCGCTCGGCGGGCGGCGGTGCCAGCGCACCAGACGCTCCCCCCGGGCCATCTGGGCCAGGAACTCCAGGGTCGCGGTGCCGTCGTCGACGACCGTCACCCGCTCGGGGCCGGCCATGGAGAGCAGCAGCTGCATCCGGCGCGAGAAGGGGTCGCCGATCACCAGGTGGGAGGCGCGTCGGACGCGTGGAACCAGGGCGGTCAAACCGCGCAGCCCGGAGGGACCGGGTCGCACCTCGCGCCAGTGGACGGGGTGACCGGCGTCACGGGCCAACTCGGCCATGCGTCGCAACTGGCCCCGCCCCCCGGCCTGCCGGGGCGGCAGCACCAGCAGCGCGGTACCGGCGGCGCCGGCGCCCCGGGCCCGGGTCCACTCCAATGTGTTGAGCAGTTGGACGGGGCTCTCGATCAACGCCAGGGTGCCCCCGGTCGGCGCGGACCGCCCCACCGGCACGGCGTATCCGCCGGGGGCGGGGGCGGGCACCGGCGGAACGGCCCCCGGAAGGGGGCCGGCGCCGAGCGGTTCGGGAACCGGCGGCCCGCCGCCCGGTGGGGCGGCGGGAACCGGCGCGGGCTCGGGGGCGTCGGGCGCGGGGGACACGCCGGGGCCGGCCGTCACCGGGCCGCCCTCCGCCGGGTGCCCGGCCGGTGGGTACGCGACCCCGACGGGTCCGAGACCCGAACATCCCACCGATGCGTTCCCGACCCCGGGGAGTCCCACCGGTGCATGCCCCACCGCCGGGTGCCCGACCGCGGGGAATCCGACGAGGGGGCATCCGACCGGGGGGTGCCCGACCCCGAGGGGCCCGACGCCCGGACATCCCACCGCCGGGTGCCCGATCCCGGGGAGTCCCACCGGTGCAAGCCCCACCGCCGGGTGCCCGGCCGGCGCATGCCCGGCCACGGGGAATCCGGCTCCCGCGGGCCCGGCCCGCGGTGTCCCGCCGGCCGCTCCGGTATCGCCGCCGGCGCCGTCTGCTGCACTGTCCCCGCTCCCGTCGTCATCGCCCCCGCTCCCTGTCGGGCGGGGTGACCCGCCCGCTGCCGCGCGCCGTCCGCCCGCACGCCGATCCCGGTCCCCCGGGACCGGGGCCCCCGCCCCGCCGGGCGTCGCGGGCGCGGCGACCGGCGGTGGGTTCGGAGGCCCTGCGGGATCAGACGCCGGCCGGCTGGGCGTCGGCGGTGCTCTCGGCGCGCTCGGCGACCTCGCCCTTGACCCGACGCAGCTTCTTCATCGGGCCCAGCTCGCTCTCGTAGACCCGCTTCACGCCGTCACCCAGGGACTCCTCGATGGTGCGGATGTCGCGCACCAGGCGGGTGAGGCCCTGCGGCTCCACCGAGGCGGCCTGGTCCGAACCCCACATCGCGCGGTCCAGGGTGATGTGGCGCTCGACGAAGACGGCGCCCAGAGCGACCGCCGCGAGAGTGGTCTGCAGGCCGGTCTCGTGACCGGAGTAGCCGATCGGGACGTTCGGGTACTCGGCCTGCAGGGTGTGGATCATCCGCAGGTTCAGCTCGTCCGCCTTGGCGGGGTAGGTGCTGGTCGCGTGGCAGAGCAGGATGTTGCCGCTCCCCAGGACCTCCACCGCGTGCCGGATCTGCGCCGGGGTGGACATGCCGGTGGAGAGGATGATCGTGCGGCCGGTGGCGCGCAGGGCACGCAGCAGCTCGTCGTCGGTCAGCGAGGCGGAGGCCACCTTGTGGGCGGGGACGTCGAACTTCTCCAGGAAGGCGACGGCCTCGGTGTCCCACGGCGAGGCGAACCAGTGGATGCCGCGCTTGGCGCAGTACTCGTCGATGGCGCGGTAGTCGTTCTCGTCGAACTCCACACGGTGGCGGTAGTCGATGTAGGTCATCCGGCCCCAGGGGGTGTCCCGCTCGATGTCCCACTGGTCGCGCGGGGTGCAGATCTCCGGGGTGCGCTTCTGGAACTTCACGGCGTCGCAGCCCGCCTCGACGGCGGCGTCGATCAGCGCGAAGGCGTTCTCCAGGTCACCGTTGTGGTTGATGCCGATCTCACCGGTGACGTAGACCGGGCGGCCCGGGCCCACCTCGCGGTCGCCGAGGGTACGGATCCGGGAGCTCGAGGGGGCGGCCGGGGAGAGGTGTGCGGTCATGACGGGATGAGTTCCTTTCCGAGGATCCACGAGGCGATCTCGCGGATCGCGCCGGCCCCACCCGGGGCGGCGGTGACGGTGCGGGCCGCGGCCAGCACCGCGTCCCGGGCGTCGGCGACGGCCACGGGCCAACCGACCAGGTCGAAACAGGGCAGGTCGTTGACGTCGTTGCCGACGTAGAGCACCCGCTCCGGCGCGACGGCCCGCTCCTCGCACCACTGCTTGAGGGCGAGGTCCTTCCGGTCGATGCCGTGCAGCACCGGGACGCGCAACTTGCGCGCCCGGGCGGCCACGACCGGGTTCTGTTCCGTGGACAGGATCAGGAGCGGCAGCCCGGCGCGGCGCAGGGCGGCGATGCCCAGGCCGTCACCGCGATGCACGGCGACCATCTCCCGTCCGTCGGAGTCGACGAACACCCGGTCATCGGTCTGGGTGCCGTCGAAGTCGAGTACGACCGCGTCGATGTCGTCGCGGCTCGGCAGCCGGCCCCGCACGGGCTGCGGCGGTGCGGGGCGCGCGGACGGCTCGGTGCCGTCCAGCAGCGGGGCCAGGGCCCGGGCGCGGGCCAGATCGTGGGGGTCGTCGATCTCCAGAACCCGGGCGGGGTCGGTGCGCACCGGCTCGGTGCGGCCGAAGAAGCGGTGGCGCTCGGCGCGGAAGCCGTCGGCGCGCATGGCGTAGGCGGTGCCGGTCTCCAACAGGTCCAGCGGTCGGTCCTGGCGGCGCGGCCGGTACGCCTTGTCGTGGTTGACGCCGTGGGCGCCGCCGCCGGCCGAGCCACCGGCCGGACGGGCGGCGGCCTCGCGCCACAGGAAGCCGTGGAAGGGCGCGACGGTCAGGGCGGTGTCGGCGCCGTCGATGACGGCGGAGGCGACACCGTCCACCTCCGGGGCGGTGATGAACGGACTGGTGCACTGCACCAGCAGCACCACGTCCACGGTGGTCTCGTGCCGCTCCTCGTAGGCGTCCAGGGCGTGCAGCAGGGCGGCCTCGCTGGTGGCGGTGTCCCCGGAGATGGTCGGGGGCCGCTCGATCACCTCGGCGCCGGCCGCGCGGGCGGCGGCTGCGATACCGGGGTCGTCGGTGGACACGGCGGTCGCGGTGACCAGCCGGGCGCCCCGGCAGGCGCGCACGGCGCGGGCCACCAGCGGCAGGTCGCCGACCGGGGCGAGGTTCTTGCCCGGCACGCCCTTGGATCCGCCGCGCGCGGGGATCACGGCCAGCACCGTGGGCGCGTCGGTGCTCCTGGCACGCATCTCGGAGACCCTCTCGACGGTCGTCCTGCCGGGGATCCCCGAACCGGCCCGGGGACGGGTGTCGGAAGTCCCGGCGGCGGGACGGGTTTCGTTGGCGGTCACAGCTGCCCCCAGCGGCGGATCATCGGCGCGACGCGCTGCGCGGCGAGCCGGTAGACGCCCCGGGCGGCTCCCCTGGCGGGCCCGCGCACGACCCGGATGAGCGGTCCGCCGGCGGGGGCGGCGCGTCCGGGGAGCGGGGCGCCCTCGGGGTCGAGGCCGTGCCGGGCGAGCAGCCCGGGGAGGTGGCCGGGGGCGGTGCGGACGGTGTAGTACGGCGCGCCCGGGGCGAGGTCGCGGGCGCGGTCGAGCAGGCCCGTCAGGCGGGCCCGGGCTTCGCCCCAGCCCTCCGTCGGGTCGTCGGGGTCGGTGGGGCGCACGCCGCGTGAGACCAGCCACGCCGGGTCGGGCGCGGGGAGGTCGTCGGCGTCGATCCGGTCCCAGGAGGTGAGGCAGCCGGAGCCCAGGAACCAGTGGTTGCCCAGTGGTTCACGGATGCCGAGGTCGGTCAGCACGGCGGTGGGGATCGACCGGGACATCGCCTCCAGCGCGGCGGTGGAGCTGACGGTGACCAGCAGGTCGGTGCCGTCCAGCACCTCGGCCATGGGGCCGTAGCGCAGGTGGAGGTTGGTCGGGCGGTCGTCCAACCGGTTGAGCAGCCGCTGGTAGGGCAGCGCCTCGATGTGCGTGGTGTGCTCACCGGGGCGGCTGCGGAGCTTGATCAGCACCTCGCGCTCCGGCCGCCGGCGGGCGTGCCCGGCGGCGCGGTTCAGCAGGTACAGCCGCTCGGCCCGGGTCTCGGGCACGGAGGGCTGGACGGCGAACACCACGCGGTGGGGGCGGTCGCCCCGCCCGACGGCGTCCGCGTCGTACGGGGTGCCGCCGAGGAACGGCAGCGGGCAGGTGACGACCGCCTCGTCGTCCGCTCCGGCGCCCCGGTAGATCTCGCGGAACAACTCCGCGTCCCGGGGGCTGTTGGCCAGCACCAGGTCGGCGCCGTGGCGGGTCATCAGGCCCTGCGCGAGCTTCTCGTAGACGACGCCGACGTAACCGGTCACCACGACCGGACGCGGGCCGCCGGCGCGGGCCGCCCGGGCGAGGCCGTGCAGGGCGGCCTGGATGGTGTGGCCGACGCAGGCGAGCACGATGACCGTGCCGGGGGCCGCGACTGCGTCGGGGCCGGCCTCGCCGGTGGCGGTTCCCCCGGCGGTTCCGGCGCCCGGGGGGCGGCCGAACCGGTGGATGAAATCCACCAGGGTGGTCTCCGCCGGGGCGCCGGTCGTGGCGGCACCGGTCTCGGCGAGTTGGCGGGCGGAGGGAGTGGCGCGACCCCGCAGCAGGAACCCCTGTGGCTCCGATTCCGGAATCAGTCGCCGTGCGGTGAGCGCGCCCCATTTCCACCGCGAGTCGGAGTCCGCCAGCACGATCGTGCGCGGCGATTCGTTCGGTGTTTCGGGCACGTCCCGGACGCTAGGCACGCCTCCGAAGGAAAAGGACAACGCCCCGGCAAGGGAAAATGAACAGCAGGCATCCGAAAACCCAACCGGCCAGGTGGGAGCGGGAATCGACCGGTTATCCGCCGGCAGTTCACCTCGCGGACACGTTCACGAGGGGCGACGGACCCCTATCACCGAAACGACACCCGGGGGCGACCGCGCCATTTCACACCTTCTCCACATTTCCCCGGTGCGTTCCCGCGTATCGGTGACCCGATTCCACATCAGGGGTGAACCCCGGTGGCGCCGGGAGGTGAAGTGACGCCGCTTTCCGGGGGCGTCCCCGATGAAGATCCGCGCCGACCCGGGTGACGCGGGAGCGACCGGGAAGTCCGGCGGGGAGCCGGCCTCCGGTGAGCCACGGGAGGGCGAGGGGGTCCGTCCGGTCACCGATGAGGGGAACGCCGCGCGCCCGGTCCTCGCCGGCCCGGTCGGGGGGACCGGAGCCGCCGGGACCCGCGCCCCGGACCCCACCCGCCGGGGCCCGGGCCGGAGCCGGGACGACCGAACGGTGGCCCCGTGCGACGGAATCGCCGCGCGGGGCCACCGGGCCGGCCGGGAGACCCTCAGAAGTTCTCCGAGGGCACGTACGCCCCCCACACCTCGCGCAGCAGGTGGCACACCTCACCGACGGTGGCCCGGGCGCGCAGCGCCTCGCGCATCGGGTACAACACGTTGTCGCTCTCGCCGCTCGCCGCCTCGCGCAGCGCCGCGAGCGCCGAGTCCACCGCCTCCTGGTCGCGCTCGGCGCGCAGCCGCTCGAGCCGCTCGGCCTGCTGGGCCCCGATCGTGGGGTCCACGCGCAGCGGCTCGTAGGGCTCCTCCTCGTCCAGCCGGAACCGGTTGACGCCGACCACGACGCGCTCACCGGCATCGGTCTCGCGGGCGATGCGGTAGGCGGTGCGCTCGATCTCCGACTTCTGGAAGCCCTGCTCGATGGCCTCCACCGCGCCGCCCCGATCCTCGACCTGCCGCATGAGGTCCAGCGCCGCCGCCTCCACCGCGTCGGTCATCGACTCCACCACGTACGAGCCCGCGAAGGGGTCCACGGTGGCGGTCACGTCCGTCTCGTAGGCCAGTACCTGCTGGGTGCGCAGCGCCAGACGGGCGGACTTGTCGGTGGGCAGGGCGATGGCCTCGTCGTAGGAGTTGGTGTGCAGCGACTGGGTGCCGCCGAAGACCGCCGCCAGGCCCTGCACCGCCACCCGCACCAGGTTGATCTCCGGCTGCTGCGCGGTCAGTTGCACGCCGGCGGTCTGGGTGTGGAAGCGCAGCATCATCGATTTGGGGTTCCTCGCGCCGAACTCCTCCTTCATCACCCGGGCCCAGATCCGGCGGGCGGCGCGGAACTTGGCGACCTCCTCCAGGATCGTGGTGCGGGCCACGAAGAAGAAGGACAGGCGCGGCGCGAAGTCGTCCACGTCCATGCCGGCGGCCACGGCGGTGCGCACGTACTGGATGCCGTCGGCGAGGGTGAAGGCGATCTCCTGCGCGGGCGTGGCCCCGGCCTCGGCCATGTGGTAGCCGGAGATGGAGATGGTGTTCCACTTGGGGATCTCGGCCCGGCAGTACTTGAAGATGTCGGCGATCAGCCGCAGCGAGGGTTTGGGCGGGAAAATGTATGTGCCCCGGGCGATGTACTCCTTGAGCACGTCGTTCTGGATGGTGCCGGTCAGCTTCTCCGCCGACACTCCCTGCTCCTCGGCCACGAGCTGGTAGAGCAGGAGCAGCAGGGCGGCGGGGGCGTTGATCGTCATCGACGTGGAGACCTTGTCCAGCGGGATGCCGTCGAACAGCACCCGCATGTCGTCGATCGAGTCGATGGCCACGCCCACCTTGCCGACCTCGCCGTGCGCGATCGGGGCGTCGGAGTCGTGGCCCATCTGGGTCGGGAGGTCGAAGGCGACCGACAGACCCATGGTCCCGTTGGCGATCAGCTGCTTGTACCGGGCGTTGGACTCCACCGCCGTGCCGAAGCCCGCGTACTGACGCATCGTCCACGGCCGACCGGTGTACATGCTCGGGTAGACGCCCCGGGTATAGGGGTGGGCGCCGGGCTCCCCCAGCTTCTCCTCCGGGTCCCAGTCCTTGAGCGATTCCGGTCCGTACACCGGCTCGATGGGCTGTCCGGATTCCGACTCGCGTGCCATGGTCTGTGGCCTCCCGCCGTGGACTGTCTCCGCACGCCGCGCCGCCCGTCGTCCCGGCGCCGCGCGTGCCCTGCGTCCTGATCATCCCTGTGCGTCTCGCGACGGACTGTAGCGAGGGGACCGCGGTGGGAGGGAGGGGCTCCGGTTGGGAGATCCCTCACAGAAGAGGAGCGGCGTGCTCATCCGATCATCACCCGGGTGGCCGGGCGCGGCACGCGCGGGGCGGACACGGGGCGGGTGGGTGGCGCGGGCGGGAGCCAGGGGGATGGGCCCCGCCCGCGCCGGAGCCCCCGCGGGTACGGGGGGAACCCCCGGGGACCCGATCGGCCGATGACCAGTCGGCCTCACCACCTACTGCGCCGGCCGGGGGGAATTCGTTACCGACCGGACGCGCCGACCCCGACCGTCGCCGTAACGGCGGAAACCGGCGCGCGTCGCGCCTCCGGCACCCGGGCCTCCGGCCGCACGCGGGGCTCCGCCCCCTCCTCCACCAGTTCCACCAATTCCACCAATTCCGCGAGGCGGCGTAACCCCCGGTGCGTCGCGGTGCGCACGGCCCCCGGCCGACTCCCCAGCACCCCGGCCGCCCGCCGGGCGTCCAGCCCCATCACCGACCGCAACGCCACCGCCTCGGCCTGTTCGCGCGGCAACCTGCCCAGCAGCGCGAAGGTGCGCGCGGTACCCACCGCCGCCAGGGCCTCCTCGGCGGTGTCACCCGGTCCGGGGCGCTCGATGAGCGAGGTGTCGTCGACCAGCTCCACCGGTCGCCGTCCCCGCGCCCGCAAATGGTCCAACGCCCGGTTGCGGGCGATCCGGTTGGTCCAGCCCCGGAACCGATCCGCGTCGCCCCGGAACCGCTTCAGGTCCCGGGATATGTGCAACCAGGCCTCGGCGGTCACGTCCTCGGCGTCGGACTCGGCGACGATGGTGCGCACGTAGCCCAACAGGCGGGGGTGGACCGCGCGGAAGACCTGCCCGAAGGCCCGCTCGTCGCCGCGCTGGGCCGCCAGCACGGCGGCGGTCAGCTCCGCGTCCGCTCCGGCCGGCGCCCCTCTCCCGGCCCCGTTCCCGCCCGACCCCGGCGCTGTGCCGTCCCCACCCGACCCCACCGCTGCGTTTTTCCCACCACGCCCCACCCAGCCGTACATCCCGCCCCCACTCCCGGCGGCCCCCTGCGGGACGCCGGACCATCGGCCGTCACTCTCCGGAGTCCGAACGCTACGCCACAGCCGCCGGCGCGTCCATGGCCCCCCGGAGCCGGCTCCGGGGCCCGCTCCGGCCGGGCCGGGGATCATGCCGGGGGCACGCCGGTCGCTCGGACCCCGGCGCGCCGTAACGAAAATCCGTGCGCCGGCGCAGAGGGAGACAAGGGCGTGAGCACCGCGGGGTTCGCGCCCGGCGGCAGCCGAGGTCTCTCCTGTGGGGGGTGGCGGCCTCGGCTGTCCACCCCGCCCCGCGGCCCCCGCCGCCCCGGGCTCCTGCGGCCGAACATCCCCCTCCCGAACGCGCGGTCCGGGCCGGCTCCTCCCCCGGTCGCACCCCGCCTCCCACTCCGGACGACCCCGGCGGATCCCCCTCCTCATTCCTTCGGGTGATATTGCCGGACCACCCGTATGGCGCCTCCCCCGGCCACTCCCGCCGGGGCTACAGTGGCCGCCCGCCACAACGGAGTTCGGGGGAACGCCGGGGCACGCGGACACGCGGCGTCATGGGAGGACGCCACCCGGGGGACCCACCCGCCACGCCACGCCACGCCGACACATCGTGCCCGGGGGGACAACGACCCCATGGCCCGAACAACAGGGGTGTGACGGGTATCACCCCCCGGGGATTCGCCCAGTCGTACGAACCTCGTCCCCCAGCGGCCCCGCCCAACCGGTCCGCCTCCGGCCACGCCCCCTCGTACGGCGCCACCCGACCCGCCCCATCCGACCCGCCGCGCGGCGGCTACCGAACCACCCCATCCGACCCCGTCGCCCCGAGGAAGCCATGCGCCTGCCGGTCCAGCGCGACGCAGCGCCACCATCACCCACCCGGCCCGTCGCCACGACCGGCATATCCGGCCCCGCCCCCGCATCCGCCGGAATATCCGCCCCGCCCCTCGCCGACACCGACCCGACGCCCGGCCCGACCGCCGGCCTGCGTCGGCTGAACGCCGCCGACACGGCGACCGCCGAGGCTCTCCTGTTGCCCTGCTGCGGCAGCCGCCGCTGGGCTCGCCGGGTGGCCGAGCACCGGCCCTACGGCGACCTCGGGGCCCTGCTGGCCGCCGGCGACGAGGCCTCCTACGACCTCACCCCCGCCGACCTGGCCGAGGCCCTGGCCGCCGAACCCCGCGACGCGGCCTCCCTCCGCGTCGGCGCCGACGCGGAGGGCGCGGCCCGCACCGCCCTGCACGCCGCGCTGACCGCCTACGAGGAATGTTTCGGCCACGGGTTCGTCCTGCACCTGGATCCCCGGCGCCCCGAGGAATGGCTGGACCTGACGCTGACCGCGCTGCGAACCCGGCTGTCCGGGGACCCGGAGACCGAGCGTGAGGACTCCGCCGAGCAATTGCGCCGCCTGACGAGGGCCCGACTGGAACACCTGGCCGGGGGGACGGCCCCGGGGACCGGCACGGACGCAGTCGTGAACACGGGGATGAACACGGGTGCGGACAGGGAGTCGGAAACGGCGGTCCCCGGGGGCGTCGGAGCCGGCCCGGGCGCCCCCGCGCACGCCCCGCGGCGCGTGGACGAACCCGGACGGGTGCCGAATTGATCGCATCCACACCCCCGGCCCCGGTCGCCCCGGGTCGCGTCGATACCATGTCGGGCGGCCGGTGGACCGTCTCCGGCCGGGCCCGCGGACCTCACCTGGAACAGGAACGGCCGGCAGGCCCCTACATCCGCTCCCGGAGGGTTTTTCCGTGCCGGCTGGAACGCTGTACCGCGGCCGGGAAGGCATGTGGTCATGGGTGGCTCATCGAGTCACCGGTGTCCTCGTCTTCTTCTTCCTGTTCGTCCACGTACTCGACACCGCCCTCGTCCGCGTCTCCCCCGAGGCGTACGACGACACCATCGCCGTCTACAAGACGCCACTCGTCGCCTTCATGGAGTACGGCCTGGTCGCCGCCGTCCTCTTCCACGCCCTGAACGGCCTGCGGGTCGTGGCGGTGGACTTCTGGAGCAAGGGCGCCCGGTTCCAGAAGCAGATGCTGTGGACCGTCATGGCCGTCTGGGGCCTGCTGATGGCCGGCGCCGCGTGGCCCGTGTTGGGTCACGCCTTCCGCGAGCTGTTCGGGAGCTGATCGACAATGTCCACCGAAACCACCACCGCGAACAGCGGCACGGCCGGCGGCGAGCGTCCGATCGGCCCCGACAACCCGGCCCCGGTCATCGAGGCCCCCCGGACGCGCACCGGGCGTTCCCCACGTTCCACCCGCACCAACTTCGAACTGCACGGCTGGCTGTTCATGCGGCTCTCCGGCATCCTGCTGGTCTTCCTGGTGCTCGGTCACCTGCTGATCCAGCTGGTGCTGGACGGTGGCGTGAGCAAGGTCAGCTTCGCGTTCGTCGCCGGCCGCTGGGCCTCCCCGTTCTGGCAGGTCTGGGACCTGCTGATGCTGTGGCTGGCCATGCTGCACGGAGCCAACGGGCTGCGGACGATCATCAACGACTACGCCCAGCGGGACAACACCCGCTTCTGGCTGAAGATGCTGCTCTACACGGCGACCGTCTTCACCATCCTCCTGGGCACGCTGGTGATCTTCACCTTCGACCCGAACATCCGCTGACGCACCGGGGCTGACGAGACTCATGCAGACACACAAGTACGACACCGTCATCGTCGGCGCCGGCGGCGCCGGGATGCGGGCGGCCATCGAGGCCACCAAGCGCAGCCGCACGGCCGTGCTGACCAAGCTCTACCCCACCCGTTCCCACACCGGCGCGGCACAGGGCGGCATGGCCGCCGCCCTGGCCAACGTCGAGGAGGACAACTGGGAGTGGCACACCTTCGACACCGTCAAGGGCGGTGACTACCTGGTCGACCAGGACGCCGCGGAGATCCTGGCCAAGGAGGCCATCGACTCCGTCCTCGACCTGGAGAAGATGGGCCTGCCCTTCAACCGGACCCCCGAGGGCACCATCGACCAGCGCCGCTTCGGCGGCCACACCCGCAACCACGGCGAGGCGGCCGTGCGCCGCTCCTGCTACGCCGCGGACCGCACCGGTCACATGATCCTCCAGACGCTGTACCAGAACTGCGTCAAGGAGGGCGTGGAGTTCTACAACGAGTTCTACGTCCTGGACCTGCTGCTCAACGAGGTCGACGGGGTCAAGAGGGCCGCCGGCGTGGTCGCGTTGGAGCTGGCCACCGGCGAGCTGCACGTCTTCCAGGCCAAGGCGATCGTCTTCGCCTCCGGCGGCACCGGCAAGTTCTACAAGGTGTCCTCCAACGCCCACACCCTCACCGGTGACGGCCAGGCCGCCGCGTTCCGCCGCGGGCTGCCGCTGGAGGACATGGAGTTCTTCCAGTTCCACCCGACCGGCATCTGGAAGATGGGCATCCTCCTCACCGAGGGCGCCCGCGGCGAGGGCGGCATCCTCCGCAACAAGGACGGCGAGCGCTTCATGGAGCGCTACGCGCCGACCATCAAGGACCTCGCCCCGCGCGACATGGTCTCCCGGTCCATCTACACCGAGATCCGCGAGGGTCGCGGCTGCGGCCCCGACGCCGACCACGTGTACCTGGACCTGACCCACCTGCCGCCGGAGCAGCTGGACGCCAAGCTCCCGGACATCACCGAGTTCGCGCGCACCTACCTCGGCATCGAGCCCTACACGGACCCGATCCCGATCCAGCCCACCGCGCACTACGCCATGGGCGGCATCCCGACCAACGTCAAGGGCGAGGTGCTGATCAACAACACCGACATCGTCCCCGGCCTGTACGCCGCCGGCGAGGTCGCGTGCGTGTCGGTGCACGGCGCCAACCGCCTGGGCACCAACTCCCTGCTCGACATCAACGTCTTCGGCCGCCGGGCCGGCATCGCCGCCGCCGAGTACGCGGCGACCGCCGACTTCGTCGAACTGCCGGAGGCCCCGGAGAGGTTCGTCGCCGACGAGGTCTCCCGGATGCGGGACGCCGCCGGCGGCGAGAGCGTGGCGGCGATCCGCCGCGAACTCCAGGAGACGATGGACCGGAACGCCATGGTGTTCCGCACCGAGCAGACCCTCAAGCAGGCCCGCGAGGACATCGTCGAGCTGCGCGCCCGGTACAAGAACGTGTCGGTGCAGGACAAGGGCCGGCGCTTCAACACCGACCTGCTGGAGGCCCTGGAGCTGGGCAACCTGCTCGAGCTGGCGGAGGTGCTGGTCGTCTCCGCGCTGGCCCGCAAGGAGTCGCGCGGCGGCCACTACCGTGAGGACCACCCCGACCGGGACGACGTCAACTTCATGCGGCACACCATGGCGTACCGCGAGGTGGACTCCGAGGGCAACGAATCGATCCGGCTGGACTACAAGCCGGTCGTCCAGACCCGCTACCAGCCGATGGAGCGCAAGTACTGATGAGCACCGCGACCGTGGAGAAGGAGGCGACCGGCGCCCCCGACGGGGGTTCGGCCGCCTTCCAGAAGATCTCCGTCACCTTCCGCCTGCGCCGCTTCAACCCCGAGGTCTCGGCCGAGGTCACGTGGCAGGACTTCCGGATCGACATCGATCCCAAGGAACGGGTCCTGGACGCCCTCCACCAGATCAAGTGGGAGGAGGACGGCACCCTCACCTTCCGGCGCTCCTGCGCGCACGGCATCTGCGGCTCCGACGCGATGCGCATCAACGGCCGCAACCGGCTGGCGTGCAAGACGCTGATCAAGGACCTGAACCCGGCCAAGCCGATCACGGTGGAGCCGATCAAGGGCCTGACGGTCCTCAAGGACCTCGTGGTGGACATGGAGCCGTTCTTCCAGGCCTACCGCGACGTGATGCCGTTCCTGATCACCAGCGGCAACGAGCCGACGCGCGAGCGCCGGCAGTCCTCCGAGGACCGCGAGCGGTTCGACGACACCACCAAGTGCATCCTGTGCGCCGCGTGCACCTCCTCGTGCCCGGTGTTCTGGAACGACGGCCAGTACTTCGGCCCGGCGGCGATCGTCAACGCCCACCGCTTCATCTTCGACTCGCGCGACGAGGGCGGGGAGCAGCGGTTGGAGATCCTCAACGAGAAGGAAGGCGTGTGGCGTTGCCGCACCACCTTCAACTGCACGGAGGCCTGCCCGCGCGGCATCGAGGTCACCAAGGCGATCCAGGAGGTCAAGCGGGCGATCATCACCCGCCGCTTCTGATCCGCTTTCGGGGAGCACCCCCACCGGAGGGCCGGCCCGCGCACCCGCGCGGCCCGGCCCTCCGGCCGTTCGGGGGGCGTACCGACCGGTAACGGTGAAAAGTGTTCGCCGGGTACGGCTACGCTGTTGACGTGCCGATGTCCGATATGCCGTGGGCGGATGTTGATCCCCTCCCGCGCCTCAACGGTGATCTCACCTCCGTCCTCGATTCGGTGCGTTCCCTGCAACGCGCGTGGAAAGCGGTGGTGAGCATCAACGACGCCGCCTTTCGCGAGGCCCGTCGTCGTTCCCTGCGGCGTCATGCGGTGGAAACGGGAATCATCGAGCGCCTCTACGACGTCGATTGGGGCGTCACCGAGGCACTGGTCGCCGAGGGGCTGACGGCGGACGCCGTGGCTCGGGGCTCGGACGGGAGCGTGTCGGAGGATGTTCTCGACATCATCCGGTCGCAGTACGACGCCCTGGAATTCCTGTGCGAAGCCGCCCGTCAGGGCCGCGAGGTGTCCATCTCCCTCATTCGCGAACTACACGTCGCATTGACCCGGCTTCAACCCACCTATACCGCCACCGGGCCGAACGGCATCGTCTTCCGGGCCACGCTCCACCACGGTGAGTGGAAGACCCAACCGAACCACGTCACCCGCTCGGACGGATCCCGACTGGAGTACACCCCGCCGGAGCACGTCGCCGCCCAAATGGACACCCTGGTGGAACTCCACCGGTCCATGGAGGGTGTCGATCCCCTGGTGCGGGCGGCCTGGTTGCATCACCGTTTCGTGCGCATTCACCCCTTCGAGGACGGGAACGGTCGGGTCGCCCGTTGCCTGACCCTGCTGGGTCTGTTGAAGTGCGACATGGCCCCCTTGGTGGTGGACCGCCGTGAACGGGATCGCTACCTCACCTGCCTGGACCGCGCCAATGAGGGGGACCTCCGTCCGCTGATCCGGTTCTTCGCGGAGTTGGAGATCGTCGCCCTGCGCAGCGAACTGGAACGGCCCCTCACCGGCGCCGAGACCATGGCCGCCGCCGAAGGGGCCCTAGCCGTTCTCGGAGCGGGCATCGAGCGCCTACGGGGTCTGCAATCGGAAACCGGGGCCATGGAGCGGGCACGTCGGGTTGCCGACCTGGCCGGGTCGGTCCAGGAGAAGATCGAGACGTGGCTCGGCGACATGGCCCGTCAGTTCGACACCATGTTGAAGGACGGCATCGACCCGCAGTCCTTCGCCTCCGTCAAGAGCGCCGCCCCTCCGGACGAACGTGCCCGGTACTGGCGGTGGCAGATGATCCGGGCGGCCCGGAGCGTTGACTTCTTCACGAACCTCCACGACGGAGCCTGGTGGACGAGGCTCCGTCTCGTGGCGCTGGGGCAGGAACTGCGTTATCTGGTCTTCCTGCAGAAGGTGGGACAAGGCGAGACGGGTGTACTCGCGTTGACGGTGTACGCCGAGAGCCTGGGCGGGGACGCCACCTGTCAGAGTCCCCACCAGGAAGCTGACACCGTCGTCGTCTCGACCCCCACCGAGACGGTCACCTGGATCTACACGGACACCCCCGAAACCCACTGGGAGAACGTGGAAGCCGTACTGGACACCACCTTGGCGGCCTCGCTGCACAAGTTCACCTCCGGCCTCGGCTGAGTCGCCGGTGTCCCGTTTCCCGCCGTCCGGCGGAGCGGCGCACCACCACCGTCGCGAGGACGACCGCCACGGGCAGAGCGAGGATCGCCACCGGCGGTGTGGCCGCATCCAGCGAGCGTGCGAGCAGATGGGGTCAGGGCATCGGCCGAAGCAGGGCCGAATCCCCGACGATCGTCGTGATCACCACCGTCACGGCCACCACGGCCCCGGCGGCGGCCGCCACCCGGAACACGAGCGCGGCGGCCGGCCGGCGACGGCCGTGTCAGGACCCCGACCCCGGCAGCGATCGGACGGTGGCCCGGGCGAGGGCCACCGTCACCGTGAACAGCACCGCGTACCGGAGGCCCCGCGCCCACACGGGGAGCAAGGGGTGGCCAGGGAGGGGTTCGACCATCGCCACGCGGGGCCACGGGACCCGGCCCCGGGCGAGCGTCCAGGAGTGGAACCGCTCCCCCCACGGGTTCACGATGAAGCCGCCCTGAACCGGGCTCTCCGCCATCCCCATCACGAAAAGCAGGAGCGTCAACGTCCCTCCACCGACGATCGCCGGTAACCACACCCCTCCGCCGCCCCATCCCATCCCCTGTCCCGCAGTGGTTCCCTGCGGTTCCCCGGGGAGCGGCCCCATCGCCCCCCGGGGAATCGGAGGGCTCCCCGGTGGCCCGGCCGACCCGGCTTATCCGGCGTTCCGCCCGTCGGAGTCCGCCGCTCGCCGCAGTGCGTCCGGGGAGCCCGGCATGCCGGGCGGCAGGTAGTCCGAGCGGACCCCCGGGCTCCACCCGTGCGCCTGGATCGCGAGCGCGACCGGGGCGAGGACACCGAGCGGCAACAGGGTTCGGGGGGCGGGGTCGGGCCCCACGCTCTCCCGGTACTCGATGAGCCGAGCCTCGAGAGCCCGCTCGAAGGCATGTGGATCGTCGTCGAGGAGAACGCGAAGGAGGCGATGGTCGGGCGACAGGGGACCGGTCGCGTCCAGTCGCCGGGCGGCCTCGGCTCGTTCCTCGGCGTCCGGCTTGCGCAGGGTGACGACGGGCCAATCCGAGGGCAGGTGACCGCTCGCCCGGCTCAGGTAGCCGCACAACGCGTCCATCGCGGCGAGGTCCGCCGGATTCGACGTGGAGTCCCACCTCGAGTACGGCACCCCGTCGCGGATGGCGGGCGCGAAATCCTCTCGCAGCAACAACCCGATCACTCTTTTCCATTCCCACACCAGGCCGCTGACCAGGCATATCGCGAAGGTGTCGACCCACGTCTCCGCCGTGGGCGCGTGCCGGACGAGGTCCTGGAAGGCCATGTCCGCGCTGCTGAACCCCTCATCGATGAGCGGCAGGGGGATCTCCTGGTCGCCGTTGGGGAAGCAACCGATGCTCAACGCGCCCAGGGAGCACTCGGCGGCCGTCCGCAACGCCGAGCGCGACGACTCGTCGAGCGCGGGATCCTCCGCGACCCGGGCGGCGACGTGGTCGAGGAGTTCATCGCGCATCTCCCCGAACCTCTCCGGGGACGGGCCGTCGTGGCTCATTTGGTGCCACCACCTCCACGTCCGTGAGGCGATGTCGTCGAGCGCCCGGGCCACGCGCTCCTCGTCGATCCCATGACACGTCACTTCCCGCACGGCTGCCGCCCTTTCATGATCTTCCCCATCGGATGCGGCACGTTATCAACGGGTTCGGACATTCGCCCGGGTCCGCCGGTGGGGGCCGTGGGCCACCGCCGTGCTCCCCGTCATCCGGCTTTCCCCTCTCACGACGCCGGGGCCTTTGGGGCGGACGCGCCGAGGACGGCGGCGGCCCACGGGGCCCGGCCCGGCCGTCCCGATTCGCAGCTGTGCGGCCTGCGAGTAGGAAGCTGATCCGGGGCGCAGGTGGTGCAGTGGGTGCGGGTGGTGCTGCGGAAGGCGACCCTGTCGCAGTCGACGCAGGTCCGCAGCGGCGGCGGGGAGGCAGGGGGCGCGGAATCGGAGGGTGGCCCCGGGCGCGGGGCGGGGAGGTGGGCGCGCAGGCGGTGCTCCAGGAGCCGGGCCGGGCGGGAGACGAAGGCCACCGGGAGGTTCGTGGTGAGGGCGCGCACGATCTCCTCGGGCGTCGCGTCGACGCCGAACCAGCGGTCCACGGCGGGGGCGAGGGCGCTCGCCTCGGCGACGGAGAGGCACAGCCGGGGGTCGTGCCGCCGCAGCCCGGCCAGGAGCGCCGCCGATCGGCCGTCGGGGGCGGGTGCCGGGGTGGAGCCCCCGGTTTCTCGGAGGTCGGCCATCGGCGGACGCGGCCGGGGCACCGGAGCCGGCACCGGCACCGGCGGTGCGACGACGCTCGTGGAAGCCCCCGGGTCGGGGGTGGGGACGGGTGCGAGGAACGTCCCGGCCCGGGCCGGGACGGCGGTCGCGGGTCCCGAGATGACGGACGGCTGTCCGGGGAACCGACCGGGTGCGAAGGCCCTGGAGGTGGCGAGGGGCCCCGGCACGGCCGGAGATGGCGCGCCGGGCGCTCCGGACACCGTGACCGCCGGTGCGGCGAACGGGCCGGCCGCGAGGGAGAGGACGCCCGGCGGACGGCGTCGGTGGGGCGGGGACACCGGGGAGAGCGGGTGCTCGCCGACGCCGGGCAGGGCGGCTCGCTCGGCCGCCACGGCGGTCTTGGGCGAGCGGTCGGCCGGTTCCCCGGGACCATCCGGGCCGCCCGGCTTCCTCGGCACGTCGTGCAGGACGGTACGGGTGCGGATGGTGCCGTCGGGGGCGCGCTCGGGGCGGCGCTCGATCCAGCCGTCCCGCTCCAACTCGGCGAGCCCTCGCCGGATCCGGGTGCGACCCTCGTCGAAGTGTTCGCACAACCGATCAATACTGATCAGCGTGCCGTCCTTCAGCGAAAACAAATAGGAAGCGATGCCGCAGGCCGTGGCACTTCCGGGTCGCTGAACGAGCGGATTCGGTAGAATCGTGAAGTTCTTGGTCTGCTTGACGCGGATGTGCAGCAACCCGCATCCGGGCACGCTAATCTGGGCTACAGCCATTGGGAAGGGTCCTGCTTCCTGATCGGTTAGGCCCTCGGCGGGATGCCAGTCCCGTACGGGGGCCGAAGCTTTGTGCGGTTGTTTTCCGGGGTGGATATCCCCCGTTCGCCGCGACCATATCCCCACCGGAACCGGTTTCCAATTCAGCTCACCCGAACGGGTGAAAGCCTTGGGGGAGGGTGGGTGGGAGGGTTCTTTCCCCCGGTTCTTTACAAAGGCCGCCGCCCCACCGCCCGGCGGTTTTCCGCCGCCCGGTGAACCGCCCACCGGGCACCTCCGCGATCACCCGGTCGAACGGACACGGCCCGATTCCATACGTCCGGTCTGACCGCTTACCGCCGACCCCCACGAGCAGCGCGGCGGAACCGGAGAAGGCACCCCTCCCGAAGGACGCGTGGGGCTCTCCCGGGAAACATCGTGGAGTCATCCGTACGCGGACGCTCCGCAGTCCCTACCCTTGCCCCATGCCGACGACTGACGTGAGCGTTCGGACCCTCGACGGTCTTCACCTGGCGGGCACCCTGGTCATTCCGGAACGACCAACTCATCGGGCGGTGGTGCTCGTCCACGGCGGAGGTGTCACCCGGGAGGAAGGGGGCTTCTTCACTCGGTTGGCGGTCGGGTTGCGCGAGGCCGGCGCGGCTTCGTTGCGCTTCGACCTTCGGGGGCACGGACGGAGTGAAGGGCGTCAGGAGGACCTGACCCTGTCCGCCATCCTCAACGACATCCGGGTCGCGCTGGAGTACACCCGGGAGGTGACCGGGGTCGGGGAAGTCACCTTGCTCGGGGCCAGCTTCGGCGGTGGAATCTGCGCCTACTACGCCGCCCGGTGTCCCGACAAGGTCTCGCGCCTGGTGCTCCTCAACCCCCAACTGGACTACAAGAAGCGGACCATCGACAGCCGGCCGTTCTGGGATAACGACCGGTTGGAGGAAGAGGCCGCCCGGAAGTTGGCCTCGGAAGGCTTCATCCAGTTCACACCGACACTCAGGCACGGGCGCCCCATCTTCAACGAGGTCTTCTGGCTACGCCCCCATGAGGCGCTGGGCGATGTCGAGGCACCGACGCTCATCGTGCACGGCACCGGAGACACACTCGTGCCGTTCGAGAGTTCCAAGTCGGCCGTCTCCCGGTTCCGGGCTCCGTGCCAACTGGTCGAGATCGAGGGTGCCCAGCACGGCTTCGCCGCCCACGACGACCCGCGATACCTCGACCCGCGAAGTCGGGAGTGGCAGGCGTTCGTGATCCGAACGGTGGCGGATTGGGTGACCCAACCGGGAGAAGGGTGACGCCTTTCCTCCTTCCTCGATCACCGGGCGCCGGAGGTGGGCGTCCCGACCGGAAGCGAGCCCGTTGTCCGCAGCCCGGCCTCCCACCGAATACCCCGGTCCCGAAAATCACCCTTCACACCCGTCACGAAGCACGCAGAGCCTCGCGGAAATCCCGTACCGCAGGCCGGCCGCTCCACCGACCAAGGGTGCGCAGGGCGTCGGCGAGGACGCACAGCGTTCGCTCGGACTTCATGGTGTGGGCCACTTCGGCGGACACCCGGCCCAGCTCGGCGGCCTCATCCGGCTCGCCGCAGAGCGCCATGGCGACCGCTCTCCGGGCGTTGAAGAACCCGGTGTCCCGGGGTGACAGGGCACCGGAGGCGATCGTCTCCCCGAACAACCGCACGGCCATGCCCGGCTTTCCCACCTCGGTGTACGCGACGGCGTTGCGGAGCATCAAGGTGTCCTCGGTGAAGTAGGCCCCGAGCGGGTTCGGATCGTCATCCGACACGGTGATCAGCAAGCTGCGCGATTCGTCCAACTTCCGCTTGACGGCGTCCGGGGATTCACCGGTCATGGCCAGTCCGAGAGCTTCCTGCTGGGTGACCTCCGCACGGACACGCTGCGGTAGTCGCCACCGCTCGTGACGAGCCGCCCGGGCCAGGCCGAGCACTCGCAGCGCGTCACGGTCGTCATAGGCCATCTGGGACTTCTTGAGCAGGACGTAGCCCTGCATGGCGGCGTTGTCGGCCTCCTGCGCCCACTCCATGGCCCGGTCGTACCAGAACCCGGCCCGAGCGGGCTGATGGATGTCGCGGTACAGCCAGCCGGCGAACTCGGCGCCGTCGGCGCCGACCGACAACAGCTCGCGGCGATCACTCGACCCAACGTCGCGTGCGTGCTGTTCGATGGAGCGGAGCAGTCCGAGGACAACCGGCAATGTCCTTCCCGGCCCGAGGGACCCGTCGTCGCGTTTGGCGCTCTCCAGTTGAATACGAAAGTAGTCGAAGGCCGACCCCTCGAAACAGTGGCGGGAATTCTCCGGGACGGCTACAAAGCGCCGGATTCCTTCCGGGCCCGGGACGGGCAGAGCGGTGGCGGCAATGCCTCCGAGCAATGTTCTGCGGTGGAGTGGACTCATGGCCTCGTGTCCTGTACTGGCGAAACCGTCGCCTCGGGGCATCGACAGATCGTCCGATCTGTCGAGGTGAATCGCTTCGGGGAGGGGATGACCGTCGGTCGTGATGGGAGGCGGCGCGGATGCCCGGGTTCGGCATGACGGCTCGGCCTTCCGCCGCTCGCTCTCACTCGACTGATTCGAAACAGGAGCGGTGTACCGGTGATCGCTTCCCGGCAGCTTGAACCAGAGTAGATCCGCCGGAACGGCGAGGATATGCGCCCAGCTCATGAGTTTGGAGAGGTCTTGCGGAGCCGCTCCGTTCTCGATACGGCTGAGCTGGGCCTGGGTCAGGCCCAGCCAGTCGGCGACGGCCCCCTGGGGGATGGGGCGCGGGTGGTACGGATGAGTGCGGTAGGCGTGGAACACCTTTCCGAAGTGCCACTCCTCCAAGGCGTCACGCATCCGCGAGTGCCGCCAGAACTCGGCGGGAGGGTTCGGTGGTTGCCCTGCCGAAGATCGCTCCCGTCGAGTACAGGCCCCGCACTTGTTTCCGGCGTTGTCCCTGGCCAGCCGGGTACCGCACGGGCAGTGGCGAACCGGTTGTTGTGGTGCCATACCGTTGATGCTCCCACCCTGTCATGCCAACTTGTGCGTGCCAGCGTATTGCCGGACGGGGAAGGCGGGTGGCAATACAACGGACGTATACCGGCTTATACATGGCCGTGGTTGGCGCCGGTGACAGAAGTCATCAGGCTCGGTAACCCCGTTCCCCCACTTGTCCAGCGAACGGGGTGAGGAGCCGAGACCATGCAACCACCTTCACGTCGAAACCCCTGCGAACACGTCTCTGTTGTCCGGCGCGGACAGGGAACGCGAGATCGATGGCCCGGTTCGGTTGATCGAGCCGCTCGAGAAGACCGTCCCGGAGAGCCGGGAGACCGGCCGTGAATGGTGAACGACTGGTCAGCCGGTTGGAGCTGGCCGGTCAACGCGACGCCGCGACATGGGCCCGTCGCCATTGCCGCAGCCTCCTCGGCTCCCGGGGCCTGGTGGCGGAGCGAATCGACACGGTCGAACTGTGCGTCAGCGAGCTGGTCACCAACGCGGTACGTATTGCCGAGGGGACGCCGAACGCTCCGTTGACACGCATCTCGCTGACATTGACCCACTCCCCCGGCAAGGTGGTAATCGAGGTGGCGGACGGCTTCCCCCAACCTCCGATCCGCACAGGGCTCGTGGGTCCCAGAGCGGAGAACGGCCGAGGGCTGTTCATCGTGGAGGCAGTTTCCAAGGAGTGGGGGTACTTCCGGCCACCCACCGGCGGGAAGGTGGTGTGGTGCGTGGTAGGACTGGAATGATTTCCATATGAACGGTGTCATCTCCGAGCACGGAGTCACCCGACAGCCGCTTCCTCCAGTTTTCTTTTAGTTTCCTGCATCACCGGAGCACGAAACTAAAGTTTTTCTGTAGGTCTGTGTCGTTGAGAGGCGACCAAGGGGCTCGGCCACCCCGCCCACGGACGCGCCCCGGCCCCGGCGGGGAATCCGCCGGGCCCGGGGCGCGTGGTCCGGGGGTGTCAGGAGATCTCGTAGACCGCCGTGGTGCCGCTGACCTCGTGGGCGACGACCAGCAGCGGGCGACCGTTCGGGCTCTCCCCGGCCGGGATGAAGGCCAGCCCTTCCGGCCCCAGGTCACCGGCGGTACCGGTCTCGGCGTCGCCGGAGAAGTCCCGGCTGTTGACGTACCCGGCCGGGCGCGGGGCGCGCGGGTCGGTGAGGTCGTAGACCACCACTCCGCCGATCCGCTCCAGGCCGACGAAGGCGTACGGGGTGTCGTTCACGGTGCCGACGACCACGCCCTCGGGCTCGGGGCCCTTGTTGTCGCTGCGGCTGTCGAAGGAGCCGTTCGCGCTGTTGTTGGCGTTGAAGTCCTCCGGGAACAGCTCGGCTGTCAGTCGCTCCAGGTGGTCGCCGGAGTCCCAGACCATCCGGCCCTCGGAGTCCAGCACGGAGACGGACCGGCCGCCGAAGACGTGCAGTTCGGTGGCACGCCCCTGCTCGTCACGCGGGGACTCCACCGATACGGTCAACCGGCCGAGGTTGGCGTTGTTCCGCAGCTCGGCGGCGTTCGGGAACACCTCGGGCGACAGGATCAGGGCGTTGACCCGGACCTCCTCCGCGTAGCAGCCCCAGTCGCGGGCGTCGCCCTCGTTGGCGATGACCAGGAACTCCTCGCCCTTCCCGGCCTTGCCCGGCTTACCGCCCCTGCCCGGCTTCCCACCGGCGTCCGGGGCGGTGAAGGCGGCGATGGAGTCCGGCTGGTACATGCCCATGACCGGCCACCCGGTGATGTTGATCGCGTTGTCGCGGTCGGAGGCGTCCAGACCGTTGCCGGGCAGCGAGTGGTCCTTGAGGCCCAGCGGCACGACGTCGGTGACCCGGGCGCTCGGCAGGTGGACGACGGCGATCGCGTTGTTCTCCTGGAGAGTGACCCACGCGGTCTTCGAGTCCTCGGAGACCGCGACGTACTCGGGCTCCAGGTCGCGGGCGGCGGAGGCGCCGGGGCCGAGGATCCGGACGCCGGCGGCGCGCAGTTCGTCCTCGCGGCCGTTCCAGGCGCGGAAGTCGGCGGTGGCGACGCGCACGCCGTTGAGGGTGGTGGTGCGGGTGCCGTTCGGGATGGTGATGACGCTGATCGTGCCCTCGGGGTCCACGCCGTCGGCGCAGTAGGAGTCGGGCTCGCCCTCGTTGGCGACGACGACCCGCTTGCCGTCGGGGGTGAAGGTCAGGGCGTCGGGCAGGGCGCCGACGGTCACCTCGCGGATGGGTCGCAGGTCGGAGGCGCGGAAGAAGGCGACCGTGCCGGGGGCGGTCTTCGGGGATGCCTCGCGGGCGACGGCGATCAGGCCGTCGTGCACGGCGACGCTGTTGGCGCCGGGGGTGTCCAGCTCGCCGACCTTCCGGGGGTCGGTGGGGTCGGAGAGGTCCAGGACGTCCACCGTGCCGGCGACCGCGCTGACCACGAACAGGCGCTCGGTGTCCGGGTCCCAGGCGGTGATCTCGGCGGCGGACTCGCCGTACACGCCGCTGTCGTACCGGCCGATGAGGCTCAGATCGAGGTCGCCGGCACCGGGGGCCTCCGGGGCGGGCTTCGGGCCCGGCTTCGGGGCGGCGCCCGCGACGGAGGGGGCGAGCAGGCCGGCCCCCAGGGCGAGGGCGCCGACGAGGAGGACGCCGGTGCGCGGCACGGTACGGCCGGCGGGGCGGGGGCGACGGGGGCGTTCGGTACGGCTGTTCATGGGAGGCGATCGTGTCGGCCGGCGGCGCACCCGGGGTGAACGGACGGCCGGCGGAAGGTGAAGTCCCCCGCAACACCGCCGGTGCGGAGCGCCTCCGGCGGCCTTCCGAGGGTTCAGGACCCGCCGACCGACGCCCGGTTCCCGGCAGATCCGACCCCGCCGGCGCCCCCGCCGCGTTCGACCCGGCGCAGCACCAGGGCGGTGACCAGTCCGGAGAGGAAACCGGCGGTGAGCATCCCCGGCAGGTGGTGGTAGGCGTGGTCCAGCGACAACGCCAGGTCCCGGGGAGGGCGGGTGATCCACAGGATGGGGAAGGCGAGGGTGGTCGCGCAGACGGCCGTGACCACGCCGAGGACGCCGAGGTCCAGCGGGGACCGGCCGCGTGAGAGCCGGGCGGCGACCACCAGTCCGGCGACGACGACGATCGTGGCCGGGACCACCGCCCGCACACCCGACCCGTACAGCCGCACCCCCTCCGACGCCTCCGCCGATCCCGCCACCGGCAGCAGCCAGCGTGTGATGGCGGCCGGGAGCCGGTGCAGGGGGGTGTCGAGGAGCAGGCGTTCCCACAGCGGTGCCAGGGTGAACAGGAGCAGCGCGCCGGTCACGACCCCGCCGGCGAGCCCGGCCGTCAGGGCGGCCTCCGGAGTGGGCGGAGCGGGGAGGGCGGGTTCGGGTCGGGGCGGGGTGAGTCGGGGCAGGCTCCGGGCGAACCCGGCCGCAGCCAGGGCCACCAACGCGGTCGGTACCGCCAACAGGGCGATCAGCGGGAGGCCCTCGGTCATGGCGGAGCCGATCAGTTCCCGCCGGGAGAAGTGGCCCCGGGGCAGCGCGCGCAACAGGTGTCCGGCGGGGATCGCGACGGCCGCCGACGCGGTGGTCCAGGCCCACACGCAGAGCGGGATGAGCACCCGGTGGGAGGCGCGGCCGGGCGGGAAGCGGCGGACCGTCCACAGCACCCCCACCGCGCAGAGCGCGAGCAGGACACCGACCTGAAGCCATTGGGCCGCCGGCTGCCAGACGTCGTGGACGAGCGGGGCCGGTACCTCCTCCCGCCAGGGGCCGCCACCCGATGACGACCCGACTTCCGGGCCGGAGCGGGGCGGGCGGGTCAGCCAGGCGCGCACCCAGTTCTCCACCACGCCGGGGCCGGCCGTGGAGACCAGCGGGAAGGGGTGTTCCCGCACGCCCTCCGCCAGGGCCAGCAGCCGGGCGTGCACTCTCGGCGAGCACAGGATCCAGAGCATCGCCGCCAGGGCGGTCGGGGTCGCCGTGGCCGGTATCCAGGCCCGTCGCCATCGCATGGCGCCACTCCTCCGCGTCCCCCGTCACCCGGCCCGGTATCCTCCGGGCCGGGTGACGGTCGGGTTCGTTCGTTCCGTGATCATCCGGCTTCCCGGCCCGTGCCGGAAGGGGTGCGGGGGCACCGATGGGGACCACCCGACCACCGCGCCACCCGACCACCGCGCCACCCGACCACCGCGCCGCCGGCAAAGGGCCGCCGCGACCCGACCCGGCCCGCCGGGGTCCGATCCACCGCACGCGGCACCACCCGACGCGTCCCGGCCGGTTCCCGCCGCCCCGGCGGTGGCAGGCTATCGGGTATGAGCACCCTCGTTTCCCGGCTGCGGGAGGGTCTGCCCGACGGGGCGGTCCTCGTGGACGACGACGTCACCGCCTCCTACGCGCACGACATGGCGAGCTTCTGCCCCGCAGGCGCCCCCGCCGCCGTGGTGTTGCCCCGCACCACCGAGGAGGTGCGACACGTGTTGCGGGTGGCGCACGACCTGCGGGTGCCGGTGGTGCCGCAGGGCGCCCGCACGGGGTTGTCGGGGGCGGCGAACGCCACCGACGGCTGCGTGGTGCTCTCCCTGGTACGGATGGACCGGATCCTGGAGATCGACCCGGTGAACCGGATCGCGGTGGTCGAGCCGGGTGTGGTCAACGCGGATCTGGGCAAGGCGGTGGCCGCGCACGGGCTGTGTTACCCGCCGGATCCCTCCAGCTGGGAGCAGTGCACGATCGGCGGGAACATCGGTACCGGCTCCGGGGGACTGTGCTGCGTGAAGTACGGGGTGACGGCCGAGTACGTGCTCGGCCTGGAGGTGGTACTCGCCGACGGGCGGCTACTGCGCACCGGTCGGCGCACCGCCAAGGGGGTCGCCGGGTACGACCTGACCCGTCTGTTCGTCGGTTCCGAGGGGAGCCTGGGCGTGGTGGTCGGGGCGACGCTGGCGTTGCGCCCGGTGCCTCCGCCGCGGTTGGTGCTGGCGGCCGAGTTCGACTCCACGGCGGCGGCCGGCGAGGCGGTGTGCCGGATCATGGCCGACGGTCACACCCCGTCGATGCTGGAGCTGATGGACCGCACGACGCTGCGCGCGGTCAACGCGATGACCCGGATGGGGCTGCCGGAGACGACCGGGGCGCTGCTCCTGGCGGCCTTCGACACCCCCGATCCGGCCGCCGATCTGGCCCGGGTGGGGGTGCTCTGCGAGGAGGCGGGTGCCTCTTCGGTGGTGCCGGCGGAGGACGCGGCGGAGTCGGAGATGCTGTTGGCCGCCCGGCGCACGGCGTTGCCGGCGCTGGAGGCGGTCAAGGGCGTGACGATGATCGACGACGTGTGCGTGGGGCGCTCGGAGTTGGGGGCGTTCATCGCCGGGGTGGAGCGGATCGCCGCGGAGTACGAGCTGACGATCGGGGTCGTCGCGCACGCCGGGGACGGCAACACCCACCCGACGGTGTGCTTCGACGCCCGCGACCCGGAGGAGTCGGCCCGTGCCCGGGCCTCCTTCGACGCGATCATGGCGCTGGGGCTGGAGTTGGGCGGCACGATCACCGGTGAGCACGGGGTGGGCGTGCTGAAGAAGGAGTGGCTGGCGCGGGAGCTGGGGCCGGTGGCGATGGAGCTGCACCGGGGGATCAAGGCGGCCTTCGACCCGCTGAACATCCTCAACCCCGGCAAGGTGTTCTGACCGGTCCGGGCGGGGCCGGGGAGGGCCGGGGCCGGGCCGGGGTCGCTCACCGCCAGGCGGTGAGCAGGTCTGCGGGGCCGACGGCGGTGACGCCCTCCACCGCGACCCCGGCCCGGGCCACCGCGTCCGCCGTTCTCGACCTTCCGCAGAAGACGGGTCAGTCGGCCCAGTTCCTCGTCACGCCCGATGAAATGATCCACGCCCCGCTCCCTCCCACCCGGCAGACTCCCACCCGGCAGACTCACGCTCGGCAGACTCACGCTCGGTGGACCAACAAAAATGTTGGTTTCGCCGATGTGACTGATGTTGGCGTGAGTCTCTTCGCCCCGGCGGCTCCGGACACCGAAACGGCCCGGCCCCGGCGGAGGATTCCGCCGGGGCCGGGCCGTGCGTGCCGTGGTGCGCGAGGGGCGCGGACCGGATCAGATCCGGCCCAGCTCCCACAGGCGGAAGATGCCGCCCGCGTCGCGGAGCTGCTGGATACCGGTGATCTCGCGAAGGCTCACGGTGAAGTTGCGGTTCTGCCAGATCGGGACGACCACCGCTTCCTCGGCCGCGAGCGCGTGGATCTCGCGGAAGGTGTCCATGGTGTTGGCCCGCTGCGGCTGGCTGCGGGTGTCGGCGATCAGCTCGTCGATCTCCGGGGTGCCCCAGCCGTGGCCCAGCACCGAGTCCTCCATCAGCAGCGCGGAGGTGTAGGTGTCCGGGTCGGCGAAGTCGGGGTTCCAACCGACGAAGTAGGAGTCGACGTCGTTGCTCGCCGCCGCGCCGAGAACCTCACCGACCGTGGCGAACTCGGTGACCTCGACGTCGAAGATGCCGTCGGCCCCCAGGGTCTCCGCGATGAAGGCGACCTCCTCGGCGTGCACCTGACCGGCGAAGCCGAGGTGCAGGTCGATCGGCAGCGTGTAACCCTCGCCCTCCAGTTCCTCCCGCACGTCGGCGGGGCTCATCTGGCCGTACAGGTCGTAGTACGGGGTGCCGTGGCCGATGACACCGACCGGGACCAGCGAGTACGCGGACTCCACCGTCTGCAGTCGGACCTGACGGGCGATGGCCTCGCGGTCGATGAGGGTGGCGATCGCCCGGCGCACCGGCGTCTCGGCGGCCGGGGAGTCGCCCTGGCCGGAGTTTATGATCATGCGGATCGCCGAGCCGGTGATCTCCGAGTAGCGGATGTCCGGGTCGTTCTGGTCGATGGCGAGGATGTCCGCGGGGTTCAGCTGACCGGCGATGACATCGATCTCCTCGCCCTCCCAGGCCTCCTGGAGGGTGTCCGGACCGGTGTAGTAGTTCAGGGTCACCGGGTAGGAGGAGACCTCCTTGACACCCTTGTAGTTCGGGTTCGGCCGGAGAACGGCGATACCGGCCTCGCCGGTCTCGTCGTTGATCAGCCGGAACTCCTCGAGGGTGTAGACGCCCGAGCCGACGGCCTTGCCGTCGTCGCGCGGGGTGTCCAGCTCGTACTCCTCGCGGTCCACGATGGAGACGGCGCCACCGGCCAGGATGTAGGGGAAGGTCACGTCGGGCTCACCGAGCTCGAAGATGACGTCCAGTCCGTCCACCCGCACGGCCTCGATGCCGTTGACGAGGCTGCCGGGACCGGTGTAGACGAACTTCTCCTCGTCCGGGATGCTGTCGTCCGCGGCCTCGTCGGCGGCACGCTGGACCATCGCGTGGATGCGGTCGACGGAGAACTTCACGTCCTCCGCGGTGACCTCCCGACCGGAGCTGAAGGTCAGATCGTCCCTCAGCGTGCAGCGGTACACCTGGAAGGCATTGTCGGTGAACGCGCAGCTCTCGGCCGCGTCGGGCACCGGGGTGTCGGAACCGGCCTTCAGGGTGAGCAGGCTCTGGAACACGTTGCCGTAGAGATCCCAGGACCCCGCGGCGTAGCTGTAGGCCGGATCCAGGGAGTCGGCCCGGTCCGTCACACCCACCACGATCGGGTCCTCCTGGTCGTCACCGGAGGCGAACAACAGCCATCCGCCGACGGCACCGATCACCAACAGCACGGCCAGGCCGATGCCTATGCCCCCTTTAGCCCCCATCGCTCGCACTACCGCCGCGCCTCTCTCAATTCGAATCCGTCGCGAGCCACAGACCTCTCGCGCGCTCAGCCAACCATAGGCGCATGTAGCCCGCACCGGCGGGGAGGCAACGGACCGGCCACAACTCGCGACGTGATCAGTCGGCTACCGGCCCCTCCGTTCCGGGGACCTCGATCCGGAACTCCACGGTGACCGGTCGACCGTCCAGCGTTACCAGCACGCTCTCCCCACCGAGTTGCGGGGAGAAGGCCGCGAGCAGGTATTCACCGCTGTGCGGGGCCCTGATGCTGAAGGCCCCATCGGTGGCGCTGCGGGTCTTGTCGAGCTGACGACCGTTGCCCCCGTCGGCCGCCAGGGTCACCAGGGCGCGGGGCAGGGCGACGCCGAAGGAGTCCCGGACGACACCGCTGATGAGGTGTGGGTCGGGTGGTTCGGCGGGCTCGGGGGCGAGGTCGGAGGTCAGGGACTCCGTCATGTCGTGACTCCTCGATGAGGTGGACATCACAGGTGATCGGGTGGGTCGTCGGGCATCCCGCGCGATCTCCGGCGATGTCCGGTGGGGTCGTGGAATGTGGTCGATGTCTCTCCTGCCCGTCGGGATCCCGTTTTCCCCCTCCGGACGTTGTCGTCTCGTTACCAAGGACACCAGGGCGGCCCGAATGGTTGTGCCCGACCGGGAGTGGAACGTCCGGGTTTCCCTCCAACGGGGGCGGGTGGACACCCCAGGGAGTCGTTGGGGCATACCGGGATCACCCCACGCCGGTTTCATGCGGAATGCCGGATTCCGGGAGTCCGGGGAGGATTGGCGGAGATATCGGGGAGAAAGCGGACGACCGAAGGAGGATCGTCGGGATTCTCCCCGGTTTCGGGGAGAAAGTGGTGACCGGGAGGGTGATCGGGCGACGGGGTGACATCGGCGCGGGACCATCGTGGAGTCTCCGGGCCACCGGATACCGGTCGATGGGCCCAGGCGTCGGAAAGGCGGTGCTTCTTCGCCCCATCGGCCCCCGCCCGGCGGTTCCCCCGCTTCCCCGGCCCGCGTCACACCCGAATCCCCTTCCCCGGGAGCCGGCGGGGGAATCGGGGTGTCCACGAAGTGGGACGACGCCGACCCTCGGGCGGGTTCGCGGTGTCGGGGCGCCGGCGCCGACCGACACCGCGAACGGGAAAGCCGGGCCCCGGGCGCGAGGTGTCGCGTCCGGCGCCCGGCGGGGTCGCGGCGGAGTCGCTCAGGCCTCCGGGGAGGCGAGGCGGACGACCGTGATGTCCGGCTCGGCGCCCACCCGCACCGGCGGGCCCCAACTACCGGCGCCGCGCGTGACGTACAGCTGGGTGTCGCCGTACCGCTCCAGCCCGGCCAGGGTCGGGTTGGCCAGATCGGCGAGGTGGGTGCCGGGCCACATCTGCCCGCCGTGGGTGTGACCGGAGAGCTGGAGGTCCACGTTGTGCTCCACGGCCTCGTGGACGAACACCGGCTGGTGGGCCATGAGCACCGAGGTGCGTCGCGGGTCGCGGTCGGCGAGCGCCGCCTCCAGGTCGGGCCCCTGACCGCTGTCCTCGCCGGCCAGGTCGTTGACGCCGGCGAGGTCGAACCAGGGCAGTTCCTCGCGCGCGTTCTCCAGCGGAGTGATGCCGAGTTCGCGGACGTGGTCGATCCACTGTTCGGCGCCCACGTAGTACTCGTGGTTCCCGGTGACGTACCAGGAGCCGTCGCGGGACCGGAGGTCGGCGAGCGGGGCGGCGGCCGAGCGCAGATCCTCCACGCCGGCGTCGACCAGGTCGCCGACGATGGTCACCAGGTCGGGCTGGGTGCTGTTCACCGCCTCCACGACGCGGCGGCAGTGCGAGCCGCCGAGGATCGGCCCGAGGTGGATGTCGCTAACCACCGCGATCCGGTAACCGTGGGCGGAACGCGGCAGACCGCGCAGCGGGACGGTGACCTCCTTGATCACCGGATGGCGCGCGGCCAGGGTGCCGTAGGTGGTGGTGCCGGCGGCGATGGCGGCGGCGCCCAGGGCGACCGTGCGGGCGACGAAGAGCCGGCGGCCCGGGTCCCTCGGACCGGTGGTGTCGGTCGGGTTCCCGGGCGCGTCGGTGTCGGTGACCCCGGCGTCGCCCGGCTCGTGCTCCGCCAGCGCGGTGGCGGTGCGCCCGCCGCGGTGGGTGGTGTCACCCTGCCCCGTGCCGGACTCCCCGGCGCCGGTCTCCGCGGACGCGGTGCCGACGAGACCGTCCCCGCCCCCACCGGCGACGGTCTCCGGGGTCCCGGGCCGGAGCCCGTCGGGTTCACCCGGGCCGACGGCGGCCGGCGTGGCGGTCCGGGCGGCGCGTCGGGCGAGGACGCGCCGGGCGAGGGGGCGCACCGGCTCCGCCGCCAGGAGCGGCAGGAGCAGGTAGAGCATGATGACGAACCAGTAGTAGCCGGGCCAGGCGAGGACCCGTTCCACACCGAACGGGACACCGATGTTGCCCGCGACCTGGGCCGTGATCATCAGGATCGGCATCACCACGGCGAGGACGGTGCCCACCCGCCGCCAGGTGGTGCCGGGCGCGGAGACGTCCCGCACCAGGCGACGCCACAGATACCAGTGGACGCTGCCGAACAGCGCGATGACGACGAGCAGGAACAGGGCGATCATGGAGCTCCTCAGGGGCGATCGTTCTCACGGTGCAGGACGCGCAGGGAGCGGAAACCGATGAGTCCGATCAGGGTGCCGAGTACGAAGGACACGACGGCGAGCGCGAGGTGCACCCAGAAGTAACCGGTGGGGGCGCCGGCGTCGTCGAAGGCGAGGCCACTGGCGTCCCGGGTGAGGTTGCGCACGAAGCTGATCCAGATGAACCAGCTCCAGGCACCGAAGGCGAGGAGGAACCAGGACACGCCGCGGCCGAGCTTCATCGTTCAAGTATCCCTTTCCACGGTGAGGACCTTTCCCGGGGGTGGTGCCCGGGGGCGCCGCCGGGAAGGCGGGGGTGGTGGTCCCGCGCTGCCCGCCGACTCCCGGCCCCGACCTTCCGACCGGGTGCCACCAGACGGATGAATACGCGCCGCGGTCCTCCCCCGGATGCCCCGGTGGGTCACCGGTTCGGCTCCCCTGGCCATCCGGGTCCACGAATTCACAGGTAGGTTCGCCCTGTGTCGATCCATCATTTGTCATCTTGTCGCATCAATGCGGTTCGGAGTGATGCGTCTCGTACCGGTGGTCGTACCGATACGACCACCGGTACGACCGATACCGCCGACACGGCTCCCGTGACCGGGGACGGCCGGACCGTCCGCACCCCCCGGGGTGCCGGACGCCGCCGCACCGGCCTCGTCCTCGGTACCCTCCTGCTGCCCGGTCTGCTGCTGGCCACTCCCGCCACGGCCGCCGACTCCACCGAGGGCTCCCGCCCGGCGCCCGGCGCCGCCGTCCCCGCGAGCAGCGGCACCACCACCGGCGCGGGCTCCCCCGCCGCCCCCTCCGGGGTCATCGGCGGCGAACAACTGGGACTGCGGGGCACCCGGGTGCAGCCCCTGAAGGGCGCACCCGCCCTGCCGAAGACCACCGCCCGGTCCTGGATCGTCGCCGACGCCGACACCGGGGAGGTGCTGGCCGCCCGCGACGCCCACCGCCGCCTGGCTCCCGCGAGCACCCTCAAGATGCTCTTCGCCGACACCCTGCTCGCCGACACCGATCCCGAGGACGTCTACCGCGCCGATCCCCTCGACTTCGGCCGACTGGGCGCCGGCAGCAGCGCGGTGGGCATCTCCGACGGCCACGACTACACCGTCGAGGACCTGTGGCACGGCGTCTTCCTCGCCTCCGGCAACGACGCCGTGCACGCCCTGTCCGCCATGAACGGCGGACTCGACGAGGTCACCCGCCGCATGAACGAGCGGGCCGTCGAGCTCCAGGCGATGGACACCACCGTCGTCAATCCCGACGGCTACGACGGCGAGGGCCAGCTCTCCTCCGCCTACGACCTCACCCTGATCGCCCGGGCCGGGCTGGAGAACCCCGAGTTCCGTCGCTACGCCGCCGTCGAGACCTACGCCTTCCCCGGTAAGGGCAAGGGGAAGAAGCGCGAGAGCTTCGAGATCCGCAGCACCAACCGGCTGCTGGTCGGCGCCGCCGGCCTGGACCGCTACCCCGGCATCCTCGGCGGCAAGAACGGCTACACCTCCAAGGCCGGCCACACCTTCACCGGCATCGCCGAACGCGACGGCCGCACCATGATCGTGACGGTCATGAACCCCGAGGACGGCGACCGACTGCGCGTCTACCGGGAGACGGCCGACCTGCTCGACTGGGGTTTCGGGGCGACCGGCCGGGTCGAACCGATCGGTGAGCTGGTCCCCTCGCTGACCGAACTCGCCGAGGCCGCGGCCGCCGAGGCGGCCGCCGCCCCGCAGCCGGACGGCACCGGCGTCACGGCCGGAGCGAACGGCGAGGCGGGCGCCACCGGCGCGGGAACGGGCGGCATCGGTGCCGTCGGAATCCTGCTGCTCAGCGCGACGACCCTGACAGCGGCGGCGCTGTGGGGACGTCGGCTGTTCCACCGGCGTCGTCCCCTGCCAGGGCGTCGGCGGCGGGCCTTTCCCCGGGCGTGACCGCCGTCGCCGTCCAGGCACCGCAGAACACCAGCAGCTTGGCCATCAGGTTCATCCACACCAACAGCGCGATCGGCACACCGAACGCGCCGTAGAGACTGCGGGTGGCGATGCCCGTCAGGTAGCCGCTCAGCAGGGCCTTGAGGAGTTCGAAGCCGACCGCCCCGATCAGGCAGGCCACGATCGTGTCGGTCCGGGGTGGCCGGACCCCCGGCAGCCACACCAACAGGTACAGCATCAGCACGAAGGTGATGCCCACCGCCACCAGGTGCGCCACGAGTTGGAGCAGGACCCGGCCGACCGGCCCGTCGATCGCCTCCTGCGCCGGCAGGCGGGTGACCGAGACGGCGAGGCCGGAGGCCACCAGCGAGAGCAGCACCACCCCGCCCAGCCCGGCCAGGACACCGACGTCCTTGGCCCGCCGCAGCAGGGCGCTCTCCCCCGGATCGCCCAGATCCCACAGTGACCGCAGGCAGCCCCGGGTCGCCTCCACCCAGCCGGCGCCGGTGGGGAGCAGGAACAGCAGGGCGACCAGACCGATCGTGCCGGCGTTGTCGATCAACCCGCCGAGGTCCAGGTTCTCCGAGATGCCCGGCACCTGATCGGCCACCCAGTCCCGAACCGTGGCCATGCCCTCGTCGTCCAACACCGACGAGGAGATGGCCACCCCGAGCGCCAGGACCGGGAAGAAGGCCAGGAAGCTGCTGAAGGTGATGGCGGCGGCGAGCCGGGTCCAGCGCCGGGCGTCCATGTGCTCGTACACCCGCCACGGACGGCTGCGGAACAGCCACGCCAGGAGCGGTCCCACCACGGGGAGGCCGCCGAGCTTCTCCTTCGTCGCCTCGTCCATGGTCCGTCCCGGCCCGTCCTCGCGTTCGCTCCCGGAAGATGTTCGAACGGGCACGTTACGCGGGACGGGATCGGCGAGGGGGGAAGCGGACGGCGACACGCACGCGGGCCGTTTCCGGGCGGGGGCACGCCCATGGCCGGGGCGGTGACCGGCGGCGGGAGCCCGGCCGGGAGCCCGGACCGCCCGGAACGACGGCACCCGGGACGGGCGAAGGCGTTCCGCACAACACCGCGCGCCGTGCGGAACAGGCGACCTCCGGAGCCGGGCCGACCGTCCGAACGGCCGACCTCCCGCCGGCTCCGTACCATCCGGGGCGACGGCCCCCGGGACCACCGGACCGTGTCCCCGCCGGAACGACCGGCCCCGTGACGGCGACGCCCGGGGCCACCGGACCGCCGCGGCGGCCGGCCGCCGGAACGCCCGGACCGCCCGGGACGGGTGGATCACCCGCCGCGGTGGCTCCGTGACGGGCCGGTGCGGCGGGGAGCCGGTCGGTCGGTCAGGCCGTCATCCGCCGCAGCGCCATCCGCTGCTGCGGCAGTGCTCCGCTCGGGAAGCGGAACTCGCGGCGCGGGCGCCATACGCCGTCCGCCGCGCCCTGCTCGTAGAGGGCGAACCCCGGCACGGTCCACTCCGCCTCGTACCCGGCCAGATCCCGCTGCGCGCGGTCCATCGCCTCCTCGGCGATGCCGTGCGCCACCGTCACATGGGGGTGGTAGGGAAAGCCCAACTCCCGGGCCAGCGGCCCGCGCGGGTCCCGGATGCGTTCCTGGAGTCGACCGCAGGCGGTACCGCCCTGCACCACCCGGACGAACACCACCGGCGACAGCGGACGGAAGGTGTCCGTGCCCGACAGCCGCATGGGGAACGGGCGCCCGGAGGCGGCGATGGCCGCCAGGTGATCCTCCACGGCCGGACGTTCGCCGATCCCGATGACCGTCGGCGGCACCAACGTGACGTGGGTGGGGATACCGGACGCCGCGGTGTCACCCACACCGAAGCGATATTGCTGCAACAGGCTGCCGTGCGGCTCCGGGACAGCGAGCGACACGCCGAGCGTGACGGTCCCCACCAGCATCTCCTCCCGAGTGACGCGCGATGCGCGCGCGGACGACACCATCGACCCCGTTGAAACCGACGACCCCGTTGAACCGGTCGGACGCGCCGAACCGATTGATCCCGTGGAACGCGGGGCCCCTCCCCGCGACGCCTCCGCCTGCCGAAGCGTCCGCGTCCTCGACGCGGACCGCTGGTGAGCCGCTCGTTCCGCGGCGTCCCCGACTGCCGTGCCCGTGGCCCTCTCCGTTTCGCTCGATTCCCGCTTCGTCCCGTGTATCCGGTGGTGCCCCGTCGTGTCCCGTGATGCCCCGTCACACCGCGCCGCGCCGGGCCGGGTGGACGGTTCCACCGACCACCGAGACCGATCTGTACCCAACCGCACCGACTCGTACCCTTCTGTACCCGATCGATATCGGGTGAGTCCGCCGGACGGGTCGGACGGGTCGGACGGGTCGGACGCGTCGGACGCGTCGGACGGGTCGCGGCCCCGTGCCAGTGTGGCGGGCGGGGGGCCGTAACGCGAACGGTCCTCCGCCCCCCGACACCGGGCCGAAAGTCCGTATCACCCCGACCCGTCGCAGCTCAGGGAGCCGGCGGCAGGAAGCCCACGCGGTCGTAGGTGTCGCGCAGCGTGACGGACGCGACAGCCCGCGCCTTCTCCGCGCCGCGCGCCAACAGCCGGTCCAGCTCCGCCGGATCGTCCAGGTACTCCAGCACCCGGGTGCGGAAGGGCGTCACCCAATCGGTGAAGACCCCGGCCACCTCGGTCTTCAGCGGCCCGTACAGCTGCCCGGTGAACTTCTCCTCCAACTCCGGCACGGTGATCCCGGTCAGGGCGGAGTAGATCACCAGCAGGTTGCTCACGCCGGGCTTGTGCTCCGGGTCGTACCGCACCTCGGTACCGGTGTCGGTGACGGCGCTGCGGAACTTCTTCGCCGAGGCCTTCGGCTCGTCCATCAGGTCGATCCGCCCCTTGGCGCCCGCCGAGGACTTGCTCATCTTGGCGGTCGGGTCCTGGAGGTCGTAGATCTTCGCCGTCTCCCGGACGATGTGCGGCTGCGGCACGGTGAAGGTGTGGCCGTAGCGGGCGTTGAACCGCTCCGCGACATCCCGGGTCAACTCCACGTGCTGCCGCTGGTCCTCACCCACCGGCACCCGGTCGGCCTGGTAGAGCAGGATGTCCGCCACCTGGAGGACCGGGTAGGTGAACAGCCCCACCGTGGTGCCCTCGGCGCCCTGCTTGGCGGACTTGTCCTTGAACTGCGTCATCCGGCTCGCCTCACCGAAGCCGGTCATGCAGTTCATCACCCATCCGAGCTGGGCGTGCTCCGACAGGTGGCTCTGGACGAACAGCGTGCAGCGCTCCGGGTCCAGACCCGCGCCCAGCAGTTGGGCGGCGGCCAGCCGGGTGGACTCGCGCAGCCGCGCCGGGTCCTGCGGCACCGTGATCGCGTGCAGGTCCACCACCATGTAGAAGGCGTCGTGGCTCTCCTGCAGCGCCACCCACTGGCGGACCGCGCCGAGGTAGTTGCCGAGGTGGAAGGAGCCTGAGGTGGGCTGGATCCCGGAGAGCACGCGAGGACGACGATCAGTGGCCATGCCCCCATTCTGGCAGCACCCACCGACGCCGGAACCCGCTCGTCCACCGGGGGAACGGGGGACGCCCCGGGCACGTCGGGACACCGTCCCCCGTCACGGCGCGCGCGCCGGGGCACCGTGCCCGTGTCACGGGGCGCGCGCCCGGGTACCCGGGCCCCGGACCGCGCCCCCCGCCCCGAGAGGTCCGCATGAACGCTCCCTCCCCCACCACCTCCGTCGAGGCCCTACCTCCGCGTCGCTCCCTGTGGGTGTGCGCGCTGATCGGGGCGGGGCTGATGGCGGCGATCGACGAGATCGTCTTCCATCAACTGCTGGGCTGGCATCACTTCTGGGACCGTTCCACACCGGCCGTGGGCCTGATGTCGGACGGGTTGTTGCACACCGCCGAACTGCTCGCCCTGGTCGCCGGCTTCACCCTCCTGTGCGACCTGCGTCGACGGGGAGCGCTTTCCCGGGCGCATGCCGTGGCCGGGTTCTTCCTGGGAGCCGGCGCCTTCCAGCTCCTCGACGGGCTCGTGCTGCACAAGGTGCTGCGACTGCACCAGGTCCGGTACGGGGTGGACCTCCTCCCCTACGACCTGGCGTGGAACGCGTTCGCCGTGCTCCTGTTGGCGGTGGGGGCCGGCCTGGCGGTGCGGGCCCACCGGCGCCGGGGAACGGGCCGGTGAACCGGGCCGTGTTCCCGACGCCCGCGACCGTGACCGCGTACGCCCACGCCCACGCCCACGCCCACGCCCACGACGGTCCCCCGAGTCCCCTGCTCCCGATCCCGCTGCTCCCGATCCCGCTGCCGGCGCTCGCCGCGCTCCTCGTCTGCGCGGTCGTCCTCGCGTACCTGCTCGCGGCCGGCCGGCTGCGTCGGCGCGGGGACGCCTGGCCCCCCGTCCGGGACCTCTCCTTCGTGGCCGGCGGCGCGACCCTGGTGTACGCGGCCCTCGGCCCGCTGCCCGGCGGACCCTTCACCGCCCACATGGCCGTCCACCTGGCGGCGGGCATGGTCGCCCCGCCGCTGTTGGTCCTCGGCCGCCCGCTGAGCCTGCTGCCCCGGGTCCTGCCGCCCGGGCGGCTGCGGCGGCTGCCGCTCGCGTTCGCCCGGTCCCGTCCGGGGTTCGTCCTCCTGCTGCCCCCGGTGGCGGCGCTCCTCGACGTGGGCGCGCTGTGGCTGCTGTACCGCACGCCGCTGTGGAGCGCGGCGCAGGCGCACCCCCTCACCCACGCCGCCCTCCACCTGCACGTCTTCGCCGCCGGGCTGCTGTTCGCGTTCACTGTCTGCCAGGTGGATCCCGTCCACCGTCGGCACGGCCTCGCCCTGCGCGGCGGCACACTGCTGCTCGCCGGGGCCGCCCACTCGGTGCTCGCCAAGAGTTTGTACGCCCATCCGCCGCCGGGCGCCGCCGTGGCCGGGGAGGACCTGCGTACGGGAGCGCTGCTGATGTACCACGGCGGCGACGCGGTGGAGGTGGCGCTCGCCGTCGTCCTGGCCGTCGGCTGGTACACCGCCGGCGGGCGCGCCACGGCCCGCGCCCGACGCCGGGCGCGCCCCCGACCGGCCCCCGACACCGGTTCGGCCGCGACCGGCGGAACGACCGGGAGCGCCGGCCCCTTCCGCTCCCGCTCGCTTTCCCGCACCGTGGGGGGAGGGACCCCGGCGCCGGCCCCACCCCCGGGGGACGGGGGCGGGTGACGGACGCGGGGGACGAAGGCGGGCGGCGCGCCGCGAGGGGGCGGTGGGCCGGCGGAGAGGAGCGGGACCATGACGGTCGGCGACCCCCACACCGGGAACACCGGGCACCACGCTCCCGGGGAGCCCTCCGACGGCGCCCCCGACCCGGTGGCTCTCATCGCCCTCGCGGAGGCCCACTCGGCGCACAACTACCATCCGCTGCCCGTCGTCCTGACCTCCGGTTCCGGGGCGTGGGTCACCGATGTCACCGGCCGGCGGCTGCTGGACTGGCTGGCCGGGTACTCGGCGCTCAACTTCGGCCACGGCCACCCCCGGCTGCTGGCCCGGGCGCATGCCCAACTGGACCGCCTGACCCTGACCTCCCGCGCCTTCCACCACGACCTGTTCGGTCGGTTCTGCGCCGAGCTGGCCGAGCTGTGCGGCACGGACCGGGTGCTGCCGATGAACACCGGGGCCGAGGCCGTGGAGACCGGGGTGAAGACCGCCCGCAAGTGGGCCTACCGGGTGCGCGGTGTGCCGGCCGACCGGGCACGGATCGTCGTCGCGGCGGAGAACTTCCACGGCCGGACCACCACGATCGTCGGTTTCTCCACCGATGAGGAGGCCCGCGCCGACCACGGCCCCTTCACCCCCGGCTTCGACATCGTGCCCTACGGGGACGCCGACGCGGTGGGGGCCGCGATCGAGGCGGCCGACGGCACCTGCGCGGCGGTGCTGCTCGAGCCGATCCAGGGCGAGTCGGGGGTGATCGTCCCGCCGCCCGGCTATCTGGCGGCGGTGCGGGAGACGACCCGTCGACACGGCGTGCTGATGATCGCCGACGAGATCCAGTCCGGTCTGGGTCGTACCGGCCGCACCCTCGCCTGCGAACACGAGGGCGTGCGCCCCGACCTGTACCTGTTGGGCAAGGCCCTGGGTGGCGGGCTGCTACCGGTCTCCGCCGTGGTGGGGTCGGACGAGGTGCTGTCCGTGCACCGTCCCGGCGAGCACGGCTCCACCTTCGGCGGTAACCCGCTGGCCTGCGCGGTGGCGCTGGAGGTGATCGCGATGCTCCGCGAGGGCGAGCCGCAGCGGCGGGCGACCGCGCTGGGCGAAACGCTGCACCGCGAACTGGCGGCGCTGCGGGAGGACCCCGGCAGCGGGGTGGTCGCGGTGCGCGGGCGCGGCCTGTGGGCGGGCGTGGACGTGGACCCGGCGCTGGGCACGGGGCGGGAGGTCTCGGAGCGGATGCTGGAGCTGGGGGTGTTGGTGAAGGACACCCGGGCGTCCACCATCCGGATCGCCCCACCGCTGGTGATCGGGGAGGGCGACCTGATGTGGGGGTTGGAACGGCTGCGGGAGGTGCTGGCGCGCTGAGCCGGACGGAGGCGGGGGTCGAGACCCGTGCCCCCGCGTCCCCTCCCCCGTCTCCCTCCGCCCCGGTCCCGGCCGGCCCCGCCGTCATCCCCCGTGCGGTGACGGCGGGGTGGCGTCCGCGCGCCCCCGTGGCGCGGCGTCCTTCCGGGCGGACACGTCGCCGGTGGGGCCCCACCCCCGTGTCGGGGCCCCACCGGCGACGTTCGGCGGCGATACCGGGCCGGGACGCGACCCCGCCCGGTATCGCGAACAGGTGCGAACGGTGCGGGTCGCGCACCGCTCGACGCGGCCGGGCGGACCGGGGTGTGGCGCCCGACCGCCCGGCCGGCGGGGCGACCGCCCTGTGGACGCCCCGACGCCCAACAGACTGCGCTTTCCCCGATGTCCCGTCACCTTTTCGGCCGTCCCCGGGCTCCCCCGGGACATCCCATGTCTTCACCTGCGGAAACGCGGTACGGTGAACGGCGTCCCGGGCGGTGGTGGAACCCGTCCCGACGCGGTCGGGTGCCTTCGGCCGGGGACGGGCCTCCCCGGGGCGCGAAGGGCGCGGCCGGGTGGGCGCGACCGTCGTCGCCTCTCCGGCACGAGGGGACACGAACGGGTGCGAGGCGAGTCGGAAGCGGAGCGCGAACACCTCATGGCGTCGTGGAAAGAACTGCCTGTCACGTTGGGGGAGCGGGAGCGGCGCCTGGTGGTGCGCCTGCGCGGCCTCAAGGATCACAGCGGGCTGAGCCTGGCCGGTCTGTCCCGCCGGACCTCCTACAGTTCCTCGTCCTGGGAGCGGTACCTCAACGGCAAGAAGTTCCCTCCTCCGGAGGCGGTCCGGGAACTGTCGGCGGTGGCCGGCGTGGACCCCGAACGGCTCCTGGCCCTGCACGCGTTGGCCGTGGAACACCCCGGCACGCCCTTCCCTCCCCCGGAGGCGGGGCCCGCGTCGAGCGGCGGGGATCGGGGGAACCGGTCCGGGGCGACCTCCCCGGACCGGAGCGCCCCCGCCGGGGCCGGTACCACCGGCGACCGTGACGACCGGACGGGTCACCACCCCCTCCCGACCCCCGCCCCGATGTCCCCGGCCGACTCCCCCGATCCCGGTTCCGGCGGCGCTCCCACCGAGGACGGCACGGCCCCGGCGGCCGGGAGCACCTCGACCGCAACGGCGGTCACCCCCCTCGCGACGCCGGGCCCCCGGCGGGGCGCGCTCCACCGACGACCGGGGTGGATCGCCCTGGCGGTCGTCATGGCGCTCCTGCCGACGCTGCTGGGTCTGCGCGCCCTGACCGGTTGGCCGTTCCTCCCGTGGGACGGCGGCGACGAGGAGTTCGTCTTCGAACCGGGACGCGCCTACGGTTGCACCGTCCACCGCCGGGACGGCCTGCTCTACGCCGGGCACGGGGAGAGCTCCGAGGCGCTGCTGTACCAACTGGTCATCAACCGGGACGTGTTGGAGGTCCAGTGTCTGCTGGACCATCACGGATTCCCGCCCGGCCCGGTGGACGGCGCCTACGACGCGCTCACCGAACGAGCCGTCAAACGCTTCCAGGAGGACCGGGAGCACCTGGTGGTCGACGGCATCGTCGGCCCCCATACCTGGGAGGAGTTGCGGCGGTGAGCGAGAGACTGCCCCCCGAGTGCACCGCGCTGGCCGCCGAGCTCCGGGCCCTGCGGGAGCGCACCGGTACGAGCCTGGCCGCCCTGGCGGAACGAACCACCGCCAGCAAGTCCTCCTGGCACCGCTATCTGGCGGGGACGAAGCTGCCGCCGCGCGACGTGGTGGTGGAGCTGTGCGTACTGGCGGGGGAGTCACCGGGTCGGGCGGTGGCCCTGTGGGAGTTGGCGGAGGCGGCGCGCAGCGGCCGGGACACCCCGCCCCGGCCGTTCCCCCGGGCGGGGCCGACGGGGAACGCCGCGGGCTCGCCGGGTGATCGGGGGGAGCCGACCGGCGGTGGGAGCGCGGAGGGGAGCCGGGAAAGCGCGATCCCACCGGCTCCGGGGTCACCGGTGTCGGGCCCGGCGGGCTCCGCCGATTCGACGCCACCGGCGGACGGCGACGGCGACGCTCCCGACGGGAACGGGGATCCCCCCGGGTCGGGGCCCGGCGGGCCGGACGCCGACGACACGGCCAGTGCCCGGCGGCGCCGGCGCCGCCGGGCACTGGTCGCCCCGGGGCTGATCGTCTACACGGCGCTCGTGGTGACGCTGGCCCTGCTCCCGCCCGGCGGCGGTGCCGACGCGGAGGCCGAACCGATGCCGCCCGGCTGCGTCGGACCGGGATGCACGGGCAAGGACCCCGAGTCGCAGGGCTGCACCCTCCCCGCCCACGGCCCGGCGACCGTGGCCACCCACCACTTCCCCACCGGGGCCCGGATGGAGATCCGGTGGAGTCGGGCATGCGAGGCGGGCTGGGCGCGGATCTGGCTGGGGTCGGTCGGCGATCACGTGGAGATCCGCTCCCCCGGGGAGGGGGTGCAGGAGGTCACCATCCGGGACCGCTGGGACGCCGAGGGCTATATCTACACGCCGATGGTGGGTGGGAACCCCGAAGGCGTGGAGGCGTGTCTGCGCACCCCCGACTCCCCCGAGTCCCGCTGCTTCACCCCCTGATCGGGGGCGGGTCGGGACCGTCGAGGCGGTCGGCGGCCGGAACCAAGGCCGTCGGCCGTCGCCGGGACCGCGCTCGGCGGGGTCGGGACCCGGGGCGTCCCAGCGGTTCGGTGGATCCGGACCGGAGTCGGAACCCCGGCCCCCAACCGCCCTCCCGGGGTCGGGGCGGCCCCCGCCGCGCGCCCCGGGAGGGCGGCCGGGGGCCGTCCGCTAGGCTGCTGGAGGTCTCTTGACGTAGAGAGAACTCGGCGTGTTCCTCTGCTCCGGGGACCGGCCGCCGTCGTCCGACCAACGGGAGACCCACCCATGTCCACCGCGTCCCGCACCCCCGTCACCGTCACCGTCACCGGCGCCGCCGGCCAGATCGGCTACGCCCTCCTCTTCCGCATCGCCTCCGGCCAGCTGCTGGGCCCGGACGTACCGGTGAAGCTGAACCTGCTCGAGATCACCCCGGCGCTGAAGGCGGCCGAGGGCACCGCCATGGAGCTGGACGACTGCGCGTTCCCGCTGCTGTCGGGCATCGAGATCAGCGACGACCCGAACGTCGCCTTCGACGGCGCGAACGTGGCGCTGCTGGTCGGCGCCCGCCCCCGTGCCAAGGGCATGGAGCGCGGTGACCTGCTCGAGGCCAACGGCGGCATCTTCAAGCCGCAGGGTCGCGCCATCAACGACCACGCCGCGGACGACGTGCGGGTCCTGGTGGTCGGCAACCCGGCGAACACCAACGCGCTGATCGCGCAGGCCGCCGCGCCGGACGTCCCGGCCGAGCGCTTCACCGCGATGACCCGCCTGGACCACAACCGCGCCCTGACCCAGCTGTCGAGGAAGACCGGCGCGCCGGTGTCGGAGATCCGTCGCCTGACCATCTGGGGCAACCACTCCGCCACCCAGTACCCGGACATCTTCCACGCGGAGGTGGCGGGCAAGAACGCCGCCGAGACGGTGAACGACGAGGCCTGGCTGGCCGACGAGTTCATCCCGACCGTCGCCAAGCGCGGCGCGGCGATCATCGAGGCGCGCGGTGCCTCCTCCGCGGCCTCCGCCGCCAACGCGGCCGTCGACCACGTCCACACCTGGGTGAACGGCACCGCCGAGGGCGACTGGACCTCCATGGCGATCCCGTCCGACGGCTCCTACGGCGTGCCGGAGGGCCTGATCTCCTCCTTCCCGGTGACCTGCCGGGACGGCCGTTACGAGATCGTGCGGGGGCTGGAGATCAACGAGTTCTCCCGGACCCGGATCGACGCCTCGGTGGGCGAGCTGGCCGAGGAGCGCGAGGCGGTGCGCGGTCTGGGTCTGATCTGACCCTCCCCGCCCCGACTCCGTCCCGTCGTGTTCGCGGGTCCGGTTCGGTCCGGATGCTTCGTCGGCCCCCGGTGGCGTTGTCCGCCGGGGGCCGACGCGCGTGGCACCGAAGGTGGACATGACGGGAGATCACCCGTGATGCGAAGGTGACGCGGTCGAGACATGGCGGAGATGTGGTCGATACGCGTAGACCACCCACCGGCCGCATGAACATGACGCCCGCGAAGATCGCTTCGGGGTGAATTATTGGCTTTTCGCCCCATTGACAGATCGTCGATGGTCACATTCAGCGGTGACAGCCATCACTTTTGCGCATCGGTGGACATGCCCGCCCCCGGAACGGGCATGAGCGGACCTCGTATCCCGCTCGGTCGAGGCCATCGGCCGTCGACGGGTGCGCACGACCGCCCGCCACACCCCGGCGGGACCGCAAGCGGTGACGCGCGTCACACATACGCGCGAGGAGAGGGCAGCACGTGTCGGCCATCGAGAGCATCCACCTATCCGGGCAGTGGCGAACCGCCGCCGACGGCGGCACCCGGGAGATCCTCGACCCGGCGGACGCCTCCCCCCTCGCCGTCGTCGCCGAGGGCGGGAGCGCCGACGCCGACGCGGCCGTCGCCGCCGCCCGCGATGCCTTCGACTCCGGCGACTGGCCCGGCACCCCCGTCGCCGACCGCGCCGCCGTCCTGCGCCGCACCGCCGAGCTGCTGCGGCGCGACCGCGAGGAGATCGCCCGCACCGAGTCCCTCGACACCGGCAAGACCCTCGCCGAGGCCCGGATCGACGTGGACGACGTCACCGCCGCCTTCCGCTGGTTCGCCGACCTCGTCGTCAACGAGGGCGGCGGCCGGGTCGTGGACGCCGGTTCCCCCGACGTTCACAGCGTCGTGGTGTACGAACCGGTCGGCGTCTGCGCCCTCATCACCCCGTGGAACTACCCGCTGCTCCAGGCGAGCTGGAAGGTCGCCCCGGCCCTCGCCGCCGGGAACACCTTCGTCCTCAAGCCCAGCGAGCTGACCCCGCTGTCCACGATCCACCTCATCCGGTTGCTGACCGAGGCGGGCCTGCCCCCCGGTGTGGCCAACCTGGTCACCGGCGCCGGCGCGGCCGTCGGCGCCCGGCTGGCCGAGCACCCGGACGTGGACCTGGTCTCCTTCACCGGCGGCGTGGTCTCCGGCACCGCGGTGGCCGCCGCCGCCGCGCCCACCGTCAAGAAGGTCGCCCTGGAGCTGGGCGGCAAGAACCCCAACGTCGTCTTCGCCGACGCCTGTGCGACCGACGAGGGCTTCGACACCGCCGTGGACCAGGCGCTCAACGCGGCCTTCATCCACAGCGGCCAGGTCTGCTCGGCCGGCAGCCGGCTGATCATCGAGGAGTCGGTGCGCGAGCGCTTCGTCACCGAACTCGCCGCCCGCGCGGACCGCATCCGGCTGGGCCGGGGCACCGAACCCGGTGTCGAGTGCGGCGCGCTGGTCTCCGCCCGACAGCTCGAGCGGACCGAGGAGTACGTGGCCTCCGCGCTGGCCGAGGGCGCGGTGCTGCGCTGCGGCGGTGAACGCGCGAAGCCGGACGCGCTGATCCCGGAGAACGGCTGGTTCCACCGTCCCACCGTCCTGGACCGGTGCCGGCGGGAGATGCGGGTCATCCGGGAGGAACTGTTCGCCCCGATCCTCACCGTGGAGACCTTCCGCACCGAGCGGGAGGCCGTCGAGCTGGCCAACGACACCGAGTACGGCCTGGCCGGCGCCGTCTTCTCCGCCGACACCGCCCGCGCCCGCCGGGTGGCCGGTCGGCTGCGGCACGGCACGGTGTGGATCAACGACTACCACCCCTATCTGCCGCAGGCCGAGTGGGGCGGTTTCGGGAGGTCCGGCATCGGTCGCGAGCTGGGCCCCTCCGGCCTGGCCGAGTACCGCGAGACCAAGCACGTCTACGAGAACCTGCGCCCGGCACCGGTGCGCTGGTTCGCCGGTTGAGCCGCGGGGGCGGCGGGGCGCCACGAGGACGCGCGCCCCGCCCGGGCCCCCGCCCGCCGCACGCTCCCCCACCCACCACCGTGCGCCCCCGCACAATTCACCGCTCGATTCGCCTACTTCACCCGCATACCCCGACTTTCCGGAAAGGGCTTCGCGAAACCCGATGAGCACCACCCCACCGCAGGATCCGACCCACCCGGACCCGGACCGGACCCCGGCCGCCGGTGACCCGCCCCGCCGCGTGGACACCCCCCTGGCCGAGGCCCCCACCGAGTACGACTACGTGATCGTCGGCGGCGGCACCGCCGGCTCGGTCATCGCCAACCGCCTCACCGAGGACGCGGACGTCACCGTGGCCCTGGTCGAGGGCGGCCCCAGCGACCTGGACCGTCCCGACGTGCTGACCCTGCGCCGGTGGATGGGCCTGCTCGGCGGCGAGCTCGACTACGACTACCCCACCACCCGACAGCCGCGCGGCAACTCCCACATCCGGCACAGCCGCGCCCGGGTGCTGGGCGGCTGCTCCTCCCACAACACCCTGATCTCCTTCAAACCGCTGCCCTCGGACTGGGACGAGTGGCAGGAGTTGGGCGCCGACGGTTGGAACGCCGCCGTCATGGACCCCTACTACGACCGGCTGCTCAACAACATCGTCCCCGTCGCCGAGAAGGACCGGAACGCCATCGCCCGGGACTTCGTCACCGCCGCCCGCGAGTCCCTGGACGTGCCGGAGATCGAGGGCTTCAACGCCGCTCCCTTCACCGAGGGCGTCGGCTTCTTCGATTTGGCCTACCACCCGGAGGACAACAAGCGCTCCTCCGCCTCGGTGGCCTACCTGCACCCGCACCTGATCGCCGGCGACCGCCCCGGGCTCACCCTGCTGCTGGAGACATGGGCCCACCGGCTGGAGTTCGAGGGCGAGCGGGTGACCGGGGCGCGGGTGCGCGCCGCCGACGGCACCGACCGGCTGCTGACCGCCCGCCGCGAGGTGGTGCTGTGCGCGGGCGCCGTGGACACCCCGCGCCTGCTGCTGCTCTCCGGCGTCGGCCCCGCGAAGGACCTGACGGAGCTGGGCATCGAGGTGCGGCACGACCTGCCGGGCGTGGGCGAGAACCTCACCGACCACCCCGAGTCGGTGATCGTCTGGGAGACCGACGGGCCGATCCCGGAGAACTCCGCGATGGACTCCGACGCGGGCCTGTTCGTGCGGCGGAACCCCGCCTCGCCGGGCCCGGACCTGATGTTCCACTTCTACCAGATCCCCTTCACCGACCACCCCGAGCGACTGGGCTGGGAACGCCCCGCGCACGGCGTGTCGATGACGCCGAACATCCCCAAGCCGCGCAGTCGCGGCCGGCTGTACCTGACCAGCGCCGACTCCGGGGTCAAGCCGGCGCTGGACTTCCGGTACTTCACCGACGAGGACGACGAGGACGCCCGTACGCTGGTGGACGGCGTGCGCCTGGCCCGCCGGATCGCGGCGAGCGAACCGCTGGCCGGCTGGCTGACCCGGGAGGTCTTCCCCGGCCCGGAGGTCGTCGGGGACGAGGAGCTGAGCGCGCTGATGCGCGCGGTCGCGCACACCGTCTACCACCCCGCCGGCACCTGCCGCATGGGTGCCATGGACGACGAACTCGCGGTTGTGGACCCGGAGTTGCGGGTGCGAGGACTCTCCGGCATCCGGATCGCGGACGCCTCGGTGTTCCCCACCCTGCCGGCGGTCAACCCCATGCTCGGCGTGCTGATGACCGGTGAGCGGGCCAGTGACCTGATACGCGAGACCCACCGTGGAGGAGCCCCCGCATGAGCGAGACCACCACAGACCACCGACCCCACACCCGGCCACCCACCGACACCGCGACCGACACCCCCGTCTTCTCCGTGCGCGGCCTGTGGAAGGTCTTCGGGCCCGGTGCCGAGCGCGTGCCCGGCGACCCCGAACTCTCCGCCCTGTCCCCCGCCGAGCTCACCGCCCGCACCGGCTGCACCGCCGCCGTGCGCGACGTCTCCTTCGAGGTCCACCCCGGCGAGTGCTTCGTGGTGATGGGCCTGTCCGGCTCCGGCAAGTCCACCCTGGTGCGCTGCCTCACCCGGCTCATCGAACCCACCGCCGGCGAGCTGGAGATGGACGGCGAGGACGTGCGGGCCATGGACCGCCACCGGCTGCGCGAACTGCGCCGGCACCGCGCGGCCATGGTCTTCCAGCACTTCGGTCTGCTCCCGCACCGCAACGTGCTCGACAACATCTCCTACGGCCTGCGCATCCAGGGCATGTCGAGGGACGAGCGCCACGAGCGGGCGGCGGCGATGGCCGCCAAGGTCGGCCTGGCCGGCCTGGAGCACCGCCGTCCCGGCCAGCTCTCCGGCGGCCAGCAGCAGCGGGTGGGCATCGCCCGCGCGCTGGCCGTGGACCCCGAGGTGATGCTGTTCGACGAGCCGTTCAGTGCCCTGGACCCGCTGATCCGCCGCGACATGCAGGAGGAGGTGCTGCGACTGCGCCGCGAGGAGGGCCGCACGATGGTCTTCATCACCCACGATCTCAACGAGGCGCTGCGCATCGGCGACCGCATCGCCCTGATGCGCGACGGCGGCATCGTGCAGCTCGGCACCCCGGAGGAGATCGTCTCCGCGCCGGCCGACGACTACGTGCGGGACTTCGTGCGCGACGTGCCCCGGGCCTCCGTGGTCTCGGTGCGGCACGCGCTGCGCCCGGCGCGCCCCGGCGAGGAGGAGACCGGCGAGGAGCTGGCCCCGACGGCCCGGGTCTCCGAGGCCGTCGCCGCCGTCGTGCGCGGCGGCGCCCCGGCCCGGGTGGTCGAGGACGGCCGCTGCCTGGGCGTCGTGGACGCGGAGCGGCTGCTGTCCGTCGTCGCGGGACCGGAGGCCGACGCGCCCCGGCGACCCGGACGGGGGTCCGCGCCCGCCACGGGAGAGGCGGAGGGCGCGCGGAACGGGGAGGCGACCTGATCATGATCGCCACCACCACCCCGTCCCACTCCCCCCGTGCCGGCGACGGCGACCCAGCCCGCGAGGGCGGCGCCGACGGCGACCCCGCGACCGGATCCACCGGTACCGGCTCGACCGGTACCGGCGCCGACGGCGGCCCCGGCAAGCCCGGACCCCGCGGCCCCCTCGCCCGGATGTCCGCGCTGCGCGGCCCGCGCGGCCTGATCGCCCTGGCGCTGACCGTCGCGATCCTCGGCGCCCTGGTCACCACCGACGCCGCGTGGCCGGAGAGCTGGGCGATCGACGCGAAGACCCCGCTGGACGAGCTGAACCGCTGGCTCATCCTCAACCGCGACTCGCACCCGGTCTTCCTGTACTTCCTGCTGCACCTGAGCAACAACGTCAACGCCGCCGTCGACGCGGTCGCCGGCTTCCTGGACGCCCTCGGCTGGATCGGCGTCACCGCCGGCGCCGTCCTCGGCGCCTGGGCCGCCGCCGGCGGCGGGGCCTCCCGCCGCGCGCTGTCCACCGCCGGCACGGCGCTGCTCACCTTCGGCGTGATCGGCCTGCTGGGCATGTGGAACCCGGCGATGCTCACCCTGGCGCTGATGATCGTCGCCGTGTCGCTGTCCGCCGCGCTCGGCCTGCTGTTGGGCCTCGCCGCCGGTCTCTCCGACCGCGCCGAACGGATCCTGCGCCCGGTCTTCGACACCATGCAGGTGATGCCGGCCTTCGCCTACCTGCTGCCATTCGTGCTGTTGTTCGGCATCGGCACCGCGCCGGCGCTGTTCGCGACCGTCATCTACGCCACCCCGCCGATGGCCCGGCTCACCTCGCTGGGCCTGCGGCACGCCGACCCGGCGGCCCTGGAGGCCTCCCGGTCGCTGGGCGCGAGCGGGTGGCAACGGCTGGTGACGGCCCGCCTGCCGCTGGCGCGCGGCCGGATGCTGCTGGGTCTGAACCAGACGATCATGATGGCGCTGTCCATGGTCGTCATCGCCTCGATCATCGGCGCCGGCGGCCTGGGCGACCGTGTCTTCAACGGCCTGACCACGCAGAACGTCGGCAACGCGCTGACCGCCGGTGTCTGCATCGTGCTCATCGCGGTGTGGCTGGACCGCACCACGGCCGCCGCCGGCGACCGCCTCGAACACCCGGAGGCGGCGGTCGGCGACGCCCCGGCCGGCCCCCTCGACCGCGTGCTGCGCGGCCCGGGCGCCACGCTGCTCGCCCTCGGCGGCGTGCTGCTCGGCTGGATCGTCGGCCGACTCGTCCTCGGGTGGGGCGACTGGCCCCGCGAGTGGACCTTCTCCGTCTCCCGCCCGGTGAACGACACCGTGGACTGGATCGTGGACACCTTCGGCTCCGGCGTCCCCGTCCTGGGCGGCACCCTGACCTGGGCGGAGAACTTCACGCTGTGGGTGCTCAACCCGCTGCGCGACGCCCTGTACTCGACGCCCTGGTGGGCGGTGCTGCTGGTGGTCGGCGTCCTCGGCTGGCTGGCCGGGCGGTGGCGCAGCGCGCTGACCGCCGTCGGCGCGTTGGCCGTCATCGGCCTGCTCGGACTGTGGACGAAGTCGCTGAACACCCTCTCCCAGGTGATCGCCGCCCTGCTGGTGACATTGCTGCTGGGCGTCGTGATGGGGGTGCTGGCCGCCCGCGGCCGGCTCGTCGAACGACTCCTGCGGCCCTGGCTGGACGTCATGCAGACGATGCCGCAGTTCATCTACCTGATCCCGGTGATCGCCCTGTTCGGCGTCGGCCGGATCGCGGCGATCGGCGCGGCCGTGATCTACGCCCTGCCCGCCGTCATCCGGATCACCACCCAGGGACTGCGGCAGGTGGACCCCACCGTGCTCGAGGCCTCCCGGTCGATGGGTGCGAGCACCTGGCAGCAACTGTGGCAGGTGCAGCTCCCGCTCGCCCGCCCGCAACTGCTGCTCGCGGTCAACCAGGGCGTGGTGCTGGTGCTGGCGGTGGTCGTCGTCGGCGGCCTGGTCGGCGGCGGTGCCCTGGGCTTCGACACCGTCTACGGGCTGCAACGCGGTGACCTGGGTGTCGGCCTGCCGGCCGGCGCGGCGATCGTCTGCCTCGGTCTGCTGCTGGACCGGATCACGCAGCCGGCCGAGCGCCCGGCCACCCCGGCGCGTCCCGGCGGACACTGACCCGCCGACGGGGTCCGGCCGTCCTGCCGGGCGACCGGACCCCGGGCCCCGATTTCCCGGACCCCTCGCGGGTCGCCCTCCGACGGACTCCCGGCCCCCGGGTCACATCCGTCGCCGACAGTCCCCACCCGGGTCCAGACCGGGACCCGGCCGGGGCGCGCCATCCGACGCGCGTCCCGGACCCGTCACCCATCGCCCGATCACACCACCCGATACACATCACCACACATCGATACACACCAGGAGAGTGACCACCCGATGCGCACCACCATCCCCACCCGCAGGACCCTCCGCCGCGCCGGCCGTCCGCTGATCGCCGGCACCGGCCTGCTCGGCCTGCTCGCCCTCACCGCCTGCGGCGCCGCCGAGACCGGCAACTCCGGCTCCACCGGCGACGACGGCGAGTGGACCGGCGAGGTCGTCATCGCCCAGCCGAACTGGGTCGGCGCCGCCGCCAACGCCGCCGTCGCCGCCCACGTCCTGGAGGAGGACCTGGGTATCGACGTCCGCATCCAGCAGCTCGACGAGACCCTCGCCTGGGACGGCCTGGACGACGGCTCCATCCACGCCATCCTGGAGGACTGGGGCGGCGCCCCCGAGAAGGAGCAGCTCTACATCGAGGAGAAGGGCTCCGTGGTGCACGCCGGGGAGCTGGGCGTGGTCGGCCACATCGGCTGGTTCGTCCCCAAGGCGTACGCCGACGCCAACCCCGAGGTGCTGAACTGGGAGAACCTCAACGACTTCGCCGAGGACTTCCGCACCGCCGAGTCCGGCGACAAGGGCCAGCTCCTCAACGGCGACCCCGGTTTCACCAGCTACGACAAGGAGATCGTCCGCGAGCTGGACCTGGACTTCGAGGTCGTCGAGGGCGGCAGCGAGGAGGCCCTGATCTCCGCGATCCAGCGCGCCGACCGCGACGGCACCGCGCTGCTCACCTACTGGTGGGAGCCGCACTGGCTGAACGCCGACGTGGAGCTGGTCGAGGTCGAGCTGCCCCCGTACAGCGAGGAGTGCTACGAGGACCTCTCCTCGATCGCCTGCGCCTACCCCGAGGTGGACCTGCCGAAGTTCCTCAACGCCGACTTCGCGGAGAACGGCGGTATCGCCGCCGAATTCCTGAAGAACTTCCGGTGGAGCACCGAGGACCAGGAGTACGTCGCCCAGCTGATCCAGGGCGAGGGCATGGACCAGGCCGACGCCGCCGCCCAGTGGGCCGAGGAGAACCGCGACAAGGTCGAGGCCTGGCTGCCCGAGCAGTCCTGACCCCGGCACCGGGCCCGCACGCCCGGGGAACGGTTTCCCACCCGGCGGATGATCGCCACCGGGCCGGGCCGCCGCTCCCCGAGCGGCGCCCCGGCCCGAAATAAGGGCCCCGGAGCGCGCGCCCGCGCTTTCCGGGGCCCTTTCGGGTGATTACTGTGTTCCGGGGGGCACACCGGAACGCGGAACGGGTGTGCGGGAACGGCCGTGACGGCGTCGGGCCCCGCCGGCAGCCGCCGCTCGAGACACCGTGGGGACACCGCTTCGACATGCGCGCACGCCCGAGGGCCCGCCGGTTGCCGATCACCGCCGTCTGCGTGACGGTGCTGCTGCCGCTGGGCGCCTGCCACTCCGAACCCGCCGCGGCCGGCGGGTTCGAGGAGGTGGTCATAGCCCTGCCGCGCTGGCCCGGTGGTCAGGCCAACGCGGCCGTCGCCGCCCACGTGCTGCGCGAGGAGTTGGGTGTGCCGGTGGTGCTGCGCGACCTGGACCAGGGCCGGGCCTGGGACCTGATGGACACCGGCGAGGTGCACGCCGTCCTGGAGGACTGGGGCGCCCTGCCCGAACGCCTCGACCTGTACACCGGGCCGCGCGGGTCGGTGGTGGACGCCGGGGAGCTGGGCCCGGTGGGGGGCGTGGGCTGGTACGTCCCCGCCTCCTGGGCCCGTTCGTACCCCGGCACCCCCACCCCGGAGTGGCTGGCCGACCTCACCGACGAACTGACCGTCCCGCCGGGTGCCGTCACCGGCACCTCCGGTGACAGCGCCGATGACACCGACGCAGATGACGACTCCACCGATGCCGCCGATGCCGGTGGGGCGCTGGTGTACGGGCACCCGGACGACGCCACGGGGCTGGACGAGCGCCTCATCGAGGACCTCGACCTGGACCTGACCCCCGTCCCCCTCGGCGGCGAGGAGCAGCTGGTCGCGGCGCTGCGCAGGGCGGCCGACAAGCGCGAGGGCCTGCTGGCCACCTGGTGGGAGCCGCACTGGCTGAACGCCGAGCTGCGGCTGGTGGAGATCGAACTGCCCCCGTACACCGAGGGATGCGAGGAGACCGACCCGGCGCGGGCCACCGACGGGGCCGACTCCCCCGGGGAGCCGTGCGGCTACCCGGAGATCACCCTGCGCAAGTATCTCAACGCCGAGTTCGCCGAGAACGGCGAAGCCGCCGCGGCCTTCCTGACCCGCTTCTCCTGGACCGCCCGCGAGCAGAACGAGGTGGCCCGGCTGATCGCGGCCGAGGGGATGACCCCCGAGGGCGCCGCCGCCCGCTGGGTGGAGGCCCACCCGGGCCGGGTGACCGCCTGGCTGCGCGACGACGGCGAGGGGTCCGAGGGCGCCGACGACACCGGGAGCACCGCCGGCGGCTCCGGCACCGCCGGTCGCGCCGCGGGCACCCCGCCCCGCTGAGGCGGGCCGGGCCGGCCCCCGCTGAGGCGGGCCGGGCCGGCCCCCGCTGAGGCGGGCCGGGCCGGCCGGCTCAGGTGCCGGCGGAGAAGCGCAGGATCTCGCTGAGGAAGGGGATCTCCAGCCACGGGCGCGGCTGCGCCATGAGGGTCAGCAGCACGATGAGCGACCCCATCACGCCGTAGGTGATGACGTCGGTGAAGCGGGAGCGGACGGCCAGCATCCCCACCTCGCGCACCGTCGCCCGCAGCGTCGCGCCCACCAGCATCGCGCCGCCCAGCACCAGCAGGCCGATCCGGAAGTTCACCGGCGTGGAGGCCAGGCCGGCGAAGGCCAGGGACAGCACGCACAGCAGCGGCCACTGCCGGGCCGGCGCCGGGGCGTCACCCGGCGCGGTCCGCCGCCCGCCCTCGGGGCGGGCGGTGTCCCGGGTGAAGGTGGGGTAGCGGCGCCGCGCCCGCCGCGCCCCGGCGGGGCGCTCGGCCCCCGCCGCGGCACCGGCGGTCCCGGTCACGACCGGCCGCCCTCGGCACGGTCGGCGGCCTGCTCGGCCATCTCCACGACGTTGTGCAGCAGCATGGCGCGGGTCATCGGCCCCACCCCGCCGGGGTTGGGGGAGATCCAGCCGGCGACCTCGGCCACGCCCGGGTGCACGTCGCCCAGGATCCGACCGGTCTCGTCCCGGCTGACGCCCACGTCGAGCACGGCGGCACCCGGCTTGATGTCCTCCGGCTTGATCAGGTGCGGCACGCCGGCGGCGGCCACCACGATGTCGGCGCGGCGCAGGTGCTCGGCCAGTTCGCGGGTGCCGGTGTGGCACTGGGTCACGGTGGCGTTCTCGCTGCGGCGGGTCAGCAGCAGCGGGAGGGTGCGGCCGACGGTGGTGCCGCGCCCGACGACGACCACCTGCGCGCCGGCGATCTCCACGCCGTAGCGGCGCAGCAGGTACACGATGCCGTTGGGGGTGCAGGGCAGCGGGGCGGGCTCGTTGAGGACGAGCCGGCCCAGGCTCATCGGGTGCAGGCCGTCGGCGTCCTTCTCCGGGTCCATCAGCTCCAGCACCCGGTTGGTGTCCACGCCGCGCGGCAGGGGCAGTTGGACGATGTAGCCGGTGCAGGCCGGGTCCTCGTTCAGCTCCCGGACGGCGGCCTCGATCTCCTCCTGTCCGGCGGTACCCGGCAGGTCGCGCCGGATGGAGGTGATGCCGACGGCCGCGCAGTCGCGGTGCTTGCCGGCTACGTACTTCTGGCTGCCGACGTCCTCGCCGACGAGGAGCGTGCCCAGGCCGGGCACGACCCCGCGGGCGCGCAGGGCCTCGACGCGGGTGGTCAGGTCGGACTTGATCGCGGCGGCGGTGGCCTTGCCATCGAGAATCTGGGCGGTCATGGTCCCATCTTCGCGGATGCCGGCGGGACAGGACCAATCCGGTCGTCGGCGAGGCGCCGGGTGCGTGCCCCGCCGGACGGAAGGCCGCGCGCGACCGCCACGAGCCGGAGGCCCGCGACCCCGATGATCCGCAGGAAATGTCTCCGTATGACCATGAAACGTTGCGACTCCGCCACGAGGTGTGGATTTCACTGGACAGCCGGCGTACCGAAACGGTGCAATGACGACCGCCGGGACCACGGGGGGACGACCGGTACGGGACGCGCTCCCCTGATCTCCCGTGCGGACGACCGTCCCCGAAGCCGTGAGGAACCTCCCCATGAGTCACCCGCCCCAGCCCGGTCAGAACCCCTACGGCCAGCAGCCGGGTTACGGTCAGCAGCCCCCGCAGCAGCCCGGCTACGGGTATCCCCAGCAGCCCCCGCAGCAGCAGGGGTACGGCTACCCGCAGCAGGGCGCGCAGCAGGCCGGTTACGGCTACCCCCAGCAGGGTGCGGGGCACCCCGGGGGCATGCCCTACGGCGGGGTGCCGAACGCCTACGCCGGCTGGGGCTCGCGGGTGGTCGCCAGGATCGTGGACGGTCTGATCATCAGCGTGGTGCCGGTCATTCTCATGGTCATGGGCATGGAGGTGGAGGGCGAGACGGTGACGATGGGGCCGATGTACTACCTCGGCTTCCTGCTCGTCTTCGCCGGCTGGTTCTTCCTCGCCTACCTCGTGGGCACGACCGGGCAGACCCCCGGCCGCAAGATGGTCAACATCCAGGTGGTCAAGGAGTCCACCGGACAGCCGATGGGCGTCGGGATGGCGATCGTCCGCATCTTGCTGGACATCGTCAACGCTCTGCCCTGCTACGTCGGTTACCTGTGGCCGCTGTGGGACGCGAAGAAGCAGACCCTCGCCGACAAGATCGTCGGCAGCATCGTGATCCGCAAGGACTGAGCGCCCGCCGGCCCGGCGAGCACCGCACGAGGGGCCCCTTCCCGTTTTCGGAAGGGGCCCCTCGTCGTGGGCCCGGACCGTGGGCCCGGACCCCGGAACGGGAGGTGCGCACGGGCTCGGAAGGTGCGTACCGGGACGGCTGGGAGTCGGTGTGACCGCCATGCGTCCGGTGGTGGACGCAACTCGCGTAGAGCCTTAATCAACTCGCGTAGATTTTGTCATGTCCGCGTTACCCAGAACCTCAACAATCCATCGGGCAACCCCCAACTCCCCCACGGACAAACCCTCTTGGGAGGAACCCCGATGTCCCAGCCGACCACCGTGTTCCGACGCCGACCCCTCGGCATACTCGTGGCGGCGCTCGTCGCGGCACTGCTCTCCGTGCTGCTCGCGCCGCCCGCCTCCGCCGCACCCCCGCGCATCCCCAACGCCGCCACCGCGCAGACCGAACTGAACCAGCTCCGGGTGGCCGCCGAGAGCACCGGCGGCTACTCCCGCGACCTCTTCCCCCACTGGTCCTCCAGCGGCGGCTGCACCACCCGCCAGACCGTCCTCAAGCGCGACGGCGACAACGTCGTCGTCAACAGCAACTGCCAGCCCACCTCCGGCAGCTGGTACAGCCAGTTCGACGGCGTCACCCTCACCAGCGCCTCCCAGGTGGACATCGACCACTTCGTGCCGCTCGCCGAGGCCTGGCGCTCGGGTGCCCGCAACTGGACCACCGCCGAGCGCCGCGAGTTCGCCAACGACCTGTACTGGCCGCAGCTCATCGCCGTCAGCGCCTCCTCCAACCGTTCCAAGGGCGACCAGGACCCCGCCAACTGGCAGCCCCGCGCCGCCTACCGCTGCACCTACGCCCGCATCTGGATCCGGGTCAAGCACCGCTGGGACCTGACCGTGGACTCCGCCGAGAAGTCCGCCCTCCAGGGGATGCTCAACACCTGCTGACCCCCGCTCCGGCGAGTTCTCCGGCCGGCCGCCTCCCCCCTCGTCCCCCTGCCTCCGTCTCCCGCCCGGGCGAACCGCCGGGCGGGAAACGGGATTGGTCCCGGAGAAACCCCGGAAAGCATGGTGAGATGTCCGCCATGAGCGATATCAGCGAACGCAGCACGGTCTTCAAGGCGCCGCGCGGCGGCGTGATGACCCTCGAAGTCGGCGTGGTCACCGGCGAGTTGGAACTCCTGACCAGCGCCGAGGAGGACGGCACCCTGGTGTTGCGGATCCGCTACGCGGGGGCCGAGGAGTGGTACACCCCCGAGGGCGGCCCCTTCACCCTCCACGACCCGCGCGACCACGAGGTCCTGCACGACGTGATCATCAGCCTCCTGCACCGGCCCCAGCCCTGACACCGGGCCCGGGCCGCCGCCCCCGATCCGTCGGGCCGGCGGCCCGGGTCCGGGTCCGGGCCGCGACCCCCTTCCCGACACCGTCGCGCCGGGGGCCGTCACCGTGACGGCGGGGACCGGTGGGACGCCGGGGATGCCCGGGACGACCGTTGTCACCGCCCGGGGTCGCGCGCCATCATCACCACATGACCACCCGGAACCAGCGGCCCGACCGGGCCGAACTCCCGCCGCTGCCCGCCACCGCCCCCCCCGTCCCCGCGCCCGATCCGGAGACCGACGCCCGCATCCGGGCCGCCGACCGCGCCCACGTCTTCCACTCGTGGTCCGCGCAGGGGCACATCGCCCCGCTGCCGATCGCCGGCGCCGCGGGCTCCTGGTTCTGGGACTACTCCGGCGACCGCTACCTGGACTTCTCCTCCCAGCTGGTCAACGTCAACATCGGCCACCAGCACCCGAAACTGGTCGCCGGGATCGCCGAACAGGCCGCGAGGCTCGCCACCGTCTCACCCGCCTTCGCCAACGACGCCCGGGCCGAGGCGGCCCGACTGATCGCCGAGGTGGCGCCCGGCGACCTCAACCGGGTGTTCTTCACCAACGGCGGCGCCGAGGCCAACGAGCACGCCGTGAGGATGGCCCGGGCACACACCGGCCGGCACAAGGTCATGGCCGCCTACCGCAGCTACCACGGCGCCACCGCCGGAGCCATCGCGCTGACCGGCGAGCCCCGCCGCTGGGGCTCGGAACCCGTCGCCCCGGGCGTGGTGCGGTACTGGGGGCCGTACCCCTACCGCTCCGCCTTCCACGCCGGGACCGAGGAGGAGGAGAGCGCCCGCGCCCTGGAACACCTGCGGCGGACCATGGTCATGGAGGGCCCGCACACGATCGCCGCCCTCGTGCTGGAGACCGTCGTCGGCACCAACGGCATCCTGGTGCCGCCGCCCGGCTACCTCGAGGGCGTGCGGGCACTGTGCGACGAGTTCGGCGTCCTGCTGATCGCCGACGAGGTGATGGCCGGCTTCGGGCGGTGCGGCGAGTGGTTCGCCGTCGACCACTGGGGTGTGGTGCCGGACCTGATCACCTTCGCCAAGGGCATCAACTCCGGGTACGTGCCACTGGGCGGCGTGGTGATCTCCGACGCCGTCGCCGACACCTTCCGCGACCGCCCCTACCCGGGCGGCCTGACCTACTCCGGGCACCCGCTGGCCTGCGCCTCGGCCGTGGTGTCGATGGGGGTCTTCCGCGAGGAGAACATCCTGGAGCACGTGCGGACCCTCGGCGAGAAGGTGATCGGCCCGGAGCTGCGGGCCCTGGCCGAGCGGCACCCCAGCGTCGGCGACGTACGCGGCCTGGGCGTCTTCTGGGCGGTGGAGCTGGTGCGCGACCGGGAGACCCGCGAGCCGTTGGTGCCGTTCAACGCGAGCGGGGCCGACGCGGCGCCGATGGCGGAGTTCACCGCGGCCTGCAAGGCGGGCGGGCTGTGGCCGTTCGCGCACTTCAACCGCACCCACGTGGTACCACCGTGCACGATCACCGAGGAGGAGGTCCGGTACGGCATCGCCCTGCTGGACCGGGCCCTGGACGTCGCCGACCGCCACACCACCGCCGCCGGCCCCGGGCGCCCCGGGCCGGCGGCGCCCGGGCGGTGACCCGGCCGAAACGGTGACCACGGGCCGGGGCGGTGACCACGGCCGAGGCCCACCCCTCGACGAAGCGTCGAAGCCGGGCGCTTCACCGGTCCCGACAGGGCCGTTGGCCGTACCGCGCCGCGCGCCGGGAAGCGGTTGATAGGTTCATCGACCGAACACGAGTAGTGATCGATCGACAACCGAATCGACACCTCGGCGCGGCGTCCGCACGAGCCGATGCGGATCGCCGGGGTGGACAACGGAGGGGCGGGAATCATGCGAACGGGGACACGGAAGAGGAAGCCCGGGCCGAGCCGGGGCACACGCGTCGCGGGAGCCGCCCTGCTGGGCGTCCTCCTGCTCGCCGCCTGTTCCGACGGTGGACAGGACACGGGGGAGACGGCCGGTGACGACGCCGCCGGCGGTGCCGAAACGGTCGTGGAGGAGGAGCCGGAGGCTCCCCCGGCCTTCGCCGCGGAGCCCGCCGCGACCCTCACCGAGGAGGCGTTCACCCCGCCGATGCCGGCCGCCGTCCTCGGCGACGCCGTCTTCCTCGCCGATCACACCGGCCTGACCCGCTTCGACGCCGAGGGCACGGAGACCGGCCGCGCCGAACCCGAGCACCCCGTCATCCACATCCCCGACACGATCCCCGAGGACTCCCTGGACCAGGCACAGGCGGGCGTGCGCTCCGTCCAGACCCCGCTCGCGGGCGAGTTGAACGGCGACCCGGTCGTCTTCTCCGGCTTCCCGGTGGAACTGCCCGCCGGTGAGGGCCTGGAGATCATCGCCGCCGACGCCGACACCGGCGAGCGGGTCTGGAACACCTCCTTCGCCCCGGAGAAGTGGGGCACCGCCCCGCCCCGGGTCTCGGCCTCCACCTCGCTGCTCGGGTACCACGACGACCTGCTGATCCTCCAGATCGTCAAGGACCGCATGATGAGCAGCACCTACGCCGTCTCGGTGCCGGACGCGGCGGTCGCCTGGAGCGACACCGACGCGCACTTCTCCCTCGCCGTACACGAGGACGTGATCATCGCCCGTCAGATCGTGGACGGCGGACTGATGGGGCCGCTGACCGGTCTCTCCCCGGTCGACGGCTCGGTGGTGTGGCGCAAGGCCGACGACGACACCAACGGCGGCGCCGGCTTCGGTCCCGTGCTGCGGGTCGGGCTGCCCGACGGCCTGAAATCCGCGCTGGTCTCCGCCGCCGACGGCTCCGTACTCGTCACCGACGAGGACGGCCTGCCGACGGGCTCACCGCACTGCGTGCACGACCGGGCCGCCGACATCGTGGTGTGCGGCGCCGACTCCGGTGCCGTGGCCGTGGCCGTGGACGCCGACGGGACGGTGCTGTGGAGCCTGTCCCGCGACGACGACGGATGGAGCGGCGTGCCCACCGGGACCGACGAGGGCATCGTCTTCGTCGACCGGGGCGAGGACGCGCCGCCCGTCGCCGTGAACGCCGCCGACGGCGAGGTGGTGAACGAGGACAGCGGCGTCGCCCCGGCCCTCTTCGGCTCCGGCTTCGGCGTGGTGCGGGACGGCCCCGTCCTCACCCTGCACCCCCGCGCGGACTGACATCCCCGACGGCGGGTATCCGGCCCAACCGCACAGAACCAGGACACCTGCGAGAGTCCCGCTGCACACCACGGAGATGGGGCACGGTGGGGCTGAGTGGCTACGGTCTCCTCACGCGGGGGGGCACCCAACGGAAGGAGGGACGGAGGCGAGAGCCTGAGCGCATTGGCTCAACGGGGGCACGTCCGGTCGGAAGCGCAATCGTCCGAACCGCTGGAGTGTCCTGCTCTCCATTGTTCAGCGGACCGGGGCCCACTCCCGTGGCGGATCACACGGGCCTGGTCGGTGTACTCGTGCCGGAACAGGTCGTGCCCGGTGCGGTCCGTGTGCCGTAGAGCCCAGTCCTGAGCGTCGTTGGGGACACCCCCGAGGAGCCGGAGTCCTCATCACACCCCGCTGCCACGCAGAAGAGCTGTGCGGTGATACCGCCGTCAGACACATGACTGACGGTGTGGTCTACGGGGACACCGACCTGGGCAACCTGCCCTTCCACAACTTCGCCTACAACCAGATCTGGCTGGAGATTGTCCAGACGGCACCGAACCCACCGCCTGGATGCCGATGCTCGCCCTGATAGGTAAAGCCGGGCCCCGGGAACCGCGGCGCCTGCGCTTCCGCCTGTTCTCCGTGGCCGGCCGGCTCGTCACCACCGGCCGCCGCCGCATCCTCCGCCTCACCCACCACTGGCCCCGGACCCATGAGATCACCGGCACCCTCCACCGGCTCGCACTCCTGCCCAACCCCGGCTGACCAGCGAAACCATCTGTCCCGACGAAACAAGAACTCACCCCGGAGCAGTGGAACCCGGCGCCCACCCGACGCGACAGCCGGGCCCCCGGCCTGCCCACCAACAACTCCGGAGAGCGAAAGGGTCCACCGACCCCGTCGATAAACCCTCACGAAACATCGAGGTTACCGAGGTTGAACTCGTGGTGTCGTAGAGGCTGACGGACGGCGGTCCTCTGCGGTATCACCGGGACATGCGGTATCCACAAGGGGGCGGGCTGACCGCCGAACGGCAGCGGTTTCGCGAGGGGTTACGGCTCCAGGCAGCCGAGCGGTTCGCCCGGGGCGAGGCGAGTTCTGTGATCGCCAAGGATCTGCGTGTCAACGTCCGGTCGGTGCAGCGATGGCGGCAGGCGTGGGAGGAGGACGGGGCGCATGCTCTGCGGTCGCAGGGCTCGGCGTCGTTGCCGAGACTGAGCGAGAAGCAGTTCGCGCAGCTGGAGGCGGAGTTGGCCAAGGGGCCGGTCGCGCACGGCTGGCAGGACCAGCGCTGGACCCCGAGCCGGATCAAGACCGTGATCGGCCGGCGCTTCCACCTGACCTACACCATTCAGGGTGTGCGCAAGCTGCTGGTGCGCAACGGCTGGTCCTGCCAGGTCCCCGCCCGCCGGGCCCTGGAACGCAACGACGAGGCCGTGACCGGCTGGGTGAAGGAGACCTGGCCCTGCGCGGAAGACTCGCGGCGGCCCGTGGAGCCTGGCTCGTCTTCGAGGACGAAGCCGGCTTCTCCATGACGCCGCCGCAGGCGAAGACCTGGTCACAGCGCGGTCGAACCCCGGTGGTGCGAGTCCGCCGCCGCTCCCGCAGACGCATCTCCATCGCAGCGTTGACCTGCTACAAACCCGGTCACCGATCGAGGCTGATCTACCGGCCCCGCCGCGACGAGGGCAACCGCGACGGACGCAAGAGTTTCTCCTGGCGCGATTACCGCGACCTGCTGATCGCCGCACACCGGCAGCTCGGAGGCCCGATCGTCCCGGTCTGGGACGATCTCAACGTCCACAAGGCCGCCGACCTGCGGAAATGGGCGGCAGCCCGGGACTGGCCGACCATCTACTACCTGCCGCCCTACGCACCCGACCTCAACCCGGTCGAAGGGATCTGGTCACTGCTGCGGCGCGGCCGGCTCTCCAACGTCGCCTTCAGCACCCCCGAACACCTCGTCCAGACCATCCGACGCGGTCTCCGCCACATCCAGTACCGCAGCGACCTCATAGACGGCTGCCTCACCGAGACAGGACTGCCCCTCAGCCCCTGATCACCGAAGACGACATCACGATTTCAACCTCAGTAGACCTCAAAGAATTCGACTTGACGGAAGCGCGAGAGGTGGAATTTCCGATAAATACTCATTTACTGTGCGCTTACGGTTGGTTGCACATAGCTGAGATGCGTGTAAAGCTATGCACATCCGAGGGCCCGACAGAGAAAGGGTTCTCATGTGGCGAAAGAGGGGGAAAGTGAATCTGGCACGCAAGCTTTTCGTTGCTTCTATTGCTGTCTTGGTAGGGTTTGGAACGGCCGGATCCGCGCATGCGGGAGGTAGCTCAAAGACCATTGCCATCACAAGTAGCGCTTCTCTGACTTCGAATATCTGGTACAGCAACACTCTTAGCATAAGGGGTTGTTCAGACTTCCAGGTATCTGCTGTCATATCCGGTGGTGCAGCCCCACGTTCTGGGATTGACATGGTGAAGACTCATGTTGAGGCCACAGGATACGGAATCGGTTGGGGTGGCGGGGCTTTTCAGACCGGTTCACTCGATAGGCACCTTACCAATGACAGGGGGCAGCGTGGCGCTTACCTGAGTGGGAACACTTGCTTCGGGGTTACCACTGTTTACGCCAGCTGGAAGAATACTGCGACCACTCGGTACTACCAAGTGAACCGGGTTGCCACCGCTAACTGAGGAGCGCAAGTGACCCGGAAAGGGTCGTCCCCGGGGCATCCTATTGAGGGTGCCCCGCTGGGGCGTTTGGTATCTGTGGTCGTTTCTCTGGGGCTCATCCTCTCGGTTTCGGCTTGCATGGGTCAATCAGATGTGGAGGTGATGATCGCGGACCTTTCTGAGTTCCAACTCCAAGAAGGTGTTTACTCGCCCGTGTCACCGATGGAAGAACAGGTGGACCCAGCACCGCCCAATGACATGACCTCGCTATATTTCGCTGCCGCCATAGCAGACTCGACAGGTGAAGGAGCCAGAATTATTGGCGCCGAAGGGGTAGAGAGAGCCAAGGAGTATGCCGACATCACAAGCCGCGAGAATCAATGCGACGGAATGTTGTTCTCCGCAGCAATTCTTCACATAGCCGAAGAACGCAACACTGAGCTTGAGCAGCGCGCTGTCTCGTGTACGGTAGATCGACTGAAGAACGACGGCGTGCATCGCATGAACGCCGATGGGGTGGAGCTGGCCATACAGATGGTGGAGCGATTGGGCTATTGGGAGAACATCCCTCCACTTACCGCAGAAACCTTCGATGTGGATACTCGACTCGACCGCTATCATGCATGGCAAATTCTCGCCCTCCTGCCCTACATCGAGAATGATCAAGAAATTAAAAGGCATTACAAGCGGGAAATAATCGAGGCTGGGAAATTCCTAAAGAATCCCGACAACGATGCTCTTCTTTCGGAAGTTGTGGCAGCATACAAGGTCCCCGGAAGCGGCACCAACATCAACGAACTTCCCGATGGCTTGCTAAACTGGCTGGAATCTGTACGTGGATGCGGGAATAGCGAGACACATTATCGCGCTTCCCTCGATGTCGATTTCTGCGTTCTCCAAGACTCTTGGTTGGGCTTGATCAGTGGGTTGATTCCTCGATGAGTGTGCAAGTACGGTACCTCGGGAACGGAAAGATACCGACAGAAAAATGAAAAACGAAAATGACGCCCTCGTTCTTGAGTCCGTCACCAAAAGCTTCCCCGTGAAGCATGCAAAGAATTCAACCGGGGACTCGACAGTTCTGAATTCAGTGTCTTTGCGACTTTGCGGTGGAGATTTGGTTTGGTTGCGAGGCCCTTCGGGTACCGGAAAGACCACTCTGCTGTCAATCTCTGGTCTTTTGGCATGGCCTGACAGCGGAAAAGTTTACGTGACGGGAGAGAACGTCTCTGACCTCGTAGGGGCGAAGGCAGCTTCAATACGACGCCGGAGTATCGGCTTCGTTTTCCAGAAGCCAACATTTCTTCCCGCCCTAAACATTCTGGAAAATGTTCTGCTTCCTTCTGTCGATACCAAGCTCAATGCACATGATCGAGCCATTGAACTTCTGGAAAATTTTGGTTTGCAGGGACGCTTGAGCCATCGTCCGGCGCTGTTGTCCGGAGGTGAAGCACAGCGTGCTGCTCTGGCTAGAGCCTTGATCAACGAGCCTCCTCTGATTCTGGCTGATGAGCCGACAGCGGGCTTGGACACGTCTTCGGGAGAAGTCGTGCGTCGATATCTCACGAATCTGGCCACAGGCGGGCGAGCCGTGCTGGTCGCATCCCATGACGAGGCCTTTGCCGACCATGCCACACACACGCTTGAATTGCGTGATGGGAAATTGGTGAAAAATATGGCTCGGGAGGCGAAGGTGCGCTCTGACTCCATGCTGGATACGGAGGGGGAGGCGTGAAAACAGAAAACCGCTTGGTGCAGGTAGAGCTATTGCGTTCACTACGTCGCCACTGGTTGATTCCGGTAGTTCTTTCTCTCCTTGTCAGTTTCAGTGTTCTTGCTCGGGGAGCGGTGCACGAGGCTCAGGCCACCGTGGAAGAGCTCGACACCCGAGACGGACTCTTGCGCACAATTAATGTATGGGCGGATACACCTGACGGCCGTACGCCTCTCACCCGTGAGCGAATCAACACCATTGCGAATTTTCCCCGGGTCACCGCAGTGACTCCCTACGGGGGCGGAGGAGGAGAAGCTTACCTCAGTAAGGACAAAGACCGCTCCGATCCCCGCATGCTGACGTTGCTTCCGCTCACGGCAGCCCACCCGACGGTGGTGGCTGGTCAAGAAAAGCAGGAAGCTGGCGGGAAAGGAGAAAATTCCGTCTTCCTGGAGCGGGATGAAATCCTCATGCCCGAAGGTTTTTCCGGACTCTCAGCCGAAGACCTTATTGGCCAGGAGATCGTGGTACTCCATACACCCGTAGAGCACATAGAGCGGGATGAGCGTGGCTCGGAAGCCATGTATGGCGGTGATCCCGAAGAGCTATTCTTCACCGTGACTGCCGTACACAACGATACTCTGGGGAATTTGGATGGCCCCGGTACGGCATATGTGCATCCCGATGTGGCCACTACTGTATACGCCGGGATGCGGGGTGCGACTGTCGAGGAGATTGAACGTGGCGAGGGTTACGACTCGTTGAGAGTGGAAGCGGCCTCTGCACAGGATGTTCCCGAAGTTCAGCGGATGCTGAGAGAAGCCGGCCTCTACGCCGCCAGCGTCACTGCCCAGATGCGAGGTCTCTCCCCTGCAATGGCAATGCTCGATACTGCCACCAACGTTGCCCTGTGGGCACTGCTTGGGCTCGGCCTCCTATTCGGTCTGGTGCTGGGAACTCAACGAGTTCGTTCCCGCATGAGCGAGATCGGTCTACTGAAGGCACTCGGCTTCACCGACACCCGAATTCTCCGTCTTCTCGCGATGGAACTATTCGCATTGGGCTTTATCGCAGCATTGATAGGAGTGGGCCTGGGGCTGGGGGTAACGTTGCTTCTTTTCGGAGGAACCAAAGCGGATCTTCTCCTGGGACTCACGCTGCTGCCCGTTCCTGGATTGGTGCTGCTTCTCGGAGCGCTCTTCCCTCTTCACTACGTCCGTCGTCTTCCTCCCGACACAGTGCTTCGAAATCTCTGAAGAGTGGTTCCCCTCCTCGTTTTCTGATACGCCGCGGCGTGGTGCGTGATGGCCCCGTCCTCACCCTGCACCCCGCGTGGACTGACCCCACCCGGCGGCCCGAACGCCCCGGCCCAGACCTCACCCGGTCGGGGCGTCGGCGCGCTCCGGGGCGATCACGGCGGTGAGCGTCTCCCGCTCCCCGGCCGGAAGGCGCCGCTCGGTATGCAGCATCCGCAGCACGGTGGTGAGGCGTTCGGCGTCCCCCAGGGTGCGCAGATCACCGCGCAGAGCCGGGAGCACCAGGGCGAGCGCGTCGAGGTCGGACCGGGCGCACCAGGCGGTGACCAGGGCGTTCAGCCGCTCCTCCGCCGGGCTGTTCCCCGGCCCGGGGTCGGTCTCCCGCAGTCCTCGGGCCACGCACAACCGCAGCCGGTCGGCGTACGGCCCCGGCGGGAGGTCCGCCAGGCCATCGGCCGCCGCCGCGAAATGGGGCCCGGCCTCCCCGGGCCTGCCGAGTTCCAGCAGCGCGCGCCCGATCGAGCCGTGCAGGGAGGCGTGGAAGCCGCGCACCCGGTCGTCCCCCACCCGCTCGGCCAGGCGCAGGCACTCGCGGTTCCAGTGCAGCGTCTCCTCCGGACCGGGTTGGTGCCGGGCGAGGTAGTGGGCGGCGACGCACGCCTCCCAGTCGTCGGATGCGGCGTCCCGGGCCCGCCGGAACAGCTCGCGGGCTTCGTCCTGCCGGCCCTCGGGCTCGGCGGTCATGCCCTCGCCGCACAGGCGGACGACGGGGTTGTTCGGGTCCATGTCTCGACTCCCGGTGAACTCGTGGAAGGGCGTGGGAGGACGGAAAGGTGGTGACGGGCACTCACCGGACGGGCCGGCCGTCGCCGGGGAGGGCGATGGGCATGACCAGTGTGGTGAAGCCGCCCTGGTCGGCGGAGCGCACGACAACCGGGGAGCACTCGTCCGCCACTTCCAGCAACACGTCCGGGCCGATCCCGGCCTCCAGCGCGCGGGCGAGCACAGCGGGGTCGAAACCGATCCGGAGCCGGCCCTCTCCGCGCCACACGGCGGGGAGGTGAACGGGCGCCGGCACCTCCCCGGCCTCACCCACCGCCGTGACGGCGACGGTGTCCCGGTCGGGTGTCGGTCCGCACCGCGCCGGCGGCCAACCCCACCAGGGCATCCGCCGGAACCGGCACCGCCCGCCGGGGCCCCGACAGCTCCCGGGGAACGAGGGATCTCACCGCCAGGTGATACCGGTCGGTGGCGACGAACCGCGCCTCGCCGGCCTCGCCGTTCCGATCGTCCCCGCCGCCCCCGACCTCGATCAGGACACAGCCGAGCACCGGGTGCTCGCCGGTCCGCTCGACCGACGGCACCACCTGCCGCACCGCCCCGGCCAGTTCGAGGCCGTCCAGTCGCACCCGCGTGATCCCGTCGGGGTCGGGCGGGTGCCGGTCGGGGCCGACCGGTTCCGTCCCCCGCTCACGGGCGTCACCGGTCCCGGCTCCCGCACCCGTCACGGCGGTGAGCAGCTCATCGAGCGCCGCCTCCGCGACGCGCGTCCACTCCCGCGTCCGCCGACGGTGCCGTTCCAACACGGCCACCGCCTCCGTACGGGAGCCGTCCAGAACCACGGCGGCCTCCGCCAGGGGAACGCCCGCCTCGCGCAACGTCCGCAGCGACCGACCGCGTCGTTCCTGCCCGGGTGCGTAGTACCGATAGCCGGTCACCGGGTCCACCTGCGCGGGTCGCAACACGCGGCAGTCGTCGTAGAAGCGCAGGGCGCTCGGCGTCAGCCCGACGCGGCGGGCGAAGGCTCCGATCCCCAGCAGGTCCGTGTGATCGTCCATGGCCCCGAGCGTGGCCCTTCGACCAACCCGAAGGTCAACAGGAGCCGGTCGGGCGTTCACGGCCAGGTTTGCTCGATCCCCTCCGCCCGCACCGCGTACGCCGCCGGACCGCCTTTCTCGACCGCCTCCAGGATGAGGGGACGGCACGAATCGAAACGATCGATTATCACCGTGGAGCGCAACTGCTGATTGTCGAGATAGAAGAGAATACCGGCATGTTCACGCAGGGGACCGCATTCGCGATCCCTTCCCCTGATGCGACCGTCTTTCGAGAGCGGCGCCCATCCCCTACGGAGGCCGAAAGCGATCCACTCCTCGTCCGGCACATCCTGACCATCGTCCGAATAGACATCACCGATCCGATGGACCACCCAACCCCGTGCGCTCGGTTCCTCCGAAACCCGGCGTCCGAGGTTGCGGTCGAGGAGGAACTCAGGCGGCAAGACGCACCACCGCCCGGCACAACAGGTCCACCTGCTCCGGCGTCATGTCGTACTCGTACGCGATCTCCTCGACGCTCTCCCCCGCCTCCCAGAGGTCGGCCACGGCCGTCACGGGTACCCGGTTCGACTCGATCACAGGACGCCCGTGCCCGAAGCGCGGATCAAGGACCACCGGCACCTCCGCCGGATACTGCCGGAGCCGGATGCCCGAGGGGAACTCGTCGCCCGCCTCCCAGGAGAGGTATCGCAGGTGATCCGCGACCACTTCCCGGATGGCACTCTGCCCGTCCCGGACCCGCCGCAGGTCCCCCAAGCCGTGCTCGACGAAGATCTCCACCCCGTCGGTGGCGATGCGCCGGGAGACCAACCCGTACGGGGTGTGGAAAGCGGCCCGTACCGCCGAGGCCGCCTCGCGGATCTCACTCATCCGCAGGCCGAGGTCCCGCAACGAACGCAGTACGTACGCCTCGGCGACACCGACGAAGGGAATCGTGGGCTGCTTGGCTTGCTCGGCCTCCACCTCGTGGACGAGAGGAGCACCGGCCGCCTCCCCCCTGAGCCAGCTGTTCAAGGTCGAACACGGGATCTGAAGGTGGGAAGCGGTCTCCGAGCGGGTCAGGAAAGCCTGCTCGAACCTGTCCGTCACGGCATTCCTCCTTTCGTTTCCCGAATACCTCAACCATCGGATCCACAGTGTGGCATGTCGCACCGACACATCCACCCCTCACACGGAAAATCCTCCTCCGACGGCGTCGAAAATCGGATGAGAGACCTCGCCATCCCGCGGGAATATCCCGACGAAAGGCATGCCGACCGTGAATCACGCACCCTCGACCACCATTCGATCGACGGAATACTCCCGGACGTTGATCGATGGTGACCGAGAACCCCTCGGCATCGATCGGCGACCCGGGGCAGGATGAGGCCGTGGCCACCGGGACGAGCGCGATCGAGCTGAGCGAGGACGAACTCCGTGGGATCACGGGCTACGCCGCCGAGTGCGCGCGCAGGGTGCTGCCGCTCTTCGAGGAGGCCCACCCCAACGACCCCCGCCCCCGCGAGGCGATCGAGGCGGCCCGCGCCTTCGCCGACGGCGGGCGTCGCACGGCCGCTCTGCGGAACAGCGCGTGGGCCGCCCACCGGGCGGCGAAGGACGCCACCCCGCCCACCGCCGTCGACGCGGCACGGGCGGCGGGGCACGCGGCCGCCGCCGCGTATCTCCACCCCCTGGCCAGTGCCCACCAGGTGAAACACGTCCTCGGCGCGGCGGCGCACGCGGCACGGGCGGAGGAGTTGGTGTCCGGGGAGGACCGGGACGCCACCGCCGGGACAGCGGATTGGGCTCGGCGTCACGCGCCGCCGGCCGTCCTCGCGGTGCTCGGCCGATTGCCCGCCGCCCCGCCCGGAGGCGGGCGCCCGGGCGAGCTCCTCCGCGAACTCGACGCCGCCCTGCGCGGCCGGGAACGGGCTCGATGACGCCGAGGGCCCGACACCCTCCGCGGCGGACGAGCGGCTCCGGACTCCCGGACCCGGGGGTCCGAACCGCCGGGGCCGGCCGTGCCCGGTACAACCGACCGTGCCCCGCCGCTCAGCGGCCGGCGGCGGGCGCCTTCGCCCGGCTCCCGGGCCGGGCCGGCGCGGCCGGGGGCGCCCCGCGCCCCCGCCGGAGGCGGGGGCGCACCCGGCGCGTCCGCCAGGGGGTGGCCCACAGGGCGAGGACCGCGCCGGCCGCGCTCGCGGCGGCCAGGGCCCAGCAGCCCACCGCCGTGTGCGGCTGCCACAGCCAGTTCCACCAGTACACCTCCCCCGTCGCGTCCCAACCGAGGTAGGTGAGGGGGAAGAGCGTCGTCAACGGCAGCACCCAGGCCCGCGACCATCCGCCGAGCAACCGGGCGGAGACCACCGCCAGGCCCAACCAGATCGCCTGGGCCCGCAGCAGCGAGGCCGCCGACTCCGGGGACCGGACCAGCGCCTCGCCCACCCCGACCAGGACCACGCCGACCGACACGAGAACGGCCAACAGCGTCAACTCCGCCCGGCGAGCCCGGGGTCCGGCCACGGCCTCCCAGTCGGCCATGGGGCTGCGCATCGGCACCGCGACCAGGATCGCGCCCGCCAGCACCACGATCATCCGCAGCCGCACCGTCGAGTCGCCCCCGACCGCCACGGGCACCGGCATGGCGAGCCCGCCCAACCACACCAGGGCCGCGAGCATCCCCGCCGCGCCGATGACCACGCCCGTCGGGTGACACAGCCGCAGGCGGCTCCGCAGGTCAGACACAGCGGGTGTCCCGGATCGTCGCGAGGCGTTCCTCGGCCCAGGCCATCTGAACCTCCTCGGATTCGGTGAGGAGCGCGTGAACCGCCTTCTCGTCCACCCCCGGCGGACCACCGTGCACGGTCGGCGGCTTCCCCCCGCCCGCGATGCGCGCCGTCAGCCAGGAGATCAGCTCCATGTCCGCCGCCCACCGTTTCTCGGCCTCGTCGAAGGTGATCGCGTCGCAGTAGGGCGGCGTGGTCGCCTCCTGGACCCCGATCGCCAGCGAGGTGGCGACCTCCCACATCTCACCCTCGCGGATGTGGAAGCCCGAGCCCATCGTGGTCTCCCCCCGCAGACCGGTCTCGTGGAAGGCGGCCGGCGAGGTGAAGAGGTCGGCGGGAAGGGCGGCCACCCGCCGGCTCATCAGCTCGGCCTCCTCCAGGTACCTGCGGCTCTCCGGCCACAGACACACCCGGGGTTCGTGCGAGGTGCACAGCGGCTCGTCGGGGACGCCGCGCTGCTGGAGCACCGGGCCTGCCATCGCGAAGCCCACCACCGCCACCGTGAGGAGCCCGCAGGCGGCGAGTCCCATGGCGGGGACGCCGGGCCAACCGGGCCGCCCCGGGGTCGAGCGCAGCCGCCGCCCGACCGCCACGGCCACGAGCACCACCCCGAGTGCCAGAGCGCTTCTGGCCAGCATCGGGCCGACGGCGGTGACCACGTCGGGATAGCCGGAGAGCACCATGAGGCCGAGTCCCCACTCCGGGCCCTGCGGCACGAACCCGAAGAAGGAGAAGAGGACGAACAGGGCGAGCGCCGTACCCAGGGGCGCGGCCACCAGCGAGGTGCCGGTCCTGCCCACCGCGTGCCCCACGCCGGTGCACAGCACGATCACGACGAGACCGAGCAGCACGTACCCGGGCCAGAAGAAGTGGGTTCCGCCGCCGGGGACGGTCACCGCCACGGCCGCGATCACGCCGACCCCGTAGGCCGTCACCCCGTAGACGAGGGCGGTGCCGAGGTGGACGCACTCCATCAACGGGGCGGGGCGCGCGGCGGCGTCCATCCACCCGCCGGTGTTCTCCCGGCGGCGCCGGGCGGCCGTCCACGCCGCCAGGGCCGCCATCGCCGGGCCCAGGTAGAAGGCCGGGATCTGCGCGGCCGCGCCGGCCTCCGACCAGACACCGATCCAGTGATCGGACCGTCCGAAGAGCGTGAAGAGGTCGATCGCCACCAGGACGGGCCAGGCCCACCGCAGGGGCGAGTGCCGCAGTTCCGCGAGGAGGATCCGCCCCGTCACGCCGGCGCCCCCGTCTCCGCCGTGGCCGTCGCCGAACCGAGGACGGCCATGTAGCCGCGTTCCAGCTCGGTGTCCCCGGGTGCGCCCGGCACGGCCCGCTCGGCCAACTCCCGGGGCGTGCCCGTGAAGCGGACGCTTCCGCTGTCGAGGACGAGCACCCGCTCGCAGACGGCGGCCACGTCCTCCACGAGGTGGGTGCTGAGCACGACGGCCGAGCCGTCGAGGGAGCGCACCAGTTCGCGGAACTCCAGCCGTTGGGCCGGGTCCAGGCCGACGGTGGGCTCGTCCAGCAGCACCAGGGCCGGGGAGCCGACCACGGCGGCGGCGATCCCCGCCCGGCGGATCATCCCGCCGGAGAGGGTCCTCATCCGGGCTCCGGCACGCTCGGCGAGGCCGACCCGGCGCAGCGCGGCGTGCGTCGCCTCCGCGATCCGGGCCGAGGGCACCTCGCGCAACCAGGCGCAGTACCGCACGAAGTCGTGGACGGAGTAGTTCCCGAAGTACCCGAAGTCCTGCGGGAGGTAGCCGATCTCCCGGCGGGCGGCACGCGCCGTCCGCTCGGAGCGCACGTGTTCGCCGAGCACGCGCACCTCCCCCTCCAGGGGAGGTGTCACCGTGGCCAGCGTGCGCAGGAGCGTGCTCTTCCCCGCCCCGTTGGGCCCCAGGAGGCCGGTGACACCCGGCTCCAACCCCAGGTCCAACCCGGAGATCACCGGATCCCTGCCGTACCCCTGGACCAGACCCGAGACCCGAACAACCGACCGCACAACAACACCTTCACGTGAAAGGGCCCCGCGCTCCCGAAGGAGCGCGTGACCCGACGAACAGCGTCACACCGCCCGGTTCGCCGCCGGGCCCGGGATCGCCGAAAGGAGGTCGGCGACCGGACCCCCGGCCGGCCTTCCGCCCGGTACCGGGGTCCCGCTCAGTACTTGAAGGAGAGGTCGGAGGACCTGATCGACCACGCGCACTCCAACCGACCCCAGGGATCCACCGTGGAGCCCCGGGCGATCCGGACCCACCCGGAGACCCGGTCGTAGTCGATCCCCCCGCAGTGGGCCTCGTTCCGGTAGTGACCGGTCACCGAGGTGTTGACGCAGTGGGCGGCGCTCCCGGTGCTGCCCCAAGTGGACCAGCAGTTGTTGATACGGGCGCTGGAACCGGCCGCCTGTGCCGACGGGACAACCCCGAACGTCACGACGGTGCCGAGCGCCAACGCGGCGACGACTCCGGGGATCACGAACCTCTTCGCCATGGACCTACCTCTCCTCGGAGCACGGTGGTGTGGCGGGAAAAGGGCCTCGGCGTGGACGGGTCGAAGCCCCGACTGATCTTGTGAGGTCGCCCATCGTGCCGGGCGCGACAGAAGGCGACAAGCGCCATTACCGGCCGGCATGAACCTCGACCATGACTTGAGGTCATGACTCGAACACACGCTGAACGCGGGGGTGGGGGCGGCCCCTTTCTCCGCTTCGGCGGTCGCACCCCTTGCGCTCCCGCGCCCGGGCGGAGCGGGATCCGGCCGGAAATAGCCGAAATCAGGCGGGGAAGTTCACTCTTCGAATCGAAGTGCCCCATGAAGGAATCCCGGATTCCCGCCTCGAATCCGTCCCCACCCGATCACCCCTTGAGCAGGTGGGCGTTGACGGCGCGGGCGAGGGGGGCGAGGTGCGGCGTCTCGATCACCTCGACGCCCGCCCCGCGCAGCCTCTCGGCACCGTCACAGTCCACGAAGAGCAACGGTTCCCGCCAGGCCAGGACGACCCGGGGAATGCGGGCGGCGAGGATCAGCTGGGTGCAGGTCAGCGGCCGGGAGGCCCGTGCGCTGCACGGCTCCAACGTGCTGTACATCGTGGCCCGGGTCAGCCGCTCGTCACCGGGCGGCAGCTTGGCGAGGGCGGCCTCCTCCGCGTGGTCGTGCGGGGCGGTCTCCCGGGACCAGCCGGCGGCCAGGGCCCGCCCGTCCTCCCCCACGATCACCGCGCCGACGGAGAAGGCGGTGGTCGACGGCGGGCAGTTGCGGGCCAGCGCGACGGCCCGGTGCATCCAGTGGTCGTGGACCTCGCCGGGCGTCGCCCCGGCCGGCGGGTCGGGCAGCCCGGCGGACGGCGAGGGCTGCGGGGTCGGGAAGCTCGAAGGGGGAACCGGGGGGCGCGCGGGGTCAGACATGATCCCCAGTGTGCGCCGGCGGACGGGTCAGCCAGCGAATGAGCACGCAGTCCCCGACCAGGCGGGTCTCGACGGGCGTCATCCGGTTGCCGGGGCCGTGCGGGAAGGTTCCGGGGCCGACGAACCGGGGGGCATCGGGGTCGCCGACGAAGAAGGGGGCGACGACGAGCTGGATCTCGTCCACCAGCCCGGCCGTCAGGAAGAGGGTGTGCATCCCGCCGCCGCCCTCGACCATCAACCGCCGCACGCCGCGCCCGGCGAGGTCGGCGAGCACCCGGACCGGATCGAGTGGGTCACCGGCGTCCACGACGGTCGCGGCGTCCTCCAGCCGCGCGGCGGCGCCGGGGACGGCCCGGCCGGGGCAGTACACCAGGCACTCGGCCGGGCCGGTGGTGAAGAACCGGGCGGCGGGGTCGAGGTCCCCGGAGGTGGTGAGCACCACCTTGGCCGGGTGTTCCGGAAGGCCGGCGGCCAACCGGGCGGCCCGTCGTTCGGCGGAGCGGACCAGCAGACGCGGATCGTCGCGGCGGAGCGTGCCGGCGCCGACGAGGATCGCGTCGCACCCCGCCCGCTCGGCGTCCACCCGGTCGAAGTCCTCCTCCCCGGAGAGGAGGAGGCGTTCCGGGCCGGCGGTGTCGATGTACCCGTCCACCGAGGTCGCCACGGACAGCAGCACCCGGGGCCGGCGGGGTCGGGCGGTCATCTCTTCCCTCCGGGGGCGCGGGGACGGGCTCGGGCGCCCGGTGATCCGGGCACCCCGAACGCTATCCGGCCCCGCCGGGCCCGGCGGACTCGTCCCGCCGCAATCGTCGCCGGCCGTGACGAAGCCGGACCAAGGACCCCATCCGCGAGCCGGGGAAGCAGAGGGCCGACCGGCAGGCCGGTGTGGTGGGAGGGCTCCCCGGTGGCTTCGACAAGACGAGGGAGAAGCAGGGGAACGAAGCGGAGCGGACGAGCAACGTCCCGAAGGGCTCCCGGCCCGTGGCCACGAGGCCCGAGACGCGTGCCTGCGCCTTCCACGACACCGCCATCGCCGCCTCGATCACATTCCGGCTCCGCCCATGAGGAGCGGTCAGAAGCTAGACACCGGTCCGTCCGTCGACGAGTTCACGCACAATGTCGAGGTGGCCGTTGTGGCGGGAGATCTCCTCGATGAGGTGGAGGACCACCCAGCGCAGGTCCACGTGGCGGCCGTCGCCGATGGGACGTTCGGCTGTCGAGTTCAGGTCGTGGTCGGCCATCAGGCAGCGATAGCGGGTGCTCTGCTCCTCGTACTCGGCGAGAAGTCGGGACAACGGAACCCCGGCCGCCATCCGCATCTCGGGGTCGGGGTCGTCGTCGGTTGCCTCCGTGAGCGGCCCCTCGGGCTCCTCCCCGAGAAACATCACCTGGACCCAGTGGTACTCGACCCACCGCAGGTGGCTGATCAGCCCGCACATCGTCATCAACGGTGAACCCGGGAGCGGTGCCCTGCGGGCATCTTCCTCGGAGACACCCTCACACTTGGCTCGCGCCGTGGCACGGGCGTAGTCAAGGAAGGTGGCCAGCTGCGTACGTTCGTCCCACGCGGGGGGTGTATCGGTTCGTTGTGTCATCGTGGGTGAGGCTTCCACACCTCGGATGCGGTGTCGCGTGGTTTAGAAGCCGCGCGGGCGAGCGTGCGACCACCCGCCCTGGGCCGGCACGACCTGCGGGACCTACCGGAAAGGTTCCGGTCACATCATCCGCCGAGCAGGCCCGAGACGCCCCTCCTTGATCGCGCCGAGCAGAGCGGCCAGGCGAACGGGCGGGGCCCCGAGCACGATGGTCGGTTCCTCGCTCTCCCGCAGTAGAACAGTGTGACCGGGGCGTGTCACTTCAATGCAGTTGGCCCCGTTACCCTCCGAGTAGGAGGATTTTTGCCAATTCGCTTCCATGAACTCCCCTGCGGTCATCGTCACTTCATCTCCTTCAGGATCTCACGCATGAAGTCCACTGATTCCTCGGGTGGCAGCGAAATGTGTTGCACCGCGTCGAAAATACTCCTGTACCTCTTGAGGTCTTCCGGGTCGCTCAGATAGTAATTGTCGTGGGCACTGTCCAACTGAACCGCGTCCAACCGTTCGACCGGACCGCGAACATAGAGCATGGGTTGAGCCGACCCGATCATGACATCCGCGGTGAAGGGCACGACCCGGATGGTGACGTTGCCCCATCCCGTGGCGGAGATCAGGTATTCGATCTGCTCCCGCACGACGTCAACCCCGCCGTACCTCACCCGAAGAGCAGCCTCGTGGATCACCGCGCGGAACGGCAACTCCCTCTCGCCCCGCAACACCGCTTTACGAGCAAGGCGATGCTCCAAGCGTGCCTCGATCACCTCTCGGGAGAGAGGAGGAAGTACGTGCGCGAAAAGGACGCGCGCATACGCCGGGGTTTGCAGCATTCCGGGCACGGTGAACGATTGGAACGACAAGATCTCACGGGCGTGGAATTCCAACTCGGAAAGATCGAGGAAGGCATCGGGTAGCTCCCCTCGATACCTCTCCCACCACCCCTTCTCCTGACGGGTGGTCATCTCGCACAATGCGGCGATCAATCCCTGATCGTTCGCTCCGTAGAGGCCCGCCAGGTGACGCACCCGATCGGCGCTGACGCCCCATCGGCCGGACTCGATGTGGCTGATCTGGGCCTGACTTCCCCCGAGGAGTTCGCCGGCCTGCCGGGCCGACAGGTCGGCGGCCTCGCGCATGCGACGCAGCTCCAGACCCAGGCGCACCTGGCGGAGGGTGGGGTTCCTCCTCGGCGGCATTCCAACTCCCGGCGATCGTCTCGTTTCGCGGCGTCACTCTCTCATGCCTCGGTTCACCCTCACGCACACGTCTCACCCTTGCGCCGTCACATGGATGCGCCCTATCGTTCACTCACTCTGAGTGATTCAGTGAATCCGCAGTGCAGTCATTTCGTATGACCGAGCCACGGTGATCCACTCTCCGCATCAGAAGGAAGGCGCCCCCGGATGGCCACCACCACACTCTCCCGGCCCACCCACACCTCGACCTACCTGTTGATCGCGCCCAACACCGCGGAAACGGCGAGGATCGCCCGCGATCACGTGGCCTCGGTGTTGGCACCCCTGACGGGGAGCGACCCGGTGGACACCGCTCGCCTCCTGGTCTCCGAGCTGGTGACGAACGTCTTCCGACACACCTCGGTCTCGCTGGTGACCATCAGGACCACCCTGAACGGGGACCGGGTACGGATCGCGGTCTCCGACGACTCTCCGACCCAACCGGCCGTCCCGCCCTCGCCCGACCGTCTCCGCACGGGAAGGGACACCGAGGATGGCAGGGGCTTGTTCCTGGTCGCAGCCCTGGCCTCCGACTGGGGCCTGGTGCCACGCCCCCGTACGGAGGGAATCGGCAAGACGGTGTGGTGCGAGCTCCCCCTCGGGGTTCCGGGTTGAGGACGGGACGGCCCCGTGCGGGCGTCCGATCCCGGGGCATTCGTCCGGGAATTGTCAGTGGTGGGTGTCAGCATGACGACATGACAGCCCTGCGGACGCACGCATCCGTCGTGGCCTCCTACTGGGACGCCGCCGCGCCGATCTTCGACCGGGAGCCCGACCACGGCCTGTGGGAGGAGAGCACCCGGGCCGCCTGGGCGCGCCTGCTCGCGCGGTGGGTTCCGGAGCCCCCCGCCCGGGTGCTCGACCTCGGGTGCGGCACCGGTTCGTTGGCCCTGCTCCTGGCCGCCGCCGGCCACCGGGTGACGGGGGTGGACCTGTCGCCGGCGATGATTGAGGCGGCGCGGGCCAAGCTGGCGGACGCTGGGCTGTCCGGCGAGGTGCTGGTGGGGGACGCCGCCGACCCGCCCGTGCCGGGGCCGGTCGCACCGCCCGGTGACCAGGCGGGGGCATCCGACGATCCGGGCGCGATACCCGGCGTCCCGCCCGCCGCTCCCGGCGACGGCTGGGACGCGGTGGTGGTGCGGCACCTGCTGTGGACACTGCCGGATCCGTTGGCCGCGTTGCGCCGCTGGGTGTCCCTGCTGCGACCGGGCGGCCGGTTGGTGCTGATCGAGGGGCGGTGGGCGGAGTCGGCCGCACCCACCTCCCCCTACGGCGAGGGCGCGGAGCCGCTGCCGTGGGCCGGCGGGGTGCCGACGGAGGCACTGGAGGAGGCGATACGTCCGCTGGTCGCGGCCTGGATGACCGTCCCGCTGTCCGGGGACCCGGTGCTGTGGGGCGGCCCGGTGGACGACGAGCGGTACGCGGTGGTCGCCCGGGCGCGGTGGGCCCGGCGCCCGGAGCAGGGTCCACCGCGCCTCACCGAGATACTGCGCGCCGCCCGGCGCTGAGGCGGCGGGGAAGGGCGCGGGCGGGCGACGCCACGTCCCGGTTCCGGCCGTCGATCCCGGCGTGCGGCGTGCGGCGTGGCCCCCGTTCCGGGCGGGTGCGGGGTTCCCGGGATGTCGAGGTCTCCGCCCTCACCGGCCGCGTGGGTGGGGCGGGTGAGGGTCGGCCGGGAAAAGCACCCCGCCGAGCGGGGCCCGGCGGCACCGGTCAGCGGGCCGGAGGCTCCGGAAGGAGGTCGCGGGTGAGGGAGTCCATCCGGTCCAGTCCCTCGCGCACCGCCTCCAGCTCGGTGGTGAGCGGGGTGAGGTCGAGGTTGGAGGCGGCCAGGTCACCGGCGGTTCGCAACGAGAGCAGCGCCCCGCCGTGCTCGGCGGCGGTCTCCAAGTGCAGGGCGAGGGATTCCAGCTCGGCCATCAGGACGACCCGCAGTTCCTCCAGCCGCTCGCGGGAGGCGGCGCGGTCGGCCACGGCCCGGGCCGAGGTCTCCTTGGCGCGGCGGACCGGGCCCTTGGGCAGGGACTCGATTTCCCGGGTCAACCGCAGGTGTTCCCCGCGCAGTTCGCGGGTGTCGGGGCCGTCGGCGACGGTGGTGTCGATGGCGGTGACGGCCTCGGCCCGGTGAACGAGTTGGTCGGCGGCGACCCGGGCGTGCGCGGCACTGTCGGAGAGGAGGTTGGCCAGGGCGTCCGAACCGTCCCGGCGGGCGGCCAACTCCCGGTGGGCGTCGAGGCGGTCGGCGGCGCGGCGGGCCCGGCGCAACCACTGCTCGGTCTCCGGCGGGGCGACCACCTCGACCCGACGCTGCCGGGCGGTCTCGGTGATCCGCCCGCCGGTGGAGGGGTCGGGGCCGGCACCACGCGCGCCGATGGTGTGGGCGATCAGGAAGAGGAGGAGGGTGGTGCCGCCGATGACGCCGGAGGTCTCCACGGGTTGATCGAGCAGCCAGTGAGCCCCCAGGCCGGCGCCGGCGCCGGCGAGCACTGCCAGGACGAGGCCGAGCGTCGTGCCCCCGGCGTCCCCGGAGCGGGCGGGCGTCGGGCGGCCCCGACCGACGGACGGGGAGGAAGGGCACCGGGCGTGCCGGGCGTTCCCGGGGGTGCCGGTCCTTCCCGTCGAACCGGGTTCCCCGGGCCGTATGTCACCGGTGTCCATGGCATCCCCCGTCGGCCGTTCTCCCCTGGCGTCGCGGACAGCGTACGCCGCGCCGACCGGCCGGTGAACGGCCGCGCCCCCGGCTGGTGGGGCGCGGCCGATCCGGCTCGTTCAGCCGGTCCGGGGGACGCACCCGGGCGGTGGCGCGTCGGTGGACCCGGATCCCGATCCGATCAGGCCGAAGGACACCGAGTTGCCGGGGGCGACGGTGCCGTTCCAGGCGACGTTGGTGACGAGGGTGCCGCCGTCGGGGTGGGGCTCGGCGGTGCCGCCCCACACCTGGTCGGCCGTGATGGTCGGCAGGTGGACGCTCCACCCGGTGATCGGGACGGTGCCGGTGTTGGTGACGGTCACCTCGAACTGGAAACCGCCCGGCCAGGAGGAGCCGAAGACCGGCAGCGCGGCGCAGGACGCGTCGGCGGGCGGGTCGCCGGGGCCGGCGTCCGCGCCGCCGGCGGTGGTGCCCCCGGGGTCGCCGACACCTCCGTCGCCACCGGGGCCGCCGTCGTCACCGCCGCCACCGGGCCCGGACCCGCCGTCGGTGAGGACGCCGGTCAGGGCGGGGAACCACCGGTCGGCGATCTTCCGGTCGCCCGAGGCGACGGGGTGGACGCCGTCGTAGGTGTCCACGGCGGTGTCGAAGCCGGTCCACTGGTCGACCGCGATCACCGGGGAGCGGTCGGTGGTGACGGAGGCGACCCAGCCGGGGACGCGCTCGTTGAGCGCGACCACCCGGCCGGCGCAGGCGGCGCAGGTGGGGGGTTCGAGCGGGATGAGTTGGGCGACGAGGAGGGTGATCTCGGGGTTGTGGGCGCGCATCTGCCCGAGCAGGGTGGTGTAGGCGTCGAGGATGGTGTCGGTGGGGCGGGCGCTCCAGGCGTCGTTGGTGCCGAAGTGCATCAGCACCACGTCCGGCCTCGTGACGGCCAACCATCCGACGAGCTGCCCCCGGTCGGCGATGTCGGTGACCAGGGCGCCGCCGTGGCCCTCGTTGTCCCCGTCGTGGGGGATGCCGCAGCCCTGGGGACCGAGGGTGCCGACGAAGTCGATGTTCGTGTGGCCCGCGCGTCGCAGGTCGTCCCAGAGCATCGCGCGCCAGCAGCCGGGGGAGCCGGTGATGGAGTCGCCCAGCGGCATGATCCGCACGGGCTCGACGGCGGCGTGTCCGCCGCCGGATCCCGTTTCGGTTCCGCCCGGCATCGGGGTAGCGGTGCTCCCGACGGCCGGTGACGCCAGCGGGCCGGCGAGCAGCAGGGCCGTGGCGGCGACGAACGCGGTGAGCGCCGCGCGGATCGCGACCCGGTACGGGGTGGTTCGACTCCGGGGCGGTGCTCCCGGCGCCCGATGGTCCGCCGGCTTCCGATCTCCTCGCAAGGTTTCGTCCTTCCCATTCACACCCGATGAATGGGAGCGCTCCCAACGCCGCCCGACCATCCAGCCGGCGATCAGCGTTTCCGTCAAGACTCCCGGCGAGGACACGGAGAAGGAATCGAGTGGGAGGGAGCCCGGGCCGCCCCCCACGGCGACCCGGACCCCTCACCTCTTCAGGACGAACGAACCGCCCGAGTGGTTCGCCTTTCAGCCCATCGTTTTCCCTCGAATCCCGTGTGCACCACAACGGAGTTCGCTCCGGCGCACCCCCGATCCCGGGTCGAGGCGCCCCCGAAACGCCCCCGGGGGTCGGCGCGACCGTCCGGTCGCACCGACCCCCGGGGGGGGGAAGCCGTGGGAGCGGTACCACCCCTGGTGGAACTCGGTGGAGGGTCAGTGGAAGAAGTGCCGGGTCCCGGTGAGGTACATCGTCGCGCCGGCCTCACGGGCGGCGGCGATGACCTCCTCGTCCCGCACCGAGCCGCCCGGCTGCACCACGGCCCGCACACCCGCGTCGAGCAGCACCTTCAGGCCGTCGGGGAAGGGGAAGAAGGCGTCGGAGGCGGCGTACGCGCCCCTCGCCCGCTCCTCCCCGGCCCGCTGCACCGCGAGGCGGGCCGAGTCCACCCGGTTGACCTGACCCATGCCGACACCGACCGAGGTGCCGTCGCGGGAGAGCAGGATGGCGTTGGACTTCACCGCGCGGCAGGCCCGCCAGGCGAAGGCCAGCTCCGCCAGCCCGTCGGCGTCCAGGGCCTCGCCGGCGGCCAGGGTCCAGTTCGCCGGGTCGTCGCCGTCGGCCTGGAACAGGTCGCGCTCCTGCACCAGCAGGCCGCCCTCGATGGGTCGCGTCTCGTACCGCTGGGCGGGGGCGTCGGGGCAGCGCAGCACCCGGATGTTCTTCTTCCGGGTCAGGATCTCCAGGGCGCCGTCCTCGTAGTCGGGGGCGACGATCACCTCGGTGAAGATCTCGGCGACCTGCCCGGCCATCGCGACCGACACCGGCCGGTTGACGGCGATGACACCTCCGAAGGCGGAGAGCGGGTCACAGGCGTTCGCCTTGCGGTGGGCCTCGGCGACGTCCGCGCCGACCGCGATGCCGCACGGGTTGGCGTGCTTGATGATCGCCACGCACGGCCGCTCGTGGTCGTGGGCGGCGCGTCGGGCGGCGTCGGTGTCCACGTAGTTGTTGTAGGACATCTCCTTGCCGTGGAGCTGCTCGGCGGAGGCCAGGCCGGTACCGGCCGGGTCCGCGTACAGGGCGGCCGGCTGGTGCGGGTTCTCGCCGTAGCGCAGGGAGCGGGTGCGCTCCAGGGCGGTGGCGGTGAAGGCCGGCAGCGCCTCCGCGTCGGGGGCGTACTCGGCGGCGAACCAGGAGGCGACGGTCGCGTCGTAGGCGGCGGTGTGGGCGAACGCCTCGGCGGCGAGCCGCTTGCGCACCGACAGCTCGAAGCCGCCGCCCTCGGCGGCGGCGATGACCTCGGGGTACCGCTCGGGGTTGACGACCACCGACACCGAGGGGTGGTTCTTGGCGGCGGCGCGCACCATCGAGGGGCCGCCGATGTCGATCTGCTCCACGCACTCGTCGGGGCCCGCGCCGGAGGCGACGGTCTCGCGGAACGGGTAGAGGTTCACCACGACGAGGTCGAACGGCTCGACGCCGAGCTCGTCCAGCTGGGAGCGGTGGTCCTCCAGGCGCAGGTCGGCGAGGATGCCGGCGTGCACCTTGGGGTGCAGGGTCTTCACCCGGCCGTCCAGGCACTCGGGGAAGCCGGTCAGCTCCTCGACGGGGGTGACGGGCACCCCGGCGGCGGCGATGACCTTCGCGGTGGAGCCGGTGGAGACGAGCCGGACGCCCGCCGCGTCGAGCCCACGGGCCAGCTCCTCCAGCCCGGTCTTGTCGTAGACACTGACCAGGGCGCGCCGGATGGGGCGCCGGGTGGATTCGGTGGTCACGGGATGTACACCTTTCGTCCCTCGATGCGGTGGCCGTCGCGGGCCAGCCGGCCCACGGCCTCGACGAGCAACCGGCGCTCGACGTCCTTGATGCGCTCGTGCAGCGCGGATTCGTCGTCCTCCTCCCGGACCTCGACCACGCCCTGGGCGATGATCGGGCCGGTGTCGACGCCCTCGTCGACGAAGTGGACGGTGCACCCGGTCACCTTCACGCCGTGCGCGAGCGCGTCGCGCACGGCGTGGGCGCCGGGGAAGCTCGGCAACAGGGCCGGGTGGGTGTTGACGGTGCGTCCGCCGAACCGGGCCAGGAAGCGCGGTCCCAGGATCTTCATGAAGCCGGCCGAGACCACCAGGTCGGGCTCGTGGTCGGCGACGGCTTCGGCGAGGGCGGCGTCCCAGGCGTCCCGGTCGGGGTGGTCGGCGAGGCGGCACACGAAGGTCGGCAGACCGGCGTCCGCCGCGCGGTCGAGACCGGCGATGCCCGGCCGGTCGGCGCCGACCGCCACCACCCGCGCCCCGTAGTCGTCGGCGCCGAGCCGGGCGACGGTGTCGAGGAGCGCCTGGAGGTTGGTTCCGGATCCGGAGACCAGGACGACCAGGCGCTTCGGAGACGTTTCCCGGGCAGGGGCCACGGCTGTTGTTCCTTCGGGGCGGGGGCTCGTGCCCCGGCCGGCGGACCGGTCGGGACGGGGCTCGGGCGACGCGGCGGCCGGGGTCGGCGCGGGCGGGCCCCGGGTCACGATACCGGCCCGGCGTGCCGACCCCGTGCGACGGTCCCGACCCCGCCCCGGTACGGTCGGGGACATCGCCACCCGCCGTACCATCCGGGACGATCGGCGCCACGAAGGGGACACGAGGAGCAGATGACCGACCGACGCCCTGCCTCCGGCCGCGAGAACTCCGGCGACGAGCAGCGGGACAACCCGTTCGCGCCGCCCCCCACGGATGCCCCGGACCATTCCCGGAATCCGCGCGGGGAGAACGGCGACCGCGGGGACGGGGACGACCGCGAGAACGGGGAGGATCGGGGCGACGGCGCCGGCGGGGGCCTGTGGAGTCGCCGTCAACCGGGCCGCCAGGGCGGCGGATTCGGGGAACGGCTCCGGGAACGGCCGGGCGGCCGTCCCGGTCCGCGCTGGGACCCCACCGACCCGATCCAGCGCCACGCCCGCTACGCGGTGCTGGCCGGTATGTGGGCCGTGTTCGCCGCGCTGCTGGGCTGGGACTGGCTGGCGCTCTTCCTGGCCGCCTTCGGCCTGTACTGGGGCATCGACTCACTGCGCGGCGGCGCGCTGTCGGGCAAGCAGGCGGCGCCGACGGGGCCGGCCAACCGCGTGGAGGCGGCCGACCCGGAGCCGGCCCGGAGCGAGACGGGTGAGGGGTACGGCACCCGGCCGGGCGGCGTGGGCGACGACCGGGGTCCGAAGGATCCCTCGCGGCGTCCGCAGACGCTCTCGGCGATCGCCGGCGTGGTGCTCTCGGGGATCGCGCTGGCCGTGGTCGCGGCGGTGTTCACCGTGCAGATGGTCTACAAGGACTACTTCGACTGCGTGGAGGACTCGTTGACGATCCCCTCCCGCGAGGCGTGCGAGGAGTTGCTGCCGGAGCCGCTGCGGGAGGTGTTCTCCGAGAACGCCTGAGCGACGCGCTCCGTAACGGCTCCGGGCCGGCCACCCCCGCGGTGGCCGGCCCGGAGCCGTTCGTCGGTGCGGTGCCATCGGATCGGTGACGGGGCCGGCCGGGGCGTGATCGGGTCCCGGGTGCCCCGGCGCCCGGGACGGGTCGGCGGATCGACGGGCCCGGCGGAGACCTTCTCGAGGACGCCGTGGGCGGTGCCGGCCGGTGGTCGATGAGGGGCAGTCGTGCCCGGGTCTCCCGGGCCGGTCGAAGACGTGTCCGGTGCCGTATCGGGCGACGGGGTGAACGTCGGGGAGCGGCGTCCGGTGCGGTGCGGCGCAGGACGCCGAATCAGCCTCGTGGTGGGAGTCCGTTCGGGGATTCCGTCGCTTCGGCGACGCGGCGAGGTGCCGTGCCGTGCCGTGCCGCATCGGGCGACGGGGCGAACGTCGCCCGATGCGGCACCGGGTCATCGTCGGGGCGGTGGGCCGGTGACGGGACCCTCGTCCGGGGCGCGGTCGGGGGGCCGGCGCGGCGGGTCCGCGGCGGAGGACGGGTCGGCCGCGTGGAGGGCGTGTCGAAGCGCGGCCCAGCGCGACCGGCGGGCGTCGGGCGCGTGCCACGCACCGGGCGCCTCGCTGCCGTCGGCGACGGGCGGGAAGCCGATGGACCGGGGGTCGGCGGAGATCCCGAAACCGCCGAGGGGGGCGAGGCCCTCGTCGGGGCCGGGCGGCAGCCCTCGCACGACGGCGGACACCGGTGTCGCGACACGGCCGCCCCGGCGTCCCGGGATCTCCCCGGCGTCGGTGACTCCGACCCATTCGTCATTTTCGGTGCTCTCGGTACTCTCGGCGCTTTCGGGGCCCCCGCCGGTTTCCGTCGTCCGACCGTCGCGCCCCCTCCACCACTTTCGAAGCCCCGGGGGCTTTCCCGCTTTCACCGTTTCCGGCAACTCTCCAGCCCTTTCATCCGTTTCAGGAAGGTTGAAGGGAATACGAATGGCTTTCCACCGTTCACTCACCCCGCCCTTCGACCGCGTGCCCGACTTCCCCTGACGGGCACTCCCGTTCCCACCGGTCGGCTTCCCCGCCGAGGCGGCGGCCGACGCGCCTCGCGCCGACCCCGGCCCCGACCCCGGCCCCGGCCCCGGCCCCGGCCCCGGCCGACCCAGGCGTACCGCGCGGACCGACAGCGCGACCGGCAGGCCCAACAGCAGCGTCCACCCACCGGCGACGATCCCCGTCCACGGCGCGGAGGGGCCGAACTCGGCCAGCCGCCCGACGCCCACGGGTCCACCCGCCAGGCCGGCCGCGACGGCCAGCAGCGCCCCCAGCGTCACCGAGGCGGCCAGCGCCGCGAGCACGGTGTCCCCCGCCCCGGCGGCGGTGGCCCGATCGGACCGACGCGGCACGGCCGCCCGTCCCAGCACCACCCCGGTGAGCACCCCGCCGACCAGCGGCACGGCCGTCGCCGCGGCGAGCTCCACCGGGCCCGCCGGGCCGGGCCCGGGCAGCGCGGCCAGCAGCGGGAAGGCCGGCAGCGGCGGCGGATCACCCGGCACCGGAACCGTGATCGGGCCGATCGTCCGTCCCGCCACGAGGGCGGGGAGCGGCCCGAGCGTCAACGTGCCGCCGCCGAGGGCGAATCCCGGCCCCAGGCCGTGCGCGGCCGCCCACACCGCGAGGTTGGGCAGCAGCGCCACCAGGAGCAGTACCAGCGCGACGCGGCCGGACCAGTCCCGGGCGAGCAGGGTGAAGTCCGCCAGGGCGGTGTCGATCCCGCCGATCAGCGCCACGGCACCGAGCAGGGCACCCGCCCCCAGGATCCCGGCGACCCCCGCACCGGCGGCGCGCAGTGCGCCGTTGCCGGTGTGGCGCAACAGGGGGGCGAGGCGCCCGGTGGGGGCCGGTGGCTCCGCCGAGCGCAGTGCGGCGACCACGGTGACGACCAGGGCGAGCAGGAGGAGATGACCCAGGGCCCGGGGCGGGCTCGCCCGCAGCGGGCCCGCCGCGGCGAACAGGATCGCCGGCACGCCGGCCGCCGCGTACCCCAGACTCACCCGAACGGCGGCACCGACCGCTTCTCCCGGGGGCCGCCCCGGCGTCAGCGCGGTGCGTACCGCCCGCCACAGCAACCACACCGGCAACGCGGTGAGCAGCAACGGGGTGAGCGCCAGCGGCGCGGGGGCGCCGTGGAGGGTGTCCACGCGCTCCAGCGGCGTGCCGTGGGCCAGCAGCCACAGGTCGATCGCGGTCCGCAGGGCCGCCGCCGCGCCCGCGTCGGGGTGTGGCGAGGTGGTCCACAACATCAGCACGATCACGGCGGGAACGCCGATGCCCAGCACGGCGGCGACCGCTCCGTCGAGGAGGGCGCCCGGATGGCGCCCGGCACCGCGCAGCGGGCCGGCGAGGAGGTCCACGGGGCGCCCGGCCCCGGACGGGGAGGGGGTCGTACCGGTGGGGCGGGGGCGGAGCCGTCGGCGGGCCACCGTGCGCAGGCGGTCGGCGACGACGTCGAGGGGACTCACGGCCGCCATGCTGCCAATGACGCCCCGAATGACGGGGTAACGAGCCTTTTCCCGCTGTGTCTACCACTATAGGTTCATGCGGTTTTTCCTACGTTATGAGAAGCCCTGATCGGGGGAGACGCAGGAACAGATGTTCCCGACCCCGTAGTGACGCCCCCGCGTCACGCGTTCCCCGAACTTCCCGCCTTATCCGTCTTCCCGCCGGGGACGTGCCACCACGGACACACCGGCGGGAGGACACGAGACCACACCGGACGGAGCGGATGGCCAAGCACCCCACCCCCACAACCGGGAACCCCGACGGTCGAACGGACCGGCCCGGGGCCGCAGGCGGCACCCGAACCCGGACCGGCGCGCGCCGAGGCGGTCGTACCGCCGCGCCCACCCACGAACCCGGCGAGTCGGCCGGACGGCCCCGGCGCCGGAACCGTCGGCATCCCGCCGGCGGCGGTGCCCCGGGCGGCGATACCGCCACCATGGCCACCACCGCCACGGACACGCCCCCGGACACATCCGCCGATACCGTGATGGATCCGGCCGACGCCCCCGACACCCCGATCGACACGGCGGAGACCTCCGAGGCCCCGGACACCGAGCCGAGCGGCACCGATGCCACCGGGACGACCGGCGATCCCGAGGACGCCGACATCCCGACGGACGCGAAGGCCGCCGGTGCGGCCGAGACGGCGACGGAGACGGACCGGGACGCCACGACGCCGAAGCCCGGGACGGACACCGGCGATGCCGACGACGCCGGTGACTCCCCCGAAGCCCCCGCACGGGCGGGTGCGACGGCCACGGACGCCCCGACCGCCGACACCCCGGCCACGGACGCCCCGTCGGCGCCGGACGCCTCCCCCGCCGGGGCCTCAAAGCCCGCCGACCGTCCCCGCCCGGCGGCGCGACAGCCGGTGGACACCGATCCCGGCCGCGCCGATGACCGGCACGGGGCCCGCCGGGGCGACGGTGTCCCGACCCGACCTGTCACCCGACCGGTCGATGGAGCGCCGGTCGATGGAGCGTCGAGCGACGACGCGCCCCCCACGGCCCGATCGGCCGCCCCGACCGCCGCGCCGGCCCGCGTCCCCGTGGACGCCGGCACCGGGCCCCGCACCGCCGCGCGGGCGGCCGGGGACCTCGCCGTGCGGACCGAACGCCGGCCGGACGAGGGGGCGGCCCCCGCCCCGGCGAGCGGCGCCACCGACCTCGACGCGGACCCGGACGACGAACTCCTCGACCCCTACCTCGACCCCGACGTGGAGCCGGACGAGGCCCCTCTGCGGGCCTTCGATCTGCTCTACTCCCGGCACGCCGACTCCCTCACCCGGCAGACCTTCCTGCTGTGCGGGGACCGGCGGGTCGCGACCCGGGCGGTCGTGCACGCCTTCCGGCTGGCCTGGGAACACTGGCCGGAGGTGGCCGTGGACCGGGACCCGGCCGGATGGGTGCGGGCGGCGGCCTACGAGTACGCCCTCTCCCCGTGGCACCGACTGCACCCGGCCCGGATGGCGCGGGCCACCCCGCGCCCGTCCTCCTTCCGCCGGGACCGGAACCGGGACCGGGGGACGGGGACCGACGGCCCCGACACGGCGGGCACCGCCACCGGCGCAGACACCGGCCCAGACACCGACACCGACACCGACGCCCCGGAGCGGACCCGGGCCGTCCCCGACGAGGGCGAACTGCTGCGGACCCTGCTCTCGTTGCCGCCGGACTACCGCCGCTGCCTGCTGCTGCACTACGGCCCGGGGATGAGCGTGGCCCGGATCGCGGCCGAGGTGGAGTCCTCCTCCGCCGCCGTCCTCGGCCGGTTGAGGCACGCGCACGTGATGCTGGTGGAGCGGGTGCCGGAGTTGGCGGAGGCGCCGCCCGGTGAGCGGCGACGGCTGTTGACGACGGCCCTGGAGCGCATCGCCGAGCACGCCCCGGGCCCGCCGGTGCCGGAGGACCGGGTACGGGAGGTCTGCGAGCGGCTGACCCGCCGGCGGGTGCTGGCGGCGGTGCTGCTGATCCTGTTGATCGCCGGCGCGGTGGTGGCCTCGCTGCTGCCGCTCTGAGCGCCGCGTCCCGTGTCACCGGCGTCGGGCGGCGTCCCGACGCACCGGAGCGGCCCGGTCCCCGAGGGGACCGGGCCGCTCCGGTGCGTCGCGCGTCCGCCGGGGCGATCGGCGGACGGTGTCGACGGCCGCCGGGCCCCGGCCCGACGACCGGGTGCCCGATGGTGGTGCCGAACCCGGACGGGTCAGGCGGCCAGCAGCTCGCGGGCGAGCCGGGCGGTCTCGGACGGCGTCTTGCCGACCTTCACACCCGCGGCCTCCAGGGCCTCCTGCTTGGCCGCGGCGGTGCCGGAGGAGCCGGAGACGATGGCGCCGGCGTGGCCCATGGTCTTGCCCTCGGGCGCGGTGAAGCCCGCCACGTAACCGACGACCGGCTTGGTGACGTTGGCCTTGATGAAGTCGGCGGCCCGCTCCTCGGCGTCGCCGCCGATCTCACCGATCATGACGATCAGGTCGGTGTCGGGGTCGTCCTGGAACGCCTTGAGGGCGTCGATGTGGGTGGTGCCGATGATCGGGTCGCCACCGATGCCGACGCAGCTGGAGAAGCCGATGTCCCGCAGCTCGTACATCATCTGGTAGGTCAGCGTGCCGGACTTCGAGACCAGGCCGATGCGGCCCGGCTTGGTGATGTCGGCGGGGATGATGCCGGCGTTGGACTGACCGGGGGTGATCAGGCCGGGGCAGTTGGGGCCGATGATCCGGGTCTTGTCGCCCTTCTTGCCGGCGTACGCCCAGAAGGCGGCGCTGTCGTGCACCGCGATGCCCTCGGTGATCACCACGGCCAGGCCGATCTCGGCGTCGATCGCCTCGATGACGGCGTCCTTGGTGAACTTCTCCGGCACGAAGATGACGGTGACGTCGGCGCCGGTGGCCTCGATGGCCTCCTTGACGCCGCCGAACACCGGTACCTCGGTGCCGTCGAAGTCGACGGTGGTGCCCGCCTTGCGGGGGTTCACGCCACCGACGATGTTCGTGCCCGCCGCCAACATGCGCCGGGTGTGCTTCTGGCCCTCGGAGCCGGTCATCCCCTGGACGATGACCTTGCTCTCCTTGGTGAGGAAGATAGCCATTTCTCTACGGTGTCCTCGATCTGTCCTGAACGGACGTGGATGGGCGTCGTCCGGGGGTTACTTGGCGGCCAGTTCGGCGGCACGGGCGGCGGCGCCGTCCATGGTGTCCACCTGCTCGACCAGCGGGTGGTCGGCGTCGGAGAGGATCTTGCGGCCCAGCTCGGCGTTGTTGCCGTCCAGACGCACGACCAGCGGCTTGTCGACGTTCTCGCCGCGGCTCGAGAGCAACTCCAGCGCCTGCACGATGCCGTTGGCCACGGCGTCGCAGGCGGTGATGCCACCGAAGACGTTGACGAAGACCGACTTCACGGCCGGGTCGCCGAGGATGATCTCCAGGCCGTTGGCCATGACCTCGGCCGAGGCACCGCCACCGATGTCGAGGAAGTTGGCGGGCTTGACGCCGCCCCGGCTCTCGCCGGCGTAGGCGACGACGTCCAGGGTGCTCATGACGAGCCCGGCGCCGTTGCCGATGATGCCGACCTCGCCGTCCAGCTTCACGTAGTTCAGGCCCTTGGCCTTGGCCGCCGCCTCCAGCGGGTCGGCCGCGGCCTTGTCCTCCAGGCCGGCGTGCTCCGGCTGGCGGAACTCGGCGTTGGCGTCCAGGGACACCTTGCCGTCCAGGGCGATGATCCGGCCCTCGCCGGTCTTCACCAGCGGGTTGACCTCGACCAGGAGGGCGTCCTCCTTGATGAAGACGTCCCACAGCTTCACCAGGGCCTCGGCGACCTGCTCGGCCACGTCGGCCGGGAAGTTCGCCTCCGCCACGATCTCGCGGGCCTTCTCGATGCCCACGCCGTCGATGGCGTCCACCGGGACCTTGGCCAGCGCCTCCGGCTTGGTGGCGGCCACCTCCTCGATGTCCACGCCGCCCTCGACGGAGGCCATGGCCAGGAAGGTGCGGTTGGTGCGGTCCAGCAGGAAGGAGACGTAGTACTCCTCCACGATGTCCGCGGTCTGGGCCAGCATCACCTTGTGGACGGTGTGACCCTTGATGTCCATGCCCAGGATGGCCCGGGCCTTCTCCACGGCGTCGTCGGGGTCGGAGGCGAGCTTCACGCCGCCGGCCTTGCCACGACCACCGGTCTTGACCTGCGCCTTGACGACCGCACGACCGCCGAGTCGCTCGGTCACCCCGCGGGCCGCCTCCGGCGTGTCGATGACTTCACCGGCCAGCACCGGTACGTCATGCTTGGCGAAGAGGTCCCTCGCCTGGTACTCGAACAGGTCCACGCGTGTCCGTCCTCTGTCAGTGGTCTCGCGGTATCGATCGACCGGGCATGCCGCGAAGCCCGCGGACGGCGGGACAGGAGTACTTTCCTTGGCCGTGCCCCGGCGCGCGGCAGGTCCGTTTCGCAGGGTATCGGCCCGCGGCCGGTCAACCTGAAATCCAGGTCACACCGGCGCGGTGAGCCCCGTCACATCGAGTGCCGGCGAAGCGGCACCTCGTGCCATCGCGGTGGAGGTGCGAGGGGGGCCAGGGCCGGTCCGGGAATCGGGCGCCGGAAGCGGCGGGGCCCGACCGGCACCCGCGGGCCCCGCACCGGCACGAAGGACTCCGGCGCGGGTGCCTCGCGCGCGGATCACCGGATTCCGGGACACCGACCGGCCGCACACCTCGTGCATCCGGTCGTCCGGCTTTCCGGCCTTCCTTCCGGCAGGTGTCCCGGGATCCGCGGCGCCCGGGGCTCCGGACCTCCGGGCGCGGGATGACCGGGTCGGGCACCCCCGTCCCGGGTCGGGCGCGGAGCGACGTGGCCGGGCGCCCCGGTCACCGACGACCCCCGACCCCGGGCCGAACCGGGGCGCGGTCGTCCCCGACGGGAAGTCGGACGCTCAGGCGGCCCGCACGTGCGAGCGCACCCACTCGACGACCTCGCCCGTGGGCGCGCCGGGGGTGAAGATCTCGGCCACGCCCTGCGCCTTCAGCGGCGGGATGTCGGCCTCGGGGATGATGCCACCGCCGAAGACGGTGATGTCCTCCGCGTCGCGCTCCCGGAGGAGTTCGATCACCCGCGCGAAGAGGGTGTTGTGCGCACCGGAGAGGACGGACATGCCGATGGCGTCGGCATCCTCCTGAATGGCGGTGTCCACGATCTGTTCCGGCGTCTGGTGCAGACCGGTGTAGATGACCTCCATACCGGCGTCCCGCAGGGCCCTGGCGATCACCTTGGCACCGCGATCGTGTCCGTCGAGTCCCGGCTTGGCGACGACGACGCGAATCGGACCGGACACACCCATTGCTCTGCCTCCCAGGTCGCCCCGGCCACGATGCCGGAGTGAACGGACGTTGGCCACAGGATCGCTCACCCGGCGGTCGGCGCGCGACAAGGGAGTGCGAAATCACACGCGCGTCGGCCCCGTCCGCAACGATCCGGCACCGATCGGGACGCGTTCCGGGCACTCGGCCGGCGGTGAGGTCCGGGTTCCCCCTCGCCGGCGCCCCGCCGACGACCACCGACAGACGTGCGACACAGACCGAAGAAATTCGAACGAGAATCGAAAACGACGTGAAGTGATTCGGCATTGCGACCCGAAAGACGCTCGAATGCCCGATTCCAACTCGTCGAAACCCGCGAAGGATTGTCCGTGCGCTGCACAGCCGGGTACAGTCGCGGCACCGCAGCCGCCGGGGTCCTTCCCCGCTCCTGTTAGTCGAGCCGAAAGGCAGCCTCGGTGAACGATCGTCAAGCCCCCGCCGGATACACGCCGGCCGGAAGCACGGACGACGCAGCGCGATCCCCCTACGGGTACGGGTACCCACAGGAGACGGATTACACGCATCATCACGGCGGCGGAACCGCGGAGGAGGCCGGCGGCGGAGCCCCCGGCTACGGATCGGACCCGTACGGGCAGGCCACGGCCTACGACCACGGCCACCACACCGCCACCGGTTGGGACAACACACCCGCCCACGGCATGCCCCGCTTCCAGGACTTCGCCGAGCGGTCCGACACCGGCCACGACGCCGGGCAGGACACCGCCTGGTCCGACGGGTCGGGCACCACGGCCGGATACGACACCGGCGCGACCGGCTCCGACGGTTGGGGCGGGGACGCCTCCACCACGAGCGCCTCCCACGGGAACGGCTACGGCAACGGCTGGGACGGTTACTCCGGCGGCGGATACGCCGGGACCGACTCCGCGGACCACGGGGGTGGTTGGGAGAACGGCTGGAGCGGCACGGCCGAGGCCACCGCCGTGCAGCCCACCCCCGGTGAGTGGGACGCCCGCGGCTCCGACCCCGAGGGCTGGGACACCGGCGGCGGATGGGACGCGCGGGCCGAGGCCCCCCGGGAAACCGGCGGGTACGACCCCACCGGCCACGAGTCCGGTTACGACGACCCCTACGGCGTCACCGCGACCCCCGCCGGGGAGCACCGGGAGACCAACCGGGACCGCTGGGACGGCGACGGGACGACCGGGAGCGAGACGACTTACGCCGGGACCGAAACCGTCACCGGATACGCCGAGTACCCCGAGCGCCTCCCCGGCGACGAGCCGAACGACGCCCCCGGCCCCGACACCATGGCGTTCCGCGCCATCACCCACCACCTGGCCGCGGAGGACACCGACCCCGGGGCCCGCACCGGCCGGTTCGAGCCCTCGGGCTCCGAGGACCACCACGACCCCTCCTCCGTCGACGCGGATCGCCGCCCCGGGTTCGGGGACGACGACCCCGAGGGCCCCGTCGCCCCCCGCCGCGGTCGCCGCCGCTCCCCCAAGCCCCGCCGCTCGGCCCTGTTGACGGTCGCCGCCCCCTCCCTGTGCGTGCTCGGCGTCACCGCCGTCGCCACCGCCTCGGTCACCGGCAACGACGCCCCCGGCGAATCCGGCGAGGACATCGCCCTCGGCGGTGAGGACACCGACGACGAGGCCGCGGAGGCCGTCCGCGCCGCGCACGCGGTCGCCAACAAGCAGTTCGACACCCAACTCCAGGGTCTGACCGCCGCCGCCGACGACTACTCCGAGCGCGTCAGCCGCACCCAGGGCCGCATCGACCTCGAGGAGCGCAAGGCCGAGGAGAAGCGCCTGGCCGAGGAGGAGGTCAAGCGCAAGGAGGAGGAGGCCAAGCGGCTCGAGGAGCTGCGGCCCAAGTTCTTCCTCCCGGTGGAGCGTCGCGGTCTGAGCGCCGTCTACGGTCAGTCCGGTCTCAACTGGGCGAACCTGCACACCGGCATCGACTTCCCCGTGCGTTACGGCACCCCCGTGCGGGCCGCCACCGACGGCACCATCCGCACCCAGTACCACGTCTCCTACGGCAACCTCATGATCATCACGGCGCCGGACGGCACCGAGACCTGGTACGCCCACCTGGGCAGCTACGTCTACCAGTCCGGCTACGTGCAGGCCGGCACCGTCGTCGCCCACTCCGGCAACTCGGGCAACTCCATGGGACCGCACCTGCACTTCGAGGTGCGCCCCGGCGGCGGTTCCGCCATCGACCCGAGCGCCTGGCTGCGCAGCAAGGGCCTCGAGCCCTCCTGACCGATCCGCGCGCGTCCCCTCGGGGGGAGAGGCGCCCCCGCCTCACGGGCGCGACCGGACACCCCCGGTCGCGCCCGCGCCGTTTTCCGCGCCCCCGCCGTCCGCCGGAGCTCTGACCCCGCCCCCGGGCCGCCACGGTGAACGGGCGGCCCGGGGGCGGGGTCAGAGCTTCTCGACCGGGGCGTAGCGCAGCAGCAGCCGTTTCGGCTTGTCGCCGCCGAAGTCGATGGTCGCCTCGGCGCGGTCACCGGCGCCCTGCACGGAGACCACCGTGCCCAGCCCGAAGCTGTCGTGGGTGACCCGGTCGCCCGGCGCCAGGGCCACCACCGGCCGGTCGGCCATCCGACCGGTGGCGAAGCCCCGGGTGACACCGCCGCCGCGACCGGCCGCGCGGCCGGCGGCGGAGCGTCCGCCGGTCGCCGACGCGGAGGGGGCGGGCGGGCCGGAGGCGCCGGAGCGGCGCCACTCCAGGTGGCTCTCCGGGATCTCCTCCAGGAAGCGGGAGGGCGGGTTGTACTGCGGCTGGCCCCAGACGCCGCGCAGCACCGAGCGGGTGACGTAGAGGCGTTCGCGGGCGCGGGTGATGCCGACGTACGCCAGTCGGCGCTCCTCCTCCAACTCCTTGGTCTTCCCCAGCGAGCGCTGGTGCGGGAAGACGCCGTCCTCCATGCCGGTGAGGAAGACCACGGGGAACTCCAGACCCTTGGCCGTGTGCAGGGTCATCAGGGTGATGACGCCGCCCTCGGGGGCGCCGTCGCCCTCCGGGTCGTTCTCCCCGTCGGGGCCGTCGGGGATCTGGTCGGAGTCGGCGACCAGCGCCACCTGCTCGAGGAAGTCGGCGAGGGTCCCGGGGTCGTCCTCCGCCCGGTTCTCCTCGAACTCCAGCGCCACGGCGGCGAGTTCCTGGAGGTTCTCCACCCGGGTCTCATCCTGCGGGTCGGTGGATGCCTGCAACTCGGCGAGGTAGCCGGTGCGTTCGAGGACCGCCTCCAGGACCGTGGCCGGTCCGGCGCCGGACTCGGCGATCGTGCGCAGCTCCTCCAGCAGTTGGTTGAAGCGGCGCACGGCGTTGGTCGAGCGGGCGGCCATCCCGTACGCCTCGTCCACCCGGCGCAGCGCCTGCGCGAAGGAGATCCGCTCGCGCAGCGCCAGCGCCTCGATCATCGCCTCGGCGCGGTCGCCGATGCCGCGCTTGGGCACGTTGAGGACGCGGCGCAGCGGGACGGTGTCCTCCGGGTTGGCCAGCACCCGCAGGTAGGCCAGCACGTCGCGAACCTCGCGGCGCTCGTAGAAGCGGACGCCGCCGACCACCCGGTAGGGCAGGCCGACCCGGATGAAGACCTCCTCGAACACCCGGGACTGGGCGTTGGTGCGGTAGAAGACCGCCACGTCGCCGGGGCGGGCCTTCCCCGCGTCGGTGAGGCGGTCGATCTCCTCCGCGACGAACTGCGCCTCCTCGTGCTCGCTGTCCGCGACCCAACCGACGATGCGGTCGCCGTCCCCGGCCTTCGTCCACAGGTTCTTCGGGCGCCGGTTCTCGTTGCGCTCGATGACGGCGTTGGCGGCCGAGAGGATGGTCTGCGTGGAGCGGTAGTTCTGCTCCAGCAGCAGGGTGCGGGCCTGCGGGTAGTCCTCCTCGAACTGGAGGATGTTGCGGATGTTGGCACCCCGGAAGGCGTAGATCGACTGGTCGGCGTCGCCCACCACGCACAGTTCGGCGGGCTCGACCGCACCGGGATCGGCGGGCGCGCCGGGGGCCGGCGGGGTGCCCACCAGTTCACGGATCAGCCGGTACTGGGCGTGGTTGGTGTCCTGGTACTCGTCCACCATCACGTGCCGGAAGCGGCGCCGGTAGTACTCGGCGACGTCCGGGAAGGCCTGCAACAGGTGGACGGTGGTCATGATCAGGTCGTCGAAGTCCAGCGCGTTGGCCTCGCGCAGCCGCGACTGGTAGAGCGCGTACGCCTCGGCGAGGGTCTTCTCGAAGCCGTCGTTGGCGGCGGCGGCGAAGTCCTCGGGGTCGATCAGCTCGTTCTTGAGGTTGGAGACCTTCGCGCTGAAGGACTTGGGCGGGAACCGCTTGGGGTCCAGGTCCAGGTCACGGCAGACCAGCGCCATCAGGCGGCGGGCGTCGGCGGCGTCGTAGATGGAGAACGACGAGGTCAGACCGAGGTGCTTGCTCTCGCGGCGCAGGATGCGCACGCAGGCGCTGTGGAAGGTCATCACCCACATCGCCCGGGCGCGGGGGCCGACCAGGTCCTCCACCCGCTCCTTCATCTCACCGGCGGCCTTGTTGGTGAAGGTGATGGCGAGGATCTGGCCGGGCTGCGCGCCGCGCGCGGCCAGCAGGTGGGCGATGCGGTGGGTGAGCACCCGGGTCTTGCCGGAGCCGGCGCCGGCGACGATGAGCAGTGGGGTGCCGGAGTGCACCACGGCGGCGCGCTGGTTCTCGTTGAGGCCGGTGAGCAGCGCCTCGGCGTCGATGACGGGCATGGGGGCACCGTCGCGGTACCAGCCACCGCCGGTGACGGGCTCGGCCTCGGGGGCGCCGAAGGTGTCGGGGAACAGGCCGTCGGGGAAGTCGTCGGCGGCGGGCCCCGCGCCGGCGGCCGGGTCGGCGGGATGGGGCTCGCTCTCCCAGTCGTCACCCCACAGGGCACCGTCGGACGGGGAGCCGTCGGACCCCGGGGTGGGGGTGGTGCCGGCGGCGGGGGCGGGCGCGGGCTCGGCCGGTCCGGTGCCGAACGGCAGCCCGTCGGCGGCGTCGTCGAAAAGAGTGCTCATCGCGGACCGAGTCTAGGCCCTGCGGGTGTCCGCCGGACGGGGAGTGGCGGGGTCGCCGGGGCGGCCGGGCGCATGGCGCGGGAACGCCGGGGGTGACACGGGGCGACCTCCGTCCCGGACCGGACCCGGGCCCCGCGGGTGTCCACCGGACGGGGAGCCGACCGCCCCCGCGGCGGGGCCGGCGACAGGGTGCCCGCGGGCCGTACCGGTGGGCGGGACCGCCGCCTAGACTGCCGTTCATGACAAGTCCCGACCGGTCCCCGAACCACGAGATGCGCGCCTCCGACACCGACCGCGAGGCGGTGGCGGAGCGACTGCGGGAGGCCGCGGCGGAGGGCCGCATCGACCTGACGGAGCTGGACGAGCGCCTGGAGCGGACCTTCGGCGCGAAAACGTACCGGGAGTTGGAGCCGCTGACCGCCGACCTGCCGCCCGTGCCCGGTTCCGGGCCGGGGCGGGCTCCGGGGCGCGCGCCGGTGCCGGTTCCGCCCCCGGGTGGTCCGGCGGTGCCGCAGCCGGCGCTGGTTGTCATGGGCGGGTTCGCCGGTGCGAGCCGGACGGGGCACTGGGATGTGCCGCCCGTGGTGGTGGCGCACGGCGGGGTGGGCGGCGTGAAGCTGGACCTGACCCGCGCCCGGGTGCACCAGCCGGTGACCGACTTCACCCTGCACGGCGACATGGGCGGGGTCACCCTGGTGGTGCCCGACGGGTGGACGGTGATGTTGGGCGAGGTCAGCACCGGTATGGGCGGCTTCAACAACAAGGCGACCGAACCGCCGCTGCACGACGCCCCCGTGGTGCGGGTGAGCGGTCGTGGCGAGATGGGCGGGGTGACGGTGCGACGGGCGAACAGGTGGGAGCGGCGTCGGCTGCGCAAGGAGGAGTCGGGGCGCGACTGAGGGTCGGCGGAGGAGGGCCGGGGCCGGCGACGGAGGGCCCGGGTCGGTCGGTTCACGGGCCCGGGGCGGCGGAGTCGGGGTCGGAGGTGGAGTCGGAGTCGGAGGTGGAGTCGGGAAATTCCGGCACGCCCCTTTCAGCCCTTCGATCCCGATAAGTGGATCACCCTGCGTCAAACCGGTGACCACATTCCGACCGCCTCACGAAAGGATCACAAAAAGATTTCGCTCATTTCGAGCATTCGACTTCCCCCGGGGCGTTCCCGCCGGCTAGCGTGCAGCGCCGGGTGACCCGCCTCCCCGCTCGCCGTCATCGGCGACACGGGTCGCCCCCGCCGTACCCGTCCCCGGCAGGGGACGGGACCGGCAGCGGCCGGGCCGGCGCCCATCGGGCGCCGGCCCCGGGCCGCGGACCGGTCCGGTGTCACACCGGACGGTGACGATGGAAGGAGAGACCGGCCTTGGGCGTTCACCGCAAGCCGCGTGCCGGACTGTTGGACTCCCCCACCGCCCGAAGGGGCGCGGTGGGCCTGGGAGCCGCCGCCCTCTCGGCGACCCTGCTCTCCCAGACCGCCCGGGCCGACGAGCCGGGCGGCACGGGCGACCCCGCCGCCGACTCCGCGGCCGCCATCGAGGAGGCCCGGGAACGCGCCGAGGCCGCCGGCACCCGCGCGGCCGAGGTCAAGGAGCAGGTCGACGAGCTGTTCCGCGAGGCGGGCACCGCCACTCAGCGGTACAACGCCGCCAAGGAGAGCACCGAGGAACAGCAGCGCACCGCCGACGAGTTGCTGGACGCCGCCGCCGAGGCCGCCGACCGGGTCAACGAGGCCCGCCGCGACCTCGGCCGGTACGCCACCGCCCAGTACCGGCACGGCCGCGTCTCGGAGACCGCCACCCTGCTGCTGATGAACGACCCCCAGCGGTGGTTCGACACCACCCGGGTCCTGGGCCGCGCCGGCGACCGGCAGCAACTCGCCCTGGACGACTACGTCGAGCGCCGGGGCGAGGCCGAACTCAAGCGGGTCGAGGCCGCCGGCGCGCTGGAGGACCTCGAGGAGCGCCAGCGGGAGGTGCGTGAGCAGAAGGAGGAGGTCCAGGGAAAGCTGGCCACCGCCCGGGAACTGCTCGCCGGCCTCACCGAGGAGGAGTCGGAGGAACTCGCCGAGCTGGAACGGCTGGAGACCGCCGAGGCCGAGCGGCTGGCGGAGGAGGAGCGGCAGCGCGAGGAGGCCGAGCGCCGCGAGCGGGAGGCCGCCGAGCGCGCCGGCCGGGAGGCGGCCGAACGCGAGGCCGCCGCCGAGGAGGCGGCACGGGCCGAGGCCGCGGCGGCCGCCCCGGCCGGGGAGACCACCTCCTCCGGGGCCGGCGGCTCGGGCTCGTCCGAAACAACCGGGTCGACCGGGTCGACCGGGTCGACCGGGTCGGGCTCCACGGACGCCGGTTCCTCCGGCTCCGGCTCGGGCTCCGGGAGCGGGACCGGCGTCTCCACCCGAGCCGAGCAGGCGATCGCGCACGCCCGCGCCCAGATCGGCAAGCCGTACGTGTGGGGCGCCACCGGCCCCGGCTCCTACGACTGCTCCGGGCTCACGCAGGCCGCCTGGCGGGCGGCGGGCGTGGAACTGCCCCGGGTCACCTGGGACCAGGTCAACACCGGCACCCGGGTCGCCCAATCCGACCTGCGCCCCGGCGACCTGGTCTTCTTCTACGCCGACATCAGCCACGTCGGGCTGTACATCGGCGACGGGCAGATGATCCACGCCCCGCGCCCGGGCACGAACGTGCGGGTGGAGTCCATCTCGGTGATGCCCTTCCACAGCGCCGTCCGCCCCGGCTGACGCCCGCCGGGGTTCCGCCGGGCACCCGGTCGGGGCCCCGGGGCCGGGACGGGACCGCCGCCGGCGCCCATCCGGCACACCGCGCCCGGCGGAACCCCGTACGCCCTACCCCGTGCGGGCCACCGGCCCGCCCGCGGTGCGCCCGGCCCCGGAGTCCCCCGGGCCGGGAAGGCCCGTCCGCGAAACCCCTCCCACCCGGGCCACCCCCGTGCCGTCCCCCGGGCCCCGACCCGCGTGCCGGGAAGCCCCCGACACGACGGCGCCCTCCCGGTCCGCCGAGGGGCGGAGGGGAGGGCGCGAGGGCGCGAGGGCGCGGGACCCCGGGGCCTGCGGGGCGTGGTCACCGCCCGGCCGGCACGGTCACCACAGGACGGCGATGAAGATGTTCGCGATGGTCAGCAGACCGACCGTGCCGAAGACCGGGGTGGGCACCGCCTCGTCGTCCCGGCGCAGATAGACCAGGGCGGCCACCACGATCAGGATCAGCAGCTTGATGCCGATCTTGATGTGGTTGACCGTGCCGTCGCCCGCCTCCAGCAGACCCACCAGCGCCACGCCGGTGACCAGCATCGTCAGCGCGCCGTGCCACATGCCCGGCAGCATCCGTGCCGTGCCGGCGCCCATCGCCTTCATCTGGAAGAGGAAACCGCCCAGCAGCGCGGCGATGCCGATGATGTGCAGGGCGAGCAGGATGTCCCGGAGAAAGTCCATGCCGGGAGGGTATCCGTCCCCCGTTCGGGGGTACACGGCGCGGTCCCGCACACTGGATGGCGTGATGTTCACCGGCAGGAACTCCCGCAGGAACCAATCCCTCGTCGTCATCGTGCTGGCGACCCTCGTGGTCGGGGCGATGGTGATCAGCGGCATGGCCGGCCTCTTCGCCGGCGCCGGCGGCTCCTCCGAGCCGACCGTGCCGACCGACGCGGCCGAGGGGACGAACGGTGCCGGGGAGGGTGCCGTGGCGCCCCTCCCCGAGGACCATCCCGTGCACACGCTCGCCCGGCGCGACGCCGACGATCCGATGGCGATCGGCGACCCGGACGCCCCGATCGTGATGCTGATGTACGCCGATTTCCAGTGCGCGGTGTGCGGGCGCTGGACGCGGGAGGTCGAACCGACGCTGATCGGGGAATACGTGGACGCCGGTGACCTGCGCATCGAGTTCCGCAACTTCCCGATCCACGGCCCCGAGTCCGACCTCGCCGCGCGTGGTGCCCGGGCCGCCGGCGAGCAGGACCGCTTCCGCGAGTTCTACGAGGCCGTGTACGCGGTGGACGCCCACCGCGACAGCGGCCGGTTCACCGAGGAGGGCGTGGTGGAACTGGCCCGGGAGGCCGGCGTGCCGGACCTCGACCGGTTCGTCGCCGACCTGGACCGCGAGGAGATCGTGGAGGCCGTGGCCCGGGACGCCGACGAGGCCACCATGCTGGGGGTCACGGTGCCGCCGTCCTTCCTGATCAACGGGCACGCCGTCGTCGGGGCCCAGCCGGTGGAGACCTTCCGCGACACCATCGACCCGCTGCTCGCCGCCGCCGAGTGAGCGCCGGGCCGACGCCGGCCACCGGCCCGGCCGTCACCCCATCCGCCGCCACTGTCCGTCGCCCCGGCCCCCGGCGCGCCGTCGCCGGTTCGCCGGTTGATCGGATCCATACGAAGAACGCCGATCGGGGGCCCGCGTACCCGCCGTCCGCGCCCCCGCCCGTGGCACACTGACCGCCCGACCGCCGGTGGGACCGGCCCCCACCGGCCGTCCCGCCCCGGCCACCCGTTGTCGAATCCCGACCCGGCCCGAGGAGCGTGTCATGGCGGCGACCGGACGGACGATCACCCAACCCGGTGGCGGCGACCCGGACGGCTCCCCGCCACCGGTCTCCCGCTGGGCCCTGCTGCCGCTGCGGCTCTTCCTCGGCCTGACCTTCCTGTACGCGGGGATCGACAAGTACACCTCATGGGGCCCCTTCAGCGCGGCCATGGACCAGCGGGCCATCGAGACGATGCTGGAGTTCGGCCGTGACCGGGCCGCCCTCCCGTGGATGGTGGACCTGGTGCTGGCCAACCCGGGGCCGTTCGGCCACGCCGTCGCCGTCGCCGAGATCGCCGTCGGCGCCGGCGTGCTGCTGGGCGTGCTGACCCGCCTCGCGGCGCTGGGCGGCGCGCTGCTGTCGCTCTCCTTCTGGCTGACCGTGAGCTGGTCCACCGACCCCTACTACTTCGGGCCGGACCTGCCGTACCTGTTCGGGTTCCTCACCCTGGTGCTGGCCGGGGCCGGGGCGCACTCCGTGGACGCGCGCCGCACCGCGCGCCACCGCCGCACCGGCAGCAAGCTGTACGGCTGAGCCGCGCGCGACACCACCCGGGCCGCCCCGCCCGGGGGTCGTCCGACCGCGCGGCGGCGCCCCCGGGGGCACCGGACGACCCGGCGGCCTTCCCGACCGGGTTCCGGGACCGACCGGGGCCCGCCGTCCCGGGTCCCCGCCCGCTCCGTCGGCCGCGCGAGCCCGCGCCCCGGCCCTTCGCCGCCCGGCTCCCGGCACCCGGCACCCGGGGTTTTCCGTCCGAACTTCCCCGGGTGAGGAGGTTCGCGGACCCCACCCGCCCCTACGCTGCTGTTCCGAACGGCCGTCCCGACCCGGTGGAACGGCCGTCCGAGTGGTGATCGGGGCTCCGTCGCCCCGGATCGACCCCGCTCGGACGCGACCGGGTCGGGGGTCGACGGCGCCCGGCCGGATCGGCACGATCCGGGTTCCGGGGGCCGGACCCGCCCGGGGGGAGGGAAAGGGCGGTGAGCGGTCCCCGCCGGTGGCTGCCGGCCCGGGACCACGGGGTCCCGGGGTCAACGCGACCGCGGGGCCCCCGGGGGGCGGGCGGTCGCGGACGGTGGTCGGCACCGGTGGGAGGCCGGGTCGGCCGCCGCCCGCAACCGCTCCGGGTCGTGGACCACCCATTCCCGGTAGCCGGTGGACACCACACCCTCCTCCCGGAGCACCCGCACGGCGCGTTGCAACCCCGCGTCGGAGATCCCGGCGAGGGCCGCCATGTCCCGCTGGGCGAGGGGGAACGCCAGGCGCAGGCCGCCGCGCGCGTCCCGCACCCCGTGGGCCAGGATCAGGGAGTGCAGGGTGCGGGCCAGCCGCAGTCGGGCCGGACCGACCCCGGTCTCCACCCGGTCGCGCACGGCGTCCCTGAGCCTGCCGGTGACCACCCGTTGCAGCGTCTCCGCGACCTCGGGTCGCTCGCGCAGGAAGCCGCGGAAGGTGTCCGCCCGAATCATCCGTCCGACGGCCTTCCCGGCCGATCGCACGGTCGCCGAACGCGGTTCGCCGTCCAGCGCGGCCAACTCCCCCAGCACGTCGCCGGGTCCGCGCACCGCCAACAGCGCCTCGCCACCCTCCGCCAGACTCCTGCGCACCGTCACGAACCCGGAGAGCAGCAGGATCACCCGGGTGTCCCCGGCGCCCTCGACCATCAGCAGCGTGTTCGGCGGGAAGGACACGCGCGTCCCCATCTCCCGCAGCTCCGCGCCGACCCGCGGCGGGAGCCGCCCCAGCAGGCTGCGCGACGGCCAACCCGGGGGTTCCGCGTGACGCGGCGCACCCGCCGTGCGGGGACCCGGGCGACGCGCGCCGGGGCCCGGCCCGGGACCCGCCCGGCTCCGTCGCCGATCGTCGTGTTCCGTCGTGCTCATGGGCCCACCCCCGTGCCTGACGTTCCGTCGGGAGCGTAACGCGCGGGGCACGCCCCGGGGAGCGTTCCGGAGGATTTCCCTCCGTTCCGCCCGTACCGACCCGTACCCCGCCGGGGCCCCACCCCGCACCGGGGCGTGCGCCGGGGCGGGACGACCGGACCTCACCGCGGTCGCCCTTCACCCCTCCGGGGGAGAGCCGCATGGGCCGTCCGGTCGGCGGACAACCATCGATCGGCACGGTCGACCGGCCGTACCGATCCCCCGGACCGACACGCCGGGCCGACGTCCCCGGCCCTCACGGCGAACCGACGCGTCGGGCGTACCGGGAACGCGTGAAAAGGACGGACACCATGGCCATGATCCAAACCGGCAGGGTGGAACTCTCCTCCAACCAGCCGCTGGAAACCCGTGGCGGCAACACCTCCACCTTCACCCGGGTCACCTTCCCCACCCCCTTCCCCGAGAACGCGGAGGTTGTGGTGCTGCCGCTGACCCAAACCTTCAACGGCCCCGAGACCCCCGGCATCCGCGTCCACGGCGTGAACCGGGAGGGCTTCCTCATCCGCCTCAACGAGGTCAACGTCAACCCGAACGTCCGCAGCGACGGCCAACACGTGACCGAGACGATCGGCTGGCTCGCCACGACCGTCTGACCCCGGCCCCGGGCCCCTCCACCGCGCCCACCGGGGCGGTGGAGGGGCCCGGCGTTCCCGCTCCCTCAGCCGGGCGGACGGGACGACCGGGGCCTTCGCGAACGCACCCGGTGGGTGGTGGCCGCGACCACGCCGGTGAGCAGCAACAACGCGGGCAGCGCGACGAACAGCATCGACAGCGGCACCGGCGAGCGGCCCGCCACCCGGCCGGCCACCCCGGCGGCCAGCGCCAACAGCCCGAGGCCGAAGAGCAGCCGGGAGGGCTCGAACCGCCGCCCCGACGACCGGCGGTCCGGCTCCCGGTCCCCGCGCCGTTCCGGTACGGGGGGCGCGAAGGCGTCGCCGTCGGCGCCGTTCCACGACGTGCTCATCCGTTCACCTCCACGCGCCCCGGGGCTCCCGCCGCCACGAACACCGGGCCGGCGTCGTCCCCGGCGTCGTCCCCGGCGTCCTCGTTCCTCGCGGTGCCGGTACCCCGCGCCGCGACCCCGGCGGCCTCGGCCGGTTCGTCGTTCCCCGGGGTGTCCTCCCCTGCGCCGCCGGCCCCCTCCGTGTCCTCGTCGACCCCACCGGCCCCGTCGGTGTCCCCGTCGGGCACCGCCTGCCGCTCCACCGCCACGAGCCCCACACTCGTGTCCAGCGTCAGGTCGATGGTGCCCACCGGCGTCACCCCGTCCGCCGGCCGCAGCGTCTCGTCCAGGACCAGCCGCAGACCACCGGTCGCGACCATCGGGGGAGCCGAAGCACCGCCGGGTACCGACCCCCTGCTCTCCGTGTAGTGGTAACCCCCCGCCCCGATCCGCGCGGAGAGCCGCACCACCGCGTCGTGCGGCACGATCACCAGCAGCCGCCCGGCCCCCAACGAGGCGGAGGTGGCCACCTCCCGGCCCTCCGCGAGGTCGAGCCCCGACAGGTCCAGGGTCGCCCGCCCGGTGCCCGCTTCGTACGAGGGCGCCAGTTGCGCCGCCGCGACCGGCGACCAGGACTCGTCCCGCCACTCGGTCTCGATCCCGCGCGGCAGCACCGAGGCCCCCAGCAGCAGCACGGCCGTCATGGTCGCCGCGATGACGGTGCCCGCCCCCAATCGCCCGACGAAGGCGCCCACCACCATGCCGATCCCGAAGACCGCCAGCGCGGCGGCGAACCCGTACGTCAGGGCCGGCCCCAGCGCCACCGTCTGCCAGACCGCGCCCGTGACCAGCACGGCGGCGGTGATCGCCGCGAGCAGCACCGGCCCGCCGAGCCAGAACCCCCGGGAGCGGCCGGGGCCGCACCCCGCGCCGGGTGTCGGTGCGAGCGGGGTCCCTTCCCCGCCGTAGGCCCCGCTCACCGGCGTCCCCGTGTACGGCGACCACCCGGACCCACCGCCCGCCGACCAGGCGGGGGCCGCCCCGTATCCGGCGGGGGCCGACCCGTATCCGGCGGGGGCCGCGACCGGCTCCCGCGCCGGGGGCCCGGCCGGGGCCGACGCCGGTGGGTCGGTCGGCTTGCGCATGTTCACCCGACCGCCGCCCGACCCGGCGCCGGCCGTCGCGGGGGCGGCGCCCTTCGGCCCCCACAGGTACTCCCCACCACCGGACGACCACGGCGCGCACGGCCCGGTAGGGCTCCGCCACCACGACGGTCCCGCCGGCGCGGGCGGCGGCTGGGCCTCCGGCGGGGCCGTCGCCACCGTCTGCGCGGTGACCGGGTCCACCGGCGCGCCGTCCCCGGCGGCCCGGTTGCGCCCGCGCTCCTGCGACCAGTGCGCGGCGGCCACCATCGACCCCAGCACCAGCACGGAGAAGAACTGCAGTCGCGTGGACATCGACGCCAGCAGCAGCCCCAGGCCCACCAGCACGAACAGCAGGGCGGTCAGCCCCGCCCCCTCCACCCGGCCGGTCAGCAGCCGACGCGCCTCGTTCTCCTCTTCCTCCTCGTACGGCAGCACCAGCCAGGCGATGCCGTACGCGACGAACCCGACACCGCCGATCAGGGAGAGCACCGCCAGCGGCACCCGGAAGACCACCGGGTCCACGTCGAAGTGACGGCCCAGCCCCCCGCACACCCCGGCCACCACCTTGTGCCGACGGCTGCGGAACATCCGCCGGCCGCGAGCCCCGCCGGCCCGGTCGCCGAGGTCGAACAGACCGCCCCCGGTCCCGGTCCCCGCTCCGGCACCCGCCGCGCCGTCCGGGGCGGTGCCGGGGCCGCCCGGCGCGTCCGCCGGGTCGGCGGACCCGCCGCCCCCGGTCGCCGCGCCCGACTCCGACGTCTCCGGTCCCCGCGGACCGTTCGGCTGACTCATGCGGTCCATCGTGCCCGGGCCCCACCCCTCCCCACCATCCGGGACCGCCCCCGGGCGTCCCCCATCCCCGGATCGGGGAACGTCCCTGATGCCCCCGGGGACAACGACATGTGACGATCGGGTCATGACCACCGCCGCGCCCGCCGCCGGAACGGGCCCCGACACCGACGAGGCGCCGCTGCGCAAGCTCTACCGCAGCGCGGAGGGCCGCTGGGTGGGCGGCGTCGCCCAGGGACTCGCCGGGCACCTGGCACTGCCGGTCTCCTGGGTGCGCGGCGCGTTCCTGGCGATGTTCCTGGCCAGCGGCCTGGGAATGCTGGTCTACGGAGTCTTCTGGTTCGTCGTACCGCTGGGCACCTCCTCCGTGCGGCCCGCCCGACCGGCCGAGGCGCGCAATCCCTGGGCCCCGCCCGGCGCCGGCCCGGACACCGAGCGCGAGGGCCGGCGCGGCGCCGCCCGCCGCAACCGGGGCCTGGCCCTGGTGGTGCTCGGCATCGGCCTCGTCGCGCTGTGGAACAGCCTGGAGCACCAGGTCGGCATCGGCCACGTCTGGCCGCTGTTCCTGATCGGCATCGGCGCCGCCGTGGTGTGGCGGCAGGCCGACAACAGCCGCCGCGCCCACTGGGCCGAGGTCACCCGTCGCAGCGGATGGCTGCCGGTGGCCCGCAGCGCGGCCGGCGTGCTGCTGGTGGTCGTCGGCGTGCTGCTGTTCGTGGTGGTGCAGGGCGCCAGCGAGGACCTCAGCCGCATCCTGCAGGCGGCGCTGGCCGTGCTCGTCGGCATCGCGCTGCTCGCCGGACCGTTCCTGGTGCGGGTGGTGCAGGACCTCTCCGAGGAACGCACCATGCGCATCCGCGCCCAGGAACGCGCCGAGGTCGCCGCCCACATCCACGACTCCGTCCTGCACACCCTGACCCTCATCCAGCGCAACGCGGAGAACCCCCGCGAGGTCGCCCGCCTGGCCCGCGCCCAGGAACGCGACCTGCGGGCCTGGCTGTACAAGTCCTCCGAACGGGCCGCCTCCGGCGCGGCCGGCGACAAGGCCGACGCGGGCGAGGCGGAGGCCGCGCCGAGCACCTTCGCCGAGGCGGTGCGCGCCACCGTCGCCGAGGTGGAGGACGACCACGGCGTGCCCATCGAGGTGGTGTGCGTCGGCGACTGTCCCGTGGACGAGGGACTCTCGGCGCAACTCCAGGCGGCCCGCGAGGCGATGGTCAACGCCGCCAAGTACGGTGGCGAGGGCGGTCCCGTGCAGGTGTTCGCGGAGGTCGAGGGGCGTACCGTCTTCGTATCGGTGCGCGACCGGGGCCCCGGCTTCGACCTCGACGCGGTCCCCGGGGACCGCATGGGGGTGCGGGAGTCCATCATCGGCCGGATGCAGCGCCACGGCGGCAGCGCCCGGGTGCGCACCGCGCCCGGCGAGGGCACCGAGGTGGTGCTGACGATGGAGCGCGACGGGCAGGACCAGGGGCAGCGGGCCGAATGAGGCGGGAAGCGGAGGCACGACGGTGAACAGCGGGCAGGGAACCACCGGCAACGGCGGGAACGGCGGTTCCGGAGGGAACGGCGACGGCGGGGGGCCGGCCGGGCGGGTCCGGGTGGTGCTGGTGGACGACCACCGGATGTTCCGGGCCGGCGTGCAGGCCGAGATCGGCCGCACCGACGAGACCGGGGTGGAGGTCGTCGGCGAGGCCGGGGACGTGGACCAGGCGATCACCGTCATCAAGGCCACCCGGCCCGACGTGGTGCTGCTGGACGTGCACCTGCCCGGCGGCGGCGGCGTGGAGGTGCTGCGGCGCTCGGCGTCCCTGATGGCGGCGGCCGACCGGCCGGTGCGGTTCCTGGCGCTGTCGGTGTCGGACGCGGCCGAGGACGTCATCGGCGTCATCCGGGGCGGCGCCCGGGGCTACGTCACCAAGACCATCACCGGCGACGACCTGGTCGCGGCGATCTTCCAGGTCGCCGACGGGGACGCCGTGTTCTCCCCGCGCCTGGCCGGCTTCGTGCTGGACGCCTTCGCCTCCAGCGACGCCACCCCCGTGGACGAGGACCTGGACCGGCTGACCCAGCGCGAGCGCGAGGTGCTGCGGCTGATCGCGCGCGGCTACGCGTACAAGGAGGTCGGCAAGGAGCTGTTCATCTCGGTGAAGACGGTCGAGTCGCACGTCTCGGCGGTGCTGCGCAAGTTGCAGCTGTCCAACCGGCACGAGCTGACCCGCTGGGCCACCGCCCGCCGCCTGATCTGAGTCGGGGCGCGGGACCGGGCCGGGCCGGGTTACGGGCGGCTCGGCCCGCGATCCCGTCCGGGCCCGGCACGGAGCGCGGCCCGTGGGGGCACCCGGGGCTCGGGAGGGGGGATACGGGCCGGCGCACGAGCGGGTCCCCGGCTGTGATTCGGCACGGGCCGGGCGGCGCCCCGTCCGGGTGGACGGCCGACGGCGGGGGCCGGGACGGACCGCCCGGGGCACGGGGTACGGCCGGCATCGCGAAGAACGCGCCAACTCCCTTGCCCTACCCGTGAATTCCACGCCTCTTCGCTCCTCTCCCGGGACGGTGTGCGCCTAGGGTGGGCGCCTCATCCGACCGAACGGGAGAACCATGAGCGAGACCCCGCGCACCCCCGGGCACGCCGACGCGCCGGCGGCGTCCGACGCCCCGCCCGGCATCGACACCCGGGTGCCGCACTCCGCCCGCATCTGGAATTACTGGCTGGGCGGCAAGGACAACTATCCGGTCGACCGGGAGGCCGGCGAGGCGTTCCGCGCCTTATACCCGGAGATCGTGGAGATCGCCCGCTACTCCCGGGTCTTCCTCGGCCGCGCCATGCGGTACCTGGTCGAGGACGCGGGCATCCGGCAGTTCCTCGACATCGGGACCGGGCTGCCGGCCGTCGAGACCACCCACCAGCTCGCGCAGCGCCTCGCCCCGGAGACCCGGGTGGTGTACGTGGACAACGACCCGCTGGTCCTCGCCCACGCCCGCGCCCTGCTGGTCGGCACCCCGGAGGGCGCCACCGACTACGTGGACGCCGACCTGCGCGACCCGGACCACATCCTCAAGGCTGCGGCCGGCACGCTCGACCTCTCCCGGCCGGTCGGCGTGATGCTGATGGGCGTCATGGGGCACATCCCCGACGACGAGGAGGCCCTCGCCATCGTGCGGCGCCTGATGGCCGCCCTGCCGTCGGGTAGCCACCTGACGCTGTACGACGGCACGGATGTCGGCGAGGCCGCGCACGCCGCCCAGGACGACTACAACGAGGGCGGCGCGGTGCCGTACATCCTGCGCAGCCGGGAACGCCTCGCGCGGTTCTTCGACGGCCTGGAGCTCGTCGAGCCCGGCCTGGTCTCCCTGCCCCGGTGGCGGCCTGAGATCGCCGAGCCGGAGGAGCGGGACGAGATGAACGCGGCGGGAGCCGTGGCCCGCAAGCCGTAACCGGCGCCCTCTCCCACGCCCGCACGGGCTCTCACCCCCGCGCCGCCGCGCCCGCCCACTCCCCCGCCCGGCCGGCCGATCCCTCCGGCGGCACGTCCACCTCGGCCCACACCGTCTTGCCACCGGCGTCCACCGTCACGCCCCACCGGTCGGCGACGGCCTCCACCAGGAGCAGTCCACGGCCGAACGTCTCCTGCGGCCCCGCCGACCTGCGGAACGGCAGCCGGTCGGCCCGGCCGTCGGACACCTCCACCCGCAGGGCCGCGCCGTGCAGCACCACGCGCACCCCGAACGGCCGCTGCCGGAAACACCCGTGCAGTACCGCGTTGGCCGCCAACTCCCCCGCCACCAGCGCCACCGTCGGCGCCGGGTCCGGGTGCCCCCACTCGATGGCCAGCCGCGCCGCCCACCGCCGGGCGGCACCCACGTTCCCGAGCAACGGCTCGTACTCCCGACGGCTCTCCCGCTCAACCGGCGGCGACGACATCGGGGACGGGAGGGGAAGCGACGGCACCATGCGATGTCCCTTCGAGGCGACCCGGAGACCGCCCACAACTTTTCGTGCTCGAATGACTACACAGAGCATGAGCGCATGGTGGACCAGATGCAAGGTGGACAAACCGCATGAACGCATGTTCCTTATCCGTGTGTAGCGGGTTCGTGACACCATGCGAGAAGCGAGGGTGAGGAGGTCCCGTGCCGGGAGAACTCAGAACGACGGTGCGACGGCGAGTGGTCGGCACCAACCTGCGCCGCCTCCGTGAGCGGCTGGGCATGACGCTGGAGGACGCCGCCCGCGAGTTGAGCTGCCATTCCGCCAAGATCAGCCGTATCGAGGCCGGTCGCAGTGGCGTTCGTCAACTCGACCTGCGGGTCCTGCTCGACCTGTACGGGGTGACCGACCCGGAGGAACGCGCCGGCTGGCTCGCCCTCGCCAGGGAGAGCCGTGAACAACGGTGGTGGCGCGTCCTGGAGAACCGTCTGCCACAGGAGTTCGTCGACCTGGCGGGCCTGGAGGACGAGATCACCATGTGTCGGGGCTTCCAACCCGGCATCGTGCCCGGTCTCTTCCAGACCGAGGAGTACGCGGCGGCCGTGATCCGCGAGGGCAGGACCGGTGTGCTGAACCCGGTACAGCAGGACAAACTTCACCTACGCCTGGAACGGCAGAAGGCCCTCACCCGGGACCGTCCCGCGCCGCTGGACGTCTGGATGATCCTCGGTGAAGCCGCCCTGCGCCAACAACTGGGCGGAGAAGAGGTGTTGCGCCGTCAACTGAGCCACTTGATCGAGATGGCACGGCTTCCGAACGTCACCGTGCAGGTACTACCCTTCACGTCGAGTGCCGTGCCGAGTGGCCCGTACCCGTTCCTGCTCTACTCGTTCCCCTCCCCGATCGACCTCGAAGTCGCTCTCCTGGAGAACTTCACGGGGCACACCTACCTGGAGGCACGAGAGGACACCGAGCCCCTGCGGGCCGCGTTCGATCACCTTCGGGCCTGCGCGCTCAGCCCTCTGGACTCGGAAGCCATGATCCTGCGGGTCAGAGACGAACCGACCGCCTCCCGAGAAAGGTCATCGCATGCTCGCGCAGGGCAGTAGCTGGACCAGGAGCAGCCACAGCGGCGCCAACGGCGAGTGCGTCGAGATACGACGCGGGACCGATCACGTGGGCCTGCGGGACTCCAAGCACCCCACCGGCCCCCGCACCCGCGTCCCCACCGAGGCGTGGACGGCCTTCCTCCACCACCTCACCCGACCCTGAACGAAGCCCGTGAACCCCAACCCCCACGCGGTAGCGCTCGGCATCTTCGCCGCGCTGTTCCTTCTCCCCGGCGTGCTCCTCGTCCTCCGCCCGCCGACCTCCGGCGTCTTCCGGCGGAAACGACCGAGATACCTCGGCGTGGCGCTGCTATGCGTCTTCGGCGCCGGCGCCCTCAACGCCATCCCACGCCTCCTCAATCTCTCGTACGAGGCGGTTTTCGCAGCCTCCACGGCGGGAGCCGTCTCCATGCTCGTGGGCTGCCTCTTCTCCTACCTCGCCTCCCGCCCCGGCGTGCTGGACGGAAACCCGACCGGCGAAAGAGTCGGACCCTCAACCCCCTGAACCTGCTTCACCGCGACACTCCCCTTCGTTCGCCTTTCCGACCTTCACCGGGCCAGGAATCAGCGATTTACGGGACGCAACGCAAGAAGAAGATCGCACACGCTCTCGGAAATCTTTCGCCAGGGGCCCTCTTCTCCCAGGAAGGCCACGCTTGGAGCAACAGGAGAAGCTCTGTAATCCAGTACGAAGGGAAGGTCGGGGCCCAGGGTCCCGATGAATACGGTCTTCAAACGCGACATGTAACCGGACTCTACATATTCATCGGATGTGCCGAAGTAGCATCTCAGGGTTTCTTCATCGAGTTCTTCACGCCACCACTTCGTCACGCCCATCATGCCGAGGATCGAATGAAATGCGGGGCGAACAGGGGTCTCCTTGAACACCATCCCAAGCTCAGGCGAATCGGCCAGTCCCACCCATCTAAGATCCTTGATCGACTCGATCAGGCAGGCCGGAAGGGGCATACCAAAGATGTACTCATTCGACCCTACGCCCTCATTCACGCGGACCTCACCCTCACACACGTGACACAGACCTTTCTGCACACGGCCCCCGTGCGAACAATCATTGAAGCGGTAATTTTTTGCTTCACACTTCGAAGAATCCGGATCAAAGTCACCTTGCCACGGACCCACTTCAGCAATCATCCGTAACCGGGAAGCCAATCCAGTCGATGAAGAGCGACCATGTCACCTCGAACCACAAGGGCCATCACCCGGATCATGTCCGAACGGGAAGGCACTCGCAGATGACAAGGTTCGATGCTTCCATCGTCGAGGTTCTCAAGGACCAGGCTTCCATCTTGGAAAGCCGAAACGGTCCAGGAGGACTCATCATCGGTGACAGAGACATCCGGGTTCTCGTCATCAGTTGACCCATCAAGTTCTGCAAGAAGTGATGGAATGCCGACTTCAAATCCTTCTTCCATGCTTCCATCCCAGTGCGTGATCGGAGTCGACACCGCTGAATTCCTCCTTGTCACATACGAATCCAACCAAAAGCTTCCACTTCAACGGGCTGTTTACTTCCTCAATGCGCCCCGGTTTCACATAGCCCATTCCACCACACAAAGCCACCTGAAGATCCAACTCCTTCGAAAAGTCGCCATCCTTACAACTCGTCTCATTTGGTGAGGCGGTTGTAGCAGATGAGGGTGCAGGCGATGGCGGTGAAGGCGAGAAAGCGTTCCGCCTTGCGCTCGTAGCGGCGGTGCAGACGTCGGTAGCGGCCGAACCAGGCGATGGTGCGCTCGACGGTCCACCGGTGTCGACCCAACCGGGCGGAGGAATCGGTGCCCCGGCGGGCGATGCGTGGTGTGATGCCGCGCGAGCGCAGCCACCGACGCAGGTGGTCGTAGTCGTAGCCCTTGTCGGCGTGGAGTTTCGCCGGCCGCCGTCGGCGCGGGCCACGGCTCAAGCGGATCGACGGCATCCCGGTGACCAGGGGCATCAGGGCCTGGCTGTCATGGGGGTTGGCGCCGGAGACCCCGACGGACAGGGGCAGACCGGCCCGGTCGGTGATCAGGTGGATCTTCGAGCCGTACGTGCCCCGATCCACAGGATTCGGACCCGTCAGTGCCCCCTTTTCGGGGCCCGCATGTTCACCGAGTCGACCGCGCACCGCGACCAGTCCACCCCGCCCCGGGACCCGATCTCATCAAGGACCAGGCGGTGCAACTTGGCCCATACCCCGGCTTTCGTCCACTCGGTGAACCGACGGTGTGCCGTGGGCCCGGAGGGACCGAAGCCGGGCGGCAGCTGCTGCCAGGTGCATCCCGAGGTGGCCACGAACACGATCGCCGCCAAGACCTCACGATCCCCGTACCGTCGCCTCCCACCCCCCTGTGGGCGCGTCGGTGCAGGTGGAACCACCTGCTGGAACAACTCCCACAACTCATCCGGCACCATCCGCTCCACGATCGACACGACCGCAGCGTACCCTCAACAAGCCAAATGAGACGAGCTGTCAGGCTTTCATCAGGCCAATTCATGTAGTTCCTCACAAGGCTGAAGCGCTTGATGAAACCTAACGACTTCCCACTTCTTTCAAGAGTGTTGATCCGCCTCCAAGCCAAACCATCGACACCCTGAGCGACGCCCTCGGCTTGACCGATGACGACCCCGGCGACCCACCCACCGAGGCAGTCGTCCACTGACCTTGCCATCAACTAATGCCGTCACTCCACGCAGAAGCCCGCCAGAACGTATATGGCGGGGCTTCCTTTTTGCTAACGCTATGGGAACTGAATGGATCCCAACAGCGCCCGAGGCTCCGGCTACCCCAGAATTTGATCTTCATCAAACCCAAACTCGTCCTCGATACCGAGTTCGACAGCCGTATGCCATCGGACAACGTCGGGCCACGAGGGGGACGTCATCCGGCGCAGACATTCAAGGGCCTCCGGCGTGCCGATCTCCCCGAGGGAGGAGATGACCTTCTGGCAAAGCCAGTACGCCGGAGCGTCCTTGTCCACAGAACCTTCCGCCACCCTGAACAGGCAGGGGACCGCGTCCCTTTCACGGATCTCCCCAAGGATCTCCACGAGATCCTCTTTATTGAATCCCGCGGCATCCGAATCAAGGATCTCCAGAAGAGCCCCGCCTAGGCCCGGCGCCCGCAAGGGGGCGGCCAGGTTGGCGAACTTGTCGACCCTTGTCCAGTTTCCCACCTGAGCTGCTTCCCGAATCCAGGATGCGATGAGTTGAGGGACCTCGGGATGCCCGGCCGCGATGGACCTAGCATCTCGCCCCGTGCCGTCGGCGAGTGCTTCAACCAGATCAGCCTGCGATTTTCCTTCTCCACGGGACGTCACCAGCCCTCCACTCTTCCGAATCCGGCGATTCTCGAATTGAACACTCCGACCGATCCGGGCCTGAGGCCGTAGGTGTCGAAGCCGCGCTCCGACTTCAGGTGGACGGCATTTATATCCTGACCGATTTCATTCGGATTTTTACCGGCCGCGATCAATGCATCGCGGGTGCCAGGGGACATCTCGAAGCGAACCAGAACTGTGTATTTCTCGGCATTTCTGCCTCCCTTGCGGTGGGTCTGACGCCGCAGACCTTCGAGATACCCACTGTCCTGCGTAACGAAATTCTCGGTGCCCTTGACTGTGATCTCACCATTGGGGCCCAGTTGAGCAAATTCTTTCTCGCTCATCGCCCGATAGAAAGTTTCGTTGCAGTTGTGGACGAGGACGGGGGTGACCCCCGCGAGGACATGGTAGGTGTGGAGGTTGGTGGTGGTGAGGTTGTGGACGGTGGCGCCGGCCGTCCAGCGCTGGACGGCGGTGATCTGGACGTAGGTGCCGGCGCTGGTGCGCAGCCACTGACCGGCCCGCAGATCGGTGGCGTCGACCCACTCCCGCAGGTCCTCGACCCAGAACGGGTGGCCGTCGGTGGCCACGATGTTGAAGGTCTCCGAACCCTCGTCCCCGTCGGTGTCCACCGTCACGGTCACGAGTTGCTTCTCGCCCTCGCCCGTGATCTCGGCGGTGACCGTCTCGGCCCGGGTCTCCCCGGTCTCCGGATCCGTCGCCAGAACCCGATCGCCGTTCCGCACCTCCTCGATCGGCTTGGCCGACCCATCCGCCATCAGCACCAAGGCGCCGGGAACGAAGCTATTGCTGGTGCAGGAGGGTGCGGCCGTCTCGTTCGCCTTGTTGCCGGGCGGCCGCTGCTGGAAGCGTCGTTACTGCGAGAGCTCGCTACTACCGCACAGCGGGTAGGTGTGCACCATGGCGCAGGTCGGATTGATCGACCCGACCAACCTCACCCGCCCTTTCACCACGCTCCTCCGCACGGCTGGCCTCCGCCGCATCCGCCTCCACGACCTCCGCCACCCTGCTTCTGGAACAAGGCGTCGAACTTGTCGTCATCAAGGAGCTGTTGGGCCACGCCCACATTGGCGTCACCGCCGGCGTACGCCTCCGCCTCCAGCTCCAGAGCATTGACACCCTCAACGATGCGCTCGGCGCGACCAATAACGCTTCTGAAGACCCGTCGGCCACAGCAGCCATCCGCTGACGTTGTCGTCAGCGTTGCCGTCAAACCGCACTGGTGGCCCCACCGGATTATTCCGGGGGGCCACCAGATTCACCCAAGGTGAATCAATTTCGTTTCATGCGAAACAGTTCCCGCATTGCCGCTAGTTGACCTTCTAGAGATGTGACTTCGGAACAGTCTGCTGGAGCGAAGATATCCACGAGATCGTCATCAGAGAGCTCTTTTCCGGCTTGCGACAAGTAGGCCAATCGACCTTCCGTCATCTGTCTGGTCATCCCCGACGGGAAGACATTCAATCTCGCACCCTGACAGCACAGGAGCAGACCAATAGCTTCGAGATCACGGCGGGCTGATTTGAGGCATTCCAGTAAATCGACCTCTTCATAGAATCGCTCAAACTCTTCATCGGTCAATCTCACCCGAAGAGTCGAAGGCGGTGTAGAAACCTGGAGCAAAACGTTCACCTTCTCCCCGTTTGCCCTGGTTGCAGTCCGAGCCAACTCCTCCACAATTACCCCCCGCCATATTTGGGGTTCGGAACTCTAGTTCCGTCTCGAAGTCTGCAAGCAACGATGCAACTCGTATCGACTCGCCCCGGAATTGCAATCTCCCTTTCATGCGCATACGGATTCCCAGGAAATTCTTTGTTTACGTCCACTCCACCAACGCCCCGAATCTCGTAGACATTTCCGCCGCGCCTGATCGCCACAGACTCTGAAGTGGTGGTGGAAATATACCCAGAGTCCCTTGAGTATCCGGATGCGTGCTCCAGGAGATCCATATTGCCACCTCTCGGCTCAAATATCTCGTCCGGGCCGCGAGTGTCGCTTCGGTAGAGCGGACAGGTGCCACCTGAATTGTGAACCAGGACCGGGTGACCCCCGCCAGCACATAGTAAGTGTGGATGTTGGTGAGGTTGTGGACGGTGGCGCCAGCCATCCGGCGTTCGACAGCCGTGATCTGAACGTAGGTGCCGGCGCTGGTGCGCAGCCACTGACCGGCCCGCAGGTCGGTGGCGTCGACCCATTCCCGCAGGTCCTCGACCCAGAACGGGTGGCCGTCGGTGGCGACGATGTCGAAGGTCCCCGAACCCTCCTCGCCGTCGATGTCCACCGTCACGGTGACGAGTTCCTTCATACCCTCGCCGGTGATCTCGGCGGTGACCGTCTCGACCCGGGTCTCGCCGGTCTCCGGATCCGTGGCCAGGACCCGATCGCCGTTCCGCACCTCCTCGATCGGCTTGGTCGACCCATCAGCCATCAGCACCAGAGTGCCGGGCACAAAGCTGTTGACGTCTGTCGGGCAGCCCGAACCGGAGGTCTCATTCGCCTTGTTGCCCGATGAACCGCCGCTGGAGCCGCCGTTGCTGCGGGAACTTGCGCCGGTGCTGCCGCCGGGCTTGGAGGAGGCAGCGGGCTTGCTGCCCCCTCCTCCGCCGCTACTGCGGTTGCCACCGCCCCCTCCCCCGCCGCGGCTTCCGCCGCCGACGGAGGTCGTGGAGGATTTGGGGTTGGCCCTGGCCGCCGCCTGTTTCTGAACCGGATTACCGGTCTTCTTCGTAACGGTCACGGCCTTGTTGCTGGTCGTGTTGGCCTTGGCGCTGGCCTTGGCCCTCTTCGCCTGCGCGGCTCTCTTCGCCGCCGCGACGACCCTTCGCTTTGACCGATGACGGCCCCGGCGACCCACCCACTGCGGCAGTCGTCCGCTGACGTTGCCGTCACCATTGCCGTCAAACACCCGAGGAGCCCCGCCGGAGAAACTACCCGGCGGGGCTCCTGGGCTTCGCTAGAGCGTCTCTATCGGCAATTCTCCGAGAAGATTTAGAACTACCTTCTCCAGCGCACTCTGGCCGAGGCGCCTGAGAGCCGAAAGGCCACTCTCAGGAACGTCAATCAGCACACAGGAACGCGCATTCTTCCCTGATTCAAGAAACCAGAGATAGCATCTGAGCGATCTTTCCCCTAGAGCCCCACGATATCCGTTCTCCAGCATAGGCACGAAGAGATGAAGCCCGCCCCTATCCACACGGCCAGCAGAGATCAAATGATCCAACCGGGCGTTCAGGAAAGCACTCTTCGGATCATCTCGAATTTCGAGAAGTTCCGCGTATGAAGCAACCATCACTCCATACTCACCTGGACTGACCTTGGCAGGCATGCCTCTTCACCATTCCAGACTGTTCCACAGGTCATCCATGCTCTTGCCGCCTCCACCGCTGCCATCAAAGTCGTCAAACATACTCATATCTCTCCGATAGCGCTGAACTTTAACTCGCGTACCCCATCGGATTGAGCTATTCGGGTCGTCTGCTCGCCGCGCAAGTTCAGCTACTCGATGGTTCCCCTGAACCACCGTGTTTCGATCATTGAGGGTTATGTACTCCCCGTCACGCGGATTATTGATCGCGTTAAGGAAATCATCATCGGAAAGATTGCGAAGCGGCGCTAGACGCGACTCATCTGTGCCATGCGCTGGCGTCGCCATGTGCAGTTCTTGCACCGATGCCGAACAATTGTGAACCAGGACGGGGGTGACCCCCGCGAGGACATGGTAGGTGTGGAGGTTGGTGGTGGTGAGGTTGTGGACGGTGGCGCCGGCCGTCCAGCGCTGGACGGCGGTGATCTGGACGTAGGTGCCGGCGCTGGTGCGCAGCCACTGACCGGCCCGCAGATCGGTGGCGTCGACCCACTCCCGCAGGTCCTCGACCCAGAACGGGTGGCCGTCGGTGGCCACGATGTTGAAGGTCTCCGAACCCTCGTCCCCGTCGGTGTCCACCGTCACGGTCACGAGTTGCTTCTCGCCCTCGCCCGTGATCTCGGCGGTGACCGTCTCGGCCCGGGTCTCCCCGGTCTCCGGATCCGTCGCCAGAACCCGATCGCCGTTCCGCACCTCCTCGATCGGCTTGGCCGACCCATCCGCCATCAGCACCAAGGTGCCCGGCACGAAACTGTTCTTGTTACAGCCCGGATCAGCAGTCTCATTCGCCTTGTTGCCCGATGAACCGCCGCTGGAGCCGCCGTTGCTGCGGGAACTTGCGCCGGTGCTGCCGCCGGGCTTGGAGGAGGCAGCGGGCTTGCTGCCCCCTCCTCCGCCGCTACTGCGGTTGCCACCGCCCCCTCCCCCGCCGCGGCTTCCGCCGCTGACAGAAGTCGTGGAGGATTTGGGGTTGGCCCTGGCCGCCGCCTGTTTCTGAACCGGATTACCGGTCTTCTTCGTGACGGTCACGGCCTTGTTGCTGGTCGTGTTGGCCTTGGCGCTGGCCTTGGCCTTCTTCGCCTGCGCGGCTCTCTTCGCCGCCGCGACGGCTCTCCGCTTGGCCGCGAGCGCGGAGCGTTCCGCAGCCCGGGCGCGGGAGAGGATGGCGCTCGCCGCCTGCTTGGCCCGACGCCAGGCCCGCACCGCCGAGATGGCCTTGTTCACCGCCGTGGCGACCTTGCCCAGCTTGAGGACCTTGGTCCAGGGGATCGCCCCCAGGATCAGCTCACCGCAGGCCCACAGGTCACCGCCGAAGCAGCGGATCGCGTCGTTGATGCCCAGGAACTCCGACAGGATGCCCCAGGACGCCGCCAGGATGACGTCCCGCAGGCTCCTCCTGGAGTCGGCCTCCGCTTTGGAGATCTGTGCCGCGCTCAATCCGGCCGCCGCCCACGCCGCCGTCTTCTCCGCCCGGGACAGGCTGATGCTCAGGCCCGTGGGGTCGGAGTGGGTGACCGGGTTGTTGTGCGCGTAGGCGTACCCGTTGGACTGCAACGGGTCGCTCAGGTCCAGGATCGGGTCGGCGGACATGAACCGCCCGACCGCCGGATCGTAGAGCCGGGCCCCGAGCTGGATGTAGCCGGTGGAATCATCCCGGGTGGCGCCCAGGAACCCGCTGTGGCTCTGCAACCTCGCCGAGGTCTCCGCCTGCGCGCGCACCGCCCCGAAGGGGTCCTGCTTGCGCACCCGCACCTGCATCCCGGCCGTCATGGAGATCTCGGCGTACGGGCTGCCCTGATGGTCCGAGGTCAGCGCCATCAGGCTGGAGGCGCCGGTGCCGTTCGCGGAGCGCAGGACCGCCCCGCCGGTACCGGCGTAGGTGCGCTGGGTGTTGATCAACGCCCCGCCCCGGTGGACGGTCACCTCCGACTCGTCCAGGTGCAGGGTCGCCTGCCGCTCCTGGATGGTCAGCAGACGCGTACCACCCGGACCGTAGACGTACCGGGTCTCGCCCTGCGCCTCCCACAGCTGTGCCGTGGAGGAGGCGTTGCAGGCCGTCAGCACCACGGGGGTGCTGTTGGCGGTCTGGCCGCCGGAGGTGGCGGCGCACAGCCCGGAGTCGACGTGGCGGAACTGGCCGGCGGCGGTGCGCTGCCAGAGCTGGGCCGTGCCTCCGTCGCACTTCTGGATGCGGACGGCCGCGTTCGCCGCGCCGGAGACGGGTTGCAGACACCGTTCCAGGACCTTGATGGTGCCGGTGTCGGGGTCGGCGTCCGAGACGGCGGTGAAGGTGAACTTCTGTGCCGGGGTGGCGTTGCAGGCGTAGAGCTGGACGGCCTGGCCGGGGGTGGATACGCCGGAGGCGACGTCCAGGCACCTGCCGCCGGGCCCGATGTGGGCGACGGCCCCGTTGGCGCCCGGGCTCGAGACCCGCTCCACCAGGCCGTCGTGGGTCCACGACAGGGTCTGGGTGTCGCCGTGCTCGGTGACGGAGGTGGTGTTGCCGGCCTCGTCGTAGGTGCGCAGGGCGGCCAGGTCGATGGTCACCGAGCCGTCGGGGCTGGTGACGTTGGTGTCGACGCGGGTGAGGGTGTGCGGCTGGGAGCCGTCGGCCGCGCCGTAGGAGTACTCGACGACGGTGTCCCTGGCGCTGTCGCCGGCGAGGTTGTGGCGGACCAGCCCGGTGCGGTTGCCGAGGTCGTCGTAGGAGTAGCTCTGCCAGTAGCCGGAGTTGTCGGCGCCGGCGGCGACGTTGAGGGTGCCGTCGCCGTAGGAGGGCGCGGGGGCGCTCTTGCCGGTCGCGGTGCAGGACCCCTGGTTGGCGGAGGTCCACGCCTGCGTCATCCGGCCCAGCGCGTCGTGGGTGAAGCACTGGCGCTCGGCGAGCCGGCCGGCCCGTTCCCGGATGGAGGTGACGTTGCCGGCGGGGTCGTAGGTGTAGGAGCGCCAGGAGGCGAGGAAGTCGGAGACGAGTTCGGTGTCGCCGGACTGTTCGCGGTAGGTGCGGTGCTCCCGGAGGGCGCCGGTGGCCTCGTCGTGGTCGGTGGTGACCCACACCCGGTAGGGGCGGCTGCCGAGGGTGCTGCGCAGGACGTGCCCGTACGGCGAGTAGACGGTCTCGGAGGAGTACCAGTCGGTGCCGGAGGTGGACAGCGGCAGGCCGTCGGCGGTGTAGCGGATGAGGAACTTCTCGCTCGGCAGGGCGCCGATGGCGGGGAGTTGGGTGGACTTCAGCAGACCGGTGTCGGTGTAGGCGTACCGGTAGGTGTAGGAGGTCTGCAGGCCCCAGGTGTCGGCGACGGCCTTGGGGAGGGCCAGGGTGGTGGAGGTCGGCTGGTAGTCGTTGGTGTAGCCGCCGACCGACATGGTGTAGGCGAGGCCGTCGGTGTACCGGGTGGCGGTGGCGGGCAGGCCGAGGCCGCCGGGCGCGGTGTCGTAGGTGTAGGCGGCGGTCTTCTGGCCGCCGGTCGCGCCGAGGTACTCGGCGACGGGCCGGGACAGTTCGTCGTACTCGGTGCGGACGGTGACGCCGCGCGAGTCGGTGGAGGTCAGCGGCCGGTCGAGGTGGTCGTAGGTGGTGGTGGCGGTGCCGGTGTCGGGGTCGGTGGCCGAGACCAGGCGACCGCGCCTGTCGTACTCCCAGGTCCAGGTGTTGTGCTCGGTGTCGCGGCCCCGGACCAGGGCGCCGGTGCGGTCGTAGGCGAAGTCGGTGGTGATGAACTTCGTGCGGGCGCGGTCGGTGAAGGTGTCGATCCGGGTGGTGCGGCCGAGGGCGTCGCTGTAGGCGCGGTAGGAGGCGCCGCCCTCGGGGTTGATGACGGTGGCGTGGTCGGCGGCGTAGCTGTAGGAGACCGCGCGGGCGGGGTCCTCCTGGCCGCTGAAGACGGGGGTCTCGCGCAGCACCCGGCCGAGGCCGTCGTAGGTGTAGCGGGTGGCGTTGGGAACCGGCGCGTCGGGGGTGAAGAGCTTGCCGGAGGGGGTGCCCTCGGCGAAGTAGGCGTTGCGGGACTCGCGGACCTCGCCGGAGCCGTTGTAGATGGTGTCGGTGATCAGTCGGCCGCCGCCGACGGCGGGTTCCTGGCTCTGGCGTTCGCGGCCCAGGCCGTCGTAGACGGTGACGGCGGTGTGCACGGTGCCGTCGTGGCCCCGGTGGCGGGTGGTGATGTAGGGGGGTTCGCGTTCGCCGTCGTCGTCGTTGGCGTCGATGGTGTAGGAGATGCGCACGTCGGGGACGGCGCCGGAGCCGGGCGTGCGGCCGGGGGCCCAGCCCTCGACGAGGCGGCCGAGCGGGTCGTAGACGGCGGTGGAGACGTGGCCGTTGGCGTCGGTGACGCGCAGGCCGGCGCCGCGTCCGGGCTCGACGGTGGTGATCTCCCGGTGGCCGAGGGAGTTGGTCTCGGTGATCTCGTACACCTGGCCGGTGGCCGGGGTGTAGGTGATGGTGCCGCTGTTGCCGTCGGGGTCGGTGGTGCGGACCACGCGGGCGAGGGAGTCGAAGACGGCGGTGCCGTCGGGCTGGTAGCCGGAGCCGTCGGCCTTCAGGGACCAGGAGGCGGTGGGCAGGCCGCGGACGGGCGCGGCGCCGTACGCCTGGCCGTCGTAGGCCGTGCGGGCGGCCGACAGCAGGTTGGTCGTGGCGCCGAAGTCGGCGACGCCACAGGTGCCGGCGGCGGTGCGGACCTCCTTGGTGAGGCCGATGATGTGCGCCGAGGTGTTGTGCAGGTAGTCCAGCCGGGTGCAGGTGTCGTCCTCGTCGGTGCCGGTGTCGCCCGCGAACTCGATGTGGGTGGGCAGGCCGTACGTGGACTCGTACCGGGTGGAGGTGGCGACGACACGTTCGGTGCGCTTGTCGGTGCCGGTGCCGGAGGAGCGGGTGTAACTGGTCTGTTCGGCATCGGCGACCCGCCAGGCGCGCAGCGGGGTGAGGCCGTCGTCGCGGGTGCGGAGGGCGAGTTGGGTCGCCTGCGGCACGGAGACGGTGCGGGTGAGCCAGCCGGTCGTGGTGTTGTCCGTGGCGGAGGCGTAGGTGAGTTCCTCGGCGACGAGCCCGGCGAAGGGCTCGCGGTCGGGGGCGATCACGGCGCCGGTGACGTCACGGACGGTGTGGGAGTCGCCGCGTCCCCGGAAGTAGCGGGTGACGGTCTTGGTCCGCTTGGCGGCGGTGGCGTTGTCGTCGATGCCGGTCAGGACGGTGGTGGTGTCGAAGCCGGCGAAGTCGGAGTGGGTGCGGCGGGACTTCTTGGTGAACTCCTGCTGGGTGAGCTTCCAGGCCGGGGTGCCGTAGACGTACTCCGTGGTCATCGACTCGGTGCCGTCCAGCGCGGGGAGTTCCTCGACGCGCTCCACGACGTACTTGTGGAACCAGTCGATCTCCTCGGCCTCCGGGTCCGGGTGCCAGTAAACGGGGTAGCAGAGCAGGGTGTTGGCGGCCGGCTCGGGCAGGTTCCGGCCGGTGGCGCAGGCGCCCTTCGGCTCGGCGTAGTCGATGACGGTCTCGCCGCCGTACTCGTTGATGACGCGGCCGACGCGCAGGCGGTCGAAGCCGGGGCGCGGGTCGGTGCCGGAGCTGCCGCCCTTGTAGACGCGGTTGGGCATCGCGTCCTCGTTGGGCTCGAAGCGCACCGGATTGAGGGGCTCGACCCGCCCGTCCACGGCGTGGCCGAGGCGGGTGATCGACATCAGCCACAGGGAGGTGTTCGCGCCCAGGCGGGTGTGCGGGAACTCGTGCTTGAACCGGTACTCGTCGACGGCCCGCAGGGCGGTGGAGCCCTGGGTGCGCTGGGCGAGGGTGGTGACGCTCTCCAGGCGCTTGCGGGTGAAGAAGGCCGGTGAGGCGTTCCAGCAGGTCTTGCCGACGCGGCAGTGCAGGCTGGCGGGGGTGTCGTACCAGATGCGGTAGCGGCCCGGGTCCTGCGAGGCGAAGGCCTCCTCGGTGCAGGTGGCGGTGCCCTCGGTGAAGCAGCGCTCGGCGACCTTGAAGGTGACCCGGCCGACCGGGGCGGCGGGGAAGAGTGCGTCGGCGCGCAGGCCGTAGTCGATGCGCTGGAGGTAGCCGCCGCGGTGGTAGGCGACGGGGGTCTTGAAGTTGAGGTTCCGCGCGTAGTGGTTGGTCTCGCGCACCCACCACAGGGTCATGGCGTTGCCGTGGACGTCCTCGACGTGATCCAGGGACCAGCGCCAGGCCTGGTCGCAGAAGGATCCGGCGAAGTCGCCCGCCTTGTGGCAGGGTTCGCCCGCGTGGTTGCCGGCGACGGGGACGGTGAGCACGGAGTTGGTCTCCGGCTGTCCGGTGGTCCAGCCGGGGAGGCGGTTGCGGCCGAAGTGGTACTTCGTGCCGTCGGTGGTGGTGACGATCCAGTGTTCGCCGTCGGCGTCGCCGTTGGCGGTGGCGGTGTCCTTGATCAGCTCGACGCGGGAGCCGTCGCCGTTGGCGGTGGTGTAGACGACGCGGTTGGCGTTCTTGTTCTGGACGCCGTCGTCGAGGACGAGTTCGGTGGTGGAGCCGCCGAGGCTGAGGGTGGCGTTGTGCGAGCCCCAGCACATGTCGCCGGTCTTGTGCGAGGCGTTGTTGGCGCCCTGCTTCTTGGCGTCCTCCCGGCAGGAGGTGTAGGTGCGGGTGATGGAGCCGGGGTTGTAGTCCCAGCCGTCGCCGAGCCAGGAGGCCTGGTTGTTGGAGGCGCTGGTGCGGCCGTCCACGGTCTGCGAGGAGTAGCCGAGGGAGACGGTGGGGGTCAGGCCGCCGGGGCTTTCGGGGACCTCCAGCTGGTAGCCGTAGGTGAAGGCGCCGGAGGAGGAGCCGGCGGCCCAGGAACCGGCGGAGAGCAGCGGGGTGGCGGTGAAGTCGCCGGAGCCGGCGAGGCCGGAGGTGCCGGTGTCGTGGGCGGCCAGGACCCTGGCGCCACCGCCGGTGGTGGGGGTGGTGAACGCGGCGTTGACGACGCCCGCGTCGGCGGTGTCGGGTTCGGCGAGGTCGGTGTCGGAGTGGGGCTCGACCTCGTCGTCGGTCTCGGTCTCGTCCTCGTCCTCGTCCTCGGCGGGCTCCCCGTCGGTGCCGTCGGCGGGGTCGGGGTCGGGGGCGGGGGCGGGGGCCGGCCCGGGCTCGCCCTCCGGGCCGGTGCCGGTCTCCCCTTCGGGAGTGTCGGGAACGGCGGGGGCGTCCTCACCGCGCAGTTCGTGCACGGGGACGGTGGTGGTCACCCGGTAGGAGGCCCGCTCGACGAGGGGGGTGACATCGTGGAAGGGGGAGAGCGTGGCGACCCGCAGCAGGGCGGCCCGTACACCGGCGCGGACCCCGTCGGGGCCGGTGCCGGTGCCGTCGGGGCCGGTCGCCGGCGCGACGGCGGAGAAGGCGTCCCCGGCCGCCTCGGGGCCGGCCGCTTCGGCCGTGCCGCCGGGGGCGACGGCGTTGAGGGCCTCCGGGTCCCGGGAGAGGGTGGTGACCTCCTCCGGGTCGGTCGCGCAGTCGGGGTCGGTCGGGGACCGCATGACGCAGGAGGGCAGCAGGGTGAGGCCGAAGCGGTCGGCGGACTCGGGGCCGTAGAGGTCGGCGAAGTCGGTGGCGTCCACGGCCACGGCCACCTCGGCGGCGGGGTCCGCCTGCGCCGGCGGGGTCACGGCCATGAGGAGACCGGCGAGTCCCGCCTCGTGGGAGACGTCGGGGCCGGCCAGTTCCACGGTCCAGGTGCCCGCGAGCCCCGCGGCCTCCGCCTCGGTCGCGTCGGCGGGCACACCGAGGTCGATGGGGAGGGTGCCGACGGGGACGGACTCGCCGGGCGCGACGCCGGTCAGGTCGACGCCGGCGGTGCCGCCCGTCCAGGGCGTGGTGGCGGTGGGGACGTACTCCTCGGCCGGGATCTCGTCGGCCGTGGTGAGCGCGGTCTCCGCCCCGAGGTCCGGTTCGATGACCTCGCTCTCCGGGAGATCGGGGAGTTCGACCTTCGCGCGGCTCATGCCGTCGCCGGGGATGGCCCACGCCTGCGCGCTGAGCACGGTCACCGACATGACCATGCACAGGAGGAGGACGAGCGCCATGTTCAGGCGGCGCCGACCGTGTCCGTACGGGTTGCCGGCGGAAAGCCGGGCGGCCCCGTCCCACCACAGTGCTCTGTCAGCAGCACGCATCCGAGCCGCACCCATCCCCTGAGTCGAACGAAAAGACGAAATGCGTACGGGTCAGCGGACGCACGCGGCGGCACTCTTCCATCACGTTCGTGACCGGCGCGAGGGGGTTGAAAGGGTCCCGGAGAGCCCGGGTCACGTTTTGATCACCGAATGATCGACTTCTTGTGGGTCATTGATCCACTGCGGACCGTAAGGGTGGAAGGGGATGATGTATTGCCACATGAACATAAATGCGGGGGATATGAATGACTCACAACAGGGCAAAAGCGATATCGTTCCCGGCTCGCATCACGGAAAGATTGCGAAGAGGTCTCATTTCGGGGGTGGACACCACTCCGGGTGATCGTGCGATCGTGTCCCGTCCCTCGCCCCGAGGCCCCCGGCCCGGGGCCCGCCGTGCTGCCCGCACCGGCCCCGACCTCCGCCACGGGAGTAGACCGCCGTGAAAGCGCCCCGCCTCCTCCAACCCCTGACGCGCACCCGCGCCCGGTTGGCCCTGACCCTCGGACTGGTGACGGCGGCTCTCCTGGTCGGACTGTTGCCACTGCTGCCGCGCGACACCCCCGCCGGGGGACGGGCCGGTTCCGGAACCGAGGCCACCCCGGCGGACGACTCCCGCCCCGTGAACGCCGCGGTCGCCATGGCCGAGGCCCGGGAGAGCGGCGAGGAGGTGGTGGTGGAGACCGAGACCACCCCCACCACCATCACCCGGGCACTACCCGACGGGCAGTACGAGACCACGATCCACGCCCTGCCGCAGCGGGCGCCGAACGCCGACGGCGAGTGGGCCGACATCGACACCACCCTGGAGCACACCGCTGCGGGCATCTCCCCGGTCAACTCCGTCACCCCGCTGGTGTTCTCCCCCGGCAGCCGCGGCGGGGACCGCGGCTCCCGCGCCCCCCGCCGGGACCTCCTCACCGAGGAGGGTCCCGGCGGCCCGGCGGGCGACGGCACGGTCCTCGCCGAACTGACCATCGAGGGCCACACCATCTCCTACACCTGGCCCGGCACCCTGCCCGAGCCCGTCCTCGACGGTCCCCGTGCCCTCTACCCCGAGGTCGTGGATGGCGTGGACCTGCTGGTGGTCGCCCGCGAGGAGGGCGGCTTCGCCCAGCTCCTCATCGTCAAGAACCGCGACGCCGTGGCCTCCCTGGACACCAAGGACATCCGCTACGGACTCTCCTCCCCCACCGCCGTCTTCGAGCACGACCCCGTCACCGGCGGCGTCCGGGTGCTGGACGGCGAGGGCGGCGAGGAGATCACCAGCGTGCCCACGCCCTACGCCTGGGACTCAGCCGGCCGCGAACCCACCGACCCCACCGACCCGGAGGCCCCCGAGCCGCCGGAGCCGCGCACCGACACCTCGACCACCTCGGCCGTGCTCGACCTCACCGGCCTGACCGGCGTCGAACCCGGCGCCGCCCACGCGCCGATCCCCACCCTGCTCGACGGGGACGGCACCTCCCGGGCCGTGCTGCGCCTGAACGCCGACGCCACCGCCCTCTTCGAGAAGGACGCCGGCACCCTCTACCCGATCTTCCTGGACCCGACCCTGGTCGGCGGCGTGCACTCCTGGACCATCGCCTACAAGCCGCACCCCAACAGCAGCTTCTTCAACGGCACCAACTTCGGCGGCGGCACCTCCGAGGCCCGGGTGGGCTACGAGTCCCAGACCGGCGGCCTGGGCCGCTCCTTCTGGCGGATGAGGTTCGACAACTCGCTCTCCGGAGCCGTCGTCTCCTCCGCCACCTTCAAGGTGAAGAACACCCACTCCTGGTCCTGCGAGACCCGCGAGTTCCAGCTCTGGCACACCTCCGCGATCTCCTCCTCCACCACCTGGAACAAGCAACCCGACTGGCTGACCCTCCAGCAGCGCCGTTCCTTCGCCCACGGCTACTCCTCCGGCTGCCCCGACGGGTTCGTGTCCTTCAACGTCAAGGACGCGGCCCAGAAGGCCGTGAACAGCAAGTGGGCCACCGTGACTTTCGGAATGCGGGCCAGTACCGAGACCTCCACCTACACCTGGCGGAAGTTCGCGGCCTCCAGCGCCGAGATCAACGTCGTCTACAACCGCCCGCCGAACGAGCCCGTCAACGGCACGACCGCCCCCGGCGGCGCCTGTGTCCCCGGACCGGGAGCCGGTGTCACCGTCGCGAAGACCGACATCGTCATCAGCGCCCGGGGCACCGACCCCGACGGCACCGTTCCCAAGCTGCGCTTCCGCGTGTGGCGCACCGGCGACAGCGCCAACAAGCTCGTCGACCGCCTCATCACCCCCGCCTCCAACGGCCAGGGTTCGATCACCGTCCCGGCCTCACAACTGAGCGACGGCGGCTACTCGTGGGATGTCCGCTCCGAGGACTCCGTCACCAGCGGCAGCTACTCCACCTATTTCCCGCCGGGCACCGAGGCCTGTCGCTTCACCGTCGACTCCAGCGCTCCCGTCGCTCCGGTGCTGAGCGCCGTCGGCGTCGAGGACACCCCCCGGGATACGGGCATGTGGGCGCCGGAGAAGAGGTTCGGCGACACGATCGGTTTCACCATTCGCCCCGGCGGCAGGGCCGCGGACGTCTCCCACTACCGGTGGGCGTGGAACGACGTCGGCTACACGACCGTCCAGCCGAACAGCTCCGGTGTGTGGACCCAGTCGCTTCGGCCGCCCAACGCCGGCCCCGTCGCCTTCCACGTCTACGCCTACGACGCGGCCGGCAACCGCAGCGCCCGCGCCGAACTGTTCTTCTACCTGCCGCCCCGCGCCGAGGAGGACGGCCCCGGCGACCTGAACGGCGACGGCCACCCCGACCTCCTCAACATCAACGGCGCCGGGCGGCTGCACGGCTACGCGGCCGAGGCCGGTGGCGAGGTGTACTCCGGGATCCAGGCCTCGTACGACTCCGCGCGGAACCAGAGCCCCCCGGGGCACTTCTTCGACCCGCGGACCGGCGAGCACGCCCTGATCAGCAAGCACTCGGACTACTACCCGGGTGACGGCCTCACCGACCTGTTCGCCCGCACCCCCGACGGCGGTTTCTGGCTGTACCCGGGAGATGGCTACGGGAGTTTCGATGTCGACAAGCGGATCAAGATCCTGCTGCCCGACAACGCCCCCGCCCCGAACACCTGGCGACAGATCAAGGCCGTCGGGGATGTCACCGGGGACAAGAAACCGGACCTCTTCCTGCGGGCGGGCGCCGGTTTCTGGGTCCTGACCGGGTACACCGGCGCGAGCTTCCAGGAGGCCATCCCGATGTGGGGCAGTTCCTGGGACGGCCGGGAGATCGTCAACGTCGCCGACATCGACAAGGACGGCACCCCCGACCTGCTGTGGCGCAACCCGTCCAACGGGATCATGTACATCCGCCACGGCAAGCCCGGTTCGGTGGCGGGGAGCGTGGACCTCACCTCCCTGACCCTCGCCTCGGAATCGCGGAGCGGTGACGTGCAGTACGGCACCTCGTGGACGACGTCCAACGTGCCGCTGCTGGTGGGCACCCCCGACACCAACGGCGACGGCGTCCCGGACATCTGGGCCATCCGCGAGGACGGCACGCTGCGGATCTACCACCCGAGCACCACCAACACCGGCTCACCGGTGAAGACCGTCGCCACCGGCTGGGGGAACGTCAAGTCCCTCGGCTGAGCCGAAGCTTCGCCGGGCTCGGTCCACCGTCTGCGCGGTGGACCGAGCCCGGTTTTCCGTCACCCGGCAGGCCGGTGAACCGGTGTTCCCCTGATCGGCTTCACCCCACACCCCAGCCCTCTCCCCTGAGTGACAACGCGATGACAAAGGGTTTGCGCTCCCGGCGTGGGCCGACCATCCTGACCGGATGCGTCCGAAGACCGCTTACCACGACGACCTCGGCGACCTCTTCGCCGAGCACGCCGAGACCAGCCCGTACAACGCCTGGATCGACCGTCCCGCCCTGCTCGATCTCGCGGGGGACGTGAAGGAGCGCAGAGTCCTCGACGTGGGGTGCGGGGCCGGCCACCATGCCGCCGGGTTCATGGCGCGCGGCGCCGAGGTGGTGGGCGTGGACGGCAGCGCCACGCTGCTGCGGCACGCGCGGGCGCGGCTGGGCGACGGCGTGGAACTATGGCTGCACGACCTGGAACAACCCCTGGACTTCCTCGCCGACGCCTCGTTCGACGACGTGGTGTGCGCGTTGATGATCCACCACATCGACAACCGGCGCGGGCTGCTGTCCGAACTGCTCCGGGTACTGCGGCCGAGTGGGCGGCTGCTGCTCTCCACCACCCATCCGACGGCCGACTGGAGGCACTTCGGTGGCTCGTACCACTCCTCGGAGTGGGTGGATCTCGACCTGGGCGGAAGTGGGGCCTCCATCCACTACCAGCGCGCGACGCTGGAGCTCCTCCTCGGCGAACTGCTCGGCGCGGGCTTCGCCCTGGACAGGTTGGTGGAACCCCGTCCCGTGCCGGGATTCCGCGAGATCGACCGGGAGCGGTACGAGCGGTTGAGCACCGCCCCGACCTTCCTCGCCCTGCGCCTGGTGAAGCCCGGGGCCTGACACTCCCGCGAGTGGCCCACGAACGATGCATGGGCCCCACAACAGTCGCCCGGGACGGTCGGCGGGACCGAAACCCTGCCGGGTAGCCTGCCGTTCGGCCCCCCCCCTGGGCCCGCTCCGTCCCGCCCACGACACCCCGGGAGACGTTCGGCCGTGACACCGCGCACCAAGACGGCGGCCCTGGCCGCCGCGACCGCCACCGCCCTTCTCCTCACCGCCTGCGGCGGAACCGAGGGGAGCGACGACGCCCCGATCGCCGGCGCCGACCAGGGCACCGAGAGCACACCCGAACCCGAGGAGACGGACACCGGGGACGAACCGGAGGACGCCGAGAGCGACCATCCGGAGATCGAACTCCCCGACGACGTGGAACTCGTCTTCGACTGGGACACCCCCGAGGACCCCGACGAAGCAGCGGCGCTGAAAGCCCTGGAAACCTTCCTGAGCGGCACCGCCCTCGCCATAGTGGAGCAGGATCCGGAACATCCCATCTACCGGAATTACTCCTCGGATGGCGCCCAGTCCTATGCCCGAGGTCAGATCCAGGCATGGATGGACGGAGGTTGGACTCTCCACGGCACGGAGCGATACTACGAACTGGAAGTTTCCCGAACCGACAACTCGGATGAGGTTCTGGGTTTTCAGTTCTGCATCGACACCACCGGGATGCACGGAAAAGATGTTGATTCAGGCGAACCCCTGGAACCCACCGAACAAGCGGATGGCGAGGGTCTCTACCGATTCCAGTACGTCATGCGCAGCGCTCCCGGAATGGAAAACTTCTGGCAGGCACAAAACGTCGACGCGGAAACGGAGGCGGCTCAGTGCCGATAGCACGTAACGCCCCCATGCGATGGCTGCTGATCAGTGGGACGGCAGGTGCCCTCTTCGTGGCAGGAGGAGGAGTCGCTTCCGCCAGTCCGGTGGGAAAGTGGCCTCCGGCCCAGAACGACGGGCCTTCCGGTGGCATCGATGAAGGTGGTCTCTTCGCCGGTGCCGGGGGACAGGCGATCACGTGGGACGAGAGTCGGAACGGGTCAGGCAGTTCGACCGGGCCGCTGCGTTCCGCCTCACGCGACTGGACACCGCCTCCGTGCTGGTACGCGCCCACCTGGAACCCGGAGCAGTTGCGGGAACTCGCGGAGGACAGGTGGGATCCCTCCGGCCACACCGGTCACGCCGCCTCGGCCCTGGGGTGGATGTGGCGGCACTACGACGGCGGGGATCCCTACGAGGACTTCAACAGCGAGGAAGCCGGGAACGGCATGTGGTGGGGAGCGGTGGAAAACCCCAGCGAGCCGGACATCCTGGAACGCATGTCGTGCAGCAACATCCCGTTCTGGGTGGAGGCCGGCGAGACGCCGGACGTGGAGCGGGCACTCTCGCCGCTGATCCTGGCCGAGTTGGCGTACGAACGCCTCCGGGTACCCGAGACGACCATCACCCTCAGCCCCGAGCGCGAGGACCGACAGGTGGTGAACTTGCCCACCTGGATCTGGGCGGACGCCGGGGACTTCTCACCCGTGGCGGTCACCGCGAGCCTGGACGGTTGGGGCATGTGGGCCACCACCACCGCCCGTCCCGTCGCCCTGACCATCGCTCCGGGAACCGCGGACGCCGACCTCTTCCCCGGCTCCGGCCGGTGCCCGATCAACGAGGACGGCTCCATCGGCACCCCCTACGCCACCGGCCGCTCCGGGGACGACCCGCCCTGCGGGCTCGTCTACCGACGCGCCACCCACCATGTCGACTCCTACCCGCTGACCGCGAGCATCACGTGGGAGGTCTCCTGGGAGGGCTCTGGGGGCGCCGGCGACACCCTGCCCGCCGCCGTCTTCGACACCACCCGGGACATCGAGGTCATGGAAGTCCAAGCCGTCGTCCGCTGACCCCGAGGCGGGGAGAACCGGCCGAAGAAGCACGTCAAAGGCGGTCGATGGCGGTGAGCGCGATGTCGATGTCGATGTCGAAGGGGACGGACAGCTTCAGCCGGTCGTGGTGGATACCGCTGATGGCGTAGGTCACACCCGCCCGGTCCAGTTCGTAGACGTACACCACCGGGTTGCCGTCCTCGCCCCGCTCCACCCGCCAGAAGTGGCGGATGCCGGCCCGGGCGTACTTCATCGGTTTGGTCTCCCGGTCGCGGTCCTCGGATTCCGGGGACACGACCTCGACCACCAGGACCACGTCCTCGGCCCGACAGGCGGTCCGGTCCCCGTCGTCCTCACCCCCGGCCGGGGAACGGCCCACCATCAGATCGGGCACCGGCCGCTGTCGCGGGGCGAGGATCACGTCGAACTCGCGCAGTACCTCGAAGCCCGGAGGAACGGAACGCGGGAGGCCGTACTCCAGGAGACGAATGAAGTGCATGTGGTACTTGCGCTGCGGGCCCGCGAAAACGAGGCTCCCGTCAATCAGCTCCGTGTGCGGCGGGAGATCGGGGATGCGGTCGAGAGCCTCGGCGGTGAATCCGCCCGGCGGTGGGACGGCCCATGCGGGCAGCGGCTCGGGACCGTTCCTCGGAACCTCCATGAACGGGATCATGCCCCCGGGGGTCGGAGCCCCGACCGCGAAACGGCTTCGCCGCCACCCGAACGTGCGAGTGGCGGCGAACAGGGGTGACGCCGGGGTCACCCCCGGGAGGGACCGGCGGGGGTCACTCCCACTCGATGGTCCCCGGCGGCTTGCTGGTGACGTCGAGGACGACGCGGTTGACGTCGCGGACCTCGTTGGTGATCCGGGTGGAGATGCGGGCCAGCACCTCGTAGGGCAGCCGGGACCAGTCGGCGGTCATGGCGTCCTCGGAGGAGACCGGCCGCAGCACGATCGGGTGGCCGTAGGTGCGGCCGTCGCCCTGGACGCCGACGCTGCGCACATCGGCCAGCAGGACCACCGGGCACTGCCAGATGTCGCGGTCCAGGCCGGCGGCGGTCAGCTCCTCGCGGGCGATGGCGTCGGCCTCGCGCAGCAGCTCCAGGCGGTCCCGGGTGACCTCGCCGACGATGCGGATGCCCAGGCCGGGGCCGGGGAACGGCTGCCGCTGGACGATCTCCTCGGGCAGGCCGAGTTCCTGGCCGACCATCCGGACCTCGTCCTTGAACAGCTTGCGCAGCGGCTCGATGAGCTCGAACTCGAGGTCCTCGGGGAGGCCGCCGACGTTGTGGTGGGACTTGATGTTGGCGGTGCCGGTGCCGCCACCGGACTCCACGACGTCCGGGTAGAGAGTGCCCTGCACGAGGAAGGCGACGTCCTCGCCGGCGTCGTCGGCCTCGGCGACGATCTCGGCCTGGGCCTGCTCGAAGACCCGGATGAACTCGCGGCCGATGATCTTCCGCTTCCGCTCCGGGTCGGTGACCCCGGCCAGGGCGGACAGGAAACGCTCGGAGGCGTCGACGACCTTCAGCCGGGCCCCGGTGGCGGCGACGAAGTCCTTCTCGACCTGCTCGGTCTCACCCTTGCGCATGAGACCGTGGTCGACGTACACACAGGTCAGGCGGTCGCCGATGGCCTTGTTGACGAGGGCGGCGGCCACCGCGGAGTCCACCCCGCCGGAGAGTCCGCAGATCGCCCGCTTGGTGCCGACCCGCTCGCGGATCGCGGCGACCTGCTCCTCGACGATGGAGCCGGTGGTCCAGGTCGGGGCGATGCCCGCGCCCCGGTACAGGAAGTGCTCCAGGACCTGCTGGCCGTGGGTGGTGTGCATGACCTCGGGGTGGTACTGCACGCCGTACAGCCGGCGCTCGTCGTTCTCGAAGGCGGCGACGGGCACGAGGTCGGTGGAGGCGGTGACGGCGAAGCCCTCGGGGGCGGCGGAGCAGGCGTCGCCGTGGGACATCCACACCGTCTGGTCGTCCGGCGTGCCCTCGAAGAGGGTGGAGCCGGACTTGCTGACGGTCAACGGGGTGCGGCCGTACTCGCGGGCGCCGTTGTTGTCGACGGTGCCGCCGAGGGTCTCGGCCATCAGCTGGAAGCCGTAGCACATGCCGAAGACGGGGACCCCCGCCTCGAAGATGGCGCGGTCGATGCCGGGAGCCTCCTCGGCGTAGACGGAGGAGGGGCCGCCGGAGAGGATGATCGCGCTCGGACGGCGGGCCAGCATCTCGTCCACCGGCATGGTGGAGGGCACGATCTCGCTGTAGACCCGGGCCTCCCGGACCCGACGGGCGATGAGCTGGGCGTACTGGGCGCCGAAGTCGACGACCAGGACGGTGTCGGGGGCGGCGGGTGCTTCCGACGCCAGGGATTCCACGGATGCCACGGAGCTTGCCTTCCGGCGGTCGAGGGGTTCTGCCCACGAGTCTACCGGCCGGTCCGCGGCCGTCTCACGATGCGACCGGGGCGGGGACGGTCCGGCGCGGGGCCGGCATACTCGGCGACATGTTCCACCGCGCGTTCTTTTTCTTCGCCTATGGCACCGGCTCGGCCGGCTGTCGGGCGAAACGCTGCGTGCGGTAACGACCAGCGATTCTCCGGACGCCCCGGGCCGATCAGGCCCGGGGCGTCCGTCGTGTGCGGGGAGCCGGGCGGGGTCGGTGGCGGGGTGTGCGGACCGGTGAAGGAGTACACACCCATGACCGTCACGACCACCACGACCGACACCGCCATGACCGGCACCACCGCGACCGCCACGACGCCTCCCGTGACGTCCGCCTCCCCGGCCGCCACGGGTCCGTTGTCCCCTCCTCCGGCCGACTCCCCGGCCCCCGGGCCGGAACGGTCCACGACCGAGTGGACGGGGGCGCGCTCCCCGGCCGCGGCCGGGGAGATCGGTGACGCGCGCGGGGTGATCGACAACCTCGACGAACGGATCATCGGATTGATCCGGGAACGGATGGAGGTCTCCGGGCGAATCCAGCGGGCACGGATCGCCTCCGGCGGTCGGCGGGTCCACCTGACCCGCGAGATGGAGGTGCTGCGGCACTACGGGGACGCCTTCGGTCGTCCCGGCACCGACCTGGCCATGACGCTGTTGGAGCTGGGCCGGGGCCGGATCTGAGTCGGGACGCGGGGGCGCGTGAGGCGCTCCCGGGCTCCCGGCTCGTGCGACCGGGCGGGGTCGTCCGGGTGCGCCGGGGTCCGTACGGGTGTCACCCGTACGGCACGTGACCGGAGGCCCCGGGTGGTCGTTGGGCCGGGTGCTTCCGGGTCGTTGAGACGGTCGCGGTCCCTTCCGGTGTGGCGAGGGGGGCGCGTCGTGGGACCTCGCCCCGGGACGGTGGCCGGACAGCAGGGGACAGCGGACCGGTCACGAGGGGCGGTCGACCCCCGGGACGCCGGGGGTCGGCCGTTCCCGCTCTCGCGGGGCGGCGAACGCCGGCGATGACCCACCCCGGCCCTGTCGGCCGACCCGCTTCGGCCCCGGCGTCACACCCGGTCACCCGAGGGCGACCCAAAGTCGATCATGGAACAACCGGAGTACGCCCATTCGTGACCGGGGCCGTTTTTCTCCCGAACGCGGCCGTTCCGGTACTTGCCCGGGGGCCCCTGATGGCTGAGGATTCAGGGACACCCTCGGACCGCCAATGGTCCGACCACGGACGGCGGCGCCACCCCCCGGGCGTCGCCCCACCGGCACCCGTGCCGCCCTGTCGCCGGTGCCGGTCGGGCCCCGGCGCGTCGCTCTCCCCCCGGAACGCGCGTCGGGGCCTCTCTCGTTCACGGACGCGCCCCGATCGGGGCGCCCCTCGTCAAGTACGCCGCGCGGGGAGCCGATTCGAGCCGGACAGCCCGGCCCGATGATCGGATGCCGCCCCGATCTCCCGCGGCCGAGCCCGGGAGTGGCGGGCGGGGCCGATGACAACTCCTACCCTCACTGGGGGCAGCGTACGCACCCCACGAGGATCGTGATCTTTCCGTGATCACAACGCCTACAACCGATCGCGTGTTCGGCAGGTCACACTTGGCGTCACTTCGGATGCGGGAGTCCCTGAACCCGCTTTGAACAAAGGGACCTTGATGAAGCTTCGTCGCGCAATGGCGACAGCAGCGGCCACGGCCGTGATTGCCCCCGCCGCCCTCCTGGCGGCGGCCCCCGCGTACGCCACCGAGGCGCCGCAGGATGAGACCGGCAGCTCCGAGACCGGAGCGCCCGTCGAGGAGAAGACCACCGACGAGACCGTCGGTGAGGAGAAGGTCCAGCCGCTCACGGAGGAGACCGCCGACGAGGGCGACGACCACTCCGCCGACGAGGGCGAGGACCAGTCCACCGACACCCCCGACACCGTGGACGAGACCGAGGAGGACGACGCCCCCGGCGGTCAGGTCCCCGGCGGCCAGATCCCCGGCGGTGACGAGGGCGACGAGTCCGAGACCCCCGACGAGGACGAGGACGGCGACTCCGGCGAGGCGCCGGAGGACGAGTTCGCCTTCTGCACCGACCTCGACGCCGACTACGAGGACGGTCTGCTGACCGAGGTCGTGGGCCTGTCCGAGACCATCGTCGCGGGCAGCGGCTGGCACGAGTTCGCCATGCACGCCACCAACGTCAGCGACGTGGACCTTCGCGACGTGATCCTCTGGGCCGAGGTCGAGAACCTCAAGCTCTACGAGGACCTCGAGAAGGGCGAGCTGGACTTCGACAACCTCGACAAGTACTCCTGGCTGTCCGAGTACGTCAACCTGGAGTTCCGGGGCGACAACGGCTGGGAGTCCCTGGACGACGACGGCTTCGCGGCCGGCGTCTACGCCGAGCTGGACGTCCTGCCCGCCGGTAGCGACACCGTCGTGACCGACTTCCGGATCTCCATCGACAAGGACGCCCCGACCGTGGACGGTGCCGCCGTCAGCGGTGGCGCCTACATCGGTGAGGTCAACGGCCAGGAGTGCGGCTGGGAGGGCGGTTGGTACTACGCCTTCTCCATCACCGCGCCCGGTGGGAACAGCAGCGACAAGGAGGCCGAGCCCGCCGGCCCGGCCAAGCGCAGCCCGGACCTGCAGCTCGCGCAGACCGGTGCCGGCTCGGGCCTGGCGGTCTACGCCCTGACCGGTGCCGCCGCCGTCGCGATGGGCGCCGCCGCCGTCTACATGGTGCGTCGTCGCGGCGCGGGTGCCGCCGTCTGATCGGCACCTCCCGACAACACCCCGCGACACCCGTGTGGTGGGCGCCGTCCGTCGACGCGCCCACCTCACACCCGGGCCGGTTCCCCCACGGGAGCCGGCCCGGGGCCGTTTCCACGCCCGGTTTCCCCCGGGAAACCGATGGGTCCTTGCCACGCCTCCGCACGGTCGGACCGCGACCCACCAGCCGGGCGTTCACTCGCGCCACCCCGGCACGCGCCGGGGGCAGCACTGACGGAGCCGCCCCCGGCCCGACCCTCCGGGCCCGGCGGTCGGAAATCGGGTCAGGGCCCCGTACCCGGTTCGGCCGCCGGCGGACGGCGTGCGCCGGTCGTCCCCCCACCGCCGGGCGGTGGGTCGTCGCCGGCCCCGTCAGTGCTGCCGCTCCCGCCCCGGGGCGGGAGGGTGGGGACGGGCAGCAGGGGCAGGCGCAGCGCGGCGAAGGCGTCCGCCGGCACGGCGGGCCGCGCCGGTGGCACCGGTGCCACGCGCCGGTACCCGGCGCCCTGTTCGGGACGCGGGTCCGGCTCGCCCCGGTTGGGCCACAGGGACATGGCGCGTTCCGCCTGGGCGGTGATGGTCAGCGAGGGGTTGACGCCGAGGTTGGCGGAGACGGCCGCGCCGTCCACGACGCTGATCCCCGGGTGTCCGTACAGCCGGTGGTAGGGATCCACCACGCCGGTATCGGGCCCGTCCCCGATGGGGCAGCCGCCGAGGAAATGGGCGGTCAGCGGCATCCCGAACACCTCCCCCACGTTGGTGCCCGCGAAGCCGCCGATCTCCTCGGCGAGCCGGCGGGCCGCCTCCGCGCCCTCGGGGATCCACTCCGGGTTGGGCGCTCCGTGCCCCTGCCGGGCGGTGAGCAGGCCCCGGAGGGGCCCGCGTCGCCGCAGGTGGGTGGTGAGCGAGTTGTCGTGGGTCTGCATGACCAGCCCGATGATGGTGCGTTCGGACCAGCGGTGGTTGGAGAGCGAGCGCAGGAAGCGCACGGGGTGCCGCAGGGCCGAGCCGAGGAAGGCGAGCGGGCGGGGCAGTCGTCCGTCCCGGCGGAACTGCGCGATGGAGAGCAACCCCATGGCGTTGGAGCCCCGGCCGTAGCGGACCGGCTCGATGTGGGTGTGCTCGTCGGGGTGGATCGAGGAGGTGATGGCCACGCCCCGGGTGAAGTCGGGTTCGACGGGCGGGCGTCCGGCGGCGGCCAGGGCACGGCGGTAACGGCGGGGGGTGGTCTGCGCGCCGACCAGGGCCTCGGAGTTGGTTCGGGTGAGGGTGCCGAGGCGGTCGGAGAGGCGGGGCAGCGTGCCGGTGTCGCGCATCCGGTGCAGCAGGGTCTGGGTGCCGTGGGTACCGGCGGCGAGCACCACCCGGGGGGCGCGCAGCACCCTGGCGTGACGCCGGCGGCGGCGCGGCGGGATGTCGGTGGGCACGACGGTGACGGCGTGGCCGGTGTTCCCCTCCCGGTCGGTGAACTCGGTGATCGCGGTGACGGTGGTCAGGGGGTGGATCACCGCGCCGGCCCGTTCGGCGAGGTGGAGGTAGTTCTCGTTGAGGGTGTTCTTGGCGCCGTGCCGGCAGCCGGTCATGCACTCCCCGCAGCGGCTGCACGCCCGCCGTTCGGGGCCGGCGCCGCCGAAGTAGGGGTCGGGAACCTCCTCGCCGGGGCGGGCGGTGCGGGTGCCGTCGCCGTCCAGGCCGTCGCCGAAGAAGACGCCGACGGGGGTGGGGCGGTAGGTGTGGCCGATGCCCATGCGTTCGGCGGCGGCCCGCAGGTGCTCGTCGGCGGGGGTGGTGTCGGGGTTGACCCGCACGCCGAGCATCCGGCGCGCCTGCTCGTACCAGGGGGTCAGCTCCGCCCGCCAGTCGGTGATCCCGGCCCACTGGCGGTCGGTGAAGAAGGCGTCCGGCGGGACATAGAGGGTGTTGCCGTAGTTGAGGGAACCGCCGCCCACGCCGGCTCCCGCGAGGACGAGGACGTTGTCGAGCGGGTGGACGCGCTGGATGCCGTACAGGCCCAGACCCGGGGCCCACAGGTAGTCGCGCAGGTTCCAGGAGGTGGCGGGGAGGTCGGCGCGGTCGAAGCGGCGGCCGGCCTCCAGGACGGCGACCCGGTACCCCTTCTCGCTCAGGCGCAGGGCGGCGACGGCGCCGCCGAAGCCGGAGCCGACGACGATGACGTCGTGGTCGTACTCCCCGCCCCCGTCCCCGGCGCTCTCGGCGCTCTCGGTGTGAGCGCCGGGTTCGGTGTGGTCGGCACCCTCGATGTGGCCGATCGGCCCCGCCCCACCGGCACCGGGGACACCGTCCCCGGGGCCGGTGGGGCGGTCTGCGGCGGCTTCGGACACGGGCGTCCTCCTCTGCGGTGCGGTGCTCGGCGGGCGGGTGGCGGCACGGGACCGGATCGGGTCGAGCGGCGGGCGGGCCACCGGGGTCCCGGGAACGGTCCGGAGCCGGCCGGGCGTGGTCGGGAGTGGATCGGGTTCGGGGTTCGGGGTTCGGGGTTCGGGCCCGAGGATGACGGCAGGGGGCTCGGAGGCGCGGTATCGGCCGGCGGGCCGGCGCCCGGGGCGGTCGTCGCCGCCCCGGCCCGGTGGCGGTGTGCCCCGGTCCGGGAGCGGCGCCGGCGGCGGCTCAGCCCATCCCGACCCGCTTCATCAGGCGCAGCGCGCGGGTCATCAGAGCGGCGTGGGCACGGTTGTCCATCCCCATGGACGGCCCCAGCGGCAGCAGACGCTGCCGGGCGATGGTCTGGGCCTCGGTGAAGCGCAGGATGCCCTCGGCGCCGTGGCGGCGGCCGACACCGGAGTCTCCCATGCCTCCCATGGGGGCGCGGACGCTGCCGTAGGCGGCGCCGTACCCCTCGTTGATGTTGACGGTGCCGGTGCGCAGGCGGGCGGCGAGGGCGCGGGCGCGGCGGATGTCGCGACCCCATACCGAGGCGTTGAGGCCGTAGCGGCCGGCGTCGGCCAGGCGCAGTGCCTCCTCGTCGTCGGTGAAGCGGTGGACGGCGACGACCGGCCCGAAGGTCTCCTCGGCGTGAACGGCCATGTCGGGGGTCACGCCCTCCAGGACGGTGGGTTCGTGGAACCACGGCCCGAGGTCCGGGCGGGGCCGGCCGCCGGCGAGGATCCGGGCTCCCCCTGCGACGGCTTCGGTGACGTGCCGGGTGACCACCTCGAGTTGGGCGCCGGAGGAGAGCGAACCGAGGTCGATGTCCCAGTCGAGGCCGGGGCCCATCCGCAGGGCGGCGGTGCGGGTGAGGAGGCGGTCGAGGAAGGCGTCGGCGATCCGCTCGTGGACCAGGAGGCGCTCGATGGAGACGCACAGCTGGCCGGCGGAGGTGAAGCAGGCCCGTACGGCGCCCTCGGCCGCCCGGTCGGGGTCGGCGTCCTCCAGGACGATCATCGGGTTCTTGCCGCCGAGTTCGAGGTCGACGCCGATCAGGCGGTCCCCGGCGGCCCGGGCGACCTGTCGGCCGGTGCGGGTGGAGCCGGTGAAGGAGAGGTGGTCGACGACGGCGATGACGGCCGGGCCGACGACCGGGCCGTCGCCGAGGACGATCTGCCACACCGTCGGGGGCAGGCCGGCCTCGATCAGCAGTCGACGGGCCCACAGGGCGGTGAGGGCGGTCTCGGTGTCGGGCTTCATCAATACCGCGTTGCCGGCGACCAGGGCGGGCAGGGCGTCGCCGACGGTGAGCTCGAGGGGGTAGTTCCAGGGGGCGATGACGCCGACGAGGCCGCGCGGACGGCGGTGCTCCACGGCGGTGGTGAGGCCGGGCACGGCACCGGTGTGGCGGCGGGGCCGCAGGTGGGCGGGACCGCGCCGGCCGTAGTGGCGGGCGACCAGGGCGACCGACTGGACCTCCTCGTGGGCGTGCAGTCGGGACTTGCCGGTCTCCAGTTGGACGAGGTCGAGCACCTCGTCCTGGCGGTCCAGGAGCAGGTCGTGGAAGCGCAGCAGGACCGCGGCGCGCTCGCGGGGCGGGCGGGCGGCCCAGGCGCTCTGCGCGGCGCGGGCCCGGTCCCGGGCGACGCCGACCTCCTCGACGGTCGCGGCGGGGAGGTCGGCGAGGCGTTCGCCGGTGAAGGGGGCGTGGCAGGAGGTGGTGTCACCGCCGATGACGTCGGCGGTGAGCCGGCGCACCAGAGCGGGATCGACCGCCGCGGTGGGGCGGGGGCGGGCCGGAACCGATTCGGTCGTCATGACGCGAGGGTAGGCGGGCGGCGCACCGGTGCCTACCCGGTGGTAACCGTTTTTCGCCCGGGGTGCCGGCGATCGCCGGCACCCCGGGGCCGGCCGTACCGGCGGGACCGGCGCGGGGCGACGGCTCGGCGGGGCGGGCACCGGACGGAGGGCCACCGGTGCCGGGAGCCGGGGCGGGCACGGGGGCCGGGCACCGAGAGCGGTGGAACGGGGCCGGGCACCGGGTACCGGCCACTCGGGCACCGGAACGGGCGCGGGGCCCGGTCCGGACCCGGGACCGGGACCGGGGGACGGAAGCGGGGGACGGAAGCGGGCCCCCGGTCAGTCGCCCCGGTACGCGTAGGTGTCGGCGACGCCGGCGTGCACCCCGGCGATCTCGTCCCGGGAGCCCTCCGGTCCGCGCACCATCACCACGTGGTACCGGTCCTCGATCAGCAGCACCCGGTTCTGCGCGTACCGCATCCCCGAGCGGTCCCAGGTGAAGCCGCCCTCCGCCATCAGGATGTTGCCCACCCGGGTGGTGCGCAGGCTGCCGGAGGACTTCCACGCCGAGTCGCGGTACTCGCGCAGTTCGGGCTGGGACTGCAACTGGTAGGCCATCGGGTCCTCACCGAACTCGCCGGTGCCGTCCCGGCCGGTGACCACCACCAGTTCCAGACCGTCGCCGACGTAGCGCACCACGTCGCCGCCGTCCTCCCGGCGCTGCCAGCCGTCCGGGATGGCGATGGCGAAGCCGGCCGGATCCTGCGCCAGCGCGTAGCCGCCGGGGGCGCCGGGGCCGGCGGTGGGTTCGGTGCCGGGGGTCGGGTCGGGGGCGTCCGGCTCGTCACCGGGGTCGCCGGGGCCGTCCGTCGCGTCCCCCTCCCCGTCCTCGCCGGTCTCACCGGGATCGGTCGGTTCCTGCGGACCGGGACTGCCCACGCCGGTGGGGTCGACCGGCGGCTCGGTCGGCGCCGGGTCGGTGCCGGCCCTGTCCTCGTTCGCGTCCGGCAGCAGGAACGCGGCGGCCGCCACCGCCAATCCGCACAGCAGCAGCACCAACGCCAGCAGCAGACAGCCCAGGCGGCGCGGGGAGGACTCGGAGCGCTTGCGGCGGGAGACCAGTTCCCCGCGTCGGCGCACCACCGGCAGTCGGCGGGGGTCGGCGGGCGCCCCGGCCTCCAGCATCGGCGGCGCAGTGACGGTGCGGCGGCCCACGTCCGGCTCGGGCGCGGAGCGGATGATCGACCGCAGCCAGCCGCGGACCACCTCGGGGTGGGGGCGCTCGGTGGGGTCCTGGCGCAGCAGGGAGTCCACGACCGGGCGCAGCGCCCCGCACTCCTCGGCGAAGGCGGGCTGCTCGGAGACCACCGCCTGCACCAGTTCCAGGACGTTGTCCTCGGGGTAGGGCGGGTGGCCCTGCACGGCGCGGAAGAGCAGCGCGCCCAGCGCCCACAGGTCGGCGGCGGGACCGACGGGCGGGGCGAGTCGCCAGTGCTCGTAGACCGGTCCGGCCTGCTCGGGCGCCCAGCGCTCGGTGACCGGGCCGACCACGGCCATCCGGGCCTGGCGGGCGCGCTCGGCGGCGCGGGCGCTGTCGGGGCCGCGGTAACGGCGCCCGGTGGTGGGGATGTTGCCGGTGCCGGCGGGGCGCGGCGCGGGGACGGGCGTCCGGCCGGCGTCACCGGTGGAGGGGTCGGCCGCCGAGGGGGCGCCGGCGCGGTCGGGGCGCGGGCGGGGCAGCGGGCCGGAGGGCGCCGCGGACTCCCAGCCACGGGATTCCCCCGCCGTCTCCCCGTGATGCGGGTCCCCGTGATGCGGGGGCCGGGTCGGACCGTCGGGGCCGGTCGGTTCGGGGGCATGCGGTCCCCCCGGGCGGTGCGGACCGCCGGGGGTGCCGACCGGGCCGCCGGGCAGCGGGCGGGCGCCCTGCTCCCGACCGCCCCGATCACGGGATCCCTCACCGGTGCCCGGGCCCTGCGGCCCACCGGGACGGCGCACCGCGTCGGCCCCGGCCCGGGTGCCCGCGCGGTAGGCGGCGATGGCCCCGCTGCGCTGGGCGCGCTCGATGGCGGCCGGGGAGGGGTCGGGCGGCAACGGGGGTTGCGGACGGTCGCTGAGGTGGCGCGGACCCCGGTACCGCTGCGGGTTCTCCTCCCGGGCGGCGGCCAGGGCGGCGCGGCCGCCGGTGCCGTCCGGTGGACCGGGCGGGTGTCCGTACGGCGGCCGGCCGTTGCCGGGGGCGCCGCCCTCGAAGTCCCAGGTGGTGGGGAAGGGACCGGCTCCCTGCCCGGGGACACCGGGCAGGGCGTGCGGGTGGTTCCGCGCGTGCGGGTCGGCGTACGGGTCGGCGGGGGCGTCGGTCCGGGCGGGGTACGGGGCGGCGAGCCCCTCGGCACCGGGGTCGCCGGGCTCCGGCTCGGCCTCCAGGTCCCAGATCTCGGCCGAGGCGGGAGCGTCGGCCTCCCCGTCGGGCTCGTCGGGCACGGGCGGGGGGACGGGGCCGGAGACGGCGGGCGCGCCGTACCGCGGGGGCGGGTCGGCCGGGGCCCGGGGCGCCCGGGACGGATACGGGTGGTCCTCCCCGGGGTGCCCGGGGTGTCGCCCGTGCGGGGCCTCCGGGGCGGCATACGGATCCGCCGTGCGGGCATCGGTCGCCCCGCGCCCCGGGGCGACCGGGCCGGTGGGTGGCGGCGGGCCCGTGGGGCCGCCGCCACGCGGGGCCGGCACGTGGTCACGGTAGGCGGTGTGACCGTGCTGCGGGGGGCCCTGCGGCGGGGAACCGGGGCGGTCGGGCTCCCCCGGCCGGGGCGGGGACGCCGCGCCGGGGGGGGCGGCGGCGGGGTCGTACGGCGGAGTGCCGGTGGAGCCGGTGGTGCGCAGCCGCATCGTCTCCGGGCCCCGGTCGCCGGGATCGGGGCCGTGTTGCCCGGGGGGAGGCGGTCCCGGATGCCCGGTGCCACCGGGCATCTCGCGGGGCGGGCCGGCCTGTTCGACCGGGCGCGGCGCCGCGTCGCGGGGGCCGTCGGCACCGCCCTCCGGCCCGGCGACGGTCGGGCGGGGGGCCGGGCGGTCGGCCCCTCCGTGGGGGCGGGCGGCGGGGAACGGATCGTATCCGCACAGCACCTCCTCCGCCGCGCCGGAGGCCAGGCCGGTGAGCAGGGCCCGGCCGTCGTCGCAGATCAGGACGGTGCGGGCGGTGAGGTTGCGGTGCACCCAGCCGTGCGCGTGGACCACGCGCAGGGCGGCCAGCAGGTCGGCGGCGACCTCGGCCGCCCGGTAGGGGTTCAGCGGTGCCTCGGCGAGCAGGGCGGCCAGCGGGCGGGCCGGGACCAGTTCGCTGACGATCCACAGGCCGTCGCCCTGCACGAAGACGTCGAACACCTGGTCCAGACGGGCGTGGTCGGGGAGGCCGGCGGCGGCCGCGGCGGCCTCCACGGCCCGCCGCACCACCGGGTCGTCGGGGGTACGGGTGGCGCGGGCGTGCCCCGGGGATCCGGCGGGACCGCCGGCCCGGGTGCCGTCCAACGTCTCCGCCTCGACGACCTCGGGCAGCGGCACCTGTCGGACCAGCACCTCCTGGCCGCTGGCCGTGTCGAAGGCCCTCGACTCGACGAGTTCGAACTCGTCGGTGGGAAGGCGCGGCAGCTGATAACGGTCGGCCAGCACCCGTCCCGAGAAACCGTCCACGGCCCCTCCCCTCGTCACCCCGTGACACCGCCCTCGCGGTGTCACTTCCGTTCGCCCGGCCCGCCCCGCGGACCCGGCGCGTGCCGGGGGCTCCGCGCCGGGGCGCGGAACCCGTCGATTCCTCGTCCTACCCGTCGGGGGCGGTCCGCTACCGGATCTTCCCCCCATCCCTGTCGTTCCCCCGGTACCGGCCCCGGACTCCCCCGGCCACGCGCCGGGTCGGCGCCGCGCGGTCGACGGGGCCCGGGCATCGCCCGATGGTGTTCCGCGACGCCGGCGACACCGCCGGCACCGGTGTGGTCCGTGGTGTTACCGATGTCCCGGGTGCTCCGGGTGCTCCGGGTGCTCCGGGTGCTCCGATGGATGTTGTTCACGATGTGTCCGGCGCGTCCGTCGTCGCGACCGGCGGCCGGGGGATCCGCGCGAATCCCCCGGGCGCCGGACCGGAGCGGGACGGGACGCCGACGGAGCAGTGGGGGTCCGGCCCCGATCGTCCCGCCGGACCCGTGCGTCGCGCGACCACGGAGACCGGATGCACACGATACGTGCCATGGGCATACCACGCCCACGAAGTGTCAACTCCGGGTCAGTCCAATGGCCTGAATGTGGCCAGGGCGGTGTCCCGAATGGTGCGGCACTCCTCGTCGTCCCAGCCGGTCTCGGCACAGGTGATCATGATGGCGTAACCCCTGTTGTCGTCCACCCGGAAGCCCCGGTTGAGGATCCGCACCCGCTGCCCGCCCTCGTTCCTGACGAACTGCCAGTCCGCGACGGTCGGGTAGCCCCGCCACTCGACCGACCCGATGTCGATGTGCTCGTAGCCCGGGCTGCTTCCCCGCACGGCGGGCTCCAGGACCCGCCAGGAGGATTCGGCGTTCGCCTGCGGCGTGGGGGTGAAGTCCACCTGCACCTTGGGCGGTCCGCCGCCGGGGGCGCTGTGGATGGCGCCGGAGTCCCGGCCGGCGGTGCCGGTCTGCGCCCAACCGTCGGGCAGGGCCAGGGAGAACCGGTAGCGCTCGTTGGTGATCACGGTGAAACCGTCCGGCACGTCACCCTCGGCACCGTCACCCTCGGCACCGTCACCGCCGGGGTCGGACGTGGCGGGGGCCTCCCCCGCGTCGCCGCCGTCCTCGTCGGAGTCGGCCGGACCGTCGGATTCCGTGGTGTCCGGGGCGTCCGTGTCCGGGTCGGTGTCGCCGGGGGCCGGGTCCGTGCCGGCGTCCGCCTCCTCGTCCTCCCCGGCTCTCCCCTCCGGGTCGGCGCCCTCGTCACCGGGGGCGGTGTCGGCCTCCTCGGAGGTGTCGGGGGAGCCGCTCCCGGCGGCGCCGTCGGTGTCGTCACCGCGGGGGAGGACGATGATCAGGATCGCGGCCAGGACGGCGAGGAGGAGCAGGATCGCGGCGCCGAGCATCAGGCGGCGACGCCGCTCGGCGTCGTCGGGACGGGCGGGGCCGCCCTCGGCGAGGGCCGAGGTCCGGTCGCCGGTACCGGTGTTCCCGTGGCCGGTGCTCGCCGAGGGCGACCCCGCGTGCCCGGTCGACGGAGCGGTCGAAGGGCGGGCCGGGGCACGGGGGTCGTCGACCGGCGGCTTCGCGGTGTCCCCGGCGGACGCCGGGGTACCGCCGGAGTCGCTTCCGGCGGGGTGGGCGGTCGCGTGGGCGGCGGCGGTACCGGCCCGACCGAATGTCATGGTCTCGGAACCGCCCGAGCCCTCACCGGACGCCGCCTTCCGGGCGGCCAGCAGGGCACGCCGCGCCCCGTCCTCGTCCAACCGGTCGGTGGTGTCCTTGGTGAGCAGCCCGACGATGACCTCCTCCAGCGGGCCCGCCGAACGCGGCGGGTCCAACGGATCGTTCATCACGGCCGAGAGGGTGGCGATGGGGCCGCCACGGTCGTAGGGGGGCCGCCCCTCGACCGCGCAGTACAGCAGAGCGCCCAGCGACCACAGGTCGGCGGCCGGGCCGGGGTTCTCGCCACGCGCCCGCTCGGGGGAGATGTAGGAGGGGGCGCCGACCAACATGCCGGTGGAGGTGATGGAGGGGTCGCCCTCCACCTTCGCGATGCCGAAGTCGGTGAGCACGACCCGGCCGTCGGGCTCGGAGACGAGCACGTTGGAGGGCTTGACGTCGCGGTGCAGGATGCCGCGCTCGTGGGCGGCGCTCAACACGTCCAGCACGGCCAGACCGATCTCCGCCGCCCGGGTGGGGGACATCGGGCCGTCCTCGCGGATGACCTCGGCCAGGGAGCGGCCCTCGATCAACTCCATGACGATCCACGGCCGCGAGCCGTCGTCGACCACGTCGTAGACGGTGACCACACCACGGCTGCGGATCGCCGCGATCGCCTTGGCCTCCCGGTGGGTCCGGGTGACCAGCCGGCGGCGCTCGGCGTCGTCCACGCCGGGCGGCAGGCGCAGTTCCTTCACCGCGACGGCGCGGGCCAGGATCTCGTCGGTGGCGTGCCAGACGGTGCCCATGCCGCCCCGGCCGACGACGTCGCCGAGCCGGTAGCGACCGCTGAGCAGGCGTGCCCCCGCGGGCGGGGACACGACGGCGGTGGTCGAGCCCTCGTCGGGGGGCAGCTCGGGGGTGCGGGGAGTGTCCACGGCGGGGGCGGCGGCGTCGACGGAAGCGTCCGCACCGTCCGATGCCGGTTCGCCCTCACCCTCCGGGGAGTCACCCGCCTTGCGGAGCCCGGTGCGGGCGCCGGTCGCACCGGCGGGTCGCGGGGCGGGCACGGCGCCCCCCTCGTCCGGGGCGGGCACGGCGTCCCGGTCCCGGGCGCCCGACCTGCGGGCGGGCGGCACCGCCGCACCGGAGGAACCCGTTTCCCCCGTATGGTCGTTCACCGTCCCCGGCCCCGTGGTGCCCTCGTTCCGGTCGGCGCTTCCCGACTCCCGGGGCGATGTCCCCGCCGATCCGTTCTCGCTCGGGGGTCGCGTCGGGGTCACGCCATCGCGCGCCCCGTTCTCCCCGTTGTGCTGACCCATGCGTTGTGTCCCCTCCGGCGTCCGGAGTCATTGTCGCCCATCCCGGGTGGGTGGGTGCGGCAGGGGCGGCGCGGATTCCCCCCGTACGGAGGCGCGTTCACCGGCCGTACGGGGGGCCCGGGACGCAGGGCGACCCGGGGGATCCGGGAGGTGACGTGTGACGCTCCGTCACCCGTCACCCCCCGGTCGACCGTGACGGACCACCGTGTCACAGCGTCGCCGTGTCGCCGTGTCACAGCGTCACAGCGTCACAGCGTCACAGCGTCACAGCGTCACAGCGGAACGGTGTCGGGGGCGCCGAGTCGCGCGGCGTCGGCGGTGCGGTCGTCCGGCTGGAGCTGGGACTCGCGCTCGGCCTGCACCCGCTTCTCGTAGTGCTCCACCTCGAGATCGATCTGCCGCTGGTCCCAGCCCAGCACCCCGGCCATCAGCTCCGCGCACTCGCGGGCGCTGCGGGTGCCGCGGTCGAAGGTCTCGATGGAGGCCCGGGTGCGGCGGGTCAGCACGTCCTCCAGGTGTCGCGCCCCCTCGTGCGAACAGGCGTACACCACCTCGGCCTTGAGGTAGTCGTCGGCGGCGGGGAGCGGTTCGCCCAGCTCCGGCCGTTCGGCGACGAGCGCCAACACCTCCTCGGCGAGCGAGCCGTATCGGTTGAGCAGGTGCTCGATCCGGGCGACGTGCAGCCCGGTGCGGGCGGCGGTGCGGGCCCGGGCGTTCCACAGCGCGTGGTAGCCCTCGGCGCCGGCGAGGGGGATCTCCTCCGTGCAGGACGGGGCGACCCGGTGGTCCAGACCGTGCACGGCGGCGTCCACGGCGTCCCTGGCCATCACCCGGTAGGTGGTGTACTTGCCGCCCGCCACGACCACCAGGCCGGGCACGGGGTGGGCCACGGTGTGCTCGCGCGAGAGCGTGCTGGTGGCGTCGGATTCCCCGGCGAGCAGCGGGCGCAGGCCCGCGTAGACGCCCTGGACGTCGTCCCGGCCGAGGGGGACGGAGAGCACGGAGTTGACGTGTTCCAGCAGGTAGTCGATGTCGGCGGCGGAGGCGGCCGGGTGGGCCTTGTCCAGGTCCCAGGGAGTGTCGGTGGTGCCGACGATCCAGTGCCGGCCCCAGGGGATGACGAACAGGACGCTCTTCTCGGTGCGCAGGATCAGGCCGGTGGAGGAGTGGATGCGGTCCTTGGGCACCACCAGGTGGATGCCCTTGGAGGCCCGGACGTGGAACTGCCCGCGCTCGGCGATCAGGGACTGGGTGTCGTCGGTCCACACCCCGGTCGCGTTGACGACCTGTCGGGCCCGGATCTCGTACGCGCGGAAGCGGTCCTCCCCGGTGCCGTCCTCGAGGTCCAGGACGCGCACCCCGACCACCCGTTCGCCCTCCCGGAGGAAGTCGGTGACCCGGGCGCGGTTGGCGCAGTGGGCGCCGTAGGAGGCGGCGGTGCGGACCAGGGCGGTCACGAACCGGGCGTCGTCGGTCTGCGCGTCGTAGTACTGGAGGGCGCCGACCAGGGAGTCGCGGCGCAGACAGGGGGCGACCCGCAGGGCCCGACGGCGGGAGAGGTGGCGGTGGACGGGCAGGCCCCGTCCGTGGCCGGAGGACAGCGACATGCCGTCGTAGAGCGCGACGCCCGATCCGGCGTAGAGACGTTCCCAGCCGCGGCCCCGCAGGGGGTACAGGAAGGGCACCGGCTTGACGATGTGGGGGGCGAGGCGTTCGAGCAGCAGGCCGCGTTCCTTGAGGGCTTCGCGGACCAGTGCGAAGTCGAGCATCTCCAGGTAGCGCAGGCCGCCGTGGACGAGTTTGCTGGAACGGCTGGAGGTGCCGGACGCCCAGTCCCTGGCCTCGAGCAGGCCGGTGGACAGGCCGCGGGTGGCGGCGTCCAGGGCGGTACCGGCTCCCACCACCCCGCCACCGATCACCAGGACGTCCAGTTCGCGGCCGGCCATGGCGGCGAGGGCCGCTCCGCGTTCGGCCGGTCCCATGACCGCTGTCTTCACCGGTGCCTCCTTGGGGAGAGAAGTGATGGCGTGGAAGATGCCCGGGGTGTCGGGTGGAAGGGGCGCGCGGGGTGGTGCGCGCGGGGGCGCCCGGGACGGGCCCCTTTGTCGATGGTGCCCCATTCGGGAGGTGTCGTCCCGTCGTGCCGGTCGAGTCGGTGGGTCGGGCCGGTGAACTCGATGGGGGGGATGGGATGGGGAGACGAGCCGGCGAGCCCCGTGAACCCCGTGAACGGAGTGGGGAACGGACCGTCGGGGTGGGTTCCGCCGGGATGCGGTCGGGAGCGGTCGCCGGGACGGGGTTCATCGGGACGGGGTCGGTGGCGTGGCGACGCCCGACGGGACAATCCACCGAATCTGTCATATATCCGCTTAAGCTGACCTCACCTTGTGGTACTCGATCCGGGAAGGGGTGCCCCCTCCGTGCCCGCAGATCTCACCGTCCTCGGCCTGGGACATCTCGGACTTCCCGCCGTCCGCACCGCCGTCTCGGCGGGCCTCGCCACCCTCGGCTGGGACCCCGACCCGGCCGTCGTCGCGACCCTGACCGCCGGCCGGTCGCCGATCGAGGGCGTGCTCACCACGGCCGAGGTCCGCCGGATGCTCGCCGCCGGGTTCACCGGCACCGCCGACCCCGCCGACCTCGATCGGGTCCGCGTCGCCCTGCTCTGCTCCCCCACCGATCCCGGACCGGACGGCGTGCCCGACCCCGCCCCCCTGTGCGCCGCCGCCCGCCTGCTCGCCCCCCGCCTGCGTCCCGGCGCCCTGGTGGTCGTCACCTCGCCCGTCGCCCCCGGCACCACCGCCGGCCCGATTCGCGCGCTGCTGGAGGAGGGCTCCGGCCTGCGCGCCGGGCGCGGGTTCCATCTGGCCCACTCCCCCGCGCGCACCGACCCGGAGGCCCGCCCGCCGCACGCCCTCCCCCCACCCCGGGTCATCGGCGGCCACACCCCCGCCTGCACCGAGGCCGCCGCCGCCTTCTACACCCGATTGGCGGGCGGTGAACGGAACGGCCGACCCGGGACGACGCCGAAGATCGTCCGCGCCCGGGGCACCCTGGAGGCGGAGACCGTCACGATCCTGGAGACCAACCTCCGACAGGTCAACACCGCCCTGGTCAACGAGCTGGCCATGGCCTGCCACGACCTGGGGGTGGACGTGTGGGACGTGCTGCGGTGCGCGGAGACCCACCCCTCCGGCCCATCCGCCCACCGGCCCGGCCCCGGCGGGCCCCGGCCGGCCATCGACCCCGGCCGACTGCCCGGCGTGCGCCGGGGCCCCGGCGGATCGCCGCGCATGGTGGAACTGGCGCATTCGGTCAACGAGCGGATGCCCGGCTACGTCACCGACCGGGTGGGCGCGCTGCTCAACGACCACGGCAAGTCCGTGCGCGACGCCCGGATCCTGCTGTTGGGCGTCACCCACCGCGCCGACACCGCCGACCGCACCGGCTCCCCCGCCGACGAGATCGCCCACCGCCTGCTGGAGGGCGGCGCCCGCCTGAGCTACCACGATCCGCACGTCCCGCACTGGGCCCCCGCCGGGTGCCGGGTGCCGCGCGCGGACACGCCCCACGAGGCCGCCGCCGGCGCCGATCTGACCCTGCTGCTCCAGGCGCACTCGGTCTACGACCTCCAGGGGCTGGCAGCCAAGGCGCCCCTGTTGCTGGATACCCGGGGCGTCACGCCCACCGGTTCGGCCCACCGTCTGTGACGCCTCGCGCGATGTCCCGCCGGCGCGGCGACGCCCACCGGATCGCCGTTCGTCGCCCTCCGGGAGGCATTCCATGTGACGTGCGGTGCGAAAAGGGGTAGAACGTTCCCGAGGGGCACGCGATCGATCACCCCGCGTGACGAAAGCCCATCGATCACCCCCCGTGATCCGAGGTGCGCGGCCCCGATCCGTACCGGGAGGACCGCCGGCGCCGACCGACCGCCGGGGCCGGTACCCCGGCGCGGGGAGAACGACCCGACGGAGGCGCGCATGAGCACCGGACGACCGGGGCCGACCGGCCCCACCCACTGCCGGCACCGGGAGCTGACCCGGGTGGGCACCGACAAGGTCTGTCGCAGTTGCCGGCGGGTGATCTACGCCGGATCGGGCGTGCCGCCCACCGGTTGATCCGCGCCCGGAGGGCCCGGACCCCACCGGGACGGGCCACGACACGCCGCCTCCGGCACGACGATCCCACCACGACGGCTCCGGTCCCCGGCGAACACCGGGGGCGGAGCCGTCGACGCGTTCCCGGACCCGGAGGGCCCGGAGGGAAGCGGGTCAGCGCGAGCGCGCCACCATCACCTCGACCCGCTGGAACTCCTTCAGCTCGGAGTAACCGGTGGTCGCCATGGCCCGGCGCAGCGCCCCGAAGAAGTTCATCGAGCCGTCCGGGATGCGGGAGGGGCCGAGCAGGATCTCCTCGGTGGTGCCCACCGTGCCCAGGTGCACCTTCTTGCCGCGCGGCAGCTCCTCGTGCGCGGCCTCCATGCCCCAGTGGTGGCCGCGGCCGGGCGCGTCGTTGGCCCGGGCCAGCGGGGAGCCCATCATCACCGCGTCGGCGCCGCAGGCGATGGCCTTGGGCAGGTCGCCGGACCAGCCCACGCCGCCATCCGCGATCACGTGCACGTACCGGCCGCCGGACTCGTCGAGGTAGTCCCGCCGGGCGGCGGCCACGTCGGCCACCGCGGTGGCCATCGGCACCTGGATGCCCAGCACGTTGCGGGTGGTGTGGGCGGCGCCGCCGCCGAAGCCCACCAGCACGCCCGCCGCGCCGGTGCGCATCAGGTGCAGGGCTGCGGTGTAGGTGGCGCAGCCGCCCACGATCACCGGTACGTCCAGCTCGTAGATGAACTGCTTGAGGTTCAGCGGCTCGGCGGCCGAGGAGACGTGTTCGGCGGAGACGGTGGTGCCCCGGATCACGAACAGGTCGACACCCGCGTCCACCACGGCCTTGGAGAACTGCGCGGTGTTCTGCGGGGAGAGGGCGGCGGCGGTGACCACGCCGGCCTCCCGCACCTCGCGGATGCGACGGCCGATCAGTTCCTCGCGGATGGGCGCGGCGTAGATCTCCTGCAGCCGACGGTTGGCGTCGACCCCCTCCAGCTCGGCGATCTCGGCGAGCAGCGGCTCGGGGTCCTCGTGGCGGGTCCACAGCCCTTCGAGGTTGAGGACGCCCAGGCCGCCCATCTCGCCGATCCGGATGGCGGTGGCCGGGGAGACCACGGAGTCCATCGGCGCGGCGAGGAAGGGCAACTCGAAGCGGTAGGCGTCGATCTGCCAGGCGATCGAGACCTCCTTGGGGTCGCGGGTGCGGCGGCTGGGCACCACGGCGATGTCGTCGAAGGCGAACGCCCGCCGGCCGCGCTTGCCCCGACCGATCTCGATCTCAGTCACGTGCTCGAACCCTTCCTGCTGTGCCCCGGCGCGCACGGGTGTGCGCCGCCGTCCATGTCCGGCCCGGTCGGCGCCTCGCCACCGTGCCCGGGCGGACCCCAGTATTCCCGGCCCGGGGTATTCCCGGCCGGGCGGCGGGGGCGCATGTCCGTCCCGGGCACGCCGCGCCTCCCACGAGCCCCGCCCACCGTGCCGTGACGTGACGGGGCCCGTGCGGTCGGTCGGCGGGTACCGGCCGGCCGCACGGGCCCGCACACGCTCAGCGGCTGGTGTAGTTCGGCGCCTCGGTGGTCATCTGAATGTCGTGCGGGTGGCTCTCCTTGAGCCCGGCCGCGGTGATCCGCACGAAGCGGCCCTCGGACTTCAGTTCCGGCACCGTGCGGCAGCCGAGGTAGTACATCGACTGGTTCAGACCGCCGATGAGCTGCTGTACCACCGATGCCAGCGGACCCCGGTAGGGCACCTGGCCCTCGACGCCCTCGGGCACCAGCTTCTCGTCGTCGGTGACGCCCTCCTGGAAGTACCGGTCCTTGGAGAAGGACCGGGTCTCCCCCCGGCTGCGCATGGCGCCGAGCGACCCCATGCCCCGGTAGGACTTGAACTGCTTGCCGTTGATGAAGCGCAGCTCGCCCGGCGACTCCTCGCAGCCCGCCAGCAGGCTGCCGAGCATCACCGTGTCGGCGCCGGCGACCAGGGCCTTGGCGATGTCGCCGCTGTACTGCAGGCCGCCGTCGCCGATCACCGGCACACCGGCGGCCCGGGCCGCGAGCGCGGCGTCGTGGATGGCGGTGATCTGCGGCACGCCCACGCCGGCCACCACCCGGGTGGTGCAGATGGACCCCGGGCCCACCCCCACCTTGACGGCGTCGGCACCGGCGTCCACCAGGGCCTGCGCGCCGTCGCGGGTGGCGACGTTGCCCGCCACGACGTCCACGGAGGAGTAGTTGGACTTGATCTTGGCGGTCATGTCCGGCACGAGCTTGGAGTGGCCGTGCGCGGTGTCCACGACGATGAAGTCGACGCCCGCCTCGATCAGCGCCTCGGCCCGCTCGTAGGCGTCGCCGGCCACGCCGACCGCCGCACCGACGATCAGCCGGCCCTCGGAGTCCTTGGCGGCGCGCGGGTACTTCTCGGCCTTCACGAAGTCCTTGACCGTGATCAGACCGCGCAGCATCCCGGCGCCGTCCACCAGGGGCAGCTTCTCGATCTTGTGCCGGCGCAGCAGTTCCATGGCCTCGGGGCCGGAGATGCCGACCTTGCCGGTGACCAGCGGCATCGGTGTCATGACCTCGCGGACCTGCCGGGTGTGGTCGGTCTCGAAGGCCATGTCGCGGTTGGTGACGATGCCCAGCAGCTTGCCCGCGGCGTCGGTGACCGGGACGCCGCTGATGCGGTACCGGCCGCAGATCTCGTCGGCGTCGCCCAGGGTGGCGTCCGGGCGGATGGTGATCGGGTCGGTCACCATGCCGGACTCGGAGCGCTTGACCTCGTCGACCTTCGCGGCCTGGTCCTCGATGGAGAGGTTGCGGTGGAGCACGCCCGCACCGCCCTGGCGGGCCATCGCGATGGCCATCCTGACCTCGGTCACCCGGTCCATGGCCGCGGAGAGCAGGGGGATGTTGACCCGCACGTTGCGGGAGATCCGGGAGGAGGTGTCGATGTCCTCCGGCGTCATGTCCGCGGCACCGGGCAGCAACAGGACGTCGTCGAACGTCAGCCCCAGGGGGGCGAACTTCTCGGGAACCTCCGCCACCGCGCGGGTTGCTCCGTCGGCGTTATTGGTCATGACACCCTTCCACAGCTCTTGCCCGACCCGAACCACCATGGTAGTGCCTGCGCCCGATCCACCGGGCCGGCGGCGGGAGGGGCGGTCGCCCCGTCGGGCGCGCGACCGGCGGGCCGGGCCCGTCGCCCGCGTGTCCGCCGGGAACCTCAGCGGTCGGCGAGGGCCCGCAAGCGGCTGAGCGCGCGGTGCTGGGCCACCCGGACGGCCCCCGGCGACATGCCCAGTCGCCGTCCGGTCTCCTCGGCGGTCAGACCGACCGCGACCCGGAGCACGACCAGTCGGCGGAGGTGGTCGGGGAGTTCGTCCAGCAGGTTCTTGGCCCACTCGGCGTCGCTGCTGAGCAGGGCCCGCTCCTCGGGGCCGAGCGAGTCGTCCGGCCGCTCGGGCATCTCGTCGGAGGGAACCGCGGTACTGCCGGGCCGGCGCAGGGCGGCGCGCTGGAGATCCGCCACCTTGTGCTGGGCGATGGCCACCACGAAGGCCTCGAAGGGCCGACCGGTGTCGCGGTAGCGGGGCAGTGCGCAGAGCACGGCCAGGCAGACCTCCTGCGCCAGGTCGTCCACCAGGTGCCGGGCGTCGCCGGGCAACCGGTTCAACCGGGTGCGGCAGTAGCGCAGCGCCAGGGGGTGGACCAGGGCCAGCAGGTCGTGGGTGGCACGGGGGTCCCCCTGCGCCGCACACCGGACGAGAGCGCCGATCGCCGGGCTCTCGTCTTCGCGCATCCCCCCATGGTGCACCCCCGCTCCGGTGTTCGAGTCACCGTGAGCGGAGTTGTGCACCGAGTTGTTACCGCTCCGGTTCCCCGTCTCCACCGGTCCGCGACCGTCGCACCCATCCCCCGAACGGGGGATGGGGTCGAGGTGCGTCCCCGCCCCGGGGGAACCGGCGGCCGGACCGCCGAGGGGGTCGTCGCCGATACCGGCGACGCCGCCGGTATCGGTCGGGGAGTCCGGCACGCCGTCCGCAGACGCCCCGGGGCGTCTGCGGACGGCGTGCTTCACTCGGGTGTCGACCGTCATGTCCCGGGCCCTCCCCTCACGCCTGGCCGTCTCGTCACCGGGAAGCGTCATGCCTCCAGCATGCGGCACGCGGGAACGTTTCGGCCCCGGGCGGGTCCGGGATCGGGCCCGCCGACCCCCCCGGGGCACCGGGTCAGCGCACCAGACCCCAACGAAAGCCCAGCGCGACGGCGTGTGCCCGGTCCGAGGCGCCCAACTTCTTGAACAGCCGTCGGGCGTGGGTCTTGACGGTGTCCTCGGAGAGGAACAACTCGCGGCCGATCTCGGCGTTGGAGCGACCGTGGCTCATCCCCTCGAGCACCTGGATCTCGCGCGCCGTGAGGGTCGGGGCGGCTCCCATGTCCGAGGAGCGCAGCCGACGCGGGGCGAGTCGCCAGGTCGGGTCGGCCAGGGCCTGGGTGACCGTGGCCCGCAGTTCGGCGCGGGAGGCGTCCTTGTGCAGGTAGCCACGGGCTCCGGCGGCCACCGCGAGCGCCACGCCGTCCAGGTCCTCGGCCACGGTCAGCATGATGATGCGCGCGCCGGGGTCCGCCGACAACAGTCGACGAACGGTCTCCACACCCCCCAGGCCCGGCATCCGGACATCCATCAGGATGAGATCGGAGCGATCGGCGCTCCATCGGCGGAGGACCTCCTCGCCGTTGGCCGCGGTCGTCACCCGCTCCACGCCGGGCACGGTGGCCACGGCGCGGCGGAGCGCTTCCCTGGCCAGGGGGGAGTCGTCGCAGACGAGGACGGAAGTCATGACCGCCCTCCGCAGCTGATGCGCATCACCTTGGAACCTCCAGGCTGTCGTGCAGGTCTCACCGTGCGGATGGGGCCGGGTCCGCGAACCCGAAGCCTGTGCCACCCGCCTCGCTCTCTCAACGACGGTCACCCGAAAGAGTTACGGGTCTCTCACGGGACGTTCATCGGCCGGACAGGTGCCCGGCACCGGGCACCCGGGGTGCGACACCGACCGGATCCACGAGCCGGTACGGCGGCGCCGACCGACCCGGGGCCCGGTCGGCGCAGCACCGGGATCCGGGTGCCCGAGGGACGAAAGGGTCAAGAAGTCGAAAAGGTTGGGGCGGTTGGGCCCGCGACGGTGTCGGGGTCGGTCGACCGGGCAGGCGCGATGACGGGAACGCCCGACCCCCGCTTTCCGGGTGGATCCTCCACCGAATGATCACCACCCTACGTGACGTCACGGTGACGCGACAGGGTGATCGTCGCCGACACGCCGAACATTCGTTTTTGCACCATTTGGAGATGCTTGCGGTGGCCAATGCTTATATGTCTATATTCGGCTGGTAGTCATATTTACATTCGCCTTCCTCGCGGAAGACGCCGGTACCGATCCGCCGACCCCACCCTCCCCAGCCCCACACCCCCGCACCGGACCGACGGCCGACCGGCACCACCACAGCGGCACACTGCACGTACTCGAGGGGATACTCATGGCAGACTTCTCCCGCCTTCCGGGCCCCAACGCGGATCTCTGGGACTGGCAACTGCTGGCCGCCTGTCGCGGTGTGGACAGCTCTCTCTTCTTCCACCCGGAAGGGGAACGCGGCGCCGCCCGCACCGCTCGCGAGGCCTCCGCCAAGGAGGTCTGCATGCGCTGCCCGGTCCGCGCCGAGTGCGCGGCTCACGCCCTGACCGTCCGCGAGCCCTACGGGGTCTGGGGCGGCCTGACCGAGGACGAGCGCGAGGAACTGCTCGGACGCGCACGACGCGGTCTGGTCCGCATGGCCGGCGGCCACCCCCACTGAGCCCCGGGCCCGATCCCGCGGCTCGTTCGGCGAAACCGTTCCGGCGGGGCTCCCGCCGCACGGCTCCTCCGACACGGCGTCCCGACCGAACCCGGGTGCCGACGGCCGGGCGACCGTCCCCGGATGCCCGGATGCCCGGATGCCCGGAAGCCCGACGCCCGTCGTCCCGCGGCGCCCCTCCTCCGCCCGTTCCGCCCGTTCCCGACCGGGAGCGCCCGGGCGCTCCCGGAGGCGCGGGGTGACCGCCCGATGAAACCTTCCCCCGGCCGGCACGCGCCCACCTGCCGCCGGCACGGGGACAGGGGCTACCTTCCTTTCATGACGACTGCACTGATCACCGGCGCCACCGCCGGCATCGGCGCCGCGTTCGCCCGCAGACTGGCGCGCGACGGCCACAACCTCGTCCTGGTCGCCCGCGACACCGAACGACTCGAACGGCAGGCCGCCGAGTTGCACGACCACCACGGGGTGGAGGTCGCCGTGCTCACCGCCGATCTGGCCGGCGAGGAGGGCATCGGCGCCTGTGAGGAGCGGCTGGCCGATCGCCGCCACCCGGTGGAACTACTGGTCAACAACGCCGGCTTCGGACTCAAGGGGAGCTTCCCCGACGTGCCGATCGCCGAGGAACTGCGGATGCTGCGCGTGCACTGCGAGGCCGTGCTGCGGCTGACCACCGCCGTGGTGGAACCGATGCGCTCGCGCGGACGCGGCGGAGTGGTCAACGTCGCCTCGGTGGCGGCGTTCGTGCCGCGCGGCACCTACGGGGCGTCCAAGGCGTGGGTGGTGCAGTTCTCCCAGGGCGCGGCCCGGGACCTGGCCGGCAGCGGGGTGCGGATCATGGCGTTGTGCCCCGGCTTCGTGCGCACCGAGTTCCACCAGCGGGCCGGGATGGGGACCTCGTCCATCCCGGGTTGGATGTGGCTGGACGCCGACCGCGTGGTGGACGCCGGGCTGCGGGACCTGGCACGCGGCCGGTCGCTCTCGGTCCCCGACCCCCGTTACAAGGCACTGGTCGGCGCGGCGAAGCTGATCCCGCGCGGGGCGCTGGGCGGCGTCTCCTCCCGGGCCGGGCGGAAGTACGGCCCGGGGCGGGACTCCTGAGTCCCCGGCGGACGACGCGCGTGCCGGGGACGCGGGGCGGTGTGGCGGCGGTGAACGCACCGGGGCCCCCGACGCCGACCGGATGGGTCGGTGCCGGGGGCCCCGGACGCGTGCGGCGCGGACTCCCGCCGATCGGACCGGTACCGGGGGAAACCCCGGACCGGCGCCGGATCAGTGGGAGTGACCGTGACCGTGGCCGTGACCGTCGGTCTCCGACTCCTCCTCCTTCTTCTCCACCACCAGGGTCTCGGTGGTGAGCAGCAGGGAGGCGATGGAGGCGGCGTTCTCCAGGGCGGACCGGGTGACCTTGACCGGGTCGATGACGCCGGCCTTCACCAGGTCGCCGTACTCACCGGTGGCGGCGTTGAAGCCCTGGCCCTTGTCCAGTTCGGCCACCTTGGAGGTGATGACGTAGCCCTCCAGACCGGCGTTCTCGGCGATCCAGCGCAGCGGCTCGACGACGGCGCGGCGCACCACCCCGACACCGGTGGCCTCGTCGCCGGTGCGGCCCAGGCCGTCGGCGAGCACCTTGGCGGCGTGCACCAGGGCGGAACCGCCACCGGAGACGATGCCCTCCTCGACCGCGGCGCGGGTGGCGGAGATGGCGTCCTCGAGGCGGTGCTTCTTCTCCTTCAGCTCCACCTCGGTGGCGGCGCCGACGCGGATGACGCACACGCCACCGGCCAGCTTGGCCAGGCGCTCCTGCAGCTTCTCGCGGTCCCAGTCCGAGTCGGTGGTCTCGATCTCGGCCTTGATCTGGGCGATGCGGCCCTGCACGTCCTCACCGGAACCGGCACCGTCGACGATGGTGGTGTCGTCCTTGGTGACGGTCACGCGGCGGGCGGAGCCCAGCACGTCGAGACCGGCCTGGTCGAGCTTGAGGCCGACCTCCTCGGAGATGACGGTGGCACCGGTCAGGGAGGCCATGTCGGCGAGCATCGCCTTGCGGCGGTCACCGAAGCCGGGGGCCTTGACCGCGACGGAGTTGAAGGTGCCGCGGATCTTGTTGACCACCAGGGTGGACAGGGCCTCGCCCTCGACGTCCTCGGCGATGATCAGCAGCGGGCGGGAGCCGCCGGACTGCATGATCTTCTCCAGCAGCGGCAGCAGGTCGGCGATGGCGCCGATCTTGCCCTGGTGGATGAGGATGTAGGGGTCGTCGAGAACGGCCTCCATGCGCTCCTGGTCGGTGACCATGTAGGGCGACAGGTAGCCCTTGTCGAAGGCCATGCCCTCGGTGAAGTCCAGCTCCAGACCGAAGGTCTGGGACTCCTCGACGGTGATGACACCGTCCTTGCCGACCTTGTCCATGGCCTCGGCGATCAGCTCGCCGACCTGCGCGTCCTGGGCGGACAGCGCGGCGACGGCGGCGATGTCCTCCTTGGAGTCGATCGGCCGGGCGACGGAGAGCAGCTCGTCGGAGACGGCCTTGACGGCGGCGTCGATGCCCTTCTTCAGGGCGGCCGGGGAGGCGCCGGCGGCGACGTTGCGCAGACCCTCGCGGACCAGGGCCTGGGCCAGCACGGTAGCGGTGGTGGTGCCGTCACCCGCGATGTCGTTGGTCTTGGTCGCCACCTCCTTGACCAGCTGCACGCCGAGGTTCTCGTAGGGGTCCTCGACCTCGACCTCACGGGCGATGGTCACGCCGTCGTTGGTGATGGTGGGGGCGCCGAACTTCTTGTCGATGACCACGTTGCGGCCCTTGGGGCCGATGGTCACCTTCACCGTGTCGGCGAGCTTGTCGACACCGCGCTCGAGGGCGCGCCGGGCGTCCTCGTCGAACTTCAGAGTTTTCGCCATTGGGGTGGATGTCCCTTGTCGTTGCGTGACTGCTGACGGCGGACCGACCGACGGTGAGGGGGACCGGGCCGAGGGCCCGGCGTTCCCCGGGTCCCGCGCGGTCCCCGCGCACCCCCGCCCGGCCGGCGGTGGGAACACGGTGGCCCGGCACCGGGCGGCGAACCGCTCGGAACCGGGCCCGGGACGTCGTGGACCGGGCGTCACCGCCCGGCCACAACGCCCCGCGGGGCGTTGTGGCGTCCCGACCCGTTTCTTACTTCTCGATGATCGCGAGCACGTCGCGGGCCGAGAGGACGAGGTACTCCTCGCCGTTGTACTTCACCTCGGTACCGCCGTACTTGCTGTAGAGCACGATGTCGCCGACGCCGACGTCGAGCGGCAGGCGCTGGCCGTCCTCGAAGCGACCCGGGCCCACGGCGAGGACGGTCCCCTCCTGGGGCTTCTCCTTCGCGGTGTCCGGGATGACCAGGCCGGAGGCCGTGGTCTGCTCGGCGTCGAGCGGCTGGACCACGATGCGGTCCTCGAGCGGCTTGATGGCAACCTTGGAGCTGGCGGTCGTCACGATCCGACCTCCCCCTTCGGAGATCTCACGGGGTCAATGTCTGGAAGCGGCACGACCTGGGGGACCCGTCGTCGCGGGTGCCGGATCCACCTGTCGCGCTGCGCCGGCACTCTCGGTGGGAGAGTGCCGGCCCTGAGCCTAGAACGTGGTTAGCACTCAGTCAACCAGAGTGCCAGCCGCGCGCCGTGGACGGCCGATTCACGACGTGTCGGAACGGGCCCGAATCCGCCGGTGGAGCGCTCCCGGCGCCCGAGAAACGGGTGATCATCCCGATTCGCGCCTCAGATGTAATCCTCCAATCGGGCCAGGGCGAACCCCTGTTCGGTGGCGGTGTCGAGAACCAGCCGGATCATGTCGGGCATCGTCCCCTTCCACTCGTCGGGCCCCCGGAAGTGGGTGAGGATGATGTCGCCGGGGTGGAACTTCCGGTCCCCGCGCCCCCACTCCATCCGGTCGGCGAACGCCTCCTCCGCCCACAGCGGCACCACCTCCACGCCGCACTCGGCGGCGACCTCCAACGTGGTGCGGTCGTAGGCCCCGTACGGCGGACGGAACATGGTCGGCCGCTCGCCGATCTCCTTCTCCAGGACGTCCTGCTGCCGGCAGATCTCCCGCTTCTGCTCGGCCCGGCTCAGCTTCGGCATCTCCCGGTGGTTGATCGAGTGGTTGTGGATACCGTTGCCGTCCGCGCGCATCCGCCGGAAGTAGTCGTAGTCGTTCCGGGCGACGTGGTCGGAGAGGAAGCTCGTGTAGGGAATCTCCAACTCCCGCGTCATCTCCAGCAGCTTCGGGTCCTTCTCCGCCCCGTCGTCGATGGTCAGGAAGACCACCCGGTCCTCGGTGGGCACCCGGGTGATCACCGGCGGCAGCCCCTCGCCGGAGATGTGACCGGGCTCGGTGACGAGGGACGTCCGCTTCTCCGGAGGGGCGGGCGGGCGCAACGGCGGCATGCGCACACCCCAGGTGCGGACGGCGGCGATCCGACGCCGCTCCATGCGCTCCATGCGTTCGGCCCGGGCCAACATGGCGTCGCCGGCGGCCCGCAGCCCGGCGGGGCCCGGCGCCCCCACCATCGGCTCGCCCCGCAGGGCCTCCGGCGCGTGGGCGGCCGGCAGGCCCTCCTCCCCTCCCCCGTCACCCCCCGTGCCATCGGGTGCCGCGCCGGCGGCGCCGACACCGGCACCGTCGCCCCGGGCGAGGAGGAGCGGCGGGACGGCCAGCGCGCAGAGCAGGACGACCAGGACCGTGAGGCCCACCGGCCCGGGACGGCGCGGGCGGCCCCGGATGCCCGCCCGGGGCCGCTCCGGCCCCGGGCTGAAGGGGCCGCCCCGGCGGGACCGCCACAGCCACGGCAGGCCCCGGGAGCCCGGCCGCCGGGGAACCCGGACGCCCCGCCGGAGGCGGCCCCGGCCACCGGGGAGCGGGAGGCGGAGGGCGCTCCCGTCGGGCCGGGGCGGGGCGCCGTGCGGCCGGTCGGCGGCCGCGGGCGGGGAGACGCCCCGGGCCGGCCCCGACCCGTTCCGCCCGACCGGCCGATCGGGGGCACGCCGCCGGAGGGCGGACGGAAGCGGGGGGCGGAGGCGACGCAGGACCGGCCGGATCCGGTCGGCTCCCCGGGAGGAGGTACCGGCGGGTCCCGCGCAGGTGGTGGAGGCGACCGGCTCCCCGGCGACCGCGCGGGGGCGGCGGGGGAACCGCCCGAACCGACCCCGCCGGGAGGGCCGGTCGGCCGACACTCCGCCTGAACCAGACTTAAAAGCATTTTGTACTACTTGTCTGATATTCATGGAAACGGATGGTGCCATCGGCCCATCGCGTCCCCCGGCAGCACCTCCGCACGGACCCGGGAGAATGACCCGTGTGGCCGCATCCCGCTCCCCCGCACGTCCCGACCGCACCCCGCGCGGCGCCCCGACCGACTCCCCCGGCGCCGGAGGGACCGCCCCCGGCCCCCTCCACGGGCACCGCGACGACGACGGGAGCGACCGGGACGGGGCGGAGTCTCCCGAGGAACGGGATGTCCGCCTGCTGCACGCCCTGCGCACCGACACCGGTCGCCGCCTCATGGAGGCCGTCCGCGACCACGCCCCCGGCGAGGAACTGGCCCTCGCCACCCGGCTGCGCCGCGACCACCCCGCCGAACTCGTCGCCGCCGCCCTCACCCGGGCCCGACTGCGCGTCCGGGCCCGCGCCAAGTTCGGCGCCGAGGCGGACACCATGTGGTTCACCGCCGACGGCGTCGAACAGGCCACCCGCGCCGGCGTCGCCGCCCGACGGGCCGAACGCTTCGCCGGCGCCGGCGCGACCCGGGTCGTGGACCTGTGCTGCGGCAACGGCGGGGACGCCCTGGCCCTGGCCCGGGCCGGCCTGGAGGTGGTCGCCGTGGACCGCTCCCCCCTGGCCTGCGCCGTGGTCGCGGCCAACGCCGAGGAACTGGGCCTCGCCGACCGGATCCGGGTGGTGACCGGTGACGTCACCGACCCCGGCACCGTCGGTGACGTCACCGGCCCCGGCACCGCCCTTTTCATCGACCCCGCCCGGCGCGACGGCCGGGGGCGCACCTTCGACCCCGAGGCGTACTCCCCGCCCCTGTCCCGGGCGCTCGACGCCGCCCGACGGGCCCCGCTCGCCGCCGTGAAGATCGCCCCGGGCATCCCGCACGAGGCGCTGCCCCCGGACGCCGAGACCGAGTGGGTCTCCGACGGCGGCGAGGTCAAGGAGGCCGTGCTGTGGTTCGGCACCGGCGCGGCACAGCCGCGCCGGGCCACCCTCCTGCCCGGCGGCCACAGCGTCACCGGGGACGGCTCACCCGCCCCCGACCCCGAGGCGGACGGCGAGTACGGCCCCGTGGACCGGTATCTGTACGAGCCGGACGGCGCGGTCATCCGGGCCGGGCTGGTCGGCGCGGTCGCCCGGATCATCGGCGCCCGACTGATCGACCCCCGGATCGCCTACCTGACCTCGGATGTCGCCGTCCACACCCCGTGGGCGGCCGGCTGGGAGGTCACCGACGTGCTGCCGTTCAACCTGAAGCGACTGCGCGCGCTGTTGCGGGAGCGCGGGGTCGGCACGCTCACCATCAAGAAGCGCGGCTTCGCCATGACCCCCGAGGAACTGCGCCGGAGGCTGGCGCCGCGCGGCCCGAACGCCTGCACCCTGGTGGTGACCCGGGTGGGGGAACGGCCGCTGGTACTGGTGACCCGGCCGCTGAGGGAAGCGCCCGGGACACCGCCGGGGACGTGACCGGCGGTGCCGGGTTCCCGTGCCCCCGGAGGAGCAGGGGGCACGGCGGCCGGAACGGGTCGGTGAACGGCCCGGCGACCGGGCCACGCCGGCCGAGAGGAATCGGGCCACGCCCCGAACGACCGGACCACCCCGCCCCGGGGGCCGGCGACCGGGAAGAACCACGCCGTACCCGGAACGCACCGGGAACGGCCGAACCGCGCCGCGCCCGGAGACCGGTCGGCACCACACGCCCCGGGAGAACCACGCCACGCCCGGAACGGGGGGGATCACCCCGTCCCGGCGGTCGGGGCGGCACCGCGACGACCGGGAAGAACCACGCCGTACCCGGAACGCACCGGGAACGGCCGAACCGCGCCGCGCCCGGAGACCGGTCGGCGCCACACGCCCCGGGAGAACCACCCCTCACCGGTCCCGTCCCGGCCGGGACCGAACCGGCTTCACGCCGGCCGACACCCGGGCGCTCACGGCGGCGGCCCGCCGGGGACGACAGCGCATCGGACGAACCCCGGCGGTGCCCGACCGTCAGTCGGTGGGCTCCCCGGCGACTCGTGTGAAGCGCCAGCGGTGCACCGGACGCGCCAGCAACTCCCCGTCGGGGGAAGGGAGCTCCGGGATCTCCGCCGGGCCGCCCCCCGGCACCGCGTCCCACCAGGTGATGACGAGCACCCGATCACCCGGCGCGACGAAGGTCTCCCGCCGGGCCGGAGGCGGGTCCAACGGTTGGGCCCGGGCCCAGGCGAGCAGGTCCCCGGCCCGGCCGGGGACCGCCCTCGCCTCCCACATCAGGGTCGGTGTGCCGACCGGGGCCGTGTCCGGCTCCCCGCCGGCGGTCTCCCCGGTGCTCCCGTCGGTCGTCATCCCGCTCCTCCCCCGGTCTCCTCGTAGAGGTTGCGCCGGCTCGTCTCGTGCACGTGATCGTGACCCTGGCCGTGCGGGTGGCCGGCCGACCCGATCCCGGCCCCGGCTTCGGCCCCGGTTTCGGCGGGGATCGACGGTTCGGTGATCGGCAGCGAGGAGTCCGCCGGCAGGTCCCAGCCGGAGGGCGCGCGCCCGCGCGTCATCATCTCCGCGCCCAGCGCCGCCACCATCGCGCCGTTGTCCGTACACAGCCCCGGCCTCGGCACCCGCAGGGTGATCCCGGCCGCCGCGCAGCGCTCCTCGGCCATCGCCCGCAACCGCGAGTTGGCCGCCACCCCGCCGCCGATCATCAGATGGTCCACGCCCTCGTCCCGACAGGCGCGGATCGCCTTGCGGGTCAGCACGTCGGTCACCGCCTCCTGGAAGGACGCGGCGACATCGGCGATCGGCACCTCCTCGCCCGCCGCCCGGCGGGCCTCCACCCATCGGGCCACGGCCGTCTTCAGCCCCGAGAAGGAGAAGTCGTAGGGCGCGTCCCTCGGCCCGGTCAGGCCGCGCGGGAAGGCGATGGCGGCCGGGTCGCCCTCACGGGCCAGCCGGTCGATGACCGGCCCGCCGGGGAAGCCCAGGTGCAGCAGTCGGCCCACCTTGTCGAACGCCTCGCCCGCCGCGTCGTCGATGGTGGCCCCCAGCGGCCGCACGTCGGTGGTGATGTCGGGGGCCAGCAGCAGCGAGGAGTGCCCGCCGGAGACCAGCAGCGCCATCGTCGGCTCCGGCAGCGGGCCGTGCTCCAACTGGTCGACACAGATGTGCGAGGCCAGGTGGTTGACGCCGTACACCGGCTTGCCGAGCGCGGCGGCGTACGCCTTGGCCGCCGAGACGCCGACCAGCAGCGCGCCCGCCAGGCCGGGCCCGGCGGTGACCGCCACGCCGTCCAGGTCGCCGGGGGCGACGCCGGCCCGGTCCAGGGCGCGCTCGATGGTCGGGACGATCGCCTCCAGGTGCGCCCGGCCGGCGATCTCGGGTACGACGCCGCCGAAGCGGGCGTGCTCGTCGACGCTGGAGGCCACGGCGTCGGCGAGCAGCGTGTGCCCGCGCACGACGCCGACGCCGGTCTCGTCGCAGGAGGTCTCGATGCCGAGGACGAGTGGTTCGTCAGCCATGGTCGGTCATGCTTCCCGATCGGTGGGTGCGGGGGGCGTCGGCCGGTCGGCGGACGCCGGGGTGTCCGGGGTCCCGTCGACACCGGGGGCGCGCGGGCGGGGCGCCGGCGGCAGCGGGCGGGTGTGGTCGCGGCGCATCACCAGGGCGTCGTGGCCGCCCGGCTGGTAGTAGCCGCGTCGCACGCCCATCGGCTCGAAGCCGTGCCGCTCGTACAGCCGGCGGGCGCGGTCGTTGTCGGTGCGGACCTCCAGGAAGACCTCCCGGCAGTCGAGGTCGGCGGCGGCGGTCAGCAGGTCGCGCAACAGGACGGTACCCAGGCCGGCGGCCTGCCGGTGGGGGGCGACGGCGATGGTCTGCACGTCGGCGCTTCCCCCGGCGAACGCCAGGCCGGTCCAGCCGGCGATCGAGCCGTCCGGGGCCTCGGCGACGGTGTAGCGGCGCAGCGGCGCCGGGCCGCCGCAGCCGGCCAGCTCGGACCAGAACATGGCGACGGTCCAGGCGTCCTCCGGAAACAGCTCGTGTTCCAGCACCCGCACCGGCTCGATGTCCCACCAGCGCATGGGGCGCAGCCGCGCCCCGGTGGGGGCGGTCACCGCCGGTCCCCGGCCCCGGTCGAGGGAGCGGGCGCGGTGGGGGTGACGACCTTGTAGCCGGCGGGCACCCGGGCGTCGGGGCGGCGCAGGTACAACGGCCGCGGCGGGTCGAGCGGCAGGCCGGCGGCGATCCGTTCGGCGGCCAGGGCCGCCATGGCGCCGGCGTCCGCGTGTTCGGGGCCGTCGGCGAGGCGGTGCGGGAAGGCGTCGGGGTACAGGACGGTGCCGGCGCCGGTGGCGGGCAGGTCGGTGACGTGCGCGGGGAGGTCGGCGGGACGGTCCACGGCCGGGCCCTCGACCCGGGCGCGGGCGTTGTCGTACCGGGCCCAGTACACCTCGCGGCGGCGGGCGTCGGTGGCGACCACGAAGGGCTCCTCGCGGCCGGTGGCGTAGGCGATGGCGTCCGTGGTGCACACGCCGTGCACGGGGATCCCCAGGGCGGAGCCGATGGCCGCGGCGGTGGCCAGACCGACCCGCAGCCCGGTGTAGGGGCCGGGGCCGGTGCCCACGATCAGCGCGGTGACCTCCGGCATGCTCCGCCCTGCCTCGGCGAGCACGCGGTGGATACCGGGGAGCAGCAGCTCGCCGTGGCGCCGGGCGTCCACCCGAACGGATCCGGCGAGGACCCGGCCACCGTCGTGCAGGGCGACGGTGACGGCGGGGGTGGCGGTGTCCATGGAGAGCAGCAGCACATCCCACAGCCTACGGCGTGCGGGGGACGGCCCCGGCCCCGCCGGGCGCACCGTGCCGGGGGGCGGCCGGCGGGCTGCTAACGTCGTTTTCCGACCATCGCACCCGGTCGCGCGCGGTCGGTTTCGACCGTTCCCGATCGAGTCGTGGCCCATCCCGTGACCGGTGCGCCCTCCCACCGGCGAGATGTCCGAACCATCCGAACCATCCGAACCCGGACTTCCCCCGAACTCCCATCCCTCCCGGTTCCCCATCCCTCCCGACCACCCCTCTCTCCGGTGAAGGCGGCAGCGCATCGTGGCACGTGCTTCTGGCGGTACCGGCGGTTCCTCGGCCATCTTCGTGGTGACCCTGACCGCCGTGGCCCTGGCCATCGTGGGGTTCCTCGCCTGGCAGGCCGCCGGCGCGGTGGAGCCCCGGAACGACACCGCGACCCCGGGGGAGGCGGACGGGACGGACGGCACCGGGGACCCGGCCGACGCCCCGATCGGCGACCCGGCCGACGGCGGCGACACCGGTGACGACGGCGCGGGGGGCGACGGGGGCGCCGCCGGGGACTCCGCCCACCCGCCGCTTCCCCCGGACTCCGGGACCGGCGCCCGGGTGGTCTACTCCCTCGGCGAGCAGCGGGTGTGGCTGGTCGAGACGGCCGACGACACGGCGACGGACGCCGCGGGCCCCGACGGGGAGACCGTCGTGCACAGCCACACCGTGTACCCCAGCCCGGTACGCCCCGGGCCCGGCGAGTACGAGGTGACCTGGCGGGCCGAGGCCACCACCGGCTCGGACGGCGTGGCGATCACCGATGTCGTGGTCTTCACCTCCGTCGGGGACGCCGTGATCGGGTTCAGTACCGCCGAGGACGGCTCGATCCCCGACCCCGACGGCACCGAGCGGACCGGCGGCATCCGCCAGTCCGCCGCGGACGGCGAGATCATGTGGTCGATCGCGACCATCGGTTTCCCGGTCGTGGTCGTTCCTTGAACGTTCCGGTTCCGTCGAACGTGATCGCATGCGTTGTCGGGCGGTGGGCCGGCGGGAGTCACCCGCCGGCCGTCCCGTTCACCGCCCCGGCCGGTCCCCCGCCCCCGGGCGCCGGGTCGGCGACGGCTCGCCGCAGCGGCTCCGGATCCGGCAGCCCCCGGCGCCCGCCGACGGCCTCGATCACGACCCGGCGGGCATCGCCCTCCGGCCCCTCCGCACCGGTCGCCCGCTCGATCCGCACGTGCAGCCGGTCCTCCGTCAACTCCTCCACCCGACCCTCGCCCCACTCCACGATCACCACGGAGTCGGTCAGCGAGACGTCGAGGTCCAGGTCCTCCATCTCCTCCAGTCCGCCGGAGAGCCGGTAGGCGTCCACGTGCACCAGCGCCGGACCGGCCCCCGTGGACGGGTGCACCCGGGCGATGACGAAGGTCGGGGAGGTGACCGCCCCGCGTACCCCCATGCCCTCTCCCACGCCCCGGGTCAGGGTGGTCTTACCGGCTCCCAACTCGCCGCCGAGCACCACCAGATCCCCCGCGCGCAGCAGGCCGCCCAGCGCGCGACCGAGGCGGTTCATCGCCGCCGGGTCCGGAACGGTGAGGGTCAGTCGGTCGGCTCCCGCGGGGTCGGGGGGCGTCGCGGCGGCGGAGACGGGGACGCCGGAAACGATGGGATCGGTCATGATTCGGATCGTACGCGCCGGCGGGCACCCCTCCGTCGCCCCTCGGCCCGGCCGGACAGCCGGCTCCCGGACCGGGTGGAGCCGGGCTACGGGATCGGCGGGCGGCCGATCACGCTCCGACGAAAGAGAACGGCTCGAAAGAGGACGTGACCGGTGGGCGACCGATCGGACGCGGTCCGCCCCGCGACCGGATCGATCCCGACCGCGCGGCGGCCACCGGCCCGGGCTCAGTCGGCGTCGAGGTACACCCGGGGCACCCGGGCGCCGATCCGGGTGACGATCTCGTACCCGATCGTGCCGCAGGCCCGCGCCCAGTCCTCGGCGGTCGGCTCCCCGTGGTCACCGGGGCCGAAGAGCACCGCCTCGTCCCCCGGCTCGGCCGGGTCACCGCCGAGGTCCACCACGAACTGGTCCATCGCCACCCGGCCGGCGATCGTCCGCCACTTGCCCGCGACCAGGACGGGCCCGGTGCCCGACGCGTGCCGGGGCACCCCGTCCGCGTATCCCGCCGGCACCAGGCCGAGGGTGGTCTCGCCGGGGGTGACGTAGTGATGGCCGTAGCCCACGCCGTGACCACCCGGCACCCGCTTGACGCCGGCGAGGGCCGCGCGCAGCGTCATCGCCGGCCGCAGCCCGTGATCGCGCGGCAGGCCCAACTCGGGCGCCGGGGACAGGCCGTAGACCGCCAGACCCGGCCGGATGAGGTCGTAGTGGGTCTCCGGCAGGGACAGCGCGGCCGGTGAGTTGGCGAGGTGCCGCACCTCCGGGCGCAGCCCGGCGCGCTCGGCCTCCTCCAGCGCGGCACGGAACGCCTCGAGTTGCGGCGGGATCGACGGGTGGCCCGGCTCGTCGGCACAGGCGAGATGGGACCACACCCCGGTCACCCGCAGCAGTCCCTCCGCCTCGGCCGCCCGCGCGGCGGCGACCAGGTCGGCCCAGTCGGCCGGCGCGCAGCCACCGCGCCCCAGACCCGTGTCGGCCTTCAGCTGCACCCGGGCGGGACGACCGAGCGCGCGCACCGCCGCCGTGACCTCGCGCAGCGCCCACGCGCCGCCGACCGAGACGTCGATGTCCGCCGCGATCGTCTCGGCCCACGGGCCACCGGGCGTCCACAGCCAGCACAGCAACGGCCCGGTGTCGCCGGCCGCGCGTACCGCCAGGGCCTCCTCGGGGGTGGCGGTGGCCAGCCAGTCGGCACCCGCCCGGCGGGCGGCCCGGGCACAGGGCACCGCCCCGTGGCCGTAGGCGTCGGCCTTCACCACCGCCATCACGCCGGCGCCGCCGCGTGCCGTGGCGCGCAGGGCGCGCACGTTGTCGCGGATCACCGCGAGATCCACCTCGGCGCGCACCCGGGGAAGCACCCGGGAGGAGGGCGCGGGGGCGTCGACGGGGCTTCCGCCCGGGCCGGCGGGCCGGGCGGCCACGGCGGGAGCCGGGGTGTGGTGCGCGTTCATCTTCCCCAGTCTTCCAGAGCCCGCCGGGGGCGCCCCTTCCCGGTCGGCATCCGGGCGCCGTCCCGCACCGGGTCGATGATCAGCCGGACGGCGTGACCGGGTCCGGTTCCGCGACCAGCCGTCGGGCGGCCGGCAGAGCCTCCGCGACGTCCGAGGCCACCGGTGGCTCCGGACACAGCCGCGCCGCCAACCCGTGCAGGTACGCCCCCGCCATCGCCGCCTCCCCGGGGGCCAGGCCGGCGGCCAGCAGCGAACCGATCAGCCCCGCGAGCACGTCCCCGGTGCCGGCCGTGGCCAGCCACGGTGTGCCCGTCGGGTTCGCGATCACCGGTGGCGGGGGGCCCTCGGTCGGGGGCACGGTCACCAGGGTCGTGGAGCCCTTGAGCAGGGTCGTCGCCCCGAACCGGGAGGCCAGTTCGCGCACCGCCCACAGCCGGCGGGCCTCCACCTCCTCACGGTCCACCCCCAGCAGCCGGGCGGCCTCGCCGGCGTGCGGGGTGAGGACCAGCGGGGCGCGGCGGTCGTCGGGGAGGGCGTCGCGGAAGAGCGTGAGGGCGTCGGCGTCCACCACCGTCGGCACGTCGTCGGCCAGCGCCGTGGCCAGCCGCTCCCGTCCCTCGGCGGTGTCGTCGAGGCCGGGGCCGACCACCCACGCCTGCACCCGACCGTGTCCCACCAGCACCTCGGGGTGCCGGGCCAGTACCGCCCCGGCCGGCGGCCCCAGGTACCGCACCGCGCCGGCTCCGCCGCGCAGCGCCGCCGAGACGGCGAGGACGGCCGCGCCGGGGTACCGCTCGGAGCCGGCGGCGATACCGACCACCCCCCGGCGGTACTTGTCGCTCTCCGGCCCGGGGGATGGCAACAGGGCCGCGATGTCCGCGTGTTCGGGCGCCACCACCTCGGGCCCGGCCTCCCCGCCGAGTCGGGCCAGCTCCGGGCCCAGGCCGATGTCCACGACGTGGATCACCCCGGCGCGGTACCGGGCCGGGGCCACCAGCAGACCCGGCTTGTGGGTGCCGAAGGTGACGGTGACATCGGCGTTCACGGCCTCGCCCCGCACCTCGCCGGTGTCCGCCTCCACGCCGCTGGGCAGGTCCACCGCCACCAACGGCGCGCCGGTGCCGGCCGCCCGGCGCACCAACTCGGCGGCCGGGGGGCGGAGTCCGCCGCGTCCACCGATGCCGAGCAGGCCGTCCACGATCAGAGCCGGCCGACCGTTCCGCCCCCCTCCGGGGCGACCCCACACGCGCGGCGACCCTCCCCCGGCGAGGGCGTCGTCGACGGCGAGGATCCGCCCGCCGCTTCGGCGCAGCGCCGCCAGGCCGGCGGCGTGCGCGCGGTCGGGATCGACGAGGACGGCGGTGACGGCGACCCCGCGCGCGGCGAGCCGGGCGCCGGCCCACAGGGCGTCACCGCCGTTGTCGCCGGTGCCGACCAGCAGCACCACCCGGGCGCCGGTGATCGGCCCCGGTCGCAGCAGCCGCGCGCAGACGGCGGCCAGCCCGGCGGCGGCCCGCCCCATCAGGGTTCCGTCGGGGAGGCGTTCCATGAGGGCGCGCTCGGCGGCGCGAACGGTCTCGACGCGATACGCGGTACGCATCCGCCCAGTCTGCCCGCCGTGTGGAGGCGGGGCGGGGAGCCCGACCCTGGGCGGGTCGGGTCGCCCCGACGCCGGAAGGGCGCACAAGGGCGGGACGGCCCGGGGAAAGGCGGGCACATCACGAAAAGGTGGTCCGCGCGGTCGCGGTGAACACGAGGGCGTCGCGGACGAAAGCCCGGTCCCCCGTGCGGGCGGGCGGGCGCCCGCCGCTCACCCCTCGGCGATCACCACGGCCGAGGCCACCCCGGCGTCGTGACTGAGCGACACGTGCCAGTGCCGCACCCCGAGTGCCTCGGCACGTGCCGCCACCGTGCCGCGCACCGTCAGCCGGGGGCGACCGAGGTCGTCGGTGCTCACCTCGGCGTCGGTCCAGCGCAGGCCGGGCGGAGCCCCCAACGCCTTCGCCAGCGCCTCCTTGGCCGCGAAGCGGGCGGCCAGGGAGGCGGTGCCGCGCCGCGCCCCGTCGGGAAGCCACATCTCGGCGTCCACGAAGAGCCGGTCCGCCAACCGGGGGGTACGACGCAGCGACTCGGCGAAGCGGTCGATGCCGGCCACGTCGATGCCCACTCCGATGATCACGCCGGACTCCCTGTCCCGTTCCCGGTTCCGCGCCACCCCGCCGGGCCGGTGCCGCCTGCCATGGGGCAGCGTAGCGGCGCGCCCTCCCCGTGCCTCCCCCGACGTCTTCCCCACGCCGCGCCCGCAGCCGTCGCCGGCCCTCCCACCGGCATGAACGTCCCGGTCGGGTGCCGCAGTCGGGCCCCGCCCGGGGCGGTGCGCCGGCGGCACGGACAATGGTGGGGTGGTCCCCTCCCCGCAGCAGCCCTCGTACCGACCGGCCGGAACGGCTCCCGCCGAGCCGCGATCCGCCGGTCCGCAGCCCACCGACGACGCCTTCCCCCGGCCGACCAACGGCGCCCGGCCCCGGCGCGCCGGCGGCCCCACCGGCCCGTACGTGGATCTGAGCCGTGCCGAGTGGAGCACCCTGCGCGAGCGGACCCCGCTGACGCTCTCCGCCGAGGAGGTCGAGGAGTTGCGCGGCCTGGGCGATGTCATAGACCTGGACGAGGTGCGGGAGGTCTACCTGCCGCTGGCCCGACTGCTCAACCTCTACGTGGAGGCCGGCCGGGGTCTGCGCGGCGCCCTGAACACCTTCCTCGGTGACCTGGGCAACGGCGGGGAGGAGCGGCGTCGCGGCACGCCGTTCGTGATCGGCGTGGCCGGCAGCGTGGCGGTCGGCAAGTCCACCGTCTCCCGGCTGCTCAAGGTGCTGTTGGGACGCGGGCCGGAGAACCCCCGGGTGGAGTTGGTGACCACCGACGGTTTCCTCCACCCCAACGCCGAACTGCGGCGGCGCGGCCTGATGGAGCGCAAGGGGTTCCCCGAGTCCTACGACCGGCGTGCCCTGACCCGGTTCGTCGCCGACGTGAAGGCGGGCCGGGAGGAGGTCTCCGCCCCGGTGTACTCGCACCTGGTCTACGACATCGTGCCCGATGAGCGGCTGGTGGTGCGGCGCCCGGACATCCTCATCGTGGAGGGTCTGAACGTCCTGCAGCCCGCGCTGCCGGGCCGGGACGGGCGGACCCGGGTCGCGCTCGCCGACTACTTCGACTTCTCGGTGTACGTGGACGCGCGTCCCGACGACATCCGTGAGTGGTACCTGGAGCGCTTCCGCAAACTGCGCGAGACGGCGTTCCGCGACCCGCACTCCTATTTCCGCCGCTGGACCCGGGTGCCGGAGGAGGAGGCCCTGGCCTACGCGCGGAACGTCTGGGCGACCATCAACGGCCCCAATCTGACGCAGAACGTGGAGCCCACCCGGGGGCGGGCGACGCTGATCCTGCGCAAGGGGCCGGACCACACGGTGCGTCGGCTGTCACTGCGCAAGATCTGAATCGGCGCCCCGCCGGTGGCGTCTCCCGACCGGCCGGCACCGGTCCCGGCACCGGCCCCGGGGGGGGGTCTCCCCGTGCCCGACCGGCACACGGTCGGCCGGGTGCCCCGGGCCGGTCCACCGACGCCGGACCACCGGCAGCGGATCACCGGCAGGCGCCCCCGCCACGGCTTCCCCGACCGTGCCCGTCCCGGGCCGGTGTCCCCGGGCCGGACGGACCGGCCCCGGCCGCCCCGACCACCCGGACCGGTCACGTCGGATTCGATGGCCCGGGCCGCCCGGGCCGCCCGGGCCGATCCCGGCCCCCGACGCACCGGTGCCCCGGGAGCCGTGGCTCCCGGGGCCCCGCCGCCCGGTGTCGCCCGGCTCAGCCGGCGCGCACGGAGCCGTTCACGGAACCGTGCGCCGCGGCGCCCGGCGTCAGCTCGACGCGCGCCACCTCGGCCAGTTCGTCGGCCAGTCGGCGGGCCTGCCCGGCGTCGGGGGCCTCGACCATGACCCGCACCAGCGGCTCGGTGCCGGAGGATCGCAGCAGGACCCGACCGTCGGATCCCAGTTCGCGCTCGGCCGCCGCGACGGCCGCCGCGAGACCGGCGCTCTCGCCCACCCGGGCCTTGTCCACGCCGCGCACGTTGACCAGCACCTGCGGCAGTCGGGTCATCACCCCGGCCAGGTCGGCCAGCGAGCGGCCGGTGGCGGCGACCCGGGCGGCGAGCAGCAGGCCGGTGAGGGTGCCGTCGCCGGTGGTGGCGTGGTCCAGGGCGATGACGTGCCCGGACTGTTCGCCGCCGAGGGTGAAGCCGCCGGCCGTCATCTCCTCCAGCACGTAGCGGTCACCGACGGCGGTCTGCCGCAGCTCGATGCCCTCGCGCTCCATCGCCAACTTGAAGCCGAGGTTGGACATCACGGTGGCCACGACGGTGTTCCCGCGCAGGGTTCCGGCCTCACGCATGGCCACGGCGAGGACGGCGAGGATGCGGTCCCCGTCCACCTCCTCGCCGGCGGCGTCCACGGCCAGGCAGCGGTCGGCGTCGCCGTCCAGCGCGATCCCCAGGTCGGCGTCGTGTTCAAGGACCGCCGCGGACAGCGGGGCGAGGTGGGTGGAGCCGCAGCCGTCGTTGATGTTGAGGCCGTCGGGCTCGGCGCCGATGGTGACGACGCGGGCGCCGGCCCGCTCGAAGGCGGCCGGGGCGATGGTGGAGGCGGCGCCGTGCGCGGCGTCCAGGACGATGGTCAGGCCATCCAGGCGGTGGGGCAGCGCGGAGGCGAGGTGGTCGAGGTAGCGCTCGGCGACCTCGGTCCGCTCCACGACCCGGCCGACGCCGGCGCCGACCGGCAGGTCGCGGTGGGTGCCGTCGGTGAGACCCCGGTACCGCTCCTCGATCCGGTCCTCGAGCGCGTCGGGCAGTTTGCGACCGCCGCGGGCGAAGAACTTGATGCCGTTGTCCGGCATGGGGTTGTGGCTGGCGGAGAGCATGACGCCGAAGTCGGCGTCGAGCGCGTCGGTGAGGTGCGCCACGGCGGGGGTGGGCAGCACGCCGGGACGGATCACGTCCACGCCCCGACCCGCGAGACCGGCCACGACGGCCGCCTCCAGGAACTCCCCGGACGCCCGCGGGTCCCGGCCGACCACCGCCACCGGACGGCCGGTCGCGCCGTCCGTCCCGTCCGGAAGCCGATCGCGGTCACCGAGCACCTCGGCCGCCGCGGCGGCCAGGCCCAGCGCCAGCTCGGCGGTCAGCTCGACGTTCGCGACACCGCGAACCCCGTCGGTACCGAAGAGTCGTGCCACTGTTTCCTCCGAACGTGCTGCGGGCGGCCCCCACTGCGCCAACCCTATCCCCGGAATGTCATTCGACCGACAATCGGCACAAAGGGGAACGGAACGCCGAACGCCCCGTCGGCGGCGAACCGCCGACGGGGCGTCGGTGACGGCCGACCCGCTCCCCGGGCCCTCGCGGGCCGGACGGGGAGCGGCTGTCGCCGCGTCAGCGCTTGCTGTACTGCGTACCCTTGCGCGCCTTCTTCAGACCGGCCTTCTTCCGCTCGACCATGCGGGCATCGCGGGTCAGGAAGCCGGCCTTCTTCAGGGTGGCGCGGTTGTTCTCGACATCCGCCTCGTTCAGCGCGCGGGCCACGCCCAGGCGCAGGGCGCCGGCCTGACCCGAGACACCGCCGCCGGAGATGCGGGCGACGACGTCGTAACGGTCGTCCAGCTCGAGCACCTTGAAGGGCTCGTTGACCTCCTGCTGGTGGACCTTGTTCGGGAAGTAGGCCTCCAGCGTACGGCCGTTGATCTTCCAGCTGCCGCTGCCCGGCACGATGCGAACGCGGGCGATCGCGTTCTTCCGGCGACCGGTGCCGGCACCCGGCAGCGGGTCACCGAAGTTGGAGGCGAGGGACTCGGAGGCGTACTCCTCGACCGGCGCGCTCTCGGTGGTGTACTCGCCACTCTCGGGGACCTCGACCTCGGCCTCGACCTCGGTGGTCTCGGTCTCGGTGTCGAACTCTTCGGTGGTCTCGGTGGTGTTCTCGGCCACGATGCTCCTCGAAACTCTCTGTCTGGGCTGGGTGGCCGGGACTACTGCGCGACCTGGGTGATCTCGAACGGCTGCGGCTGCTGCGCGGCGTGCGGGTGCTCCGAACCCGCGTACACCTTCAGCTTCGACAGCATCTGCCGGCCGAGGGTGTTCTTGGGCAGCATGCCCCGAACGGCCTTCTCGACGGCCTTCTCGGGGTTCTTCTCCAGCAGCTCGTCGTAACGGACGGACCGCAGACCACCCGGGTAGCCGGAGTGGCGGTAGGCGAGCTTCTGGGTCCGCTTGTTGCCCGAGAGGTGCACCTTGGCGGCGTTGACGATGACGACGAAGTCACCGGTGTCCAGGTGGGGCGCGTAGATGGGCTTGTGCTTCCCGCGCAGCAGGATGGCGGCCTGGGACGCCAGACGACCCAGGACGACGTCCCGGGCGTCGATGACGTGCCACTGGCGCTGGACATCGCCGGGCTTGGGGCTGTACGTACGCACGGTCGTGGCCTTCGCTTTTTCGGTGAGTGGATCCTTACAAGGACCGGGGGTCCTCACCCCGGCCGGACCGGGGCACGGTGACGCAAACCGCGCGACGGTCGGGAGATGGCACCCCACATGTCCTGCGCAAGGCCCCTCACGTGAGATCGAGCAAGCCATTACGCATATCGACCAGGCAGGATACCGGCCCGGACGGGGAGGGGTCAAAACGACCCGTCCGCCGCCCTCCGGACCCGACCCGACCCGTCGACACCTCCGCGGCATTCCCTCGACGCCTTCTCGGCGCCTTCCGGGGGCTGATCGGTCGACGATCGCCCGCCGGACGCGGGGGGATACCGGGAATTCCGACCGGGACGGGCGTTGGGGGCTCGCGCGGTTGTTCCCTAGGATGCCGGCATGAGCCATGTCCAGGGGGGGCCCACCGGAGGCCCGCAGTGGGGAACCGGGGGCGGCGCGCCGTCCCCGGACTGGAGCGCGCTGGCCGCCGACGCCGAACGCGACCGGCGACGCCGCCGGTGGCTGGTGGTCGGGGGCGGCGCCCTGGCGACCGTATTGGTGGGCACGGTGGTGGCGCTGGCCATCGTGCGACAGGACGGCGGCGGGGCCGACACGCCCGCCGATCGGGGCGGCAACGCCCTGGACGCTGCGGAGGGGTCCTCACCCGACGCCCAGCCCGCGCCGACCTTCTCCGAGACCAGTCTGCCGCCCCCGCCCAAGCCCCGGGAGTTCGTCACCGACCCGGAGAAGGACCTGGCGCCCTTCACCTCGGACGGCTTCTTCGCCGGCGAGACGATGCGGGTGGAGGACCGCGAGTACCTCCGGGTGGCCGCCGACACCGCCGAGGGCATCGAGGCGTGCGCGGCGACGGCCGGCCCCGGCCCCGCCGAAGCGCTCGCCGCTCACGGCTGCCTCGCGCTGGTCCGCGCCACCTACACCGCCGAGGGGGTGGCCGTCACCGTCGGCGCGGCGCAGTTCCCCGGCGAGGAGGAGGCCGCCGCCGCCAAGGAGGCCGCCGGGGGCCCCATCACTCCGCTGATCGGCGAGGGTGCCGCCGCGTTCTGCCAGCGCGGCGGCTGCCGGACCACCCGCAGCCAGCTGGGCCGGTACGTGTACTTCACCATCGCCGGGAACCTGGACAACACCCCCGACTCCGGCGAGGAGACCCCCGCGCAGCAGGCCGCCCGGGACGGCAACGAACACGCCTACACCCGGATCGTGCAGCGCGGCGAGAGCCAGGCGTCGGCCTCCGCCGAGGCCCTCGTCGCCGAGCGGCGGAGCGGGGCCGGCGGTGCGGAGGACCGGGACACCGAGCCGGAGCCGGGCGCCACGGACGGCGACTGACCCGGCGGGGTCCGTCGGGAGCCCGGCCGTCGCCCCGCGACGACCCCGCCGGTGGACACCGATCCACGGCCACCGGGACGTCACCCGTGCGACGCGCCGCCCGCCCGGGACCCCGCCCGGGGCTCAGCAGCAGCCGGCGACCGGGCCGGTGCCGGGTAGGGTCCGACGGTTGCGGGACTCCCGGTTGCGGGCGGCCAGCAGGTCGTCCGGCGGATAGCCGACCTCCTCCAGGGTCAGCCCGTGGGGACGCACCACGTGCACCGCCGAGTCCCGAACCCGGGCCGCCAGCACCCGACCGGGCCAGTCCGACGGCCGGTGACCGTCGCCGACGAAGAGCATCGCGCCGACCAGCGAGCGGACCATGTTGTGGCAGAAGGCGTCCGCCACCACCGCGGCCTCCAGGACACCGTCCGGGCGGCGCTCCCAGCGCAGCTCGCGCAGCGTGCGGATGGTGGTGGCGCCCTCCCGGCGCCGGCAGTAGGCGGCGAAGTCGTGCTCGCCCAGCAGTGGCCCGGCCGCCTCGTTCATCGCCGCCTCGTCCAACGGGTGGTTGTGCCACAGCACGTGGTCGCGCAGCAGCGGGTCCACACCGCCGGGGCGGTCGGTGACCCGGTAGGCGTACCGGCGGTGGGTGGCGGAGAAACGGGCGTCGAAGTGCGGGGGCGCGGGCCGCGCCCGCCACACCCGCACGTCCTTCGGCAGGCGTCCGGCCAGTCGGCGCACCATGTGCTCACCGTGTTCGGCCCACAGCTCGTGCGGCAGGTCCGCGTGGGCGACCTGTCCGCGGGCGTGCACGCCCGCGTCGGTGCGGCCGGCGACGGTCAACTCGAAGGTCCGGCCGGTGCGGGTGACGACTCCCAGCGCGTCCTCGATCTCCTGCTGGACGGTGCGGCGCCCGCCCGGTTGCCGGGCCCAGCCGGAGAAGTCGGTACCGGCGTACGAGATGTCCAGGCGGACCCGAACGGTGCCGGGGGGTGGGGCGAAACGGTCGGCCGGGGGTTCGGGGGCCGCCTCGGTGGGGCGGGTGTCGCCGGGCGGGGCGTCGGTGGGCGGGGTGTGCTCGGGACGGGCGGCGCTGTCGGTCACGAGGCCGCATTCTCCCGGATCCGCGCGGACCCCCGCCGCCGGGGCCGGTCGGAACGCCGGTGCCCGCGCCGCGACGGCCGGGGTCGGAGCCGGCGACGGCGCTCCCGCCCTTCTCCGGGCCTCCCACGCCGCCCGGCGGGTGGGGGACCACGACCGGCCATGGGGCCGCCCCCGACCCCGTGGGACGTCTCCAGGAGCGGCGGAGCGGGGCCGGGCGTCGACCACCGGGGCGGGAGTCCCGCCCCGGTTCCCCCGGACACACCCCTCCAGGGGCGACGGCACCCCGGCAACGGGAACGGGCCCGGCCCCCGCGTTGTGCGGGGACCGGGCCCGTCGGAACCACCCGGCCGGGGCCGGGCGGGACCCGGGGAGACCGGGAAGGGGCGCCGGATCAGGCGTCCTTCTTCTCCTCGGTGTCCTTGCCGCCCTCGGCGTCGTTCTGCTCGGTGGCGGAGGTCTCCGCCACGTCGCCGTCCTTGGAGAGGTCGGTGCCGCCCTTGGCCTCCTCCGACTCCTTCACCGCGCGCCGGTTGGCGGCCTCGGCCTCGCCGACGGCCTCCTGCTGCACGGTCAGGGCCTCCACCAGTTCGATGACCGCCATCGGGGCGTTGTCGCCGCGACGGGGACCGATCTTGGTGATGCGGGTGTAGCCACCGGGACGGTTGGCGAACTGCGGGCCGATCTCGGTGAAGAGGGAGTGCACGACACTCTTGTCGGTGATGGTGCGCATCACCTGGCGACGGTTGTGCAGGTCGCCCTTCTTCGCCTTGGTGATCAGCCGCTCGGCCACCGGGCGCAGGCGACGGGCCTTGGCCTCGGTGGTCTTGATGCGCCCGTGCTCGAACAGCGCGGTGGCGAGACCCGCCAGCATCAGCCGCTCGTGGGAGGGACCGCCGCCGAGACGACGACCCTTGGTGGGCTTGGGCATCGGGTTTCTCCTTCGTGACTGCACCGGCCGTGTCAGGTACCGGTGTCAGGGCCCGCCCGGGCCGGTGCCGGGGCGGGGTGCCCGGGGGGCCGTGGCCCCCCGGAACGTTACCGGGCCGACCGTGCGGCCCGGGATGATCGGGTGTCGCGCGGTCGGCCGTGCGCGGTCCCGCGCCCCGGCCGACGGTGTCGGGACCGGGGCGCGGGTGCGGGCTCAGTACTGCTCGGTCTCGGCGAAGCCGGGGTCGCCGTCGTCGTCGGCGCCGAAGGCGTCGGCGGCGGAGGTCGGGTCGAATCCGGGCGGGCTGTCCTTCAGGGCCAGGCCCATGCCGGCCAGCTTCGCCTTGACCTCGTCGATGGACTTCGCGCCGAAGTTGCGGATGTCCAGCAGGTCGGCCTCGGAGCGGGCGACCAGCTCGCCGACGGAGTGGATGCCCTCGCGCTTGAGGCAGTTGTAGGAGCGGACGGTCAGCTCCAGCTCCTCGATCGGCAGCGCCAGGTCGGCGGCGAGCGCGGCGTCGGTCGGGGACGGGCCCATGTCGATGCCCTCGGCGTCGACGTTGAGCTCGCGGGCCAGGCCGAACAGCTCGACCAGGGTCTTGCCGGCGGAGGCCATGGCGTCGCGCGGACGCATCGACTCCTTGGTCTCGACGTCGACGATCAGCTTGTCGAAGTCGGTGCGCTGCTCGACACGGGTCGCCTCGACCTTGTAGGTGACCTTGAGCACGGGGCTGTAGATGGAGTCGACCGGGATGCGGCCGATCTCCTGGCCCGCCTGCTTGTTCTGCACGGCGGAGACGTAGCCGCGACCGCGCTCGACGGTCAGCTCCATCTCCAGCTTGCCCTTGGCGTTGAGGCCGGCCAGCACCAGGTCGGGGTTGTGCACCTCGACGCCGGCGGGCGGGGCGATGTCGGCGGCGGTGACCGGGCCGGGGCCCTGCTTGCGCAGGTACATCACGACCGGCTCGTCGTGCTCGGAGGAGACGACCAGCTGCTTGATGTTGAGGATCAGGTCGGTGAGGTCCTCCTTGACGCCGGGCACGGTGGAGAACTCGTGCAGCACACCGTCGACGCGGATGCTGGTGACGGCGGCACCCGGGATGGAGGAGAGCAGGGTGCGACGCAGGGAGTTCCCCAGGGTGTAGCCGAAGCCCGGCTCCAGCGGCTCGATCACGAACCGGGAGCGGAACTCGTCGACGACCTCTTCGGTCAGGGAGGGACGCTGTGCGATCAGCATGGGTGATGACTCCAGTCTTCGGCACCCGCTATTTGATGCCGAGGCGGACGACGGGGAGTGCGGCGGACGCCGCTCCCCGGGACGACGACACCGGGGTGTCGCCGGGCCCGGCCGGCGGCGTGTCGTGCGCCGCCGGTGGGTGCTGCGGGGTGGTGCGGGGCCGCGGGCCGATCGCCCTTCGCGGGGGCGGGGACCCGCCGTCGGGTCGGGTCCCGGGGGATCCGACCCGACGATTGGCCGTTCCCGTCCGGATGCCGGGGCACCGGGACGGGAACGGCCGGTGGTCAGACGCGCCGACGCTTGGGCGGACGGCAGCCGTTGTGCGGGGTGGGGGTCACGTCCTGGATGGACCCGACCTCCAGGCCGGTGGCCTGGAGGGAACGGATCGCGGTCTCACGACCGGAACCGGGGCCCTTCACGAAGACGTCCACCTTGCGCATGCCGTGCTCCTGCGCACGACGGGCGGCGCTCTCCGCCGCCATCTGCGCGGCGAACGGGGTGGACTTGCGGGACCCCTTGAAGCCGACGTGGCCGGCGGAGGCCCAGGAGATCACGTTCCCGGACGGATCGGTGATCGAAACGATGGTGTTGTTGAACGTGCTCTTGATGTGGGCGTGCCCATGAGCGACGTTCTTCTTCTCCTTGCGGCGCACCTTCTTGGCGCCGGCCTGTCGGCCCTTCGGAGGCATAAAGCGCTATCTCCCGTGGAGGTGGTCGGTCCCGCTGCGCGGACCGCGAAACGGCGTCCGGAGCGGACTACTTCTTGCCCGGCTTCTTCTTGCCGGCGATGGCGCGGCGCGGGCCCTTGCGGGTACGCGCGTTGGTCTTGGTGCGCTGTCCGCGAACCGGGAGGCCGCGACGGTGGCGCAGACCCTCGTAGCTGCCGATCTCGACCTTGCGGCGGATGTCGGCCTGGACCTCGCGTCGAAGGTCACCCTCGGTGCGAATGTTGGCCTCGACGTACTCGCGGAGGCGGACCAGCTCTTCCTCGGAGAGGTCGCGAACGCGGGTGTCGGGGTTGATACCCGTCTCGCCGAGAGCGGTCTGCGACAGGGTGCGACCGATGCCGAAGACGTAGGTGAGGGCGACCTCGACGCGCTTGTCGCGCGGCAGGTCAACGCCGGATAGGCGTGCCATGCGTGGGCTCCTGATTCGTATCGGAGGTCTGCCGCAGTGCCGATCCCGGCATGGCTACCGGGCCCCGGCCTCCGACCGGGGGTGTCGCCCTCCGCGCGGAGCGGGGACGGGACAGTGCGGTATTGACGTGTGGGGCGACGATCCGGGCACGAGTGGCCGGTCACCGCCCGGGCGCGTGAAGTCTGCTCGAAGTGTTCGGTGCGGCGTGTCCGCGATCAGCCCTGGCGCTGCTTGTGGCGCAGGTTGTCGCAGATGACCATGACCCGACCGTGACGGCGGATCACCTTGCACTTGTCACAGATCTTCTTGACGCTCGGCTTGACCTTCATGGGATTGAGGTTCTCCGGGTCTCGATCTACTTGTAGCGGTAGACGATCCGCCCGCGCGTCAGGTCGTAGGGCGAGAGCTCCACCACGACCCGGTCGTCGGGCAGGATACGGATGTAGTGCATCCGCATCTTGCCGCTGATATGCGCGAGAACTTGGTGCCCGTTCTCCAGCTCAACCTTGAACATCGCGTTCGGCAGAGACTCGACGACGGTGCCCTCGATCTCGATGGCCCCTTGTTTTTTGGCCATACTTGAGCGTTTCACCTTCCGGGATCGGCTACCTGGACAGCCCTGATACACGGGTGTACCGGGACCGACGCACCAGTCTACGTGAGCACCGGGGAAAAAACGAATCAGGTAGGCTTCCCCGGCATCAAGATCATTAAGCGGCGGGGCGCCGATCGGAAACGAGGGGGTTTTCCCCGGGTTCCCGTGCTTTTCCACCGAATCCACCCGGGCGCCGGAACCCGGGCCCCACGCCCCGGTCCCGGGGGTCGCGCACCTTTCCGGAGCCGCCCGGGTCTCCCCCGGCGGCCCGCGTCCCGGTCCTCCCGGCGGACCCGGTCCCCGGCGTGGGACCCCGGTGTGCCCGGTTCCCGCCGGCGGCGCCACCGGGGCACGCGGATGCCGGTGGGTCCCCGGGTCTCCCCCGGCCCCCGGTCCCGCCGGGTCCGTTCCCCTCCGGCCGGGCGGATCAGCCCAGCGGGTCCGGTGCCGCCTCGACGCCCAGCTCCGCCAGCCGCGCCCGGCCGCCGTCGGGGGCGGTGAGCACCAGCGGGCCGCGCTCGGTCAGCGCGATCGAGTGCTCCCAGTGCGCCGACCAGCCGCCGTCCTCGCTCTTGACCGTCCAGTCGTCGGAGAGCACATGGGTGGCCGGGTCACCGAGGGTGACCATCGGCTCGATGGCCAGACACATCCCCGCCACCAGGCGGGGCCCCTTGCCCCGGCGCCGCTCGACGTAGTTCAGCACGTGCGGCTCCATGTGCATGGCGCTGCCGATGCCGTGCCCGCCGTACTCCTCGACGATGCCCCAGCGTCCCGAGGGCGGCGGGGGCTGCTTGCGGATGTCCCGCTCGACCGCCCGGGAGATGTCCACCAGTCGGCCGCCGACCCGCATGGCGGCGATGCCGGCCCACAGCGAGTGCTCGGTGACCCGGCTCAGCTCGTGGACCTCGGGCGGGTGACCGTCGCCGACGAAGACGGTCAGTGCCGCGTCCGCGTGCCAACCGTCGATGATGGCACCGGCGTCGATGGAGATGATGTCGCCGGAGGCCAGGACGGTGTCCTCGGAGGGGATGCCGTGCACCACCACGTCGTTCACCGAGGTGCAGATGTTGCCGGGGAAACCGCCGTAGCCGAGGAAGTTGGGCTTGGCACCGTGCTCGGCGATCACGGCGGCGGCGATCCGGTCCAACTCGGCCGTGGTGGTCCCGGGCACGGCGGCCTCGGCGCAGCGGCGGTGCATCTCGGCGACCACCAGCCCCGCCGCACGCATGCTCGCGATCTGCTCGGGGGTCTTGATCTCCACCATGAATCGGGTTCTCTTCCGTGCCGGGTCGAAGGGGCCGGGATCGGCCGAGGGGATGTCGCGCCCCGGGGTGGTCGCCGCGACGGCGCGCGGCGGGATGTCAGACGGTGCGGTGCGGCAGGGCGCCCAGCGCGCGCCGCGTCACCTCGGGAACGGCTCCGAGGGCGGGGATGGTCACCACGAGGTCCTGCCGTCGGTAGTGGCCGATGATCGGCTCGGTCTCCCGGTGGTAGACCTCCAGGCGCTTGCGGACGGTGTCCTCCTGGTCGTCCTCGCGCTGGTACAGCTCACCGCCGCAGACGTCGCAGACGCCCTCGGCGCGCGGCCTGCTGTACTCGGTGTGGAACACGTGGCCGCTGTCCTCGCGGCAGATGCGGCGGCCGGCGATGCGCCGGACCACCTCGTCCTCGGGGACCTCGAGGTCCAGAACGGCGTCCAGCGCGATGCCGGTCTCCCCCAACAGCTTGTCCAGGGCCTCGGCCTGGAACAGGTTGCGGGGGAAGCCGTCGAGCAGGAAACCGCCCTCGGCGTCGGGAGCGGCCATCCGGTCCGCCGCCATCCCGATCGTGACCTCGTCCGGTACCAGTCGCCCCTCGCGCATGTACTCCTGCGCCCGACGACCGAGCTCGGTCCCCTGCCGGATGTTCGCCCGGAAGAGGTCTCCGGTCGAGATGTGCGGGATACCGAGGTTCTCGGCGAGCAGGGCCGCCTGGGTGCCCTTGCCCGCCCCGGGCGGTCCAACGAGGACGATACGCATCAGCGGAGGAACCCTTCATAGTTTCGCTGGTGGAGCTGGCTCTCGATCTGCCGAACCGTCTCCAGACCGACACCCACGATGATGAGGATGGAGGTACCGCCGAACGGGAACTCCCCCTGCGCGTTGAACGCGATGAGGGCGACAGCGGGCACCAGGGCGATCAGACCGAGGTAGATCGAACCGGGCCACGTGATGCGGTTCAACACGTAGCTCAGGTATTCGACCGTGGGTCGTCCGGCCCGGATCCCGGGGATGAACCCACCATACTTCTTCATGTTTTCGGCCACGTCTTCGGGGTTGAAGGTGATGGCCACGTAGAAGAAGGCGAAGAACACGATGAGGGTGAAGTAGCTGAGCAGGTAGATCGGGCTGTCCATCTGGACCAGGTGTCGCTGGATCCAGTCGGCCCACACCCCATCGGATCCGCTGAACTGCACCAGCAGCAGCGGGATGTAGAGCAGCGACGAGGCGAAGATGACGGGGATCACGCCCGCCTGGTTCACCTTGAGCGGGATGTAGGTCGAGGTACCGCCGTAGGAACGGCGCCCGATCATGCGCTTGGCGTACTGCACGGGGATGCGACGCTGCGCCAGCTCGACGAAGACCACCAGGCCCACCATGGCCAGACCGCAGGCGATGACCACGCCGAACTCGATCCAACCGTCGGCCAGGGTGCCACCGTTCTTGATCGACCACAGCGCGCCGGGGAAGCCCGCCGCGATGGAGACGAACATCAGCATCGACATGCCGTTGCCGATGCCGCGGTCGGTGATGAGCTCACCCAGCCACATGATGAGCGCGGTGGCCGAGGTGAGGGTGATGATCATGACCAGGACGGTGAACATGCCGTCGTCGGTCAGGATGGGTTCGGTACAGCCGGCGAACAGCGAACCGCTGCGGGCGGTGGCCACCAGACCGGTGGCCTGCAGCACCGCGAGGGCGACCGTCAGGTATCGCGTGTACTGCGTGATCTTCGCCTGCCCGGCCTGTCCCTCCTTCTTGAGGGCCTCCAGCCGCGGGATCACCACGACCAGGAGCTGCAGAATGATGCTCGCCGTGATGTACGGCATGATCCCCAGCGCGAAGATGGTGAGCTGCATCAGGGCGCCACCACTGAACATGTTGACCAGACCGAAGAGACCCGCGTTGCTGTCCTCGATCTGTGCCACGCAGTACTGGACGTTCTGATAGCTCACGCCGGGCGTGGGGACGTGGGCCCCGAACCGGAACAGCACCACGATGCCGAGCGTGAAGAGCAGCTTCTTGCGCAGGTCGGGCGTCTGGAACGCCCGGGCGAACGCGGTGAGCACGGTTCCTCCTGCGCCCCCCGCGAAGACCTCGCGAGAGGTGACGGTCTTGTAGTTCACGGATACTGAGGGAATTACGGGGGTGCTTCCCGAAGATCCGGGAAGGCCCCGGAACCCACGGCACGGCGGGCTCGGGACACGGCACCGCAGGCCACCTTACCGGCCGTATCGCGATGCGGGAATGACACCGCATACGCGTGACCGGGGACGCCTGTTCGAAGCGCCCCCGGTCACATCTTTTTCACATGTCCCGCGCGAAGCGTCAGAGCAGTTCGTCGACGGTTCCGCCGGCGGCGGTGATCTTCTCCTTGGCGGAGCCGGAGACGGCGTCGACCGTCACCCGCAGCGCCACGGAGATCTCACCGTTGCCGAGGACCTTCACCAGCTCGTTGTCGCGCACCGCGCCCTTGGCCACCAGGTCCGGCACGGTCACCTCGCCACCCTCCGGGTAGAGGACGGCCAGACGGTCCAGGTTGACGACCTGGAACTGCTTGTGGGCGGGGTTCTTGAAGCCCTTGAGCTTCGGCAGCCGCATGTGCAGCGGCAGCTGACCACCCTCGAACCCGGCCTTCACCTGGTAACGGGCCTTGGTGCCCTTGGTGCCGCGACCGGCGGTCTTGCCCTTGGAAGCCTCACCACGACCCACACGGGTCTTGGCGGTCTTCGCCCCCGGGGCGGGCCGCAGGTTGTGGATCTTCAGCGGCTTGTCGGCGTTCTCGCCCGCCATGTCAGTCCACCTCCTCGACCGTCACGAGGTGCCGCACGGTGTTCGCCATGCCGCGGATCTCCGGACGGTCCTCCTTGACCACCACGTCGTTGATGCGGCGCAGCCCGAGGGAGCGCAGCGTCTCGCGGTGGTTCTGCTTACTGCCGATGTAGGACTTGGTCTGGGTGATCTTCAGGTGAGCCATCACGCACCAATCCCTGCCCGCGCCCGCAGCAGAGCGGCGGGGGCGACATCCTCCAGCGGCAGACCACGACGGGCGGCGATCTCCTCGGGGCGCTGCAGGCCCCGCAGAGCGGCCACCGTGGCGTGCACGATGTTGATGGGGTTGGACGAGCCGAGCGACTTGCTCAGCACGTCGTGGATGCCGGCGCACTCCAGAACGGCGCGCACCGGGCCACCGGCGATCACACCGGTACCGGGGGAGGCGGGCTTCAGCAGGACGACGCCCGCGGCCTTCTCGCCCTGGATGGGGTGCGGGATGGTGCCCTGGATCCGGGGCACCTTGAAGAAGGACTTCTTGGCCTCCTCCACACCCTTGGCGATGGCGGCCGGCACCTCCTTCGCCTTGCCGTAACCGACGCCCACGGTGCCGTCACCGTCGCCCACCACGACCAGCGCGGTGAAGCTGAAGCGACGACCACCCTTCACGACCTTGGCGACGCGATTGATCGCGACGACGCGCTCGACGTACGCGGTCTTCTCGGCGGCCGCGCCACCGTCCCGGCCCTTCCGGTCCCGCCGCTCGCCGCCACCGGCGCCGCCACCGCGGCGCTGGGGTCCAGCCATTGGAATTACCTCTCTCGTCTTGTCCGCTCAGCCAGCTGTTGGCAACGGAACCGGCTCAGAACTTGAGACCGGCCTCACGGGCGGCGTCCGCCAGGGCGGCGACCCGCCCGGCGTACCTGCTGCCGCCCCGGTCGAAGACGACGGCCTCGACGCCGGCCGCCTTCGCCCGCTCGGCGACCAGGGCGCCGACCCGCTGGGCCTGCGCGCTCTTGTCGCCGTCGGTGCCGCGGATGGAGGCGTCCATGGACGAGGCGGAGGCCAGAGTGTGGCCCGCGATGTCGTCGATGACCTGAGCCACCACGTGGCGGTTGGAACGGGTCACGACCAGGCGCGGACGCTCCGGGGTGCCCGAGATCTTCTTGCGGATGCGGATGTGCCGACGCTTTGTCGCGGCACGCTTCCGGGCGTCACCCTTGGCGATCTTCACACCGTATGCCATGGCTTACTTACCAGCCTTTCCGACCTTGCGGCGGATGACTTCGCCCTCGTACTTGACGCCCTTGGCCTTGTACGGGTCGGGCTTGCGAAGCTTGCGGATCTTCGCCGCGACCTCGCCGACCTTCTGCTTGTCGATGCCCTGGACGGTCAGCCGGGTCGGGGTCTCCACCGCGAAGGTGATCCCCTCGGGCGCCTCGACCAGAATCGGGTGGCTGTAGCCCAGGGAGAACTCGAGGTTCGAACCCTTGGCCTGGACGCGGTAACCCACACCGCTGATCTCCAGGCGCTTGCTGTAGCCATCGGTCACGCCAGTGATCATGTTCGCCACCAGCGTGCGGGACAGGCCGTGCAGGGCCCTGTTCCGGTTCTCGTCGTTGGGGCGGGTGACGACGATGGCGCCGTCCTCGGCCCGCGCGACCTCGATGGGCTCGACGATGGTGTGCGAAAGGTTCCCCTTGGGACCCTTCACTCCGACCGTCCGGCCGTCGATGGTGACGTCCACACCGGCGGGAACCTGGATGGGGAGCTTGCCGATACGCGACATTGCTTTTCCTCCGTTCCCTTCCGTTACCAGACGTAGGCGAGGACTTCCCCGCCCACGCCCTTCTTCTGCGCCTGCTTGTCGGTGAGCAGACCGTGCGACGTGGAGATGATCGCCACGCCGAGGCCGCCGAGCACCCGCGGCAGCGCGGTGGACTTGGCGTAGACCCGAAGGCCCGGCTTGGAGATCCGCTTCAGGCCGGCGATCGAGCGCTCACGGTTGGGGCCGTACTTCAGCTCCAGGACCAGGCTCCGCCCGACCCGGGCGTCCTCGGTCTTCCAACCGGTGATGTAACCCTCCTGCTGGAGGATCTCCGCGATGTGCGACTTGATCTTGCTGTGCGGCATCGCCACGGAGTCGTGGTAAGCCGAGTTGGCGTTCCGCAGACGCGTCAGCATGTCTGCGATCGGATCAGTCATGGTCATGTGATGGCCTTGGGCCTCTCTCGCCGTGGTTTCCTGTCTGCTCCGTCCCTCTCCCCGCTCGGGGCGGGACGGGTGTGGAGCGGGGACCTACGGCGTAGTAAGTCGATTCGGGGCGGCGGGCGCCCAACCCTTCCACCTTAGTTCACCGAACCGTTGGTGGAGAAAATCGGGCCGCCCCGCCGTCCGAGTTACTTGCCGAGAGAGTTCCGATGACCGCCGGGAACGGCGGTTACCAGGAACTCTTCGTCACGCCCGGCAGCTCGCCGCGGTGCGCCATCTCACGCAGGCACACACGGCACAGGCCGAACTTGCGGTACACGGAGTGCGGCCGGCCGCAACGCTGGCAGCGCGTGTAGGCACGCACGGCGAACTTGGGCTTGCGGGCCGCCTTGGCAATCAGGGCCTTCTTCGCCATGGCTCACGCCTCCTTGAACGGGAATCCGAGGTGACGCAGCAGGGCGCGGCCCTCGTCGTCGTTGGTCGCCGTGGTGACCACGGTGATGTCCATGCCCCGGACCCGGTCGATCTTGTCCTGGTCGATCTCGTGGAACATGACCTGCTCGGTGAGACCGAAGGTGTAGTTGCCGCGACCGTCGAACTGCTTGGGCGACAGACCCCGGAAGTCACGGATGCGCGGCAGCGCCAGCGACAGCAGCCGGTCCAGGAACTCCCACATGCGGTCGCCGCGCAGCGTGACGTGCGCGCCGATCGGCTGACCCTCGCGCAGCTTGAACTGCGCGATGGACTTGCGGGCCTTGGTCACGGCCGGCTTCTGGCCGGTGATCGTGGTGAGGTCGCGCACGGCGCCCTCGATCAGCTTGGAGTCGCGGGCGGCGTCGCCCACACCCATGTTGACCACGATCTTGGTCAGCCCGGGGATCTGCATGACGTTCTCGTAGGAGAACTCCTCGCGCAGCTTGCCCTGGATCTCCTCGCGGTACCGCTGCTTCAGCCGCGGTGCGTAGGTGGTGGCAGTCATCAGATGTCCTCACCGGTCCGCTTGGCAACGCGGATCTTGTTGCCCTCGTCGTCGAAGCGGTAACCCACGCGGGTGGTGACCTTCTTGCCGTCCTGCTCCACGACCAGCGCGACGTTGCTCACGTGGACGGGGGCCTCGGTGGTCACGATGCCGCCGGTCTTCGACCCGCGGGCGGTCTGCCCGGCCTTGGTGTGCTTCTTGACCCGGTTGACACCCTCGACCAGGACGCGGTCCTCGCGGGGGTAGGCCACGATGACCTTGCCCTGCTTGCCCTTGTCCTTACCGGTGATGACCTGAACCAGGTCGCCCTTCTTGATCTTCATCGGTTACAGCACCTCCGGCGCCAGCGAGATGATCTTCATGAACTTCTTCTCGCGCAGCTCGCGGCCGACGGGGCCGAAGATACGGGTACCGCGGGGGTCGCCGTCGTTCTTGAGGATCACGGCGGCGTTCTCGTCGAAGCGGATGTACGAGCCGTCCGGACGACGACGCTCCTTGACGGCGCGAACGATGACGGCCTTGACGACGTCACCCTTCTTCACGTTGCCGCCGGGGATCGCGTCCTTGACGGTGGCGACGATGACGTCGCCGATGCCCGCGTAGCGCCGACCCGAGCCACCGAGCACACGGATGCAAAGGATTTCCTTCGCACCGGTGTTGTCGGCGACCCGAAGTCGCGACTCCTGCTGGATCACGTCTCTCTCCTGATTGTCTGCCGGTTCCCGGCGGGGGCCGTCACGGATGACCGCGAGGGCCCCCGCCGAGCCTGGCGGAACCGGTCCTGAGAAAACTCAGGGGGTTACTTGGCCTTCTCGAGGATCTCGACGATGCGCCAGCGCTTGGTCGCGGACAGCGGACGGGTCTCCATCAACAGGACCCGGTCGCCGATGCCCGCGGCGTTCTGCTCGTCGTGCACCTTGAGCTTGTTGGTACGGCGGATGATCTTGCCGTACAGGGCGTGCTTGACGTGGTGCTCGACGGCGACGACGACGGTCTTGTCCATCTTGTCGCTGACGACCAGACCCTCACGGGTCTTGCGGCGACCACGCTCGCCGGCGTTCTCGGCAGTCACATTCTTCTCACTCATCAGGCACTCTCCACCGTCTCGATGCCCAGCTCGCGCTCACGCATCAGGGTGTAGATCCTGGCGATGTCCTTGCGGACGGCCTTGAGCCGGCTGTTGTTCTCCAGCTGCCCGGTCGCCGCCTGGAAGCGGAGGCGGAACAGCTCCTCCTTGGCCTCGCGCAGCTTCACGACGAGTTCCTCGTTGTTCAGCTCGCGCAGCTCGGCCGTCTTGGTACCGGCAGCCATCACGCCTCCCCGGTCTCGCGCCGCACGATCCGGCACTTCATCGGAAGCTTGTGCGAGGCGCGGATCAGCGCCTCACGGGCGATCTTCTCGTTCGGGTAGGAAAGCTCGAACATCACCCGACCGGGCTTGACGTTCGCGACCCACCACTCCGGCGAACCCTTACCGGAACCCATGCGGGTCTCGGCGGGCTTCTTGGTCAGCGGACGGTCGGGGTAGATGTTGATCCACACCTTGCCGCCACGCTTGATGTGCCGGGTCATCGAGATACGTGCGGCCTCGATCTGCCGGTTCGTCACATAAGCGGCGGTGACCGCCTGGATGCCCCACTCGCCGAACGCCACCTCGGTGCCGCCCTTGGCCATGCCCTTGCGCTTGGGGTGGTGCTGCTTGCGGTGCTTGACCCTGCGCGGGATCAGCATGGGGTCAGCCCTCCTTTCCGGAGCTGTCGGGCGACGCCGCGGCGGCGCCGGTCTCGGCCCGTGCGGCCTCGGCCGGAGCGTTCTGCTGCGGCTTGCGACCACGGCCACCGCGCTCACCGCGACCACCGCGCGCCGGACGGTCGGAACCGCCGCCGCCGCCACGGGAGGGACGGTTACCGGCGCGGGCGGCGGCGTTCTCGGCGCGGACCTCGGAGATGTTCTTCACATCGCCCTTGTAGATCCACACCTTCACGCCGATGCGGCCGAAGGAGGTACGGGCCTCGAAGAAGCCGTAGTCCACGTTGGCGCGCAGGGTGTGCAGGGGCACGCGGCCCTCGCGGTAGAACTCGGAGCGCGACATCTCCGCGCCGCCGAGCCGACCGCTGCACATGACCTTGATGCCCTTGGCGCCGGCCTTCAGGGTGGACTGCATGCTCTTGCGCATGGCCCGCCTGAAGGAGACCCGGGAGGCGAGCTGCTCGGCGACGGCCTGGGCCACCAGCTGGGCGTCCAGCTCCGGGTTCTTCACCTCGAGGATGTTGAACTGGATCTGCTTGCCGGTCAGCTTCTCCAGGTTGCCCCGGAGACGGTCGGCCTCGGCACCGCGACGGCCGATGACGATGCCCGGCCGGGCGGTGTGGACGTCGACGCGAACCCGGTCACGGGTGCGCTCGATCTCCACCTTGGAGATGCCGGCCCGCTCCATGCCACTGGTGAGCATGCGACGGATCGCGACGTCTTCCTTGACGTAGTCCTTGTACAGCTTGTCGGCGTACCAACGCGACTTGAAGTCGGTGGTGATGCCGAGCCGGAACCCGTGCGGATTGACCTTCTGTCCCATTACCGGGTCCCTTCCTTGTTGCCGAGGACCACGGTGATGTGGCTGGTCCGCTTCCGGATCCGGTAGGCGCGACCCTGCGCGCGCGGACGGAACCGCTTGAGGGTCGGGCCCTCGTCGACGTACGCCTCCTTGATGAAGAGCGTGTCGACATCGGTGTGGTCGTAGTTGTGCGCGGCGTTGGCGATGGCGCTGTCCAGCACCTTGCCGACCGGCTCACTCGCGGCCTGCGGGGCGAAACGCAGGACCGCCCGGGCCTCCGTGGCGTCCATGCCACGGATGAGGTCCACCACACGGCGGGCCTTCATGGGCGTGACGCGGATGTACCGCGCCTGGGCCCTGGCTTCCATGGTTGTCCCTTCGGTGTCAATCATCTTGTCTCGCAACCCGTCGGTCAGCGACGACGCGACTTGCGGTCGTCCTTCACGTGGCCGCGGAAGGTGCGGGTCGGCGCGAACTCGCCGAGCTTGTGGCCGACCATCGACTCGGTGACGAACACCGGGACGTGCTTGCGACCGTCGTGCACCGCGATCGTGTGCCCGAGCATCGCCGGGACGATCATGGAGCGGCGGGACCAGGTCTTGATGACGTTCTTGGTGCCTGCTTCGTTCTGAACATCCACCTTCTTGCTGAGGTGGTCGTCGACGAAGGGCCCCTTCTTCAGACTGCGCGGCATCGTGGCCTGCTCCTAGCGCTTCTTGTTCGTCTTGCGGCGGCGGACGATGTACTTGTTGCTGGCCTTCTTCGGCGAGCGAGTACGTCCTTCCTTCTTGCCCCAGGGCGAGACCGGGTGACGACCACCGGAGGTCTTGCCCTCACCACCGCCGTGCGGGTGGTCCACGGGGTTCATGACCACACCGCGAACGCTCGGGCGGACGCCCTTCCAGCGCATCCGGCCGGCCTTGCCCCAGTTGATGTTCGACTGCTCGGCGTTGCCGACCTCGCCAACGGTGGCGCGGCAGCGGACGTCGACCAGGCGGATCTCACCGGAGGGCATGCGGAGGTGCGCCATGCGCCCCTCGCGCGCCAGCAGCTGCACCGAGGCGCCCGCGGAACGGGCGAACTTGGCGCCGCCGCCGGGCCGCAGCTCGATGGCGTGGATGACCGTACCGACCGGGATGTGACGCAGCGGCAGGTTGTTGCCGGGCTTGATGTCGGAGCCCGGACCGTTCTCGACGCGGTCGCCCTGCTTCAGGCCGGCAGGCGCGATGATGTAGCGCTTCTCACCGTCGGCGTAGTGCAGCAGCGCGATGCGCGCGGTGCGGTTCGGGTCGTACTCGATGTGCGCGACCTTGGCCGGCACACCGTCCTTGTCGTGCCGACGGAAGTCGATCAGGCGGTAGGCCCGCTTGTGGCCACCACCCTGGTGACGGACGGCCACCCGGCCGGAGTTGTCCCGACCACCCTTGCTGTGCAGCGGGCGGACCAGCGACTTCTCCGGCGTGGACCGCGTGATCTCGACGAAGTCGGCGACACTGGCGCCACGACGGCCCGGAGTCGTCGGCTTGTACTTGCGGATTCCCATTCTTATGTCCTCGTCCGGTATCGGACGGCTCGGACCTCCGTCAGGAGACCGGGCCGCCGAAGATGTCGATGGTTTCGCCCTCGGCGAGGGTCACGATGGCGCGCTTGGTGTCCGCGCGCTTCCCGAAACCGGTGCGGGTGCGCTTGCGCTTGCCCTGCCGGTTGATGGTGTTGACCCCGGCGACCTTGACCGAGAAGACCGCCTCGACGGCCTGCTTGATCTGGGTCTTGTTGGCGCGCGTGTCGACGACGAACGTGTACTTGTTCTCGTCCAGCAGCGCGTAGCTCTTCTCCGAGACCACGGGGCGGAGCAGGACATCACGGGGGTCCGTGAAGGTCTTGCTGGTCACGCCCTCGGCGGTGACGGTGGTCGCCTCGCTCATCAGGCCTCGCTCCCTTCGGACTTGGTCGGGCCGGCGACGAAGCTGTCGAAGGCGGCCTTGGTGAAGACCACGTCGTCCGAGACGAGCACGTCGTACGTGTTCAGCTGCGTCGGCTCCAGGATGTGGACCTGCGGCAGGTTGCGGGCCGACAGCCAGGCGTCGCGCTCGCCCTTCTCGGCGATCAGGAGCAGGTTCTTGCGCTCGCTGATCTTCCCGAAGAGGGTCTTGGCGGCCCTGGTCGAGACCTCGCCGTCCACGACGCCGGAGACGACGTGCACGCGCTGGTGGCGGGCCCGGTCGGAGAGGGCACCGCGCAGGGCGGCGGCCTTCATCTTCTTGGGGGTCCGCTGGGAGTAGTCACGCGGCACGGGGCCGTGGACCACGCCACCACCGGCGAACTGCGGGGCGCGGGTCGAACCCTGGCGCGCGCGGCCGGTGCCCTTCTGGCGGTACGGCTTGCGGCCACCGCCGCGAACCTCGCCGCGGGTCTTGGTCTTGTGCGTGCCCTGGCGGGCAGCGGCCAGCTGGGCGACGACGACCTGGTGGATCAGCGGAATGCTGACCTGCGCGTCGAAGATCTCCGAGGGGAGTTCGACGGAACCGGTCTTGTCGCCGGCCGGCGAGAGGATGTCAATGTTGGTGGTCATCGTTTAACCTCAGGCCCCCTTGGCCGCGGTGCGGACCAGGACGAGGCCGCCGTTCGGACCGGGAACCGCGCCCTTGATGAGCAGCAGTCCCTTCTCCGCGTCAACGGCGTGGACGGTCAGGTTCTGGGTGGTCACCCGCTCGTTACCGGTGCGACCCGCCATCCGCATGCCCTTGAACACGCGGCCGGGGGTGGCGCAGCCACCGATCGATCCGGGCTTGCGGTGCACGCGGTGGGCACCGTGGGACGCCTTGCCACCGCGGAAGCCGTGGCGCTTCATGACACCGGCGGTGCCCTTGCCCTTGGACTTCCCGGTCACGTCCACCCTGAGGCCGGACTCGAACACCTCGGCCGTGACTTCCTGGCCGGTGGTGTACTCGGAGGCGTCCGCGGTGCGGATCTCCACCAGGTGACGACGGGGGGTGACGCCCGCTTTGGCGAAGTGGCCCTTGAGGGGCTTGTTCACCTTGCGGGGGTCGATCTCGCCGAAGGCGATCTGGACGGCGTTGTAGCCGTCGCGGTCCGCGGTGCGGACCTGGGTCACGACACAGGGGCCGGCCTTGACCACGGTTACCGGGACGACACGGTTGTTCTCGTCCCAGACCTGGGTCATGCCGAGCTTCTCGCCCAGGACGCCCTTGATCTGCTTGGTCATCTTCAGCGCACCCCTCAGAGCTTGATCTCGATGTCGACGCCGGCCGGAAGGTCCAGGCGCATCAGCGAGTCAACGGTCTTGGGAGTCGGGTCGAGGATGTCGATCAGACGCTTGTGGGTGCGCATCTCGAAGTGCTCGCGCGAGTCCTTGTACTTGTGCGGCGACTTGATGACGCAGTACACGTTCTTCTCTGTGGGCAGCGGCACCGGGCCCGCGACCGACGCACCGGTACGGGTCACCGTCTCGACGATCTTCTTCGCCGAGTTGTCGATGACCTCGTGGTCGTAGGCCTTGAGCCGGATGCGGATCTTCTGTCCCGCCATGGCTGGTTCGTAGTCCTGTTCTCTGGGTCAACGCTCCGGAACCCGGTGGATTCGGGTCTCCCCGACCCCTCGCCTTGCGCTTCGCTCGACCCACGCGGTCGGGCGTGTCGCGCTTTCCGAACGGATTTCACCGCAATGGAAAACCCTCCGGAGGGTTTCTCCGGCGGGCGGCGGGGGGATGGTGTCCACCAGGTGCCTGGTCGGCACCCCACCGACGCTTCCCGGAAGATCCCGGTACTTCCACCCCTGATCAGGGGTGACGAATACATTGGGACTCGCTTCCGGTCCTCCCGGCGGGAGGCGCGCGGCATCGGCACTCAACCGAGCAACCCGCCCAGTGTGCCATACCGGACACAGCGCCCGCCAATCGGGCCGAACACCCCGGCCGGACCGTGACGACCCTCACACCGGCGAGTGTTCGCGGACCCGGCACCGACCGACGGTCAGCTCAATGATCGGTTTTCCGGTTTTCCCGATTTCGGCGCGCGACACGTTCCGCGCACCCCCGGCGCGCGTCCGCACCACCGGCGAGAATCATCCCCGTGGTCACCGGACGGTGATCACCCCCCTACGCTCGGAGGTGGGGTCCCGTGGCACGCGACGCGGACAGGAGCACCGACATGACCATCACCCCGGAACAGGCCCCCGCCCCGGAGAGGACGGAGGACCGGCCGAGCCCGCCCGCGGCGCGATCGGTGACGGGCCTCATCGACCTGGCCGAGGTGGTCTTCCGCGAGCTACCCGGCCACCGACCGGAGATCCTCGAGGGACGACTCATCGTGAACCCACCACCCGACGGCCATCACGCCGACTCGCTCACCGGCCTCACCCTGGCCCTGGCCGAGTTGCACCGGGGGGAGACCAAGGTCCTGCGGGGAATCGGGTTGTGGCTGCCCACCGGTGACGAGGACTACGTCATCCCCGACCTCGCGGTGGTCGACGCCGACGCCCTCGAACACGTCGTCGCCTACAACTGCCTCGACCCGCGGGTCTTTCGCATGGTCGTGGAGATCACCTCGGGCAACCACGTCAACGACACCGTCACCAAGCCCCTCCTCTACGCCCGGGCCGGCATCCCGGTATACCTCATCGGCAACCGTCGGGAAGGGGAAGTCGTCCTGCTCACCGACCCCCGGGAGGACGGGTACCGCACCCGCGGCGTCCACCGTCCCGGCGAGACCCTCGTCCTGCCCGAGGGCATCGGCGCCAAGATCGAGATCGACGTGGACACCCTCCTCCCCCGCTGAGCGGGCGGGGAAAGAGGGATCGACGATCAGCCGTCGCGCGGGGTCGGCGCGTGCAGCCGCAGCACCGCGTGCCCGGCCCACGAGGGTGGAACCCCCCAGCGTCGCACCCGGGAGACTCCGATCATCACGGCGAACGCCAACGGCACCGTCCACGCCGCCGGCTGTGCGAGCAGCACGGTCACCGCCCCCGGCCCGGTCTCCGTCATCGCCGAGGTCAGGGCGGCCCCGGTGGCGGCGCACACCCCGGTGGCCAGGCCCGCCGCCGCGCCCGTCGCGGTCAGGCCCCGCCACCAGATGCCCAGCACCAGCAGCGGGCAGAACGTCGAGGCCGCCACCGCGAAGGCCCACCCCACCAGGACGTTGATGTCCACCCGGGCGGCGGGGAGCGAGAGCAGCACCGCCACCAGCGTGCCGCCCGCCACCGCCAACCGCAGGCGTGGCAGACCGCGCGCGCCGTCCCGCGCCAGGTCGTGGGAGAGCCCGCCGGCGAGTGCCAGCAGCAGGCCGGAGGAGGTGGACAGGAAGGCCGCGAAGGCGCCGGCCGCGACCACCGCCGTCAGCACCGCCCCCCAGGTGCCGGGCACGATCTGCGCGGGCAGCACCACGGTCACCGTGTCGGTGTCGCCGGTGGTCGCCAGCTCCGGGGTGAAGACCCGCCCCAGCAGCCCGTACACCGCGGGGAACAGGTAGAAGACCCCGAGCAGCACGATCACGCCGACCGCGACCCGGCGGGCTATCCGCGCCGTCGGGCTGGTGTGGAAGCGCATGATCACGTGCGGCAGGCCCACCGCGCCCAGGGTCGTGGCCAGCAGCACCGACCAGGTCGCCAGCAGCGGCTGCCCCGATCCGCCGACGTCCAGCAGCGGACGGCTCCACTCGGTGGTGTCCACCCGCAGCGCCTCCGCCCGGGCGCCCTCCCCCGCCCCGACCACCAGCACGATCGCCGGCACCGCGATGAACAGCAGCTTCACCAGGTAGTGGAACCCCTGCACGTAGGTCGCCGAGCGCATCCCGCCCACCGCGATGGAGACCGAGACCACCAGTCCCGCCAACACCACCCCCACCCAGTAGGGAGTGCCGCTGACCAGGTGCAGGACCACTCCGGCGCCCTTGAACTGCGGCACCAGGTACAGCCACATGATCACCAACACGATGAGCGCGCACAGGCGGCGGATGGTCGGCGAGCCGAGCCGGTACTCGGCGAAGTCCGGCACGGTGTAGGCGCCCGAGCGTCGCATGGGACCCGCGACCAGGGCGGCCACCGCGACGTAGCCGGCGGTGAAGCCGACCGCGTACCAGAGCGTGCCCACGCCCTCCTTGAGCATCAGGCCCGCGAGGCCGAGCACCGAGGCGGCGGAGACGTACTCCCCCGCGATGGCCATGGCGTTCCAGCCGGGGCGCACCTGGTGGGAGGCGATGAGGAAGTCGGGAGCGCTGCGGGCCGCGCGCACCCCGTACACACCGATCAGGACGCTGGTGACCAGCAGCAGGCCGATGGCGAGCATCCCGGTCACGGTCGCTCACCCCCACCCGGCACCGGGTCGGACAAGGTATCGGACGAGGGATCGGACGCCGGGCGCGGCCGTGGGTCGGACCTCCCGCCCGGCACCGCCCCGGGCCCCGGGACCCGGGACCCGGGCGGCCCGGAGGACTCCCGGGTGTCGCCGGGTTCCCCGGGGCCGGGTCCCGGCCGCGGGCTCCCCGGGCTCCCCACCCGTTCGATGCGCTCGGCCCGCCGCACATGGATCACCGCGCTGAGCAACAGCAGTGGATAGCTGGCCGTCATCAGCAGCAGCCAGGAGGCGGGGATCCCCGCTATCCGGGTCGGGTCCGGCGCCGGCCACAGGGCCAGCAGCCCGCTGAGGCCGAACAGCAACGTGCCGAGCAGCACCATGGTCCGCACCGCGAGCCGTCGCTGCCGCCGGAAGACCTCCTCCGCGAGGGCCCGTTCGGCCGGGTCCCCGATGCCGTCGTCCGGGGCACCGGGCGAGCCGGGGACGAGCAGGCCGTGCGGCGGGCGATGGCCGCGGGCCAGGGCGAGCCGGGTCTGCGGGCTGGTCACCCGGACCCGCCGGCGCTCCGGGCTCATCGCCCGCCGGTCCCCGGGTCGTCGCGGACCGCCGCCAGCAGCCGCTCCTTCAGCGCCCGGGCGTGCCGCCGGCTGACCGGCACGTCACCCGCCGGGGTGCAGGCCAGCAGTCCGGCGGAGCCGGTGACGCGCAGGTCGCGGATCCAGCGGACCGCCACCAGGTAGCCGCGGTGGGCGCGGACGAACCCGGCCGGCCCCCACACCTCCTCCAGGTAGGACAGCGAGAGCCGGATCAGGTGGGTGTCGCCCTCGGTGTGCAGTCGCACGTAGTCGCCGTGCGCCTCGGCGAACTGCACGTCGTCGCGGCGCACGAAGACGGTGTGCCGCCCGGTCTCGATCTGCACCACCGACAGCTCGTCCGCCGGGGGCCGCGGGTTCCCGGCCGGTGGGCGGCGCAGCGCCCGGACGCGGCCCACCGCCTCGGCGAGCCGCTCCGGCCGGACCGGTTTGAGCAGGTAGTCGGCGGCACCGATGCCGAACGCCTCCACGGCGTGCCGTTCCGAGGCGGTGACGAAGACGATGGCGGGCGGTTCGGAGAGCGCGCTGAGCACCCGGGCGACCTCCATGCCGTCCAGTCCGGGCATGGAGATGTCCAGGAAGACGGCGTCGAAGCTCTCGGTGCCGATCCGGCGCACGGCGGCCTCGCCGCTGTCGGCCTCCTGGACGTCACCGACGCCGGGCAGGTCGGCGAGCAGGTCCGCGAGTTCGGCGCGGGTGAAGTTCTCGTCCTCCACCACCAGGAGCCGCAGGGCTCCCGGACCGGTGGCGGACGGTGGGGCGGTCATGCGGCGGACACTCCTCGCCGGAATCGGGGGACGCGGACGATGACCCTGGTGCCGCTGCCGGGCGCGGTCTCGATGACCAGACCGTGCTCGGGTCCGTAGACCGCCCGCAGGCGCTGGTCGACGTTGGCCACGCCGACCCGTTTGGCCGGCGGGCCGGAACCGGCGAGGATCGCGCGGGCCAGGTCGGGATCCATCCCCACCCCGTCGTCCTCGACCTCGATGACGCACAGCGGGCCCTCGCCGTAGCCGGAGACGGTGATCGAACCGGGGCCGGGTTTCGGTTCCAGTCCGTGCCGCACGGCGTTCTCCACCAGCGGCTGGATGATCAGGAAGGGGATGGCCACCGGCAGGATCTCCGGGGCCATCCGCACGGTCAGTTCCATGCGGTCGTCGAAGCGGGCACGTTGCAGCTCCAGGTAGGTCTGCACGGCCTGGAGCTCGTCGGCGACGGTGGCGTAGTCACCGCGCGAGGAGAAGCTGTAGCGCAGGTAGTCGGCGAAGTCGGTGAGCAGCCCGCGGGCCCGGTCGGGGTCGGTGCGGATGCGGGCGGCGATCACCGCCAGGGCGTTGTGCAGGAAGTGCGGGGAGATCTGGGCGCGCAGTGTGCGCAGGTCGGCGCGGGCGATGCGGGCCCTGGCCCGCCGCAGGTCGGCGTGGTCCAGGCTGCGGGCGACCAGGGTGGCCGCGGCCGTCAGGGCCGCCTCGTCGGCCCCGGCGGCGGCGAGCACCCCGGCGGGTTCCCCGGCGACCAGCAGCGGGGCGGCGGCCCAGTCCCCGATCCGCACGACGGTGCCGTGCTCGTGGGGGCGGCCGACCAACTCGGCACGCAGCTCCGGGGCCGGCGCGGGACCGGCGACGGTGGGCGGTCCGTCGAGGCCGGCGAGCAGCACCGCGTCGGCGTCCAACAGGCGGCGCAGCCGACGGGCGGCGAGCCCGGCGCCGCGTCCGCGCAGGCCGTCCCCGAGCGCCTCGTCGACCTCCGCGGCCGCGGCGAGCACGGCGGCGGTGTGCTCCGCGGGGAGGGAGCGGCGGCGCATCCGGTCCAACATGAGCGGAACGGTAACCCGGGCGGACCCCGGACCACAGGGTTGGGACGAACGGGGCACCCCGGTGTCATCGAAGCGTGTCCCGCCGGCCGGGCCGAGGGGATCCCCGACCGGTACCGGCCGGTGCCGAACCCCGTGGCGAATCTCCCACGTGCCCCGTGACCTGGCGGTTGCGGGTCCCCGCGGGTCCACGGGCACGCCCCGGCCCCGGGTCCGCGCGGGACCCGGGGCCGGGTGTCGCCTTCGGTGGGCCGCCCACCGGCCGGATTCGGGGGCGGTCCGCCGGGGCGGGCGACGGGGAACCGGGGAGGGGAGCGGACGGCGAGGGGGCTTCGCCGATCCGGGCACCGGTCCCCCGCCGCGGGATCGTGCGGGCCCGACGGGACCCGCGCGATCCGGGGAGGAGGATCGTCAGTGGTTGTTCGCCCCCTCCGCGCCGGCGCCGGTGAGGGCGCGGACCTGGAGCTCGGCGAAGCGCTCGGGGTCGGTCTCCTTGGACAGGAGGGTGCCGACCACCGCGCACAGCAGGCCGAGGGGGATGGAGACCAGGCCGGGGTTCTCCAGCGGGAACCAGGCGAAGTCCACGCCGGCGGGGAAGAGCGAGAGGCTGTCACCATCGGCGTTCACCTTGCCGGAGACCACCGGCGAGAAGAACACCAGGATCAGGGCGCTCGCCAGACCACCGTAGATGCCGGCCAGGGCTCCGGTGGTGTTGAACCGCTTCCAGAACAGGCTCAGCAGCACCGTCGGCAGGTTGGCCGAGGCGGCGATGGCGAAGGCCAGTGCCACCAGGAAGGCCACGTTGAGGTTCTGCGCGAAGATCGCCAGGACGATCGCGACCACGCCGACACCGAAGGCGGCCAGCCGCGCGACCTTGATCTCCTCCTTCTCGCTCGCCTTCCCGCGCCGGATCACGTTGTTGTAGAAGTCGTGGGCGAGGGAGGACGAGGAGGCGATCGTCAGACCGGCGACGGTGGACAGGATCGCGGCGAAGGCGACGGCCGCGATGAGCGCCAGCATGATCGCGCCCAGCAGGTCGCCGCCGAAGTGCACGCCGACCTCCTCGGCCAGCTGCGGGGCGGCGGTGTTGCCGGCCGCGTTCTGCGCCACGATGGCGTCCCGACCGACCAGGGCGGCGGCGCCGAAGCCCAGCACCAGGGTCATCAGGTAGAAGGAGCCGATGAGGCCGATGCCCCAGTTGACCGACTTCCGGGCCGCCTTGGAGTCCGGGACGGTGTAGAAGCGGATCAGGATGTGCGGCAGACCGGCGGTGCCCAGTACCAGCGCGAGGCCGAGGCTGATCAGGTCCAGCTTGTTGACCAGGGTCTGCCAGGCGTCGCCGGCGACCTCCACGCCGTACCGCTGACCGGGCTCCAGGAACGAGCTGCCGACGCCGCTGGCCTGTGCCGCGTCGTTCATCAGGGCACCGAAGTTGAAGCCGTAGACCGCCAGGACCATCACGGTCAGCAGGGCGGCGCCCCCCATGAGCATGACCGCCTTGACGATCTGCACCCAGGTGGTGCCCTTCATGCCACCGAAGGTCACGTAGACGATCATCAGGATGCCGACGACCACGATGCCCGCGATCTTGGCGGCCTCGGCGCTCATGCCGAGGTAGGTCTCACCGGGCTGGATGCCGAGCAGCAGGGCGATCAGGGCGCCCGCGCCGACCATCTGCGCCAGCAGGTAGAAGATCGAGACGGTGAGGGTGGAGACCGAGGCGGCGGTCCGCACCGGGCGCTGGCGCATCCGGTAGGAGAGCACGTCCGCCATGGTGTAGCGGCCGGAGTTGCGCAGCAGCTCGGCGACGAGCAGGAGCGCCACCAGCCAGGCGACGAGGAAGCCGATGGAGTACAGGAACCCGTCGTAGCCGAAGAGGGCGATCATGCCGGCGATGCCGAGGAAGGAGGCGGCCGACATGTAGTCGCTGCCGATGGCGAAGCCGTTCTGCATACCGGAGAAGCCGCGACCGCCGGAGTGGAAGTCGGTGGCGGACTTGACCTGCCGACTGGCCCACAGCGTGATGCCCAGGGTCAGGGCGATCATGACGGTGAAGAGCAGGACGGTGATCAGCCGGCCCTCGCCGGCCTGCGCGATCTGGACGCCGTTCACGAGCGGGCCTCCCCGGAGTCGGTGGAACGCCCGGCGGTGCCGGCGGAGGGGGCGGTGTCGGCGGTGCGCTCGGCGGCGTCGACGGCTCCGGCCGGTCCGGCTTCCAGTTCACCGCGCAGTTCGTCGGCGAGCGGGTCGAGGCGGCGGCCGGCGTAACGGGCGTACCACACGGCGATGCCGAAGGTCGTGACGAACTGCAGCACCCCGAAGACCAGGGCGAGGTTGACGTTCCCCACCACGATCACGGCGAGCACGTCGCGCGCGAAGGCGGACATGATCACGTACAGCAGGTACCAGGCCATGAAGGCGATGCTCATCGGGGCGACGAACCGCACCAGCCGGCGCCGCAGGTCGATGAAGCGGGGGTCCTCGTGCATGGCGACCGAACGGGACCTCAGGTCGCCGCCCGGTGGAGGGTCGGTGGCCTCGGGGGCGGTATGCGTCGTCGTCATGGCCGGCTCCAGGGGTGCGTTGTGTTTCCGCCGGGTGAACGCCCGGGGCGTGCGGGGAATGTAAGGAAGGTCACTCCCCCGCCGCACCGTCCCCACCGGCCCGATCGCCCAGCGTCGGACGGATGCGCCGAACGGTTGTCGGGCCCGCGCCGAACGGACGGACGGAGCGCCGAACGGACGGCGAACGGCGGCGGGGACGACCCGCGCCGACGGTTTCCGGCCGGCCGGAAACCGTCGGCCCGACCGGTCGGCCCTCGCGCCCCGGGGCCGCCCGATGCCGGCCCCGCACGATGCCGGGGCCGCCCGATGCCGGCCCCGCGCACCGGTCCGACGACGCGGGCCGGCCCCCTGTGGCGGGCCCCGGGGGCATCGGGCCGGTCCCGGAGCCCACACGACCCCTCCCGGCCGTCCTCCGACACGCGTGGCCGTCCCCGGGCGACCCGCGCGCGTCCGCGGGCACGCCGGCGATCGGGGGCGACCGCGGGTGACGCCGCCCGGGGCATCCCCGGCCCGTCCCGCCCACGCGTCCCGCCCACGGGTCCCGGCCACGGGTCCGGAGGGCGTTCCGATCACCGGCCCCACCGGCCGGAGAGATCCCCGGAAAACACGAGGAGCCCTCCGCACCGCCGGAATCGGCGGTGCGGAGGGCTCGCGCGGCGCTCCGATGAGGAGCGGCCGGTCAGCCGAGGATCACTTGAGGATCTTGGTGACCTGGCCGGCGCCCACGGTCCGGCCACCCTCACGGATGGCGAACTTCAGGCCCTCCTCCATGGCGATGGGCTGGATCAGCTCAACGCGCATCTCGGTGTTGTCGCCCGGCATGACCATCTCGGTGCCCTCGGGGAGGTGCACCACGCCGGTCACGTCGGTGGTCCGGAAGTAGAACTGCGGACGGTAGTTGTTGAAGAACGGGGTGTGGCGACCACCCTCGTCCTTCGACAGGATGTAGGCCTGGGCCTCGAACTCCAGGTGCGGCGTGACCGAACCCGGCTTGATGACGACCTGGCCGCGCTCGACGTCCTCGCGCTTGATGCCACGAAGCAGCAGACCGACGTTCTCACCGGCCTGACCCTCGTCCAGCAGCTTCCGGAACATCTCGATACCGGTCACCGTGGTGGTGGTCTTGTCTTCCTTGATACCGATGATGTCCACGGTCTCGTTGACCTTCAGGACACCGCGCTCGATACGGCCGGTGACGACCGTACCGCGACCGGTGATGGTGAAGACGTCCTCGATCGGCATCAGGAACGGCTTGTCCACGTCGCGCTCGGGCTGCGGGATGGACTCGTCCACGGCCTTCATCAGCTCGAGGACGCTCTTGCCCCACTCCTGGTCGCCCTCGAGGGCCTTGAGCGCGGAGACCTTGACGACCGGCACGTCGTCGCCCGGGAACTCGTACTCGGAGAGCAGCTCACGGACCTCGAGCTCGACGAGCTCCATGATCTCCTCGTCGTCCACCATGTCGGCCTTGTTCAGGGCGACGACGATGTAGGGGACGCCGACCTGACGGGCCAGGAGCACGTGCTCCTTGGTCTGCGGCATCGGACCGTCGGTGGCGGCGACCACGAGGATGGCGCCGTCCATCTGGGCGGCACCGGTGATCATGTTCTTGATGTAGTCCGCGTGACCCGGGCAGTCGACGTGGGCGTAGTGACGGCTCTCCGTCTGGTACTCGACGTGCGCGATGGAGATGGTGATACCGCGCTGGCGCTCCTCGGGAGCCTTGTCGATCTGGTCGAAGGCCGAGGCCTCGTTCAGGTCGGGGTACGCGTCGTGCAGCACCTTGGTGATCGCCGCGGTAAGGGTGGTCTTACCGTGGTCGATGTGACCGATGGTGCCGATGTTGACGTGCGGCTTAGTCCGCTCGAACTTCGCCTTCGCCACTGGGGTCCTCCTGTGGACTGGTGCTGTACGCCCCTCCGCACGGCGCGGAGCGGGTTGCAGGTGGTCGTACCGAACCGGCCGGGACCCCGCGGGGGACACCCTGGACCGTTTCGCTTCGGGTCGGCCGGTGGGGGGCGGCGGGCCCCCGGGTGCCGGCCCTCTCGCGAGGGCCGGCACCCGGGGCGGAACGCCCCCGTTTGCCGTTTTGCTCCAGCTTAATGGGTGAGTGACTCCGGATGATCCGGAATTACTCGCCCTTGGCCTTCGCGATGATTTCCTCGGCGACGTTCTTGGGAACCTCGCCGTAGGAGTCGAACTGCATGCTGTAGCTCGCGCGACCGGAGGTCTTGCTGCGCAGGTCTCCCACGTAGCCGAACATCTCCGACAGCGGGACCAGGGCCTTGACGACCTTGGCGCCACTACGGTCCTCCATCGCCTGGACCTGGCCCCGGCGGGAGTTGATGTCGCCGATCACATCGCCCATGTAGTCCTCGGGCGTGGTGACCTCGACCGCCATCAGCGGCTCCAGCAGGGCCGGGCTGGCCTTGCGGGCGGCCTCCTTGAAGACCATGGAGCCGGCGATCTTGAACGCCATCTCGGATGAGTCGACGTCGTGGTACGCGCCGTCGAGCAGGGTCACCTTCACACCGGTCAGCGGGTAGCCGGCGAGCACGCCGAACTCCATCGCCTCCTGGCAACCGGCGTCCACCGAGGGGATGTACTCCCTGGGGATGCGGCCACCGGTGACCTTGTTCTCGAACTCGTAACCGCCGCCCTCGAGGGGCTCCAGAGCGATCTGCACCTTCGCGAACTGACCGGAACCACCGGTCTGCTTCTTGTGGGTGTAGTCGATCTTCTCGACGGCCCGACGCAGGGTCTCGCGGTAGGCGACCTGCGGCTTGCCGACGTTCGCCTCGACCTTGAACTCCCGCTTCATGCGGTCGACCAGGACATCGAGGTGGAGCTCACCCATGCCGGAGATGATGGTCTGGCCGGTCTCCTCGTCGGTCTTGACCTGGAAGGACGGGTCCTCCTCGGCCAGCCGCTGGATCGCGACGCCCAACTTCTCCTGGTCGCCCTTGGACTTCGGCTCGATCGCGACCTCGATGACGGGGTTCGGGAACTCCATCGACTCGAGGATCACCGGGCTCGCCGAGTCGCTGAGGGTCTCGCCGGTGGTGGTCTGCTTCAGACCCATGACGGCGACGATGTCGCCGGCACCCGCGCGGCTGATCTCCTCACGCTTGTTGGCGTGCATCCGGTAGATCTTGCCGATGCGCTCCTTCTTGCCCTTCACCGAGTTCAGCACCTGGGTGCCGGACTCCAGCACACCGGAGTAGATCCGGATGAAGGTGAGCTTGCCCAGGTGGGGGTCGCTCATGATCTTGAAGGCGAGCGCCGACATCGGCTCGTCCTCGGACGGCTTGCGGGCGATGACCTTCTCGCTGTCCTTGACGTCCTGGCCCTCGATGGCCTCGACGTCGAGCGGAGCGGGCAGGTAGCGCACGACCGCGTCGAGCAGGGGCTGCACGCCCTTGTTCTTGAACGCGGTACCGCAGAACACCGGGGTGATGGTCGCGCCATCGGCTCCGGTGGACCCGAGGGTGATGCGCCGCACGGCGGCGTAGAGCTGCTCCTCGGTGGGCTCCTCGCCCTCCAGGAAGAGCTCCATCATCTCGTCGTCGTTCTCGGAGATGGACTCGACCAGCTTGGCGCGGTACTCGTCGGCCTGGTCCTGCAGGTCGGCGGGGATGTCGACGATGTCGTACATCTCGCCGAGCTTGGTCTCCTCGGACCAGACCAGGGCCTTCATCCGAACCAGGTCGATGATGCCCTTGAAGCCGCCCTCGGCACCGATCGGGAGCTGCATGACCAACGGGGTGGCGTTGAGCCGGTCCACGATCATGTCCACGCAACGCAGGAAGTCCGCGCCGGTGCGGTCGAGCTTGTTGACGAAGCAGATGCGCGGCACGCCGTACCGGTCCGCCTGGCGCCAGACGGTCTCGGACTGCGGCTCGACACCCGCCACACCGTCGAACACCGTCACGGCACCGTCGAGCACGCGCAGGGAGCGCTCCACCTCGACGGTGAAGTCGACGTGACCCGGGGTGTCGATGATGTTGATGGTGTGGTCGACATCCTCGAGCGGCCAGTGACAGGTCGTCGCCGCGGAGGTGATGGTGATGCCGCGCTCCTGCTCCTGCGCCATCCAGTCCATCGTCGCCGCGCCGTCGTGGACCTCACCGATCTTGTAGCTGACACCCGTGTAGTACAGGATCCGCTCGGTGGTGGTCGTCTTGCCCGCGTCGATGTGGGCCATGATCCCGATGTTGCGGACCTTGGCCAGGTCAAGCGAAGTGGTAGCCATGAGGCTTCAGTCTTCTCTCGGTCTCGATAGGGCCGGCGACTACCAGCGGTAGTGCGCGAAGGCCTTGTTGGACTCGGCCATCTTGTGAGTGTCCTCACGCTTCTTGACCGAGGCGCCGAGGCCGTTGGAGGCGTCCATCAGCTCGTTCATCAGGCGCTCGGTCATGGTCTTCTCGCGACGGGCGCGGGAGTAACCGACCAACCAGCGCAGCGCGAGGGTGGAGGAACGACCGGGACGAACCTCGACCGGCACCTGGTAGGTGGCACCACCGACACGACGGGAGCGGACCTCGAGGGTCGGCTTGACGTTGTCCAGCGCGCGCTTGAGGGTGACGACCGGGTCGTTGCCGGTCTTCTCCCGCACGCCCTCCAGCGCACCGTAGACGATGCGCTCGGCGGTGGAACGCTTGCCGTGCAGCAGCACCTTGTTGATGAGCGAGGTCACCAGAGGAGAGCCGTAGACCGGGTCGATGTGCACCGGACGCTTCGGGGCGGGGCCCTTGCGTGGCATGGCTTACTTCTCCTTCTTGGCGCCGTAGCGGCTGCGAGCCTGCTTGCGGTTGCGGACGCCCTGGGTGTCCAGGGAACCGCGGATGATCTTGTAGCGAACACCCGGGAGGTCCCGGACACGGCCGCCGCGCACGAGCACGATGGAGTGCTCCTGCAGGTTGTGGCCCTCGCCCGGAATGTAGGCCGTGACCTCGATCCCGCTGGTCAGGCGGACACGCGCCACCTTGCGCAGGGCCGAGTTCGGCTTCTTGGGGGTGGTCGTGAAGACGCGCGTGCAGGTGCCGCGGCGCTGCGGCGAACCGTCGAGCGCCAGCGTCTTGTTCTTCTCGGCCTTGTCCTGCCGGCCCTTGCGGACCAACTGCTGGATCGTTGGCACGGTTTCTCCGGTTTCTGTGTGCCGTCTGGTGGAACTAACCCGGACCACGCGTCCGACCCACGCGGTCGGGCGTGTCGAAGACTGCGGATCCCCCCGTGGGGGCGACAAGCAGCTCCGGAGACCTCCGCGGGCCGCACCGCCTCATCGGACGAACCATCGACCGGTGATCGGGCGCGCGCAGGGGACACCCCGGGCACAAGGACAGAGCCTACCGAGCGCAACGGCCCGGGTCAAAACCACCGGGCACGCGGAAGGGGAACCCCGAAATCCCCGGTCGGCACCGGGGCGCGGCGCGGGGTCGGGAACGGCGACGATCCTCGACCGGGACCGGCCGGCTTCCGGGTCGGCCGACCCCCGGTCGGATGTCTCCCCGGTCGATCGGAGAGGGCCCCGCACGGGCTCCACGTGACACTACCCCGGGGGCGAAGCCCTCACGCCTCCGCCGCCGGGCCGGGGCCCGGAGGGGGAGGCGGATCGCCCGCACCTCCGGTCTCCCGGGACTCCGGAACCCCGCGGGCACCCCCGGTCCCGGGGTCCGCCGTCCCGGCCGGGCGGTCCGTCCGGGGACCCGGTCCCGGCTCCCCCACCCCCGATTCCCGCCCGCGGTTCCCCGGGGAACCGGAACGACCGCCCCGGCCCGGGGCCCGGACGGGCGGAACCCGGTGCTCCAAAACCAACCGGCCCCGCGGGTACCGGTGGAGACGAACGGGCGGACACCCGTGACCCCGCAATAGAGCCCTGGCCCCGGCGAGGGCGGAGGAACGACCGCCCGTCCCCCGGGCCCCGGTGGCCCGAGGAACCCCGGGTGATCCACCCGGCACGGGGAGGCGGGAACGCCGCGAGGGCGGCACCCCCGTTCCCGGGAGCACCGCCCTCGCGGTCGGCCGGTCGAACACGATCGTGTTCGACCCGCGCCGTGCGCCTCAGCCCTGGTAGGGACCGTAGTCGTAGTCCTCCAGCGGCACCGCCTGGCCGGAGCCGGAGCCGAAGGGCGAGTAGTCGATGTCGTCGTAACCGACGGCCGAGTACATCGCGGCCTTCGCCTCCTCGGTCGGCTCCACCCGGATGTTCCGGTACCGGGACAGACCCGTGCCGGCCGGGATGAGCTTACCGATGATCACGTTCTCCTTGAGCCCGATCAGGGAGTCCGACTTGGCGTTGATCGCCGCGTCGGTGAGCACCCGGGTCGTCTCCTGGAAGGACGCCGCCGACAGCCACGACTCGGTGGCCAGCGACGCCTTGGTGATCCCCATCAGCTGCGGACGGCCGGAGGCGGGGTGCCCGCCCTCGGCGACCACACGACGGTTCTCCGACTCGAACTTCGAGCGCTCCACCAGCTCGCCCGGCAGCAGCTCCGCGTCGCCGGACTCGATGATCGTCACGCGGCGCAGCATCTGCCGCACGATGATCTCGATGTGCTTGTCGTGGATGGCCACACCCTGCGAGTTGTAGACCTTCTGCACCTCGTTGACCAGGTAGACCTGGACGGCCCGCTGACCGAGGATGCGCAGCACGTCGTGCGGGTTGGTGGCACCCACGGTGAGCGGCTGGCCCACCTCGACGCGGTCGCCCTCGCCGACGGTCAGACGGGCCCGCTTGGAGACCGGGTACGGCTGCTCGTCGGTGCCGTCGTCCGGCGTGACGACGAGCTTCTTGGTCTTCTCGGTCTCCTCGATGCGCACCCGACCGGCGGCCTCGGAGATCGGCGCGACACCCTTGGGCTGCCGGGCCTCGAAGAGCTCGACCACACGCGGCAGACCCTGGGTGATGTCGTCACCGGCCACACCACCGGTGTGGAAGGTACGCATCGTCAGCTGGGTACCGGGCTCACCGATCGACTGGGCGGCGATGATCCCGACCGCCTCGCCGATGTCCACCAGCTTGCCGGTGGCCAGCGAACGGCCGTAGCACATGGCGCAGGTGCCCACGGCGGACTCGCAGGTCAGCACGGAGCGGGTCTTGACCGTCTCCACGCCGTGCCGGACCAGCTCGTCGATGAGCACGTCGCCCAGGTCGGTGCCGGCACCGGCCAGCACCTTGCCGTCCACCACGACGTCCTCGGCGAGGCATCGGGCGTAGACGCTGGACTCGACGTTCTCCTCCTTGCGCAGCACGCCGTCGCCGCTCCGGGAGGCGATCGGCAGCTTCAGACCGCGCTCGGTGCCACAGTCCTCCTCGCGGATGATGACGTCCTGGGAGACGTCCACCAGACGCCGGGTGAGGTAACCCGAGTCGGCGGTCCGCAGGGCGGTGTCCGCCAGACCCTTCCGGGCGCCGTGCGTGGAGATGAAGTACTCCAGCACGGACAGACCCTCGCGGAAGGACGCCTTGATCGGACGCGGGATGGTCTCGTTCTTGGCGTTCGACACCAGACCGCGCATACCGGCGATCTGCCGCATCTGCATCATGTTTCCGCGGGCCCCGGAGTCCACCATCATGAAGATGGAGTTGGTCTTCGGGAAGTTCTCGCTCATGACCTCCGCGACCTCGTTGGTCGCCTTGGTCCAGATGCCGATGAGCTCCTGGGTGCGCTCGTCCTTGGTGATCAGACCGCGCTCGTACTGCTTCTGGACCTTCTCGTCCTGCGCCTCGTAGGAGGCGATGAGGCCCTTCTTCGCCTCGGGCACGACGATGTCGGAGACCGCCACGGTCACCCCGGAACGGGTGGACCAGTGGTAGCCGGCCGCCTTGAGGTTGTCCAGCGTCGCCGCGACCACGATCTTCGGGTAGCGCTCGGCCAGGTCGTTGACGATCTCGGAGATCTGCTTCTTGCCGACCGGGCGGTCGACGAAGGGGTAGTCCTCCGGGAGCAGCTCGTTGAAGAGCGCGCGGCCCAGGGTGGTGCGCAGCCGGAACGGGTCACCGGGCTGCCACTCCTGCTCCTCGCCCTCGGCCGGGGCCGGCGGGGTCCAGCCGCGCGGCGGCACGGTTCCGATCGGGAAGCGGATGTCCACCTCCGCCTGGAGGGAGAGACTCCCCGCGTCGAAGGCCATGACGGCCTCGGCGGTGGAGGAGAAGGACCGCTCCGCGCCCTTGACCTCACGCCCCTCGGAGTCGGTGGTCAGGAAGAACAACCCGAGCACCATGTCCTGGGTGGGCATGGTCACCGGACGACCGTCCGCCGGCTTGAGGATGTTGTTCGAGGACAGCATCAGGATGCGGGCCTCGGCCTGGGCCTCCGCCGACAGCGGCAGGTGCACGGCCATCTGGTCGCCGTCGAAGTCGGCGTTGAAGGCGGTGCAGACCAGCGGGTGGATCTGGATCGCCTTGCCCTCGACCAACTGCGGCTCGAAGGCCTGGATGCCCAGGCGGTGCAGGGTGGGCGCCCGGTTGAGCAGCACGGGGTGCTCGGCGATGACCTCTTCCAGCACGTCGTACACGACCGTGCGGCCACGCTCGACCATCCGCTTGGCGGACTTGATGTTCTGCGCGTGGTTGAGGTCCACCAGCCGCTTCATGACGAAGGGCTTGAACAGCTCCAGCGCCATCGCCTTGGGCAGACCGCACTGGTGCAGCCGCAGCTGCGGACCGACGACGATCACCGAACGGGCGGAGTAGTCCACCCGCTTGCCCAGCAGGTTCTGCCGGAAGCGGCCCTGCTTGCCCTTGAGCATGTCGGAGAGCGACTTCAGCGGGCGGTTGCCCGGGCCGGTCACCGGCCGACCGCGACGGCCGTTGTCGAACAACGCGTCGACGGCCTCCTGGAGCATCCGCTTCTCGTTGTTCACGATGATCTCGGGGGCGCCGAGGTCCAGCAGTCGCTTCAGGCGGTTGTTGCGGTTGATGACCCGGCGGTACAGGTCGTTCAGGTCGGAGGTCGCGAAGCGGCCACCGTCCAGCTGCACCATCGGACGCAGGTCCGGCGGGATGACCGGAACGCAGTCCAGGACCATGCCCTTGGGGCTGTTGGAGGTCTGCAGGAACGCGGAGACGACCTTGAGGCGCTTGAGGGCGCGGGTCTTCTTCTGGCCCTTGCCGGTGCGGATGATCTCCCGCAGTCGCTCGGCCTCCTCGTCGAGGTCGAAGGTCTCCAGCCGCTTCTGCAGCGCGGCGGCGCCCATCGAGCCGTCGAAGTAGGTGCCGAACCGGTCACGCAGCTCGCGGTAGAGCATCTCGTCGCCCTCGAGGTCCTGGACCTTGAGGTTCTTGAAGCGGTTCCACACCTCGTCGAGGCGGTCGATCTCGCGCTGCGCGCGGTCGCGCAGCTGCTTCATCTCCCGCTCGGCACCCTCGCGGACCTTGCGTCGGACATCGGACTTGGCGCCCTCCGCCTCCAGCTCGGCGAGGTCGTTCTCGAGCTTCTTCGCGCGGTTCTCCAGGTCGGAGTCGCGGCGCTGCTCGATCTGCTGGCGCTCCACGGAGACGTGCGCCTCCAGGGAGGGCAGGTCACGGGTGCGGCGCTCCTCGTCCACGTACGTGATCATGTACGCGGCGAAGTAGATGACCTTCTCCAGGTCCTTCGGCGCCAGGTCCAGCAGGTAGCCCAGCCGGGACGGCACGCCCTTGAAGTACCAGATGTGGGTGACCGGGGCGGCCAGTTCGATGTGGCCCATCCGCTCACGGCGCACCTTGGCGCGGGTCACCTCGACGCCGCAGCGCTCACAGATGATGCCCTTGAAGCGGACGCGCTTGTACTTGCCGCAGTAGCACTCCCAGTCCCGGGTGGGGCCGAAGATCTTCTCGCAGAAGAGCCCGTCCTTTTCCGGCTTCAGGGTGCGGTAGTTGATCGTCTCCGGCTTCTTGACCTCGCCATGGGACCACTGGCGGATGTCGTCGGCGGTGGCCAGGCCGATGCGGAGTTCGTCGAAGAAGTTGACGTCGAGCACTCTCGTCAATCCCTCTCAGGGTTGATGTGTCGGTCAAGTGGTCTGATGAGGGGTCCGGGGACGGCCGGGACGCGCACCCGTTCGGCGCGCGTCCCGGCCCGGCCCGTCAGACCTCTTCGACGCTGCTCGGCTCGCGCCGGGACAGGTCGATACCGAGTTCCTCCGCCGCGCGGAAGACGTCCTCGTCGGTGTCGCGCATCTCGATGGACATGCCGTCACTGGACAGCACCTCCACGTTGAGGCAGAGCGACTGCATCTCCTTGATGAGCACCTTGAAGGACTCGGGGATGCCCGGCTCGGGGATGTTCTCGCCCTTGACGATGGCCTCGTAGACCTTCACGCGGCCGGTCACGTCGTCGGACTTGATGGTCAGCAGCTCCTGGAGGGCGTAGGCGGCGCCGTACGCCTCCAGCGCCCACACCTCCATCTCGCCGAACCGCTGCCCACCGAACTGCGCCTTACCACCCAGCGGCTGCTGGGTGATCATCGAGTACGGGCCGGTGGACCGGGCGTGCAGCTTGTCGTCCACGAGGTGGTGGAGCTTGAGGATGTACATGTAGCCGATGGAGATCGGCGCGGGGAACGGCTCGCCGGAGCGGCCGTCGAACAGATTGGCCTTGCCGCTGGGCATGACCATCCGGTCGCCGTCCCGGTTCGGCAGGGCGCTCTCGAAGAGGCCGATCAGCTCGTCCTCGCGGGCGCCGTCGAACACCGGGGTGGCGACGTTGGTGCGCGGCGCGACGTCGTCGGCCCCGATCGCCGCGAGTCGGCGCTGCCACTCCTCGGTGTCGCCCTCGACCTTCCAGCCCTGGGAGGCGAGCCACCCGAGGTGGATCTCCAGAACCTGACCGGGGTTCATCCGGGAGGGGACGCCCAGCGGGTTGAGGATGACGTCCACGGGGGTGCCGTCCTCCAGGAACGGCATGTCCTCCACGGGCAGGATCTTGGAGATGACGCCCTTGTTGCCGTGGCGGCCCGCGAGCTTGTCACCGTCGGTGATCTTGCGCTTCTTCGCCACGTAGACGCGAACCAGCTGGTTCACGCCCGGCGGCAGCTCGTCGCCCTCCTCGCGGTCGAAGACCCGGACACCGATGACGGTGCCGGACTCGCCGTGCGGGACCTTCAGCGACGTGTCGCGGACCTCGCGCGCCTTCTCACCGAAGATCGCGCGCAGCAGCCGCTCCTCCGGGGTCAGCTCGGTCTCGCCCTTGGGCGTGACCTTGCCGACCAGGATGTCGCCGGCGGTCACCTCGGCACCGATGCGGACGATGCCGCGATCGTCGAGGTCGGCCAGCACCTCCTCGGAGACGTTCGGGATGTCCCGGGTGATCTCCTCGGGGCCCAGCTTGGTGTCGCGGGCGTCGACCTCGTGCTCGTCGATGTGGATGGAGGACAGGACGTCGTCCTGCACCAGCCGCTGCGAGAGGATGATCGCGTCCTCGTAGTTGTAGCCCTCCCACGACATGAAGGCCACCAGGAGGTTCTTGCCCAGCGCCAGCTCGCCGCGCTCGGTCGAGGGACCGTCGGCGATGACCTGACCGGCCACCACCTCGTCGTCCTCGTTGACGCGCACCTTCTGGTTGAAGGAGGTGCCCTGGTTGGAGCGGTGGAACTTCGACAGCCGGTGCGTGACGTCGCTGCCGTCGGCGTAGCGCAGGGAGACGTAGTCGGCCGAGACCTCGGTGACCACACCGTCCTGCTCGGCCTTGATGACGTCACCGGCGTCGGTCGCGGCGCGGTACTCCATGCCGGTGCCGACCAGCGGGGACTCCGCCTTCAGCAGCGGCACCGCCTGGCGCATCATGTTCGAGCCCATGAGCGCGCGGTTGGCGTCGTCGTGCTCGAGGAACGGGATCATGGCGGTGGCCACCGACACCATCTGGCGCGGGGAGACGTCCATGTAGTCGACGTCCTCGCCGGTGACGTAGTCGATCTCGCCACCGCGCCGGCGCACCAGCACGCGGTTCTCCGTGAACCGCAGGTCCTCGCCGAGCTTGGCGTTGGCCTGCGCGATGACGAAGCGGTCCTCCTCGTCGGCGGTCAGGTAGTGCACCTCGTCGGTGACCACACCGTCGACGACCCGGCGGTAGGGGGTCTCCACGAAACCGAAGGCGTTGACCCGGCCGAAGGCGGCGAGCGAGCCGATCAGACCGATGTTCGGACCCTCGGGGGTCTCGATCGGGCACATCCGGCCGTAGTGCGAGGGGTGCACGTCACGGACCTCGAGGCCGGCCCGCTCACGGCTGAGACCGCCGGGGCCCAGCGCCGACAGGCGGCGCTTGTGGGTCAGCCCGGAGAGCGGGTTGGTCTGGTCCATGAACTGCGACAGCTGGCTGGTGCCGAAGAACTCCTTGATGGAGGCGACGACCGGCCGGATGTTGATCAGGGTCTGCGGCGTGATCGCCTCGACGTCCTGGGTGGTCATGCGCTCGCGGACGACCCGCTCCATGCGGGCCAGACCGGTGCGGACCTGGTTCTGGATCAGCTCGCCGACATTGCGCAGACGGCGGTTGCCGAAGTGGTCGATGTCGTCGGTCTCGACGACGATCGTCTGCCCCTCGGAGGTGACGGCCTCGGTCTCGCCGGCGTGGAGCCGCACCAGGTACTTGATGGTGGCGACGATGTCCTCGATGGTGAGCACGCCGGAGTCCAGCGGCTCGTTCCCGCCGAGCTTGCGGTTGATCTTGTAGCGGCCGACCTTGGCCAGGTCGTAGCGCTTGGGGTTGAAGTAGAGGTTCTCCAGCAGGGTCTGGGCGGCCTCACGGGTCGGCGGCTCGCCCGGACGAAGCTTGCGGTAGATGTCGAGCAGCGCGTCGTCCTGCCCCTGGGTGTGGTCCTTCTCCAGGGTGGCGCGCATCGACTCGTACTCGCCGAACTCCTCCAGGATCTGCTCGGAGGTCCAGCCCAGCGCCTTGAGCAGCACGGTGACCGACTGCTTGCGCTTGCGGTCCACGCGCACGCCGACCATGTCGCGCTTGTCGATCTCCATCTCCAGCCACGCGCCGCGGGAGGGGATGATCTTGGACGAGAACAGGTCCTTGTCGGAGGTCTTGTCGACGGAACTGTCGAAGTAGACACCCGGCGAACGGACCAGCTGCGACACCACGACGCGCTCGGTGCCGTTGATGACGAAGGTGCCCTTGTCGGTCATGAGCGGGAAGTCGCCCATGAAGACCGTCTGGGACTTGATCTCGCCGGTCTCGTTGTTGGTGAACTCGGCGGTGACGAAGAGCGGGGCGGCGTAGGTGAAGTCGCGCTCCTTGCACTCGTCGATGGAGTTCTTCGACGGCTCGAAGCGGTGGTCGCGGAAGGTCAGCGACATGGAGCCGGAGAAGTCCTCGATCGGGGAGATCTCCTCGAAGATCTCCTCCAGGCCGGACTTCCTGGGAACGTCGTGTCCGCTCTCCAGCGCGGCCTCGACTCGGGCCTTCCAGGCATCGTTACCGAGCAGCCAGTCGAAGCTCTCGGTTTGCAGCGCGAGGAGATTCGGAACCTCGAGGGGCTCACGGATCTTCGCGAAGGAGACGCGCAGCGGAGCGGTGCCGGCGCCGTTGTTCGGGTGTTCGGTCGAGGCGGTGCGCGAGGCGGCCAAGAGGGGGTCCTTCCGAGGGCTCGGACTCTCTGCGCGCGTGCCGGTTCCCTGGTGACGGACAGGGAGCAGTGAATAGGCAGCGCAAAGAGACAGTGTAGCCCCGGGACACGCCGATGTCCACACCGCGTCACGGGAATGCCCGGACCGACCCCGGACATCCCTCCGGTCGGCCCTCCCGGACCCCGTCGGTACGGATCCCCGCCGGGAGGGGAGACCCCCCGATCGGCAGCCGCGGCCCGCTCACGCCCTCGACACGGGAGCCGCCGCACCCACCCGGGAAACCCGGGCCCCGACAAGTCCTGTGAACCCGGGGGTCCACCCTACGCACCACACACCGCCACGACCCGGAACCGGGGTCCGAACCGACCCGGTGCCCGACCGCCTCATCCACCCCGACCGCCTCGGTCGTCGGAGCGGAAGCCGTCACTTCCGTCACCGCGGCGCCCGTCCCCGGGGGCCGCCTCGATCCTGCCTGCGGCATGGTTTCCCGCTTCGGGCGCGATTCATGCATCCGACGGGAAACCGATTCGCCGGTCGGACCGCCCCGGCCGCCCGGCGCGATCCGCGTCCCGAGAATCCCGTGCCCCCCGCCGTTCGTCAAGGGCCGGTCCGTCGCGGGCCCGGTCGGGCGGGCCCGACGGGACACGGTGGAGACGAACCGTGGCGGCACGTGCGGGATCGGACACGACCGGGCGACGCGCAAGATCACCCTACCGGTCTCCCCCGGGGGAGGCGGACGACCGCACCGGTGGGGTGTCGGGAAACCGGCCGGGGGTGACCGGGCACCGGACCGGCGGGTTTTCCCACGGCCCCGTGCCCGCCGCGCGCCCGATCGGCGTTCACCCGATCGACGCGCACGGCACCGGAGTTCACCCGGCCGGCGAGGCCGGCGACGGCTCCGGTCGGTGGTTCGGAGGGCCGGGCCGGGCGCGCCGGGACGGGCGGGCGGGGAGACCGGGGCGATTTCGCCCGGATGGGTGTCGGCCCGACCCCGGCGGGGAGTGAGGGGCCGCGACGGGGCGAAGGTCGGGCGGGAAGCGGCCCGGAAGTCGACGGAAGCCCCTCCGGGGCCCTCGGGGCCACATCACCCCACCGCACCCGTCGCACATCGGTCCGGGCCCACTGGGATCGTTGGAAAGCCCTTACCGAGGGCCGGGATCGGAGTGGGGGCAACTCACCCATCCGATGACCGGCCGAGCCCCCGGACGCCCGCCCGGAAACACCGGAATGCCCGGGAATCGGGTGCCGGGGTGCCGGGGTGCCGGATGGCCTGGGAACGGGGGCCGGGAAACGCCGAACGGCCGGCCCGGGACGCCCGATGGGCGACCCGCGACCGACCGTTCGCGAGTGGGAACAGCGGACCGGTGGTCCGCCGCGATCACTTGACCTCGACGGAGGCGCCGGCGCCCTCGAGGGACTCCTTCGCCTTGTCCGCGGCGGCCTTGTCGACCTTCTCCAGGACCGGCTTCGGCGCGCCGTCGACCAGCTCCTTGGCCTCCTTCAGACCCAGCGAGGTCAGCTCGCGCACGACCTTGATGACCTGGATCTTCTTGGCGCCCGCGCCGGTGAGGACGACGTCGAACTCGTCCTGCTCGGCCTCGGCCTCGGCCGGGGCACCTGCGACGGCACCACCGGCGGCGACGGCGACCGGGGCGGCGGCCTCGACGTCGAACTTCTCCTCGAAGGCCTTCACGAACTCGGAGAGCTCGATGAGGGTCATCTCGCCGAACTGCTCGAGCAGCTCGTCCTGGGACAGCTTCGCCATGATGGCGCTCCTTCCAATCGATGGGCCGGTGCCGGGCTCCCCGAAGGGATTCGACGGCACCGAGTGGGTGTGTCGGCGGGTCTGCGCCCGCCGGGCCGATTCAGCTCCCGCCGGTGGCGGGTGTCACTCGGCCTCGGCGGGAGCCGGCGTACCGGCACCGCCCTGCTCGACCTTGCCGCGCAGCGCGTCCGCGGTGCGGACGAACTTCGACAGCGGGGCCTGGAAGGTCGCCGCGGCCTTGGCCATGGACGCCTTCATGCCACCGGCGAGCTTGGCCAGCAGCACCTCGCGGGACTCGAGGTCCGCAAGCTTGTTGATCTCCTCGGCGCTGAGCGCCTTGCCGTCGAGGACGCCACCCTTGATGACGAGGGCGTCGTTCTCCTTGGCGAAGTTGCGCAGGCCCTTGGCGGCCTCCACCGGGTCACCGGTGAGGAAGGCCACCGCGGTCGAGCCCTTGAGGAACTCGTCGAGCTGACCGATGCCGGCCTGATTCGCGGCGATCTTGGTCAGCGTGTTCTTCGCGACGCGGTACTGGGCGTTGTCGCCGAGCGCCCGGCGCAGGTTCTGGAGCTGCGCCACGGAGAGTCCGGTGTACGCGGTCACGACGGCGCCGTTGGAGTTCTCGAACTTCTCCTTGATCTCCGCGACGGCCGCGATCTTGTCGGGGCTTGCCATGAACCTCTGCCCTCCTTCCGGGTTGTCGGGACCGCACGGAAGGAGATCGGCGCGTCACGCGAAAAGAGCCCCGGCGCGGGCGCACGGGGCTCGGGCGGGCCGTTCGCCTCCCGTACGGGGGCGCGGCCGCATGCCGTCCTCGGTCACCTGCGCGGGTCGTCCGCGTGAGCGGATCCTTCGCCGACGGGACGGGCCCGGCGGCAACCAGCGGTCTCTGGCTTCGGGGGAAGCGTACGGGAGCCGGGAGCGTCACGGCAAATCGGACCCGGCGCGGCTCTCCCGGCGGCGCGTGCGCGCGCCTCCGCGCACGCGCCCCGGGGGCGGGGGACGGTCGTCCCCCGCCCCCGGGGCGGTGGTGGTGCGGTGGGGTCGGACCGGCTCAGTAGCCGCCGGACATCTCGGCCATGTCCACGACCTCGGCGTCGGCCGGGTGGTCGAAGTCCAGTGCCACGCCGTAGTCCTTGTAGACCGTGGAGTTCACGACGTTCATGCCCTCCGCGATCATCTCCATGTCGATCCGGACCGGGTAGTCGTTCTCGTCCACCCAGATGCCGAGGTCGACCGTGTCGGTGCCGGCGGCGGCCAGGGTGGCCCGCATCTCCTCCAGCTCCTCCTCGGTGAGGACACCGGTGGAGGGGTCGGCCTCCAGCAGCTCCTCCATCGTCAGGGTGCCGGTGTACAGCTCGGCCGTGACGCCCTCGATCCGCTCGGTGCCCCGGTGCTCCAGGGACGGCGACTGGAGCAGCAGCCCCATCTGGTCGGCCGGGCTCTGCGCCATCCGCTCGGCCTGGTCCAGCTGGGCGAGCATCTGCTCCAGCTCCGCGTCGTTGCCCTCGGCCGCCGCGGCCTCCAGGTCCATCTTGATCCAGGAGGCGCCGTCCAGCTCGGACTCGAAGAGCGGGCCGCCCATGTAGAGGATGTTGTCCAACCACCGCATGTTCATGGTGGCGCCCTCCTCCTGACCCATGAGGGCGCCCAGCTCACCCATGTCCATGGTCACGTCCATGGACACCGGGTTCCAGCCCATGACGCCGGACAGCGCCATGACGAATTCCTCGGCGCCGTCCGACATGGTCATGGTGGTCTCGAAGGCCACCGTCTCCGCGTCGGAGGCCCGCTGGGCGGAGGCCTGCAGGGCCTCGAAGATCGCCGACCGGGCCCCCCGGGCGGAGTCGTCCGAGCCCTCGTCGGTGCCCTCCGTCGCCGTGTTGTCCGCGCGGTCCGCGGCGTCGTTTCCCTCATCGCCGCCGCAGGCCGCGGTGACGGCCACCAGGCCGACGGTCGCGGCGCACAGGGCCGCCTTGCGAACGATGCGCATGATCGAAGCTCCCCCGGGGGTCTGTCGGTCGGGCGCGGTGTCTCCGGGCCCGGATGCCCCACCGGTCCCGCCGGGGTGATATCGCCACCCCGCCCCGGAATCGGTGGGTTCAACGACGGTATCCCGGGGGTGCGGCACGAAAAAACGTCCGTCCCCGTTCTGTGGCAGAACGGGGACGGACGTGGCGAAAACGTGCCGGCGCCGCAGCGTCCCCTCATCGAGGGACGGTCGGGACCGGCGCGGGGAACACCCCGGGCGGGATCAGACCCCGACCGGCTCCTCGGAGAGGAGGTTGCGGGTCCGGTTGCCGTCCAGCGGGATACCGGGGCCCATGGTGGTGGTCAGGGTCGCCTTGCGGATGTACCGCCCCTTGGCGGCCGACGGCTTCAGTCGGTTGATCTCCTCCAGCGCGGCGGCGTAGTTCTCCACCAGCTGCGTCTCGTCGAAGGAGGTCTTGCCGATGATGAAGTGGAGGTTCGAGTGCTTGTCGACGCGGAACTCGATCTTGCCGCCCTTGATCTCGGTGACGGCCTTGACCACGTCGGGGGTGACGGTGCCGGTCTTCGGGTTCGGCATCAGACCACGCGGACCGAGCACCCGGCCCAGGCGGCCGACCTTGCCCATGAGGTCCGGGGTGGCGACGACCGCGTCGAAGTCGAGACGACCGCCGGCCACCTCGTCGATGAGCTCGTCGGCGCCGACGATGTCGGCGCCCGCGGCACGCGCGGCCTCGGCACGGTCACCGGTGGCGAAGACCAGGACCCGGGCGGTCTTGCCGGTGCCGTGCGGGAGGTTCACGGTGCCGCGCACCATCTGGTCGGCCTTGCGGGGGTCGACGCCCAGCCGCATGGCCACCTCGACGGTGGTGTCGAACTTGGTGGAGGCGGTCTCCTTCGCGAGCCGGACGGCCTCCAGCGGCGCGTAGAGCCGCGTACGGTCGATCTTTTCCTCGGCGCCGCGACGGGCCTTGCTGCGCTTCACTGTCTCTCCTCTGTGTTCCGGCGGTCGGGTGTCGGTGTCGTGCCGCCGCCGGTCCGGTTGCTGATGGGGAGTCGTGGTACGGGCCGCGCGAGCCCTCCCACGGGGGGTGCCGGGGGATCAGCCCTCGACGGTCACGCCCATGGAACGGGCGGTGCCGGCGATGATCTTCTCCGCGGCGTCCAGGTCGTTGGCGTTGAGGTCTTCCATCTTGGTGGTGGCGATCTCACGGACCTGCTCGCGGGTGATCTTCGCGACCTTGGTCTTGTGCGGCTCGCCGGAGCCCTTCTCCACGCCCGCGGCCTTGAGGATCATCCGCGCGGCCGGCGGGGTCTTGGTGATGAAGGTGAAGGAGCGGTCCTCGTAGACCGTGATCTCCACCGGCACGACCCAACCGCGCTGCGACTCGGTCGCGGCGTTGTAGGCCTTGCAGAACTCCATGATGTTGACGCCGTGCTGACCCAGCGCGGGGCCGACCGGCGGGGCCGGGTTGGCGGCACCGGCCTTGATCTGGAGCTTGATCAGCCCCGCGACCTTCTTCTTCTTGGGAGGCATGCTCGTCTCCGGGTCCTAGTGGGAGTGTCGAAACCCCCGGCCGGCGGAAAACGCCCGCACGGAGGCATACCGCACAACGATAGCGGGTACGGCCCGGGGCGCGAAATCTCCGGCGCCGGGCGGTCGGGCCCCGACCGGGGAGCGTCCGGGGCGCACGGGACGCGCACGTCGCTCCCCGTACTCCCCCGACTCCCTTCGGGATGGGCGTCAACGCAGCCGGGCGGGGCCCGGCTGCTGCCGGACCCCGCCCGGGGCGGATGGTCTCACGGGAGGAACGGACCGCGTGACGGGCCCCTCCCGAGGACGCGTCAGTTCTTCCGACGCGTCAATTCTTCTGAATCTGGTCGAAGCTCAGCTCGACCGGGGTCTCGCGGCCGAAGATCTCCACCAGGCCCTTGACCTTCTTGGAGTCGGCGTTGATCTCGTTGATGGTCGCCTGGAGCGTGGCGAAGGGGCCGTCGGTGACGGTGACGGAGTCGCCGACCTCGAAGTCCAGGACCTGCACCTCGACCTTGCGGCCGCGAACCGGCTCGCCCGCCGCCGCCGCCTCGGCGGCGGCCTTCTGCTCGGCCTCGGGGGCGAGCATCTTGACGATCTCGTCGAGGGTGAGCGGGTAGGGGTCGTAGGCGTTGCCGACGAAGCCGGTCACGCCCGGCGTGTTGCGCACCACGCCCCAGGACTCGTTGGTCAGTTCCATGCGGACCAGCACGTAGCTGGGGAGTTTGTTCTGACGCACGGTGCGGCGGTCGCCGTTCTTGATCTGGACGACCTCCTCCTGCGGCACCTCGACCTGGAAGATGTAGTCCTCGACATTGAGCGAGACGGCACGCTGCTCGAGGTTGGTCTTCACCCGGTTCTCGTAACCGGCGTAGGTGTGCACGACGTACCAGTCGCCGGGGAGCAGGCGCAGTTCCTCGCGCAGGACCGCCACCGGGTCCGGCCTCTCCCCGACCTCGACGGCGGCGTCCCCGGTGTCCTCGGCATCCTCCGCGCCCTCGGTCGACGCGACCCCGTCGACCGACGCCTCCGGCGTGTCGACCGTCTCCCCGGCGGGCTCCTCGGCGCTCTCGCTGTCGAGGGCGTCGGCGCCCGGCTCCTCGGCGGTTCCGTCGCCGGTGGGGAGGTCGATCCGCTCGGGAGTGTCCACCGCGCCAGCGATGTCGCGCGCGGTCTCGTCGCCCCCGGCGGTCGCGGCGGCCTCGTTGGGGTTCAGGTCAGACACGGTAGCTGCTTCTTCCTGGCGTCACGTGGGTGGGAACGACCGACCCGCGCGGGCTCCGGCGTGGCCGGAAATCTCCCGGAACGACGGTGTCCCGACCCCGGGGCCGGACGGCTCAGCCGAAGACGTACTCGATGACCCGGCCGAATCCCCAGTCAAGCACAGTCAGGATCCCGATCATCACCAGAACGAAGGCGATCACCGCCACGGTGTACGTCGTCAGCTGGTGGCGGGTGGGCCAGACGACCTTCCGCAGCTCCGCCACGACCTGGCGGTAGAACAGGGCGAGACGGCCCAGCGGGCCGCGCTTGGCACGACGGCCGCGACGCCCGCCATCGACGCCTTCGCCGTGGGGCTCCGGCGCCTCGACGGAGTCCGTGATCCCAGCCACTCGTCCTCACCCGATCCCGGTCATGGTCGTGGCCGCCCGGACGGGCCGGGCGGCCTGTACGTCGTGAAAGCAGGGCCGGAGGGACTTGAACCCCCAACCGCTGGTTTTGGAGACCAGTGCTCTACCAATTGAGCTACGACCCTTTGTACGGCACAACCTACCCCATCGGCGGGGATCATCCGATACCCGCGACAGTGACTCCCGGTTGGGGCCGACGATCAACGAGTGTACGTGGTGGAAGCCGTCGCGTCGAACGCCTTGGGCGCGAAAATCTCCCCGCCGGACCCCGGGGAGGGCGAACACCGGTCGCGCCCCAACCGCCACACCGCCCCCGGGCGACCCCGCGTCACGGGCCCCGGCGCGGCCCCCGCGAACCCGCGCGAACCCCTTCCCGGGGGCCGGTCGGTTCCCCGGCGCGTCGCCCGCGACCACCCGCCGGAACCGGCGGAACCCGAGGTCGGGCCCCCCGCGCCGTCCGCCGCGCGCCCGCCCCCCGGACCCCGGTGCGCCCCGGTGGCCCGAACCCGGGACGATGCCGTTATGAGTGCCGAATCTGCCAACGGACAGTCAGCCGCTTCGTCGACCGGGCGCCGGGTCTCCGCCCGGGTCGGCGCGATCTCCGAGTCCGCCACCCTCGCCGTGGACGCCAAGGCGAAGGCCCTGAAGGCCGCCGGGCGCCCGGTGATCGGCTTCGGCGCCGGTGAGCCGGACTTCCCGACCCCGGACTACATCGTCGAGGCCGCCGTGGCGGCCTGCCGTGAGCCGCGTTTCCACCGCTACACCCCGGCCGGTGGTCTCCCGGAGCTGAAGCGGGCGGTCGCGGAGAAGACCCTGCGGGACTCCGGTTACGAGGTGGACCCCGCTCAGGTGCTGATCACCAACGGCGGCAAGCAGGCCATCTACGAGGCGTTCGCCGCGATCCTGGACCCGGGCGACGAGGTCATCGTCCCGGCCCCCTACTGGACCACCTACCCGGAGTCGATCCGGCTGGCCGGCGGTGAGCCGGTGGTGGTGACCGCCGACGAGACCACCGGCTACCGGGTGACCGTCGAGCAACTGGAGGCGGCCCGCACCGAGCGCACCAAGGTGGTGCTGTTCGTCTCGCCCTCCAACCCGACCGGCGCGGTGTACCCGCGCGAGCAGGTGGAGGCCATCGGGCGCTGGGCCGTGGAGCACGGCCTGTGGGTGCTGACCGATGAGATCTACGAGCACCTGGTCTACGGGGACGCGGAGTTCACCTCGCTGCCGGTGCTGGTCCCCGAGCTGCGGGACCGCTGCCTGGTGGTCAACGGGGTCGCCAAGACCTACGCGATGACCGGCTGGCGGGTGGGCTGGATGATCGGTCCGCAGGACGTGGTCAAGGCAGCCGCCAACCTGCAGTCGCACGCCACCTCCAACGTCTCCAACGTGGCGCAGGCCGCCGCGCTGGCGGCCGTCTCCGGTGACCTGGAGGCGGTGGCCGCGATGCGCGAGGCGTTCGACCGGCGGCGCCGGACGATGGTGCGGATGCTCAACGAGATCGAGGGCGTGGAGTGCCCCGAGCCGGAGGGCGCGTTCTACGCCTACCCGTCGGTCAAGGGTCTGCTGGGCCGGGAGATCCGGGGGAAGCGTCCGGCGAGCAGCGTGGAGCTGGCCGAACTGATCCTCGAGGAGGTCGAGGTGGCGGTCGTGCCGGGCGAGGCCTTCGGCACCCCCGGCTACCTGCGGCTGTCCTACGCGCTGGGTGACGAGGACCTGGTGGAGGGCGTCTCCCGGATGCAGAAGCTGCTCGCCGAGGCACGGGACTGACCGCATCGCGAGCCCCCCGGCCGGTGCCCGACGGCCCACCCGCCCGCCCCGGGCGCGGAAGCGTTCCCCGCTCCCGCGTTCGGGGCGGCGCCCGTTCGGGAGCCGCGACTTTCCTCCGCGCGCCCCCATGCGGCAATATCCGATGATGGAGAGCGTTCGTGACGTCCGGCTGCTGCCGAAGGCCCATCTGCACCTGCACTTCACCGGCTCCATGCGGTCACCGACCCTGCTGGAGCTGGCGGACAAGTACGGGGTGCACCTTCCGGAGGCGTTGAGCGGCGGTGAACCGCCCGAGTTGCGGGCGACCGACGAGCGCGGCTGGTTCCGCTTCCAGCGCCTGTACGACATGGCACGCTCCTGCCTGCGCTCCGGGGAGGACATCCACCGGCTGGTGCGGGAGACCGCCGAGGAGGACCTGCGCGACGGGTCCCGGTGGCTGGAGATCCAGGTCGACCCCACTTCCTACGCCCCCCGGCTGGGCGGCCTGATCCCCGCGCTGGAGACCATCCTCGACGCGGTGGACGCCGCGCGCCGCGACACCGGCCTGGAGATCCGGGTGCTGGTCGCCGCCAACCGCATGAAGCACCCCCTGGACGCCCGCACCCTGGCCCGGTTGGCCGTGCGCAACGCCCACCGGGGCATCGTCGGCTTCGGGCTGTCCAACGACGAACGCCGCGGCTTCGCCCGCGACTTCGACCGGGCGTTCGCCATCGCCCGTGAGGGCGGCCTGCTGGCCGCCCCGCACGGCGGGGAGTTGGCGGGCCCGGAGAGCGTGCGGGACTGTCTGGACGACCTGGGCGCCGGGCGGGTGGGCCACGGCGTGCGGGCGGCGGAGGACCCCCGGCTGTTGAAGCGGCTGGCGGCCTCCGGCGTGACCTGCGAGGTGTGTCCGGCGTCCAACGTGGCGCTGGGCGTGTACGAGCGCCAGGAGGACGTGCCGCTGCGACGGCTCTTCGAGGCGGGCGTGCCGATGGCGCTGGGAGCCGACGATCCGTTGTTGTTCGGCGCCCGGCTGGCCGATCAGTACGAGATCGCCCGCCGGTACCACGGCTTCACCGACGAGGAGTTGGCCGAGTTGGCGCGGCAGTCGGTGCGTGGCTCGACCGCGCCGGCGGAGATGCGGGAGAAGCTGCTGATCGACATCGACGCCTGGCTGGCCTCCTGACGAGAGGGCCGGGATCGGGTACCCGGTCCCCGGCCGGGTCGGGGTCGGGGTCGGGGTCGGGGTCGGGGTCGCTCAGAGCTCCACGCCGACCGTCACCGGCTCGTTCACCAGGGTCACGCCGAACGCCTCGCGCACCCCGGCGCGCACCTCACGGGCGAGCGCCAGCAGATCGGCGGTGCGCGCTCCTCCCCGGTTGGTCAGGGCGAGGGTGTGCTTGCCCGAGATCCGGGCCGGGCCGTCCCCGTGCCCCTTGGCGAAGCCGGCGCGCTCGATGAGCCAGGCGGCGGAGGTCTTGGTCAGCCCCTCCCCCGCCGGGTACAACGGTGGGGTGATCTCCGGGCCAAGCCGTTCGGTCACCCGCCGACGAAAGGCCGCCAGGGCCCCCTCGTCGAGGATCGGGTTGGTGAAGAAGGAGCCGGCCGACCAGGTGTCGTGGTCATCGGGGTCGAGCACCATGCCCTTGCCGGCACGCAGCCGCAGCACCCCGTCGCGGGCGTCGCCGATCGGCACCCGGTCGCCGGGGGAGACACCGAGCAGACGGGCGGTCTCGGCGTACTTCAGGGGTGCCGACAGCCCGTCGGCGTCCTCCAACCCCATGCGCACGCGCAGCACCACCCAGCGGTTCGGCTCGGCCTTGAACCGGCTGTGACGGTAGGCGAAGCCGCACTCGGCGGCGGGCAGGGTGACGACCTCGCCCGTGCCGCGGTCCAGGGCCACGACCTCGGTGAGCACGTCGGCGACCTCCTGGCCGTAGGCGCCGACGTTCTGGACCGGGGTGGCGCCGACGGAGCCGGGAATGCCGGCCAGGCACTCGATGCCGGCGAATGCCCCGGCCACGACCCGGTCGACCAGCGCCGACCAGTTCTCCCCGGCGGCGACCTCCACCCGGGTGCCGTCGAACCGGACACCGGTGGAGGCGACCCGCACCACGGTGCCGTCGAAGCCGTCGTCGGAGACGACGAGGTTGCTGCCGCCGCCCAACACCAGCAGCGGGGTGCCCGTGGCGTCCGCCTCGCGGACGGCCCGGACGACCTCCTCGTCGGTTTCGGCGGTGACGAGCCGGCGGGCCGGGCCGCCGAGGCGGAGGGTGGTCAGCGGGGCGAGGGGGGCATCGCGTCGTTCCTGCACCCGCTCAGGGTATCCGGCGGCTCCGGCCCCGACCGGCGGGCGGCGGTCGGGGGCCGGGGCCTCCGGACTCACCGGCCGTCGGGCTCCACACCGACCGGGGGCGCCGGCGGGCTCCCACCCGGGGTGACCACGGCCGGGGCCGCGCCGGCGGACCCCTCCTGCGCCGCCGAGCCGTCGGCGCGATCGACCGGCGCGGAGGGACTCCCGTCCCCCGACGATGTGCCGGGCCGGGGAACGGCGAACACCAGGAGGGCCGCGACCGCCATCACCGCCGCTCCCAGCCACAGCGCCGGAACCAACCCGTCCACGAAGGCCGTCGGCGGCGCGTAATCACCCCGGGCGGCGAAGACCGAGGCCAGCAGCGCGATGCCGAGCGCCCCGCCGACCTCGCGCAGGGAGTTGTTGACACCGGAGGCCACTCCCTGGCGGCCGGCGGGTACCGCGCCCATCACCATCGCGCCGGCCGGTGCGAAGAACATCGCCATGCCGAGCCCGCAGAGCACGAACGCGGGCACCTGCGCGGCGTAGCCCACCTCCGGGTCGGCGACCAGCGCGAACCAGGCCAGCCCGGCGGCCATCACGGCCAGCCCGGTGGTGACCACGGGCCGTCCGCCGATCCGATCGGTGAGGACCCCGGCGAGCGGGGCGATCAGCAGTGGCACCGCGGTCCACGGCAGCATCCGCAGGCCGGCCGACTGCGGGCCGTGCCCCTGGATGATCTGGAGGAATTGGGTGAGCAGGAAGATCGAGCCGAACATACCCAGGAACATCAGCAGGCTGGCGGCGTTGATCAGCGCGAAGGTGCGGGAGCGGAAGAGTTCGAGGGGCAGCAGCGGGGCCGGCGCCCGACGCTCCCACCGCACGAAGAGCGCCAGCACCGCGACGCCGGCGCCCAGCGGGCCGAGCGTGGAGGCCGCCGTCCAGCCGTGCTCGTGGCCGCGGACGATGCCGAGGACGACACCGAGGAGACCGGCGGAGGCCAGGAGGGCGCCGAGGACGTCGAGGCGGGTGTCCGTGCCCCGGCTCTCCGGCAGGCGCAACCGGATCAGCGGCAGCAGAAGCAGCCCCACGGGGACGTTCAGCCAGAAGATCCAGTGCCAACTCAGGTGCTCGGTGACGGCGCCGCCGACGAGCGGGCCGCCGGCGACCGCGAGGCCGTTGATCGCGCCCCAGATGCCGAAGGCGGTGCCGCGCCGTTGGGCGGGAACGCTCGCGGTGATGAGGGTGAGGCTCAGCGGGAGGAGGACGGCGGCGCCGACGCCCTGGAGGGCGCGGGCGGCGATGAGTTCCCCGGTGGAGCCGGCCAGCGCGGCGAGGGCGGAGGCCAGGGTGAAGACGATCACGCCGCCGGTGAAGACGCGGCGGCGGCCGAAGCGGTCGCCGAGCCCGGCGGCGAACAGCAGCAGGCAGGCGAACGGCAGGGTGTAGCCGTTGACGATCCATTCCAGAGCGGCGAGGCTGCCGTCCAGGTCCTCGCGGATGACCGGCAGCGCGGTGGTGACCACGAGGTTGTCCAGGGCGGCCATGAAGGTGGCCGTGCCGGTGATGCCGAGGACCCAGCCGAGGCGGGCCGGGGGGCGGTGGTCGGGTGGTCCGGCCTCCGACCCGGTCGGCGCGGGGGCCGCGGTGTCGCTCATCGTGTTCTCCCTCCGGGTGGCGGACTCCCGCCCATCACCCAAGTAGTGATCGATCAATAACTTTCAGGGACCGAAAAAACGGCCGCCCACGGGCGGCCACCCGGAGCGGGTCACTCCCCCTCGTCGGGCCCGACCGGGGCCTCCCCCACTCCCTCCCCCATCCCCGACAGGAAGTCCGGATTCCGCTCCAGACACCCGGCCCACACCCGATGGTCCGGCGGAAAGCCGAGGGCGAGCTGGACGTTGATCAACATGCCCATCGCCATGAACTCGTCGGTCCGTCCGGAGTCGGCCCCGAGCCGGATGTGCACCAGATCCCACAGGTCACCCCACACCCCCCGGAGTTCGGCCGCGAACTCCGGATCCCCGGTGGCGTCGGCCACGGCCGCCGCCACGTACATCTGCATCTGGAACAGCAATCGGTCGCGGTCGACGACCAGATCCGGATAGACGTGCCCCATGGCGTCCGTCGCCTCCTCGGGATCCATCCCCTCGCTCACCTCGGCGAAGCGCTCCCGGATCTCGTCCGTGCAGCGCCGCGCGGCGGTCAGGAAGATCGCCCGCTTGTCGGGGAAGAGTCGGAAGAGGTAGGGCTGGGAGACCCCCACCCGACGCGCGATGGCGGCCGTGGAGGTCCCCGCGTACCCACCCCGGGCGAACTCGACGATCGCGGCCCGCACGACGCTCTCGCGCCGCTCCTCCGCGCTCATCCGCATGTCCGCTCCAGCCATGATTCGAAGTTATTGGCCAATCACTAACTTTGTCAATCGCCGGAGCCCCCGGACACGGATCCCCGTGCCCGGGCCCGGCCCGACCGGGGTCAGGGAAGCCGGACCACCGCGCGGGCCATCCCCAACACCTTCCGACCGTCGCAGACCGCGGTCAGGTCCACCCTTACGGTCCGCTCCTCGTCGTCCTTGGCCGCGACCCTGCCGGAGACCTCGACCACGGCGCCCACTCCGTCGTCGGGGACCACCACGGGCTTGGTGAAGCGCACCCCGTACTCGACCACCGAGCCCGGGTCGCCGGTCCAGTCGGTGACCACTCGCACCGCCTCCGCCATGGTGAACATGCCGTGCGCGATGACGTCGGGCAGCCCCACGTCCCGGGCGAATCGCTCGTTCCAGTGAATCGGGTTGAAGTCACCGGAGGCACCCGCGTAACGCACCAGCATCTCGCGGTTGACCGGGAAGCGCTGCGCCGGCAGCGTCGCCCCCACCTCCACGGCGGTGTACGCCGGGCGGTCCGCCGAGGCGTCCCCCTCCCGGGTCCCGTCCTGCGTCCGAGGCGTCGTCACGTCGCTCACACCCTCTCCCCCGCGCCGACCGTCGCCGCCCGGCCCCGCGCGTCCTCCGCGTTCCCGTCCCGGGCCGCCGGCGGCTCGGCCGCCCGGGCGACCAGCTTGGTCCAGGCCGTCACCACGTGTTCCCCGGCGGCGTCCAGCACCTCACCCCGGATGTCCAGGACGTCGTTGCCCGCCAGGGACTTGATCGACTCGATGGTCGAGGAGACCGTCAACCGGTCCCCCGCCCGCACCGGCCGCCGATAGGCGAACCGCTGATCACCGTGGACGACCCGGGTGTAGTCCAAACCGAGGGCGGGATCACCGATCACCGCGCCCGCGGCCCGGTAGGTGATGGAGAACACGAAAGTGGGCGGGGCGATCACGTCGGGATATCCCAACGCGCGAGCCACCTCCGGGTCCCGGTACGCGGGGCTGTCGTCGCCTATCGCGTCCGCGAACTCACGGATTTTCTCCCGGCCGACCTCGTACGGCTCGGTGGGCGGGTAGCTCCGGCCCACGAATGACTGATCCAGCGCCATGGGCGCGAACACCTCCGGGTACACGCGCGAGGCCGCCCCCCGGTAGGGAGCGGCCTCGGCGCACGATTGCACGTGTCAGCGGGTCTCGCGGTGCGCGGTGTGCGAGTTGCAGCGCGGGCAGTGCTTCTTCATTTCCAGGCGGTCCGGGTGGTTCCGCCGGTTCTTACGAGTGATGTAGTTCCGCTCCTTGCACTCCACGCAGGCCAGCGTGATCTTCGGGCGGACGTCTGTGGCAGCCACGTGAGTGCTCCTTGACGAACGGACAGTTCCAACACAGAGAGAGTAGCCGATCGGGGACCGAGATCCGCCATCGGCTACTTCGGTGAGTAGCGGCGACCGGACTTGAACCGGTGACACAACGATTATGAGCCGTTTGCTCTACCGACTGAGCTACGCCGCCAGGATGCGGAACCCACCGAGGCGGCGGGTGTCCCACACCACAGAGCCCCAAAACGGAATCGAACCGTTGACCTTCTCCTTACCATGGAGACGCTCTGCCGACTGAGCTATTGGGGCGAGCGATGAAGAGATTACACGCTCCCGCCCGTAACGCGAAATCCGTTACCTCTCGTCGGCGCCCCGTCGCGGACGGACCCGTACGCGGGTCCCCGCACCCGGTCGCCCTCGTCCCCCGGAAGGCCCCCGGGACGCCCGACCCCGCTCCGACCTCGCCCGACACGCCGTTCCCTGGCCCACTCGGACCGACCCCGGACCACGGCGGTACGACTATTTCCGCCCTCCCCGCCGAGCCCCTCCTCGCCCCTTACGCTCGGCCCCACCGGCCGACCCACCGGTCCGGGCCGGCCCACCAGCCGATCCGCGGGGAGCACCATGCCTGCCGAGCCCATCGACACCACCCTGGTCCTCGGCGGCCCCCGACTCGTGGACGGCCGAACCGTGGATGTCGGCCTCTCCGGCGGTCGGATCCGGACCGTGGGCACCCCCGGCAGCCTCGCACCCCGCCCCATCTCCCGACGCCACGACCCCGGCGGCGGCCGTGTGGTCGATCTCACCGGCTGGCTCCTGCTCCCCGCCCCCGTCGAACCCCACGGCCATCACACCACCGCGCTCACCGCGCCCGGTCCACCGGCCGACCCCGCGGCCCTCGCCGACGGCCCCCCGCCCTCGGCCGCCCGGGACGGGGGGTCGGTACTCCGGCGGGTCACCGAGGCCGCCCTGCACCACCTCGCCCACGGCGCCACCGCCCAACGCGCCCACGTCCCGATCGGGGGCGCCGACGGAGCGCACGCCCTCGACGCCGCGCTGCGCGCCGCCCGATCCCTGGTCGGCCTCACCGACCTGCGGCTGACCGCCGACGCCGGACCGCTCACCGGCCGTGCCGCCGCCGACGGGCGCGCCCTCTTCCGGGAGGCCGCCGCGATGGGGGTGGACGCGCTCGGCGGCCTGCCCGACGCGGACCCCGACCCGGCCGGCTGTCTCGACCTCCTGGTCGCCGCCGCCGCCGACCACGACCTCCCGCTCGACCTGCACACCGACGCCGGGGACCCCGCCCTCCTCGACCGGCTCGCGACGGCCGTCGCCGGGCACCGGCCGGGCGTCGTCATCGGCCCGTGCGCGGGGCTCGCCCGGCTCGATCCCGGAGCGCTCTCCCGCGCCGCCGACCGACTGGCCGCCGCCGGCGTGACCGTCGCCCTGCTGCCGCAGGGGCCGTGCGCGCCCCTGCGGTCCGGAGCCGGAGGGGCCGAGGCTTCCGGCGGGTCCGGCGGGGGGCGCTCCGCCGACCACCCGCGCCGCGTCCCACCGGACACCGCTCCCCTGGCCCGCCTCCTGCGCACGGCCGGGGTCCGGGTGATCGCCGGCAGTGGCGCGCTGCGCGACGCCGCCAACCCGGTGGGACGCGGCGATCCGCTGGAGGCCGCCTGCCAGCTCGTCTCCCGGGGCGGGGAGGACCCCGGCCGGGCGTACTCGGCCGTCTCCGACCTGGCACGAGCCGCGCTGGGACTCCCGGCGGTGCGGATCGAGGCGGGATTCCCCGCCGAACTGCTGGCCGTGCGCGGTGACTGCCTGCCGGACGTGCTCTCCCTCGCCTACAGCAGGCTGGTCGTCCACCGGGGACGGATCGTCTCGCGGACCAGCGCCGTGCGCGAGTACTGCGACATCGGGGACGGCGCGGCGACCGAACTACCCCGCCAGTCCACCGGTTGAGGCATCGCCCGGTCGGCGGGAAGCGCGCGCCGGCCGGCGCGGCCAACCCCTCCCGCCGGACCTCCCGGCGTACCGTCGACACCATGCGCATCGTCATCGCCGGAGGCCACGGACAGATCGCCCGCCGACTGGAACGCCTGCTCGCCGAACGCGGCGACCGACCCGTGGGGCTCATCCGCAACCCCGACCACACCGCCGACCTCGAGGAGATCGGCGCCGAACCGGTCGTCTGCGACCTGGAGCGGGCCGATCCCACCGAGGTCGCAGACCATCTGCGCGGCGCCGCGGCGGCCGTCTTCGCCGCCGGCGCCGGACCGGGCAGCGGCGCCGAGCGCAAGGAGACGGTGGACCGGGCCGCCGCCATCCTCTTCGCCGACGCCGCGGAACTCGCCGGGGTTCGTCGGATGATCGTCGTCTCCGCCATGGGCACCGACCGCGAGCCTCCCGCCGACACCGAACCGGTCTTCGCCGGTTATCTGCGGGCCAAGGCCGCCGCCGACGCCGAGATCCGTTCCCGGGCCGGCCTGGACTGGACGATCCTGCGCCCCGGCGCGCTGACCGACGACCCCGGCACCGGCCGGGTGCGCCTGGCCGAACACACCGGCCGGTCGGCGGTCACCCGCGACGACGTCGCCGCCGTGCTGCTCGGTCTGCTGGACGAGCCCCGCGCGGCCGGATTGACCCTGGAGTTGGTCAATGGGGACGTGCCCGTGACCGAGGCCATCCGCGACCTGACCGGTACCAGCGCCTCCTGAGCCGGGGGGAGGGGGGCGGGACATCCGTCCCGGCCCCCTCCCGCTTGCCCCCCACGACGCCCGGCACCGGCCCGGTCACCGTTTCCGTCCCGTTCTCGGGCTCGGGCGACGGTCCGGGGGATCACGCCGACGCCCCGGACCGGGCACACCCGACCGGAGCGGGCACGGATTGTCGGGCCCCGGCCCCCGCCCGGGGCCGAACCTGGAGGCGTCAAGGGAAGGGGATCCGGTGCTCGAGCACCTCAACCGGGCCATGGACCACATCGAGGAACGGCTGGTCGTCCGGCCCGACACCCGGATCGACGTCACGGAGCCCGCTCGCATCGCGATGACCTCGGAGTACCACTTCCGACGTCTGTTCTCCGCTCTCGCCGGGATGCCGCTGTCGGAGTACGTCCGTCGGCGACGCCTCACCCTGGCCGCGGCGGAGGTGATGGCCGGTGGGCGGACACTGCTGGAGATCGCGGTGCGTCACGGCTACGGCTCCGGCGAGGCGTTCGCCCGGGCGTTCCGCGCGATGCACGGTGTCGGTCCCGCCGAGGCCCGGCGTACGGGGGCGTCCCTGCGCTTCCAGTCCCGGATGTCCTTCCACCTCGTCGTCGAAGGGAGTGGGGAGATGCGTTACCGCGTCGTGGAGAAGCCGGCGTTCTCACTGGTCGGGCGGAAGGCCCGGGTGCCGCTGGTGCACGAGGGGGTGAACCCGGCGATCGCGGAATTCGTGCGCGGCATCGGGGAGGAGACCCACCGTCGGGTCGAGGCGCTGTCGGACCGGGAGCCGCACGGCGTGATCTCGGGCTCCGTCCTGTTCTCCGAGGACCGTTCGGAGGGTACGGAGTTGGACTACTACCAGGCGGCGGCGACCGGGGCCGAGCCACCGGCGGACATGGACGTCCTTCCGGTGGCGGCCGGGACGTGGGCGGTCTTCGAGAGCTCGGGGCCGTTCCCCTCGACCTTGCAGTACACCTGGCGGGACGTCTTCACCCGGTGGTTCCCCTCCAACCCGTACCGCAGCGTGCCGGGACCCGAACTCCTGCGGGTGGAGCTGTCGGAGGACGGCGCCCGGGCCGACGCCGAGATCTGGATTCCCGTCACCCGCACCGACACCCCACCGGCCTGAATCCCGCTCGGGGTGGTGTGGGCCGGGGTGGGGATTCCCTCCGCTCACCCCTGCCGAAGCCCTCACGCCGGTTATCGTCCTGCCGGTCGGTGACCATGGACCACCGGAAGGGGGCCGGTGCCCCGGAGCGGACCGGGAGCCCGTCTCGATGCCCCACGGTGGCGGGGTCCGGGACGGGGAACACGGGCCGGGGAACACCCGGGGGAGACGGGCTGATCCGAGCCGGGATACGGGCGGTACCGGGTGAGACGCTCCGCGCGGTCGGCCGTCAACACCCGAACACGATGAAACCCCTTCCGACCTGCGGTTTCGCAAGGTCGGAGGGGGTTCCTCGTTCCGGTGGCGGCGCCAGGATTCGAACCTGGGAAGGCTGAGCCGGCAGATTTACAGCGGGCTCCTTTCACCCCCCGCTATCTGCGGTTTCGTCAGATTCCAACGTAGTTGGGGAACACCTGGGGGAAGGTAGCCGCTCCACGGCTCCTCATGATCGAAGAGCTCCTGCCAGCAGCTGGCGGGAACACGAGATGCATATCGGACGTTTGGGCTCAGCTCCTGCCTTCCCTCAGCACTCTCATCACCACCCGGTGAGAGGGTCACCTGCCTAGAAGGCCGACCGTGTACGAAGCGACGTGGGACGTGGGACGTGGGACGTGGGACGTGGGACGTCACCAGATTGTGCGTCAGTTTGCGCTTACGGCACCGGGTTGTCAGTCCTGACCGGTACCCTCCCGAGCATGTCAGCAGACTCCAAGGGCACGCCTCGTGACCGGCGACGCTCGTTCAACAGGAGGGAGCGCATCGCGCTCTTCGTGGCGGCTGATGGTCGATGCAGCGCCTGCGGCATCGAGTTACCCACAGGTTGGCACGGAGACCACGTGAAGCCGTGGTCCCAGGGTGGAGCCACTGACGTGATCAACGGACAAGCGCTTTGTCCGGACTGCAACCTGCGGAAGGGGAGCCGGAGGATGGAAGAGATGGACGAGCTACGCAGCTGGCAGCAGGAGACACGTGAGCTGTATCACCTCCGGAAGGGAGGCAAGGATGGCAACTTTCTGGTTGTCGCCACTCCCGGAGCAGGAAAAACGCGACTCGCTCGAACTCTGATTGCGGATCTCATCACCCGCCGAGAAGTTGATAAAGTCGTCGTTGTCGTACCTACCGCACATCTACGAAAGCAGTGGGCCCAGGCTTGCGCTCCTTCGGGCATCAAGCTGAACTATACGTACGAAAACGGTGGCGGGCTGGCGGCGGATTACGACGGGGCCGTGATTACCTACCAGGCAGTGGGTTCAGCACCTCATCTCTGGCGCAGGCTTTGCACCATGCAGCGAACCCTAATTGTCTTCGATGAAATCCATCACGCCGGCGACGGCGAAAAGTTGACATGGGGTTCGGCACTCAAAGCAGCATTCGATGGAGCGGAAAGACGGCTCCTGCTGTCCGGCACTCCTTTTCGTAGCGATGGGAACCCAATTCCATTTGTTCGCTACGACGATGGGCGTGCCACTCCTGACTACAACTATGATTACGGTAAAGCACTGGCTGACGGTGGCGTTGTGCGGCCAGTCGTATTCCCCGCCATGGATGGTGAATCCAAATGGCGTCGCGCTGGAGCAGTGGAAACTACATCGGTCATGTTGACCGACACAGACAAAAAGACCACTCCCCCCGCCCTCCGCGCGGCCTTGGATCCTACAGGTCTCTGGATTCCCTCCGTGTTGCGGGAGGCGAATGAAGCGTTGACAGTAGCCCGAGTCGATGCCCCGAACGCAGGCGGTCTAGTGGTCGCAGCGCGTCAGCAGGAGGCTTACGCATACTGCGATATCCTGGAAAAAATCACAGGTGAGCGACCCGCTATCGCAGTATCCGATGAGCCCACGGCTACGAAAGTCATTGAGAGCTTTGCCGATGATGATAGCCGGTGGATTGTTGCAGTCCAGATGATCGCAGAAGGAGTGGACATTCCACGGTTGACGGTTGGCGTCTATGCCTCCAACATCCGTACGCAAATGTTCTTTATTCAGGTGACCGGACGCTTTGTCCGAATGCGTGACGAAGAAGATGAGACCACGGCACGCCTGTTCATTCCTTCCATTGAGCCGCTCCTCGGCTTCGCTCGCGATATTGAGAAAACTGTCGATGCCGTCCTCGCGGACGAAGAGAAACGCATCCGAGAAATCCAGAAGGATGCCAATGAAGGCAACCTTGACGGAGAACTCTCTCTTCTCCCTGCCTTTGAAACAGTCGGATCTTCCGAGGCGCTTCACCATGCGACTATCGCTAATGGTGAGGCCATCACGACAGAAGAGCGAGAGCTCGGACAAGCCGTTCTAGATGCCGCCAGGGGAGCTATCCCCCGTAGTATTACACCAGAGTCAGTAGCGCTAATTCTCAAAATTGGCAACGTAACCCACCCTGCCCCTAGGCCGCGAAAGCCGCAACCTAAAGCACCTCTCCTTGATGACCAGAAAAAAGAAACTCGCCGACTCATCCAAAAGAAAGTGAGTAAGCTTGCCGCCATCAAGAAAGTTCCTCATTCCCACTTGAACAACGACCTCAACACCACCCTAGGCAGCAAGGTGGACAGCGAGACTTTGGAGCAGTTGAACAAGAGGCTCTCAGTTTTGGATAAATGGCTATCGGAGGTATAGTAATGAGCGATTCCGACGGCAACGCCATCCTGGTAAACGTTCTTACGTCATCACTGCGTTCAACGCTTAACGGGATGGAAACGGCTCCAGGGCTTTTGCGTCAAGTTTTGGAAGAGGGGTCTTGGCGCACCTTCACAACCCCTCGTGGCGAGACGGTCACATACGAGACCTTTGAGCAATTTGTCACCACCGCCCCAACTAAGGGACTTGGTCGAACAGTCGAAGAACTCGTTCAGGTCGTTTCTGACGACGAGACAACCTTGGCTCTACTTGCAAAGGAGCTGGGATTCTCTGTCGAAGAACTCAGAAATACTGAGGGCCTTCAAAATATTCTGAACCCGATCACCGAGGATGCCCAAGCGTTCGGCTCCTACGCGAAGGTAGGCGGATGGATGTTTGGCCTGCTGGTTGCTCGAAACGTCACCCCAGAGAACGCCAAAACAAAAACCAATAAAGGTGACGTAATTCCAGGGTCGGGAAAACCCAATGAAACTTTGGAGCGCTTCAAGAAAGTTTCAGCGAGACAATTTGCCTTGATGGCTGATACGAGTGCGGCCCGGGTCACCCGCTTCTACCGAGCATGGGAACGAGCAGCGGAATCCGGGCTGGTTCCATCTGCTCGTGAGTTGCATCCTGGGCAGAGCATTGAGCTGCCTGATGCAGACCTGTGGGCGAATTATTTTTCCAATTACGAGAAAAGTACAGAACGCCGCGAAAATATCGCCCAGCAAGCAGAAATCGCTGGAACCAGCTACAACCTAGCTGTAAAGGTAGCAGAAAATCCATCAGCTCTGCGAACAGCCATTCTCGGAGATGTGAAAACTGCCGAAAATGCCCGGGAGGCGCTATTCGCCAGAATGGAGAAAGATGACGAACTGCGTGTCAGCCTAGTTCGTAGCGTAGCGAGTGATCCTCAAATTAAGAAGCACCTAACAAGTGAGGCCCGCAAGCACGAGCGCAGTCAATTCATTCGAAATATCGCAGAAGAAGGAAGAGCTAAAAGTCCTACTGGTCAGACGGTAGAACTGCCAGAAAATTTTAAAGCGAGGATCAGTGATCAGTTGGCCGTCGTCGAGGACTCCGAAGCCGACGCAGAGGCTGTTTCCGTCGCGTACGAAGCAGTTCGAGATTTGATTACGGAAGCTATTGAATCAGACCCCGAGATGCAAGCTTTGGAGCATCGATCGAGAGTGACCAAGGCTCTGACTGCCACAGCGAAAAGCATTCAATCCATTGACCCAGAAGTCTTGGCAAACTTTGCAGACGACTCTGTACGTACAACCGTTACAGAGCTACAGCGCAAGATTAATGAGCTGGCCGACCTACTTGGAGAATCGAAGACCGTAACCCTCCGTGCGGTTTAGTCTCGGAATGCAATTTCCTGTTCGAGGACTTGCAGCGCAGCAATCTGTACATTCACATCGCTATACCGTGGGGGATGAATTTCCTCCTGGCCAATTGCAGCCAATATCACCTCTTGCATCGGTAGCGACGCCATGCTCAAAAACCTCAAACCAATGGCGGAGCGGCTCCTCTAATTTAGGATCCGCTCCGCCACTCAAACATAAAATAAAAGCCGAGAAGAATGAAGATTCTTCGATCTTCTGTTTATTGGCAAGAGGTCAAGTAGTTCTGGCGGAAACGACCAGAGCTTCTGCTAGCGGCAGCAGGGAAGTCACCACGACAGCAGCTCCCGCATTGATGAGGAAACGCTCTTTCCGCTCTTTGTTGGCGTAGCCGATAGTGAGCACATCAGCGGCATGACCCGCCTCGACGTCACGTACTGCATCGCCGATGAAGATGTACCCCGAGGCATCCCGGCCGGGCTCCATGGCGTCCAGCAGCAGGCACGGGCTCGGCTTCATGCTCTCCGGTTCGCCCGGCCTCCGGCCGACCACCTTGTTCACCCGATGCGTGAGCCTGTGGTTCTCCAAGTAGCACCGGATGGCACTGCCTGCGTTGTTACTGACCACGATGACGTCCCGGCCGGAGTGAACCGCGGCATCGAGAACGGCACTCATCTGGGGGTTGGGACGTGCGAGCCGTGCTGCCTCGGTCTCCAGATCGGCCAGAATCCGGTCTGCGTCGGGGACACTACCCGGCGCTTCATGGGCGATCCGTCGCAACAGCGCGAGCGGATCGTTCTCCGCCTTCCAGTCGGGCCGAACGTCATGCTCGGCATCGGCGAGCTGCCGGCGCATCCGTTCCGCCACTTCATCGGCGTTCAAGCCGGCGAACACCGAGCAGAACGGTCCGTCGAAGTCCACCAGCAGGGTCCGGACTCCACTCAGAAGCTTGGAAAGTTCCTGCTGGGGCTTCATGCGTCCTCCCGCCGGAAGGCGATGCTGTCCCACGTGCTGTCGAACCATCGCTGCGACTGCTGCACGTACTGTGATCCAAGTGAGGAGTCGTCCGGTCCGGTGGAGTGGTGGAAGAGTGTCGTGTCTTTTCCGGTGATGTCGAAGAAGTCTCTCTCTTCCCCATCCACCACCATCTTCCGCTGACGCAACGGGTAGTAGCCGAAGAAAGCTTCGGTTCCGTTGAGGAGATACAGCTTGAACAGGGCCGAGGCCCGGAAGAAACGGATCTCCACCTTCGCCGACTGGACAAGGCCCAGTTCGGCCAGCATCTCCACTCCGTGCTTGATCCCCCCGGCGTAGTTGACCGCGAGCTGACCGGCCCTGTGACGGAGCGCCGGATCATCCTTCAAGCCATCGGCGAGCACCGGGACCGCCATGTTCACGCTCGTGTCCGGCAGGAGTAGCCGGACCGAGATGGACTGAGGGGTGAGCCGTCCCGAACGCACCTTGTCCAGCGGTTCTTGCATGGCGTTGTGCAGGGTTTCGCTGGAGAAACCGGTGAAATCGATTCTCACCGTGTCCTCTTCGAAGGCGGATTCAAGGTGCGGTCGGAGACCCACCGGCCGTTCCGTCCGCTGCCGGACGAAGCTTCCCTTGCCCTTCTTGGTCACGATCAGCCCGTCGTCCCGCAGGACGTCGAGAGCCCTCGCCACGGTCGCCTTCGCGACCTGGTAGCGCCGCATCAGCTCGGGGCCGGACGGCAGCTGGTCACCGGCCGCGTACTTGCCCGTGAGGATCTCGGCACGCAAGGCGCTGCTGACCTGCTGGAAAGCCGGTCGCGTGTCATCGGGGTCAAGGCTCATTCCTTCATCGTAGGCCACCTCCCCAGCAACCCCAGGAAGCACAGGATTCCTAGCCTGGTTGACCTTCCTAGGAAGGTTGGCTAGGTTCATCACGCCGCACCGAGCGAGAGCGAGGTGGGGCCCGGATGGGCCTTCTTTGGGCTGCCTTCCGGGTGCTGAGGGCGGGGACGCTGCAATCCCGCCAAAGGCCAGGTGAACAGGGCTTCGGCCCGACTGGCGAGGTGGCCCGGTGACCGCGAGCAACGGCCGGAGTGTGGGGACCACGAGTCCCCCTTGCAGTGCGAGATCCCTGCCCGAACGAGGAGAGGAAGGCCCGTGATCAGACGAAGACCCGGGGCGGGTGCGGCGTGCCGGACCGGCGCCGCACCCCCTGCCCCGCGCGTCCCGCCCCTCGCCGTGAAGCCGGGATAGCCGGTGGCGAGAGGCCCAGTGCGTCGAGCGCACTCGATCCCCGGCAGCCCTCCGAACCGCGACGCCCGTGGCTCCGGGCCTGCCGGGCGGTCGTGACCGCTCGAACGATCGGTCACCACCAGGTGCGCCCCCGAAGCGGCTACTTCGGGGGCGCGCGCCACAGGAACGATCTGGAAGGACCCCCTGTGAACGTCTTCATCATCGCACTCGCCACCACCGCGCTGACCGACAAGGAGCGCGAGGAGCAGCGGCGCGAGGAGTTGCGGCGCAAGGTCGCCGAGCGCAACGCCCAGTCCCGCCGCGACGCCCAGCTCAAGGGCAACCGCCGCTAACCCCGTCCGACCATCCAGCCCACCCGTGGCGCCCCACCCCGGTTTCGGGGTGGGGCGCCGTGTGGTGTGTCCGATAAGGAGAGACCCCGTTGTGAAGAGCTTCATCGGTCGGCACGAGGTGCGCGACCACCACGATTACCTCGAACTCTCGCTTGGCACCGACCCCGACCTGTGGTTGGGCGTGGAGGGCGAGAGCGCGAGCGAGCGGGCGGCCCGGCTGGACGCCGGGTTGGACATCCTGGCCGATGACCCCGACCTGGCCCCGGCCGTGGTCGCGGTCATCACCGAGGCCATCGCCCACCGCCCCGGCCCGCTGGCCGCCCTCCCGGCCCCGGTTGGGGGTGTGCGATGAACCAGCCGACCACCACGGCGGCCGGGACCGCCCGGGCCGCCGCCGAGGCCATCCGCACGCTCAATCACCTGACCTTCCGCCCCGACGCCGAGGCCGAGTGGGAGATGCCGGGGGACGTCTACTCCGTGATCGGCGCCCTGGCCTACCTGGTCGGGCGCCTGCCCCAGACCCTTCGCCAGGCGGGCGAGTTGCTGGAGGCGTTGCACGGCACCGGGCGGCTGCGGCACGACTCCGGGGACCCGGCCCGCCTGGACACTGATGTCCACAACCTCCACGCCGCTACCGAACAGGCCACCACCATGGCCAGCATGCTGGCCCGCGCCCTGTCGGACGCGCACAACGACCTGGCCCACATCGGCTACCGGGACGAGGAGGAGCGGTGATCCGGATCGTGACCACCCGCCGCCTGCGGGAGAACGACGGCCGATTGACCGGGGCCCGGTTCCGGGCCCGGAAGGCCGAGAACCTCGCCGAGGAGATCACGGCCAGGGCCGACACCGACCTGGCCGCCGCGTTCGAGCGGGCCGAGGCGGCCGAGCGACGCGCCGCCACCGCAGTCCGGGAAGCCGCCTCGGTCCGGGCCGCCCTGGAGGGGACCCGCGTCGAGGCCACCCGGCTACGCGAGGAACTGGCGGCGGTGCTGCGGGGCCCGGTGGTGGTGATCGTGTTGCTGCACCGCGGGCGGCTGCACAGTGTTCACGCCCGCGAGGAGGACGCCCTGCGGACAGCCGAGAGCGACCCCGTAGCCCCCGCCGACCCGGGCGGCTGGACGGGGTGGAAGCCGCTGTCCGAGAACCCTGTGGAGAACGGTTGGTGTCTGCGGCGGATCACCGTTCAGCGCCCCGACCCCGGTGTTCACGACACCCCGTCCGGTGTTCACGGCCCGACCGCCGGTGTTCACGGCGATCCGGTGGGGAGTGGTCGGGATGGATGAGCGCACCCTGCGGGAGGCCGAGCGGGTGTTGTCGGTCGGTACCTGGCTGATCGTCTTCGGCGCGGTCGTCTTCTCGGTGCTCACCGTCACCCCGCTGGTCGCCCGGGTCACCCCGGAGGGGTGGAAGTGGACCGCTCCGCTGCTGCCCATCGTGGTCGACGCGGCCGTGGTCATCGTCGTGCGCCTGGATGCCGCGCTGGCGCGGGTGGGGGGTCGGGCGGGGGGTTGGCCGGTGCTGCTGCGCTGGATGACCGGTCTGATGACCCTGGCCCTGAACACCGGCGCCTCCGCTTTGAAAGGTGACTGGGTGGGGGTGGCGGTGCACTCGGTGGCGCCGCTGCTGCTGATCGTCGCCTCCGAGGCCGGGTTGGCCTATCGCCGCGCCCTGGCCGCCGCCGTCGCCGCCAAACGCGCCGAGGAGACGGCGCAGAAGGCGGCCCGTGAACAGGCCCGGGCCGAGCGTGAACAGCGTGAGCGCGCCGAACACGAAGCCGCCCGCGACCGGGCCGAACGCAAAGAGCGTGAGGAGCGCGAGCACGCCGCGCGGCTGGCCCGTGAGGAGCGCGAGCACGCCGCCGCGCTGGCCCGTGAACAGGCTGCAGCCGAACGTGAACGCGAGCGGCTGCGGCTTGAACACGAGCAGCGCATCCGTGAACAGGACAGCGCCGAACGCGAACGGCTGCGGGTCGAGCGTGAACAGCGCGAGCAAGCCGAGCGGGAGGCCGCCCGCCGCGCGGAGGCCGAACGCGTCGAGCGCGAGCGCCGTGAGGCCGAACGCCGGAGAGCTGCCGAGGCCGAACGGCGTCGTCTGGAAGAGGCCGAGGCCGAGGAGCGGCGGCGTCGTGTGGAGGCCGAGCGGGCCGAGGCCGCCCGCCGGGAGCGCGAGCGCCTCGAGGCTGCCGAGCGGCGCCGTGCCGAGCTGCTGGCCGCCGGCCCCGCGACGGACAAGCAGCCCGAGGAGGTGGCCCGGCAGACCGTGGCCGACGCCCACCAAGCGGGCTTGTCGATCCGACAGGCCGCCGACCTGTGCGGCTGGTCGGTCGGCTGGGTCACCGCCCGCTACGGCGAACTCCGTGAAGCCGTCCCCGCCTGACACCCACCCCCGGTGCCCGGCCGCCCCTTCCCGGCGGCCGGGCACCGGCCCCTTCCCATCCAGACCCCTTTGAACCGGGAGAACGACGTGCACGACGACGACCACATTCCCGATGACCTGGCCGGCCTCTACCACGACGGGCACGTGCGCTCGATCATCACCTCCTACGGCGCGGACCACCACGACGCGCCCACCGGCTCCGCCCTGCTCGCCGACGCCCGCACCCTCCCCCGCCCGGTGGTTTCCCTGCCGGTGGACCGGTGGGGCCCCGATACCACCGGCCGCAACGCCACGGTCCGCCGCCAGGTGATGAGCACCCCCGGCGCCCGGCGCCTGGCGCGCCACACCGCCGAGAAGGCCCGACTGCTACTGGCCGCCCTCCCCACCTGGGCCGGCAACGAGGTGATGCGGGTCGATGTGCACGTGGTTGGCGACCACGGACACCGCCGCTCCGTCGCCCTGGCCGATGAGATCGCCGCCCACCTGCGCGCTTATGGGATCGGCTGCCTGGTCGAACACCGCCACCTCCACCACCCCGCTCCCATTCCGAAGGAGGGCCGGTCATGACCAAGAGCGCGACAGAAGTCCCCCAGGCCCCGCCGGAAACAGCTCCGGCACCCGAGACCTCCACCACGACATCCGACACCACCAGTCCGGCCGCTGCCGCGAAGCCGGGGGTGCGGCACACCCCCGGAGGCCTTCCAGCGGTGCCGGTGGCGGTCAACGCCGCGAACACCGTGATCGGCGGCCTGTCGGCGGCGGTGTTGGCGGTGGGGCCGGGCCTGGTGGCAGCGTCCGCCGCCGGGGCGTTGGCGACCGCCGGGGGTGCCGCCCTGGTCCGCCGGACTCGCCGGGGCCGCACCAACAAGGCCGGTGCCGATCGTCTCGGTGGCGGCCGGGGAGGCGCGGGGCATCGGGCGCCGGGCGCCACCTCGAATCGGCTGCGCTCCGGGTCCCGAGGCTCCGGGTCCTCCGGTGGCGGTCGGGCCGGAGCGGGCCGTGCCCGCGGTTCCCTGCGGGGCGGCCGGGGCGACGGTTCCCGCAGCACGCTCGGGGCCGCGTCCCCGGCCGCATCCGGCCGGGCCGTGCGGCCCGGCGGCGGACGCGGCGGGCGGTCGGGAGCGGCCGGTGTGTCGGTGCCGGCCTCCCGGCGCGGTCCCTCGGTCTCCCCCGGCTCGACCGCCCGTGCCGGGGGTGGTGGCTCCCGGTCCGGTGGCGGTGGGCACCGCGCGGCATCGGGGCCGTTGTCGCAGGTGCGGCGGTTGCGGCGGGAGCGGGCCGGAGTCGACCGGGCCGGTGCCCGGCAGCAGCTCGCCGCGCAGCGCCGTCGGGTGGCCGATGACCGCCGGGCGCTCAAGGCCGCCCGGCACCGGGCCCGCTCGGTGCGGCTGGGCAAGGCCGTCCACCACGGCGGCGCGGCGGGCAGGGCGGCCCGGGCGTTGCAGGCGGCGCGGTTGTCCGGGCGCGAGCGTCGGGACCGTCGCGCCGACGCGCGGGTGGCCGCCGCCCGGCAGCTGGTGCGCTGTGCGGCGGCCCGACGCCGGATGCGCAAGCGGCTGGTGGCTTCCTGGCTGCGCTACCGGGCCCGCACCCTGGCCGCCGCTGGTCTGGCCCTGCCCTTCGGGGTGCTGGGCCTGGTCACAACGCCGCTGGGCCGTCGTCTGGGCTGGGTCTGGTTGCAGTACCCGGGACGCCGTCTGTACCGGCGGCTGACCACCGGTGCCCATGACGCCCACCTGCAACGTGCCCTCGCGGTGCGCGAGCGGGCCGTGAACGAGTCCCGCGCGAGCACCGGTCCGAACGCCGAAGAGATCGCCGACCGGGTGCCGCGCGCCCCGCGTCACCACACCACCTCGATCAAGGGAGCAGACGTGTCGGAGAGCACCGAGAACAGCGGGCCGGGGTTCCTGTTCGACGAGTCGGCGAGCGCCATGGAGAGCGCCGCCCAGGCGTACGAGCCCGACGGGATGATGCACGTCCTGGCGACCTGTGAGGCCATGCCCACCGCCTTGCAGTCGGTGGCCAACACCTTCCAGATCCTCGCCGAGCGCGCCGACTCCGAGTTCCCCCTGGAGAAGGAGGTCGGGGAGGCGCTGACGGAGGTCTACACCCACCTGATGCTCGCGGTCAGCGCGGCCGGGGAGGTTGCCACCACCTTCCGCACTGTCCACGAGCAGGACATCCGTCGCCACGAGGACCCCCGCAACAACGCCGAGCACAAGTGGGACACCACCAACAACCAGCCCTGACCAAACGCCACCCACCCACGGGTGAGGGGCGGTTCCGAAGCCTTCGGAACCGCCCCTCGCCCGTTTCCTCCCGCCCTCTTTCCCCGGTTCTGGAGCCGTGATGAGCGAGCACCACCGACTCAACCTGACCAACCTTCCCGACGAGCCCACCGACAAGAAGCGCCGTGGCGGTGGCCGCCGCTCCCCGCAGGCACCGCCGATCGACTGGGCCGCGCCGCATGGCCCGGTCTCCGGGGCGTTGTCGGTGACCACCGGGGCCGGGGCCGCCGCCCTGCTGGGGGCGGCCGTCGGCGCCCCGCCGGTGCTGCCGCTGGCCGTCGGCGCGGCCGGGGCAATCGGCCACGGCATCGGGCACTCGCTGTTCCGGCGACTGACCGCCCGCACCCTGGCCACCCGCACCGCGTCCTGGCTGCTGGCCGGGGGCTGGACCGCCTGGGCGATGGCCACCGGCCCGCTGTCCTGGGCGGCGGCCGGGTCCCTGACCGTGCTCGGGGTCGGGGTGGCCGCCGCGGCCTCCAACGCTGCCGTCTTCGAGGAGGCCGCCGAGGCCGAGCGGCTGACCGCCGACGCCCGCCGGGCCGCCGCCGAACTGTCCGCCGAACGCCGGTCCATCGCCACCGAGTGGGAGGAGCGCATCTCCCGGGTGTGCCGCATCCCGGTGCGGGTCTTCGCCGTCGAGCACTGGGCTTCGGGCGCCGGGTACTCCATCGCGGCCGAGCTGCCCGGCGGCGGCGCGACCTGGGACCAGATCGCCCGTTCCGCCCGCGCCCTGGCCACCGACGCCCGCCTTCCCCTGGGCTGCACCGTCGGCGTCGAGGAGGGCGACCTGCAAGGCCGCGTCGTGCTGGACGTGGCGACCCGCAACGTCATGCGCGAGACCATCGACTACCCCCGCGACCACACCCCCCTGTCGATCCTCACCGGGATCCCGTGGGGCGTGCGGCCCACCGGCGAGCCGATCGAGGTGTTCCTGCGCGAGGCGTGCGCGTTGATCCTGGGTCCGCCCGGCTCGGGGAAGTCCACCTTCATGGACGCCGTGATCGCCGGATTCGACCGCTGCGTCGACGTACTGACCTGGGTCATCGACCTGAAGGCCGGAGCGGTCGGCATCCCTTGGACCCGCCCCTGGCTCGAAGCAGAAGGCCGCGTCGATCCGCTGCCGGGCACCGAGCCGGCCCCGAAGGGCACCCGACCGGGCATCGACTGGCTGGCCTCCACTCCGGCCGAGGCCGTGCTGATGCTGGACGCGCTGCTGGCGGTCAACGCCGCCCGCCAACAGGCGTACCAACGGTTGATGGCCGAGCACGACACCACGTTGCTGCCCATCGGCCCCGACCTCCCGCAGATCATGCTGATCGTGGACGAGGGTGCCGAGGCCCTGACCGCCACTCACAAGGACCCCGCCCGCAAGGCGGTCGGGGACAAGCTGCGGCAGGTCATGCGCACCACCCGCGCCATGGGGGCGCGGTGCGTGCTGACCGCAGTGGACGGCAACGTCTCCGCGATCGGCGACACCCAGGTCCGCAAGTTCTCCCCCGTCGGCGTCGCGCTGACCTCCGGCGAATCGGTGGGCAACAACCTCGGCAAGCTCTTCCCCCGCACCCGCATCGACACCGCCCAGCTCACCGCCAAGGGGGCCGGGGTCATCGGTGACGCCGGGGCCGAGGGCTTCGCCCCCACTCCCTTCAAGGGCTGGAAGACCGGCCCGGCCATGGTCCGCGCCGTCATCCTGGCCACCAACCACACCCGGCCCGCCCTCGACCGGGTGTCCGCCGAAGCGGCCGGGGCCGCCTACTCCGAGCGTTGGTCGGAGGCGCGCGCCGGATGGCTGTGGAACACCTCCGGTCCCGACCGCCCGGCCACCGCACCGGCCCCGCCAGGCGCCCGGCCGGACGCCGGGCGGCCCGGGGTGCCGGGGTTGAACCTGTCCTACAAGCGCCGTGAGGCCCCGGCCGAGAACATCGACGCGGACGCCATGGCGGCCCGGCTGATGGAACAGATCGACCGGGAATTCGGCACCACCACCGAACCCACCCGGCCCGCACCGGCCGCACCCGGCCCCGGGCTGAACCTCTCCTACAAGCGGGAGCGGAACGAGGAGACCGGGCCCTCCCCCGAGCCCGACGCGCGCCGGGCCGCCTTGGACCTCCTGCACGCCGCCGGCCCCCGGGGCACCGGCGCCTCCGCCATGGAACGGGAGTTGAAGCCGCGGTTCGGCACCAGCCGACAGACCATCGTCGGCTGGCTCAAGGAATGGGCCGAGGACGGCACCGCCGTACGGGTCGGAAGCGGCACCAAGACGCGCTACGTCCACCGCGTCCACACCCCCGAAGAACCCTGACCCACCCGCACCTTGTCGCCTGTCACCCCTCCCCCGCGACCCACCCCCACAGGCCCCGTACACCCCCGGAAACCGCCTGTGACCAGGCACGCGACAAGCGACAAGACAAGACAGGCGACAAGGCGCACGACAAGCAGGACGACAAGACACGCGACAAGCAGGAGCCCCCCGTGCCCGCTTCCGAACGCATCAGCCTCATGGCCGCCGGAGAACTCCGCGACGCCCTGACCGCCCACCGCAACGGCGACCAGGCCGCCGCCGTCGCCGCCCTCATGAGCATCGACCCCGACTCCTGGGCCGCCATCGAACGACGCCTCGCGGCCATGGGCGGCACCGTCACCGAGCTGCTGCCCGACACCCACCGACCCACCCGCTGACCCGGAAAGAGAAACCACCCATGACCGAGATCTGCGAGCCCGAGTTCATCGACGGCACCCCCTACGGCTGCGGCGCCTGCGAGGAATGCCACCAGGACGAGTACGACGCCATCGAGGCCGACGTCGAGATGGGCGTCATCACCCACGCCGAAGCCCTCGACCTCCACCACCGCAACGGCGCTCTCTGACCCGCACCACACACGAGGGCGGCCCCCTCTCGCCAAAGAACCGGGGCCGCCCTCACTCCCCAGTCACCAACAGACCCAAGGAGGTCTCTCCAGCATGACCCATGACCCCCGTTCCGCGCTGCTGTGCGCCGCTGTGGAGGCGGCCGAACGTGGCTGGCCGGTCTTCCCGCTGCGGCCGGGCACCAAGCGCCCGGCCCTGCACCGGGAGGACCGCTGCCCCGCAACCGGCCCCTGTGCGGCCGGGCACCTGAAGTGGGAACAGCGCGCCACCACCGACCCCGAGCGCATCCGCGCCGCCTGGTCGATCCGCCCGTTCAACGTCGGCATCGCCACCGGCCCGGCCGGACTGGTCGTCATCGACCTGGACCGGCCGAAGAACGGATCGGACACGCCTTGCGGCGTGACGACCTTTCGGGCGCTCTGCGAGCGCGCCGGACAGCCCGTCCCGGCCACCCGCCGCATCCGGACCGCGAATGGTGGGGAGCACCTGTACTTCACCGCCCCCGAGGGAGCCCGGTTGGGCAACACCGCCCGACGCCTGGGGCCCGGGATCGACACCCGCGCCCACGGGGGCTACGTGGTGGCGCCCGGCAGCGCCCTGCCCACCGGCGCCTACGAGGTCATCGACCCCGCCCCGGTCGCTCCACTGCCCCGATGGCTGCACGAGGCTCTGAACACCCCCCGCACGTCCTCCTGGGCCCCGGCCGTGCCGGTGGCCCTCCCCGGGCCGGGAAGTGGTCGGCGGGCGGCGTACGTGGCCGCCGCGCTGCGCAACGAGACCACCGGCGTGGCCGCCGCCCCGGAAGGCACCCGTAACCGGGCGTTGCTGCGGGCCGCCCGGGCATTGGGTCGGCTGGTCGCCACCGGCGAGCTGACCCGATCGGTGGTCGAGGAGGCTCTTAAGGCAGCGGGGATGGCGGCGGGACTGCGCGAGAGCGAGTGCACCCCGGTGATCACCAGCGCGCTGAACTGGTCGATCACCCACAACACCCCCGGGCGGGCCGCATGACCGTCCCCGCCCCCCGCTCCCTTAACAGCCCCTCCGCACCCACCGAGCGGCCCGACCACGCCCGAGAGCATCGGCCCCCGGTGCCGGTGGGCGGCCGACAGGTCGTCGCCCGAAGGGCGCCCGAAGAAGGCTCGAACCCGCACCCGCCCACCGGACGGTTCCCCGTGGCGTGGCTGCACATCGTCGCCCCCGGACGCGGCACCACCCCGACCGCGAGCAGCTGGTGCGAGTGCGGGCACCGGGCCCGCGCGGTCGGCCGGGCCCGGGTGCTCGTCCTGATCGACACCCACCGGACGCACCGGGAGTTCTGCCCGCTGCGCACCACCACGACGAACGAGAGGAGGTCGGCCGCATGAGCACCGAACCGATCGACGGCGCGACCCTGCTGGACGAGGTGGAAGCCTTCCACCGCCGCTTCAACGCCTTCCCCACCGAGGCCGCCTACGTCGCAGTGGCCCTGTGGGACGCCCACACCCACCTCCTCGACTGCTTCGACTCCACCCCCCGCCTGGCGTTCCTCTCCCCCGAACCGGGGTCGGGGAAGACCCGGGCCCTGGAGGTGTGCAGCACTCTGGTTCGCCGTCCCATGCACGCGGTGAACGCCTCCCCCGCCGCCCTGTTCCGGGCCGTGGCCGACACCGCCGGACGGCCGGTCGTCCTCTTCGACGAGATCGACACCGTCTTCGGGCCGAAGACGGCCAAGGACAACGAGGACCTGCGGGGGCTGCTCAACGCCGGGCACCGCCGCTCCGGGGTCTCCTACCGGTGCGTGGGCGACGGCAACACCCAAACCGTGGTGGCCTTCCCGGCGTACTCCGCGGTGGCGCTGGCCGGGCTCGGTGGCCTGCCGGACACCATCATGGCCCGCTCCATCGTCATCCGGATGCGGCGCCGGGCCCGCAACGAGCGCGTGGAGCCCTACCGTCACCGCATCCACGAACCGCAGGGTCACGCGCTGCGTGATCGGCTCGCGCTCTGGGCCGATCAGGTCCGTGAGCGGGTCGACGGGGTGTTCCCCGAGATGCCCGAGGGCATCACCGACCGCCCCGCCGATGTGTGGGAGCCGCTGCTCGCCGTCGCGGACGCGGCCGGGGGCGCCTGGCCCGAACGCGCCCGGGCCGCGTGCGTCGAGCTGGTCAACGCCGTGGCGGACGACGACCGGGCCTCCCTGGGCGTGCGGCTACTCACCGATCTGCGGGACGTCATCTTCCCCGGGGAGACGGCCGTCTCCAGCGTCGAGATCCTTCACCTGCTCAACGCGATGGAAGAGGCCCCCTGGGGCGACCTCGACGGCCGGGCTCTCACCCCGCGGGCCCTGTCGAAGATGCTGCGCGAGTACGTGACCGCCGCGGGGAAGCCCATCGCGCCGCGCCCGCTGCGCATCGGCGGCCAGGTCGTCAAGGGCTACCACCGCGATGACCTCACCGACGCCTGGAACCGCTACTGCCCCCCACCCCCCGAAACATCGGTAACACCGGTTACAACCACCCCCACACCGCTCCCCACCTGCGGTGACGAGGTAACCGGACCCGGGGCCGGTAACCGATACGCACCGGTCACAGTCGATGCCCCGTAATCCGAGCCGTATCGGTTACATCCACCCTCCGGTTACGCCGGAAACCCCCTCCCACCTGCGGTGTAACCGAAACAACCGATGTAACCGACTTCTCCGGCCGAAGGAGTGCCCCACCGTGGCCCGCACCGAGATGCTCAAGCTCCCGGATGTGCTCGCCGAAATCGGCATGAGCCGCGCCGCCTTCTACCGCATGAGGGCTCGAGGGAAGGCCCCCAAGCTCATCAAGCTCCCCAACGGTCAGCTCCGCTGTCGCCGGCACGACCTGGAGCAGTGGTTGGAAAGCCACGAACAGACCGCAGCCGCCTGACCACACCGCACCACCGAGGGGCCCGTCCGTACCGACGGGCCCCTCATCCATGAGGAGACCTGATGCCGCTCACGTACGACGTGAGGATCTACGCGATCGAAACACGGAAGGACCGACGCAAGGCGTTCCGTCTGCACTGGTTCGTCGGTGAACGCAAGTACTCCAAGAGCTACGCCCTGCGGGCCCAGGCCGATGGCCGCAGGTCCGAGCTGATGTCGGCGGTTCGGCGGGGAGAACAGTTCGACACCGAGACCGGTCTGCCGGCCTCCGAGGTCCGGGCGCTCCGGGGAGCAATCACCTGGTACGAGCACACGCGGTTCTACATCGAGCGCAAATGGCCCGCGGCTCCGGCCAAGTCCCGCAAGAACTACGCAGATGCCCTGGCCACCATCACTCCCGCACTCGTCACCACCACGGTTGGGCGTCCGGAACCGAAGGTGTTGCGTCGTGCCCTGTACGGCTGGGCGTACAACCTCCTGCGCTGGGAGCAGGAACCGCCGGGCGAAGTGGCCGAGGCACTGCGCTGGATCGCCACACACTCCCTGCCCGTTTCCGCGCTGGAGGACGCGAGGAACGTGCGGCTCGCCCTGGACGCGCTCGCCCTGAAGTTGGACGGGACCCCGGCGGCCCCGAAGACGGCTCAGCGCAAGCGTGCCTGTCTCAGTGAGGTACTGGGGCTCGCTGTCGAAGAGCAGTACTTCTCATCGGCCATCAATCCCCTGAGGACCGTCAAGTGGTCCGCGCCCAAGTCGGTCGAGGAGGTGGACCCCGGAAGCGTGGCGAACCCGCGGCAGGTCCGGGAGTTGCTGCGCGGCGTTCGCGAGCAAGGAGCGCGGGGCGCCCACCTCGAAGCGTTCTTCGGGTGTCTGTACTTCGCGGCGATGCGGCCGGCGGAGGCGACGGCGTTGCGAGCGGACCAGTGCCACCTGCCGGAGAGAGGGTGGGGGACGTTGACCCTGAGGCAGGGGACCGTGCGCGCGGGCCGGGCCTGGACGAATGACGGGAGGGCTCACGAGACCCGGCAACTGAAGGCCCGGGCGGAGAAGGACTCGCGGCCGGTTCCCATCCCTCCGCACTTCGTCGCCCTGCTACGGCGTCACCTCACGACGTACGGCACCGCGCCCGACGGTCGACTGTTCCGGACGAACCGAAACGGTCCGTTGCAGGAGACCGGCTACGGAGAGGTCTGGGCGGCGGCCCGCGCCGCCGTGCTCTCCGAGGCGGAGGCGGCCTCGATGCTCGCCCGGCGCCCGTATGACCTACGCCATGCCGGGGTGTCGTTCTGGCTCAGCTCCGGAGTCGATCCCGCCGAGTGCGCGCGTCGTGCCGGTCACTCGATCGCGGTACTGCTCCGGGTCTACGCGAAGGTGGTGTCGCACACCCGGGAGCGCGCCAACACTCAGATCGAGAGCGCGCTGGGCGAGTGGTTCGGATCCGGGGAACACCTGGGGAAGACGGACTGATCCAAGCCGGGATACGGGCGGTACGGGGTGAGACACCCCGCGCGGTCGTCCGTCGGTACCCGAACACGATGAAACCCCCTCCGACCTGCGGTTTCGCAAGGTCGGAGGGGGTTCTTCGTTCCGGTGGCGGCGCCAGGATTCGAACCTGGGAAGGCTGAGCCGGCAGATTTACAGTCTGCTCCCTTTGGCCACTCGGGCACACCGCCTCGGGATGTCATCCTGCGGCGCGCTGGGGCGCCTCGGCGACGGGGTAAACCATACCCGATGGGCGGGGGTGGTCCGCCACTCGGTTCGCCTCGGGATGATCACCGGGGCGTCGCACTAGGCTGGGCGCCCGGATATCCGTTCCCCCGAGTCACGCACGAGGAGCCAGACCATGGCCGACTCCAGTTTCGACATCGTCTCGAAGGTCGATCGGCAGGAAGTGGACAACGCCCTGAACCAGGCCGCCAAGGAGATCGCGCAGCGCTACGACTTCAAGGGTGTCGGTGCCTCCATCGACTGGTCCGGCGAGAAGGTCGAGATCCGGGCCAACGCCGAGGAGCGCACCAAGGCCGTACTGGACATCTTCCAGTCGAAGCTGATCAAGCGCGGCATCTCCCTCAAGGCCCTGGAGGCGGGCGAGCCGCAGGCCTCGGGCAAGGAGTACAAGCTCTTCTGCACGGTCAAGGAGGGCATCTCCACCGAGGACGCGAAGAAGGTCGCCAAGCTGATCCGCGACGAGGGACCCAAGGGCGTCAAGGCCCAGGTGCAGGGCGACGAACTGCGGGTCAGCGCCAAGAGCCGGGACGCCCTGCAGGAGGTCCAGCGGTTGGTCCGCGAGAAGGACTTCGACTTCGCGGTCCAGTTCGTCAACTACCGCTGAGCCGGTCGGCCGGTCGCATCGACCGGCACGCCGACGGGCCAACAGGCCCGATCGGCGATCCGAGCGGCGATTCGCCACGGGGGCACGTGGGTACTCCACGGCCCCCGTTGGGCTTTTCGGGACCCGTTTTCCCGGCGTCGCCCCGCGTTCGTCGCCCCGCGCCCGTCACCGCGCGTTCGTCTCCCCGGCTCCGCCACCGCGCCCGGCGGTCGGGTTGGGCATCACCCCGGCCGAGCCGGCCCCCTTTCGCCCTCCTCGCCCTCGGCGGCACGCCGCGCCCGGTGTGCCGCCGAGGGCGAGGAGGGTCGCGACCCCGGCGACGGCGGCGAGGATCAGGTGGAGGTGGGCGTACCCGCCCACCGCTCCCGCCAGGGCGGTGGCCGCCACCGGTGCGAGTGCGGCGGCCACGGTGACCGGGGCGGCGAGGACGGCCGATTGCCGGCCGTAGTGGGCGGTTCCCCAGCGGTCGGCGATGGCGGTGGCCTGTAGAAGGGTGTGGTTGCCCCGGATGACCCCCACCAGCACGGCGAGTGCCACCAGCAGCGGGAGGGGTCCGGGGACCACCCCGAGGGCGAGGGTGCCGGCCGCTCCGAGCCCCAGCAGCAGAACCGTTCGGGGCCCGACCCGCAGCCGGCGGGCCAGTGGCGCGTACAGGAGTCGGCCCAGCACCTGGCCGATCCCGCTCAGGCCCAGCGCCCACGCCGCGAGGGTCGCGGACGCGCCGCGTTCCACGAGGAGGGGCACGAGGGTGATCACCACGGCGAAGACGGTGAAGCCCTTCAGGGTGAAGGCCGCCGCGAGCATGAGGAAGGGGCGACTGCGGAGCACCCGCGCGGGGGACGCCGGGGCCGAACCGTCCGCGTGCTCGACGGGTGGCCAGGGGGCGCGCAGGGCGAGGGCGTGCGCCGGGATGGTGACGAGGGCCAGGATCGCGGCGAGCACCAGGTAGGCGACGCGCCAGTCGTGGCCTTCTGCGAGCACTGCGGTGAGCGGGGCGAAGAGCGTCGAGGCCAGTCCGCCGGCGAGGGTGAGGACGGTGAGGGCGCGCACCCGTGCCGGCCCCCACCAGCGGGTGAGGGCGGCGAAGGCGGGCTGGTAGAAGGTGGCCGCCATGGCGATGCCCGCGAGCAGCCAGGCGGCGGCGAAGACCCGGAGGTTCGGGGCGAGGGCGAGGAGCACCACGGAGGCCGTGCCGAGTACCGAGCCGGTGGTCATCACGGCCCGGGGCCCGCGCCGGTCGATGATCCGGCCGACGGGCACGCCCACCGCGGCGGAGACGAGCAGACCGGCCGAGAACGCCCCGGTCGTGGCGGCCGGTGACCAACCGGTGTCGGCGGTGATGTGCGGGAGGAGCACCGGGAAGGCGTAGTGGAGGACGCCCCAGCCGGCGATCTGGGTCGCGCACAGGGCGGGCAGGACGCCGCGCGGCGGGGTGCGGGCCGGGACGGCGGCCCCGGCCGCGGCTCCGGCACCCGGGACGACGGCGGGCGCGGTCGGGGCCCCGTGCGCGGTCGGGGTGGTGGCGGGGAGGGCCGGTTCGGCCCGGGCGACCGGGGCGGGCCGCCCGGTGTGCGGTGCGGTCACGGGGTCCGTCCGTCCTGCCCCGCGTTCCGGCCGGTCCGTTTCCCGACCGGATCCCGCTGGGCTTATCGATGTCCGTCGAAGTATTGCGGATCATCATGACAGCTGATTCGATGCACATCAACATAGACAGACACCTAATCAAAGGAAACCGATGGAGCACATCGAGATCGCCGTGGTGGGTGGCGGGCAGTCCGGGCAGGCGGCGGCCCGGGCGTTGCGCGCCCGGGGGCTCACGCCGGTGGTGCTGGAGGCGTCCGACCGCCCGGCGGGCTCCTGGCCCCGCTACCACGACGGCCTGACCCTCTTCTCCCCCGCCCGCCACAGCGCCCCCGCCGAGCTGCCCTTCGACGGGAACCCCGACCGGTACCCCGGCCGCGACGAGGTCGTCGCCCACCTGCTGCGCGGCGCCGAACTCCTGGACGCCGGCATCCGCCTCCGCACCCGGGTGCGGGAAATCCGCTCCCGGGGCGGCGGCTTCGAGGTGATCACCGCCGAGGGCGGACGGTTGACGGCCCGGGCCGTCGTCACCGCCTCCGGTTCGTTCGGCAACCCCCACCGCCCCGCACTCCCCGGCCCCGGTCCCTTCACCGGCACCCTCCTGCACGCGGCGGAGTACCGGGAACCCTCCCCGTTCGCCGGACGGCGCGTGGTGATCCTCGGCCTCGGCAACTCGGCCGTGCAGATCGCGGCCGAACTCGCCGGCGTCGCCCGGGTCACCCTCGCCGGCCGGGGACGGATCCGTTGGACCCCGCAACGCCCGCTGGGTCGGGACCTCCACCACTGGTTGACCGTCACCGGTCTGGACTCCGCCCCCGTCGGCCGCCTGCTGCGCACCCCGCCCCGGCAGCCCGTCATCGACGACGGGCGGTACCGGGCCGCGCTGCGGGCCGGCGGGGTGGACGCGCGGCCGGTGTTCACCGCCGTGGAGGGGACCCGGGTCACCTGGCCGGGCGGCACCGTCGAGGAGGTGGACACGATCCTCCTGGCCACCGGCTACCGTCCCGACCTCGGTTATCTCGCCCCGCTGGGTGTCCTCGACGGACGGGGCGCGCCCCGTCACCGGGGTGGCCTCTCCACCGTCCGGCCGGGCCTGGCCCACCTCGGCCTGGAGTGGCAGCGGTCCCTGTCCTCCAACACGCTGCGGGGTGTGGGGCGCGACGCCCGTCACGTCGCCCGGGCCCTGGAACGGTTCCTGCGGCGCGGGTGAGCGGCCCGCCGCGCGAAAAGGGTGTCGGCTGGGGAACCCCGAGGTCACCCGCCCCCTGGGGAAACCGACTGTGGATTGTCGGTGACGGCGGATAGCATCACCCCCTTCCCCGACCCGGCTCCGAGGAGACAGGCATGTCCGCCGCACCGCACGAGTCCGCTCCGGTATCCGATGCCACCGCGCCGCACCCCGCCGACACCCATGACGTCATCCGGGTACGCGGTGCCCGTGAGAACAACCTCCGCGACATCTCGCTCGACATCCCCAAGCGCCGCCTGACCGTCTTCACCGGCGTCTCCGGCTCCGGGAAGTCCTCCCTCGTCTTCGGGACCATCGCCGCCGAGTCGCAGCGAATGATCAACGAGACCTACACGGCGTTCCTGCAGTCCTTCATGGCCACCCCGTCCCGCCCGGACGTGGACGAACTGCGCAACCTCAGCGCCGCGATCGTCGTGGACCAGGAGCGGATGGGCACCAACTCCCGCTCCACCGTCGGCACGGTCACCGACGCCCACGCCATGCTGCGGATCGTCTTCAGCCGGCTGGGCACCCCGCACGTCGGGACCTCCGGGGCGTTCAGCTTCAACCTCCCGGAGGGCATGTGTCCGGGCTGTGAGGGGCTGGGCCGGGTGTCCACCGTCGACGTGGACGCGATCGTCGACCGCGACCTGTCCGTCAACGACGGCGCCATCACCGTCCCCGGCTTCGCGGTGGACACCTGGTACTGGCAGATCATGGTCGCCTCGGGGTTCTTCGACCCGGCGAAGCCGGTGCGGGACTTCACCCCCGAGGAGTGGGAGGCGTTCCTGCACAAGCCGGCGGTGAAGGTAAAGGTCGGCTCCAACTCCATGACCTACGAGGGCCTGGTCACCAGGATCCGGCGGTCGTACCTGTCCAAGGACCGCGAGTCGATGCAGTCCCACATCAGGGCCTTCGTGGACCGGGCCGTGGTCTTCACCACCTGTCCGGACTGCGACGGTGCCCGGTTGAACGCCGCCGCCCTGTCCTCCACGATCCGGGGGGTGAACATCGCGCGGTGCTCGGCGATGCAGATCACCGACCTCGCCGAGTTCGTCCGGTCCATCGACGAACCGTCGGTGGCGCCGCTGATCGCCGGGCTGCGACAGGTGTTGGAGTCGCTGGTCGAGATCGGCCTGGGGTACCTGAGCCTGGACCGCACCTCCGCGAGCCTGTCCGGTGGCGAGGCCCAACGGGTGAAGATGGTCCGCCATCTGGGATCCAGCCTGACCGATGTCACCTACATCTTCGACGAGCCGACCGCCGGCCTGCACCCGCACGACATCCGGCGGATGAACGACCTGCTGCTGCGTCTGCGGGACAAGGGCAACACGGTGCTGGTGGTCGAGCACAAGCCCGATGTCATCGCGATCGCCGACCATGTGGTCGACCTCGGTCCCGGCGCCGGCACGGAGGGCGGGGAGATCCGGTACACCGGGGACGTGGCCGGGCTGCGCTCCTCGGACACCCTCACCGGCCGGCACCTGGACCACCGCGCGCCGCTGCGCGAACCCGTGCGCGAGCCGCTGGGGCACGTCTCCATCACCGACGCCGACCTGCACAACCTGAAGAACGTCTCGGTGGACATCCCGCTGGGTGTGCTCACCGTGGTCACCGGTGTCGCGGGCTCGGGGAAGAGTTCCCTGATCCACGGCTATCTGGCGAAGCGGGACGGGGTCGTGGTCGCCGACCAATCCCCCATCCGGGGCTCGCGGCGCAGCAACCCCGCGACCTACACCGGCCTGTTGAGCCCGATCCGCACCGCCTTCGCCAAGGCCAACGGCGTGCGGGCGGCACTGTTCAGCGCCAACTCCGAGGGCGCCTGCCCGCAGTGCAAGGGCATCGGGCTGATCTGGACGGACCTGGCGATGACGGCCGGGGTCTCAACGGTCTGCGAGCAGTGCGAGGGCAAACGGTTCACGCCCGAGGTGCTGGCGCACACCCTGCGGGGGAAGAACATCGCCGAGGTGTTGGAGATGTCGATCGCCGAGGCCCGGGAGTTCTTCGAGAAGGGTCAGGCGCGGCTGATCCTGGACCGGCTGGCCGACGTGGGCCTGGGGTACCTGCGTTTGGGCCAACCCCTCAACACCCTTTCCGGTGGTGAGCGCCAGCGGGTGAAGCTGGCCGTGCACATGGCCGAGAAGTCCGCGCTGTACATCCTGGACGAGCCCACCACCGGCCTCCATCCGGCCGACGTGGACCGGCTGTTGGGGTTGCTGGACCGTCTCGTGGACGACGGCAACACGGTGGTGGTGATCGAGCACCACCCGGCCGTGATGGCCCGGGCCGATCGGATCGTCGACCTCGGTCCGGAGGGCGGACACGACGGCGGCGAGATCGTGTTCACCGGCACCCCGGCGAAGTTGATCGCCGGGGGTGGCGGACACACCGCCCGTCACCTGCGCGAGTACGTGGAGGCGCGGAACCACTGAGCCGGATGGGGGTCGGCGGGTAACGAATGGGGACGCGGATTGCCCCGGTGGGAAATCGTGGGGAAGACTGGCCCGCATCCATTCCGGGGGCGGCGATCGCACACCCGCCCGAGGGCCGGAGGAGCGCAGCGCGTCCCCGGCAGAAAGTGAGGGGGCCATGGTGTTCGGTTTCTTCCGCAGGCGGCGGGCGGCGAAGGCCGCGGCGGCCGAGGCGGCGGCCGGCAACCGGGCCGAGACGACCGGGGCAGAGGCCGCGTCGTCGACGGACCCGATCGACGCCGGGGGCGGTCTCGCCACGGCGACCGCCGTCGAGCCGACGGAGAGCGCCGCTTCGACGGCGGTCACGGCCGAGCCGGTGACGGTGCCCGAGCCGAGGCGGGACACACCGGAAGCGGTGGTGGGGCCCGAACCGGTGGTGGAGGTGATGCCGGAGACCGAACCCGCCGCGCCCATCGCCCCCGTCGAGCAGACCGCCCCGGCCCCGACCACCGACCCCGAGCCCGTCACCGAGCCCGTCACCGAGCCGGTCGCGGAGCCCGAGTCCACCGTCGAACCCGTTTCCGAGCCGGTCGCCGAGCGCGAGCCGGTGGTGGAGGTGATGCCGGAGACCGAACCCGCCGCGCCCATCGCCCCCGTCGAGCAGACCGCCCCGGCCCCGACCACCGACCCCGAGCCCGTCACCGAGCCCGAGCCCGAGCCCGAGCCGGTCGCCGAGCCGGTCGCCGAGCCGGTCGTCACCCCGGCGTCCGCCGGCACGACGACGGAGGAGCCCGGCGCGGCCATCTCCCTGGAGAAGGTGAAGGCCGCCGGCGGTCCCGGTCTGGTCAAGATGTACAAGTCGGCCGGCGTCTCCCTGGAGAAGGCGGGCCTGGCCGGTCGGCGGGCCGCCGTCTACCTGGTACTGGATCGTTCGGGCTCGATGCGTCCGTACTACAAGGACGGCACGGTGCAGCACCTCGCGGAGCAGGCCCTGGCGCTCTCCGCCAACCTCGACGACGACGGCGTCGTGCCGGTGGTCTTCTTCTCCACCGATGTGGACGGTGTCGCGGAGATCTCCCTCGACAACCACAAGGGTCGGATCGAGGAGCTGCACAACGCCTGCGGTCACATGGGGCGCACCAACTACCACCTGGCGATGCAGGCGGTGGTCGACCACTACACCGAGTCCGGCGCGACCGACCCGGCGTTCGTGATCTTCCAGACCGACGGCGCCCCGACCTCCCGCACGGCCGCCAAGCAGGCACTGTGCGCGGCGGCGAAGCTCCCGCTGTTCTGGCAGTTCGTGGGCTTCGGCGGCAGCGCGGACAGCAACCAGTTCGACTTCCTGCGCAAGCTGGACACCCTGGCGGTGCCCAGGACGCGGGTGGTGGACAACGCCGGCTTCTTCCACGCCGGGGACGACCCGATGGCGATGACCGACAACCGGCTGTACAAGCAGCTGATGGCGGAGTTCCCGGAGTGGCTGACCGCCGCCCGCGAGGCCGGCGTCATCCGCTGACACCCCGCCCCATCCCGCTCGGGCCCCGACGCGCCCGGGACGGCCGGCTCCCGCCGGCGGTCCCGGGCGCGTCGCGTGTCCGGTTCGCGCGCCGTTCCCGGATCACCGGAATTGTCGGTGGTGGGTGCTGAAATGGAGGTGTCGGGAAGATCGGAGGCGCCGGGGACCCCGGGGTCGCGAGGAAGTGGGAGGCCCGTCATGTCGACGATGATCCGCACGACGCCCCGGGCGCTGATGGAGCGCCGCCGGCGGCTGCTCGCCGACATCGGCATGGGCTACGAGGAGTTGCGCGCCCGCGCCTTCACCTACAGCCTCACCACCGAGGAGCTGTCCGTCTGGCACGCGGTGGAGGACATCGACCGCCTGCTGGGGTGCGACGGCTGGTACATACGTGTCGAGGACCGGGACCTCCACGCCGTGGCGTGAGCGGCGGGCAGGCCCCCGGCGGCCGGGGCGGAGGGCCACCGGGCCCGAGCCATCACGCCTCGTGGAACGCCTTCGCGGAGGGCCGCGTCGATCCCGCCCCGCCCGGTTGGAGGCCCGACCGACGATCGACCTCGATCGTGAGGACACCGGGGCTCGGTTCGTGCCGCCCTCCGCCCAACCGGCCCGGGGCGCCGCCGAAGGCGGTTCCGCGACGACCCGGCACGTCCACCGGCCGCGTCGGTCGGCGGGCGGGTCAGCGGGCACCGACCGCCATGACCCCGTCCGTGGGGACGATCTCCCGTCCCAGCGGCATCAGCGAGATCGGGATCATCTTCAGGTGCGCGATCCCGAACGGGATGCCGATGATCGTCACGAAGAAGCCGACCGCCGCCACCACGTGGCCGATGGTGATCCAGATACCGGCCACGATCAGCCAGATGATGTTGCCGACGCCGGAGGCCACCCCGGCGTCCGATCGCTGCCGGGCGGTGTACCCGAAGGGCCACAGCGCGTAGACGGCCAGCCGGAAGCAGGCGATCCCCCACGGGATGGTGACGATCAGGACGCAGCAGATCACGCCGGCGACCAGGTAGCCGAGCGCCATCCACACCCCCGAGAAGATCAACCAGAGAATGTTGAGCACGAGCCTGATCACGGTGGGGGTTCCCTTCCGAGGGGGTGGGTGAACGGTGGGCGGGCCGACCTCCGGCGCCTGCCCCGTGCGTCGGCACGTTCCCCGCCGGATGGCCGCCCAGTCACCGCCGGGCGGGGAATCCGGGTCGGTTCGGGGTCATCCCCGGGGGACTCGTCACCCCGGGGACGGAGGCGGGACCCGCTCGCCGACCCGGCGGGTCGATCGGGTCGATCGGGTGAGTACCTCAGTGTCCGGGGCGCCCGTCGGGGCCGGGCGGGGTGTTCCAACTGCCCCCACCACCGTACGCGCCCCCACCGGGGCCACCCCAACCGTCGGCCATCCGCTCCAGACGGGCGATCCGTTCGGCCATCGGCGGGTGGGTGGCGAAGAGCTTCGACATGCCGTCCCCCTGCCGGAAGGGGTTGGCGATCATCATGTGGCTCGCCGCCTCGAGCTTGGGCTCGGGGGGCAGCGGCAGCGCCCGCGTACCGGCCTCCAACTTGCGCAGCGCGCTCGCCAGGGCCTGCGGGTCGCCGGTCAACTCGGCTCCCGAGGCATCGGCCTCGTACTCCCGCGACCGACCGACCGCCAACCGGATCAGAGTGGCGGCGAAGGGCCCGAGCAGGCCGATCAGCAACACCCCGAGGATGCCCGGGCCTCGATCGGAGCGACCGGGCAGCAGCCAGGCGAACTGCACCAGGAACATGATCACCGAGGCCATCGCCCCGGCGACCGAGGAGATGAGGATGTCGCGGTTGTAGACGTGACTCAGCTCATGACCGATCACCCCGCGCAGCTCCCGCTCGTTAAGAATCCGCAGGATGCCGTCGGTGCAGCAGACGGCGGCGTTGCGCGGGTTGCGGCCGGTCGCGAAAGCGTTGGGGGCGTCGGTCGGGGATATGTAGAGCCGGGGCATGGGCCGGCGGGCCCGGCCCGCCAACTCGCGGACGATGCGGTACAGCTCGGGGGCCTCGAACTCGCTCACCGGGCGGGCCCGCATGGAGCGCAGGGCGAGCTTGTCGCTGTTCCAGTAGGCGTATCCGTTGGTGGTCAGAGCGACCACCAGGGCGATGATCAGCCCGGTGCGGCCGAAGAGGGCGCCGACCAGCAGGATCAACGCCGACATACCGCCGAGCAGGGCGGCCGTCTTCAGTCCGTTGTGCCGGCGGTGCACGGTGTTCCCTCCGGGATGGTGCCGTTCGGGGGACTCCTTCGGTCCGGGTCGCGGGGCTTCGTCCACCGATGGCGGATCCCCCCGAAGTGCACAACGCGACAGTCCGACCGGCGGTTCCCGGTCGATCACGGGGCGCGACGCACATCACGTCCCGGTCGGACCGGCCCTGCCGACGGCCTCGACCGGTGCGACCCGGAGCCGGGTGACCCGGCCCGGATGGCGCGGAGCGGAGCCGGTCGCACGGGGTGGCATGGATCGAAACGGCCCGGCCCGGTTCGAGGAGGCCCGGGGCACGGCACGACAGAACGCGTCCCGGTTCGGGGAGGCCCGGGGAAAGGGCCGGGGGAGAGAGCGCGGCACGGGGCGACACGCCCCGGGCGCCGGCCCGGCCCGACGCCCGGGGCGGCAGAGCGCACCCCCGGTCCACGGGGCACGGCACGAAAGGCAGGACCGGCACGGCGGAGCGCGGCACCGGTGGGCGCGGCGCAACCCGGTGCGACGGCGGCACGGTGCGGCTCGACGCCGGCCGGCCCGACCCGGCGGCACACTCCACGGCCCGGGGTTACCACCGTACTCTCAGAGGAAGGTGCCGGAGGCCAGGCGGAGGATGATCTGCGGCCAGCCGGAGAGGACCAGCGCGATGCCGGCGGCCAGGCCCACCGCGACGGAGAGGGGCAGCGCGCCGACGGGTCGGGCGGCGGCGGGAAGGACTCCGGACGTGTCGTCGGACGGCGCGTCCTCGGGCCCGACGCCCTCACCGGGTGCCCCCGTCGCCGGGACGTCGGCCGCACCCGCGGGCCGCACCGCCCCGCCGCCCACCGGGGTCGGCTCGGCGACGGTCGCCGGCGCCCCGGCGACCGGCACGCCGGCCGCCGACTCCTCCCCGACCGGTCGGAAGAGCACCGCGATCCAGCGCAGGTAGTACACCAGGGCGATCACCACGTTGACCGCCGCGACGACCGCGAGAACCGCCAGGTCGGCGTCGACCGCCGACCGGATCACCGCGACCTTGGTGAACAGCCCGATCAGCCCCGGCGGCAGCCCCGCCAGACAGATCAGGAAGAAGGCCATCGCCAGGGCGGTCGGCCGGCGCCGGGCGGCCATGCCCCGGTGGTCGGCGATCCGCCCGCCGCGCACCGACAGCACCACCGCGAAGGCGCCGAGGGTGACGACGGCGTACATCAGGGCGTACGAGAGGGTCGCGCCGACCGCCGCCGAGACAGCCCCGGCATACCCGGTGTCACCGGCGCCGATCTCCCGCCCGGCCGCCGCGAGGGGCACCAGCAGCCAGCCGGCCTGGCCGACGGAGGACCAGGCCAGCAGGCGCACCGCGCTGCCGGGCGCGGCGGGGTCCACCCGCAGGGCGGCGACGTTGCCGAGGGTCATGGTGAGTCCGGCGAGCAGGGCCAGCGCGGGTCCCCACACGGCGTGCTCGCCCGGCAGGGCGACGGTGGTCAGCAGCACCAGGCCGGCGAGTCCGGCGGTCTTGCCGACCACGGCCAGGTAGCCGGCGATCGCCGGAGGCGCGCCACCGTAGGTGTCGGGGATCCAGAAGTGGAAGGGCACCGCGCCGACCTTCAGCGCGAAGCCGACCAGCGCGAGGGCCGCGCCGACGGTCACCAGGCCGGAGAGGGCGGGGTCGGCGTCGGGCAGGGCGTCGGCGAGGACGGTCAGGTGCAGGCCACCGGCGGCGGCGTACAGGAAGCCGACGCCCAGCAGGGTGACGGCGGTGGCGGTGACCGAGGAGAGCAGGAACTTCAGGGCCGCCTCGGGGGCGAGCCGGTCCGCCCGGCGCAGCGCGACCAGCGCGTAGACGGGGAGGGTGGCGACCTCCAGGGCGAGGATCAGGGTCGCCAGGTCGCGGGCGGCCGGCAGCAGGGCGGCACCGGTCGCGGAGGCGAGCAGCAGGAAGACGTACTCGCCGGCGGGCACGGCTCCGGGCCGGTCGTCGGGCCGCGTCAGGGCAGGCAGCGAGATGAGGGCGGCGAGCAGCGCCCCCAGCAGCACCAGCGCCTGCACGGTGAGCGCGAAGCGATCGGCGACGTAGGAGCAGGGCGCCGGGTCCACGGTGAGGCAGAAGGTCGCCCGGTCGCCGGCGCGCAGCGGGAGCAACAGGGCGAGCGCCAGGGCGGGGGCGGCGACGGCGAGGCCGCCGAGCACGGCGCCGCGCCGGGCGGCCGGGAAGGCGCGGGAGGCGGGCGGCAGCAACAGATCGACGAGGAGCGCGGTCAGGGAGCCGACCGCGACGGCGACGACCGGCGCGATGACCGCCCATTCGACGCTCTGGATGAGGTTCATCGGGCGACTCCGGGCAGCAGGGCCTGCACGGCCGGGTCGGTGAGGCCGAGCAGCAGCGCGGGCCACAGGCCGAGGAGGAGGGTGAGGGCCGCGAGGGGGGCGTACACGGAGAGTTCGACGCCCCGCAGCTCCGGCAGGCGGTCGGGGTCGGCGACCGGTGCGGCGCCGGGGGCCTCGGCGGCGGCCAGGTCGGCGGTGGTGGGTTCGGGGGCGGCGGGTCCGGCGGGGGTTCGGGGCAGGGCGGCGGGGGCGGCGGCGATCACCCCGGCGGGCTCTGTGGCGGCCGGGGCCCCGGGCGGCGGATCGCCCGCGCAGACCCTGCGCACGGCCATCAGCAGGTAGGCGGCGGTGAGCAGGGTGCCGAGGCCGGCGAGGGCGAGGAAGACCAGGTAGGCGGGGCGCGGGAGGCCCGGGGCGGGGTCGTAGGCGGCGAGCATCGCGAGGAACTCGCCCCAGAAGCCGGCCAGACCCGGCAGGCCGAGGGAGGCCATGGCGGTGAAGGCGAACAGGGCGCCCAGCCGGGGGGCGCGCCCGTACAGGCGGGCCCCGGCGCCGCGCGCGGTCAGCTCGTCCAGACGGGTGGTTCCGGTGCGTTCCCGGATCGCGCCGACCAGGAAGAAGAGCAGGCCGGTGATCAGGCCGTGGGCGATGTTGGCGAACAGCGCGCCGTTGATCCCGGTGGGGGTCAGACCGGCGATGCCCAGCAGGACGAAGCCCATGTGGCCGACGGAGGACCAGGCCACCAGCAGCTTGAGGTCGGCGCCGCGGCGCACCAGGTCCAGACAGACCAGGGAGGCGTACACGATGCCGGTGACGGCGAACGCGCCCAGCCAGGGGGCGAGCGCGGCGGTGCCCTCGGGAGCGGCCGGCAGCAGGATGCGGACCAGGCCGTAGGTGCCGGTCTTCAGCAGCACGCCGGCGAGCAGCACCGAGCCGATGGTGGGCGCGGCGGTGTGGGCGGGGGGCAGCCAGCCGTGCAACGGCCACATCGGGGTCTTCACGGCGAAGCCGAGGCCCACGGCGAGGACGACGAGGATCTGGACCCCGCGTTCCAGCCCTTCGCCCTGCGCGGCGGCGAGTTCGGTCATGTCGAAGGTGCCGGCCCGGCCGCCGAGCAGCAGGAAGCCCAGCAGCATGAGTACCGAACCGACCAGGGTGTAGACGACGAACCGGCGGGCGGCGGGTCCGCTGCCTCCCCCGCCCCAGCGGGCGATGAGGAAGTACATCGGGATGAGGACCATCTCGAAGGCCAGGAAGAACAGGATCAGGTCCAGGGCGGCGAAGGTGGCCAGGGCCCCGCCGAGCAGCACCAGCAGCAGCGCGACCAGGGCGGCCGGGTTCGGGCCGGCGGGCGGGCGGCGGTAGGCGTGCAGGGCGCACAGGAAGCCGAGCAGGGCGGTGAGGACGACCAGCGGCAGGGAGATCCCGTCCACGCCCAGGTGCAGGCGCACGCCCAGGGCGGGGATCCACTCCAGGTCGGTGGTGGCCCGCATCCGGGCGGGGTCGTCACGGTCGAAGGAGGCGGCCAGCAGCAGGGCGGCGGCCAGCACGACACCGGTGACGACCACGCCGTGCCGCAGCACGGCCTGTTCCGGGGAGCGTCCCTTCAGGCCGGGCGGCGCGGGCAGCAGCGCCGTGGCCGCGCCCACCAGTGGGAGCGCCACGACGACGAGCAGCAGCAATCGCGTCACGGAGTCGTCGAGCGTGATCACGGGGCTCAGCCTCCGGTGGTGGTGACGGCGACGACGGCCAGGGCGAGGGCGGCCACGGCCGTCACGGCGAGGTAGAGCTGGACGTTGCCGGTCTGCAGGCGGCGGGCGAGGGCACCCAGGAGGCCGGGGGCGCCGGCGGCGGCCCGCACGTAGGTGTCGACGACCTCGCGGTCCAGGAAGCGGGCGAGCCGGCCGGCGGCGCGGACCGGTCGCACGGCGAGGGCCGCCGCGGCGGCGTCCATGCCGAAGCCGGTGGCGGCCGGGCGGCGCAGCCGACCCAGCAGGGCGGGGCCGGGGTCGGCGATCGGGTCGCGGGGGTCGGTCCCGCCGCCGAAGTCCTCCTCGTAGCGGCGGCGCCAGGCGGCCCAGGTGACCAGGACGCCGAGCAGCGCGGCACCGACGGAGACCACCGAGGTGGTGAGGTGGGGTCCGAGGTCGCCGCCGCCCAGGCGTGTCCCGAGGGCGTCCCATGCCAACCCCAGGGCGAGCGAGGGGATGGCGAGCAGCCACAGGGCGAGGGTCATGGCCGGCCCGACGGCCGGGGCGGCGGGCACGGTGACGGGACGTACGCCGACGGGGTCGTGGAAGAGGACCAGCCACAGCCGGGTGGCGTAGGCGGCGGTGAGGACGGCGCCGGCGAGGACGGCGACGAGCACGATCCAGGCGGCGACGCCGGCGGCCCCGGCCTCCCCGGTGGCACGCTGCGCGGCGTGCACGACGGCGTCCTTGGAGAAGAAACCGGCGAACGGCGGCAGCGCGGCGAGGGCCAGCAGGCCGATGGTCATCGTCCACCAGGCGTCCGGGACGCTCCGCTTGAGGCCGCCCATGCGGGAGACGGCGGCGAGCGAGCCGGTGCCGGCGGCGATCACGAGGACGCCGGCGGCGAGGAAGAGCAGGGCCTTGAAGGCGCCGTGGGTGAGCAGGTGGAAGAAGGCGGCCTCGCGGTCGGCGACGGCGATCGCGCCGAGCATCACACCGAGTTGGCCGATGGTGGACCAGGCCAGCACACCCTTGATGTCGTCGCGGGCCAGGGCGGCCAGGCCGGAGCCGATGACGGTGACGGCGACGATCAGGGCGAGCGTCACCAGTGCGATGGTGGAGGCGAGGAGCACCGGCAGCAGCACCACCAGCACGTACACGCCGGCGGCGACCATGGTGGCGGCGTGGATGAGGGCGGAGACGGGGGTGGGGCCGGCCATCGCGTCGGGCAGCCACAGGTGCAGCGGGAACTGCGCGGACTTGCCCGCGACGCCCGCCAGCAGGAGCAGTGCGATGACGGTGGGGTGGGCCATCTGGAACGGGTCCAGGCCGGTGAGGCGGTTGACCAGCCAACTGATCCGGAAGGTCCCGGCCTCGGTGGCCAGGGCGATGATGCCGATGAGGAAGGGGACGTCGCCGAGTTTGGTGACGAGGAACGCCTTGAGGGAGGCGGCGCGGGCGGCGGGGGTCTCCCAGTGGTGGCCGATCAGGAAGTAGGAGCAGGCACCCATCACCTCCCAGCCGACCAGCAGGACCACCAGGTCGTCGGCGTACACCAGCAGCAGCATGGCGGCGGTGAACAGGGAGATCAGCGCGGCGTACGAGGGGTAGCGGGGGTCCTCGCGCAGGTAGCCGGTGGAGTACAGCTGGACGACCAGGGAGACGGCGGTGACCAGCACGGCGGCCAGGACGGAGAAGCCGTCCAGGCGCAGCGCGAGCTCGATCGGGAGCACGGGGTCGCCGGTGGGGGCCAGGGGCGTGGCGGCGGTGACGGTCGCGCCGGAGGGCAGGTCGGCGGCGATCCACAGCGCGAGGAGCGCCGAGGCCAGGATCGGCAGCACCGCCAGGGGGCGCACGAAGCCGGGGGCGCGGCGCGCGACGAGCGGGATGAGCGCCGCTCCGCCCGCGGGCAGCAGGGGGACGAGGGCCGCCGCGGTGGTGGGGTTCACGGGGCGGGCCTCCCGGGGAGGGGCGTCGGGCGGTTCGGGGCGGCGGGCGAGGTGGTGTCGGCGCCGGCGGGGTCGGGGTCGGGGGCGCCGGTGTCGGCGCCGGGGGGCGGCGGGGCGGGGGTGTCGCGCAGCGCCCGCAGCCGGTCCACCGCGGAGGTGCCCCGCCCCCGGTACACCAGCAGCACGATCGCCAGGCCGATACCGACCTCGGCGGCGGCCACCGCGATCAGGAAGAGCGTGAACACCTGGCCCGAGTGCAGGGCGTCGCGCAGCCACACGTCGAAGGCGACGAGGTTGAGCATGGCGCCGGCCAGCATCAACTCCACGGACATGAGGACCAGGACGACATTGCGGCGGGCCAGCACGCCGTACAGGCCGACGCAGAACAGCAGCACGGCGAGGACCACCGGGTACACCAGGTGCATCAGCTCCTCCCCTCCGTCCGGGCCCGGCGGTCGGTCGCCGCGCCGTCGGCGTGGCGACGGGAGACCGCGATGGCGCCGATCAGTGCCGCGAGCAGCAGCAGGGAGAGCGCCTCGAAGGGCAGCACCCAGTGCCGGAACATCGAGGTGCCGAGGTCGGCGGTCGGGCCGTGCGGGGTCTCCAGGTCGATCCACGTGGCGCGGAAGGCGTCCACCACCAGCACCACCAGCAGCACGGCCGCCGACCCGGCCACCACCAGGGCGACCGGGCGGGCGGCGGAGTTCGCGTCCGGGGACGGGCCGGTGGGCGCCTTGGTCAGCATCAACCCGAAGAGCAGGAGCACGACCACCGAGCCGAGGTAGATGAGGACCTGCACCCAGGCGATGAACTCGGCGGTCAGCAGCAGGTACTGCACCGCCAGTCCGCCCAGGGCCACCACCAGGTACAGGGCCGCGCGCACCAACCGGGTGGTGGTCACGCAGAGCACGGCGGCGCCCAGCACGACCACGCCCACCAGGACGAAGACGACCTCCACACCGCTCGGCGAGAGGAAGCCGGGCGAGCCGTCGGCCGCCATCGGGAGGGCTGCGGGCGGGCCGGGGATCACGTGGCGCCCCCGGCGGCCGGGCGGTCGGCGGCGCGGCGCGCGGCCACGACCTCCTTGGGTTCCTCGGCGGCCGGGTCGAGCGGCGGCGGCTCGGGGACCGTCCACATCCACTCGCGCAGCCGGTCCCGCTCGTGGGTCAGCTCCCGGATGTCGGTCTCGGCGTACTCGAACTCCGGTGACCAGAAGAGGGCGTCGAACGGGCAGACCTCGATACAGATCCCGCAGTACATGCACAGCGCGAAGTCGATCGCGAAGCGGTCCAGGACGTTGCGGCTGCGTTCCCGTCCACCGGGCGCGGCCGGCGGCACCGTCTCCTTGTGGGAGTCGATGTAGACGCACCAGTCGGGACACTCCCGCGCGCACAACATGCAGACCGTGCAGTTCTCCTCGAACAGCGCGATCACCCCCCGGCTGCGCGGTGCCAGCTCCGGCAGCGTCTCCGGGTACTGCCGGGTCACCGCGCGGCGGGTCATCGCCCGGAAGGTCACGGCCAGGCCCTTGGCCAGGCCCGATACGGGACTCACGAAATCACCACCTTGACGACACCGGTCAGCGCGATCTGCGCCAGGGCCAGCGGGACGAGCACGGTCCAGGCCAGCCGCTGGATCTGGTCCACCCGCAGCCGGGGCCAGGCCACCCGGGCCCAGATCACCAGGAAGCACAGGGCGGCCGTCTTCAACAGCATCCACAGCCAGCCGAGTTGGTCGGCGAACGGGCCGTGCCAGCCACCGAGGAAGAGCACCGCGGTCAGCGCCGAGACCACCACGATCCCGGCGTACTCGGCGAGCAGGAACAACGCGAACCGCAGGCCGGAATATTCGGTGAAGGCCCCGAAGATGATCTCCTCCGGCGCCAACGGCGCGTCGAACGGCGGGCGGTGCAACTCGGCGATGCCCGCCACGAAGAAGACGATCCCGCCGATGATCTGCCAGGGCACCCACCACCACTGGAAGGCGTCCAGGATGCCGGTCAGGCTCAGTGTGCCGGCGGCCATCACGACGGACGCGGCGGCCAGCAGCAACGGCAACTCGTAGGCCATCAGTTGGGCGGCGGTGCGCATCCCGCCCAGCAGCGAGTACTTGTTGGCGGAGGCCCAACCCCCCATCAACTGCCCCAGCACCCCGAGGCCGAGGACGGCGAGGACGAAGAACACCCCGGCGTCGATGACCTGGCCGACCAGGGTGCCGGGCCCCAGCGGGATGGCGACCAGGACGACGAGGTACGGCAACAGCGCGACGGCCGGCGCCAGTCGGAAGACGGTCCGGTCCGCGCCGGCCGGGACGGTGTCCTCCTTCTGCGCGAACTTCACGCCGTCGGCCACCAGTTGGGCCCAACCATGGAAACCGCCGGCGTGCATCGGGCCGACCCGGCCCTGCATGTGGGCCATCACCTTGTGTTCGGCCTGCCCCACCAGCAGGGGCAGGGTGAGGAAGGCGAGGAGGACGGCGCCCAGGCGCAACGCGACATCGCCGGCGCCGAGGGCGGTCGAACCGGCGGCGTCGGCGGCCTCGGCCAGCAGCACCGGCAGGACGGCGGGGGCGGTGGCATCCATCAGCGCGTCCCCTCCCCGGGCCGGTCGTCGGTGGTCGGTTCGGTGTCCACCCCGGTGTCGCCGGCCGGGTCGGCGTCGGGGCCGGCGGGGCTCCCCGCCCCGGTACCGGTGGTGTCGGTTTCGGTGTCGCCGGCCGAACCGGTACCGACGGGCTCCGCGCCGGCGGCCCGGTCGGTCCCGGTGGGCTCGTCGCGGGGCTCGCCGACCCCGGCGGAGCGGGGGCCGTCCGTGCGAGCGGCGGTGTCATCGGCACCGGCGGCGGGGTCGGCGCCGGACGCGGGATCCGACGGACCGGGCGCGGCGGAGGTCCGGTCCCCCGCCGCGCGAGGGGTGCCGGTGTCGGTGACGCCGGGAGCGGAGGATGTCGCCGGACCGGTGTCGGAAGCCGCGTCGGAGGCCCGGCGGTGGCCGGCCGGCGCCGGCGCGGCGGCACCGCCCTTCCCGTCCTCGCCGGACTCCCGCTCCCCGGTCGGGACCTCCCCGGGTCGGGCGGTGTCGCCACGCGGGGGCTGGGGGTCCTGCCGGGCGGGGCGCGGGTCGTGCCAGGGCGCGTCGGCGCTGCGCGCGGCGTCTCCGTGCGCCGGGCCGGTGCTTCGACGCGGGCGCGACGGGGTCCGTTCGCCGGCGACCCCGGGTGCCGTGGCGGACGTGTCTCCCCCGGCCGCCCCGGCGGCGCGTTGGCTCGCCGAGCCGCCGCTCGCGGAACGGGTGCGCCGGCCGGCCGGCGGGGGCGTCCCCGCCCCCGTGTCGGTGCCGGCCGCCCGTTGGCCCGCCGAGCCCTCGCCGCCCTCGCCCGCCGAGCGGGCGCGACGGGGGCGTCCGTCCGCCGGAGTCGTGCCGCCCGCCTCCTCCGCGCCCGTGGGCGCGGAGGGGCGTTGGCTCGCCGAGCCCTCGCCCGCCGAGCGGGCGCGACGGGCGGATGGCGGGGGCGTACCGGTGCCGGTGGCGTCGCCGGTCTCCGTCGCCGGGTCGGCGGGGCGTTGGCTCGCCGACCCGGCGCTCGCGGACCGCGCGCGGCGCGGCACGGGGGCGTCCGCGCCCCCGGCGGCGCGCCGGCCGGCGATCGGTCGCGCGGCGGCCCGGCCCCGGGTCGGGGCGGCGGGCAGGGTCCCCTTCAGCGGACCCCACTCGTTCGGGTCCGGCACGCCCGGCGGCAGCATCTGGCGCCGCTTCGGCCCGCCGTGCCCCGGCTCGCCCGGCTCCTTCGCGCCGGGCCACGCCTTGGCCACCCGCGCGGCGAGGACGAAGCCCTTGCGCAGCGGGTGCCCCTCGAAGCCGTCGGGCAGCAGTAGCGGGGCCGGCGCCGGGTGGTCGGTGAATTCGATGCCGAACATCTCCCGGGTCTCCCGCTCGTGCCAGGCCGCGCCGGCCCACAGGCCGGTCGCGGTGGGCAGGGCGAGGGCCTCCGGGGGCAGGGCGGTGCGCAGCAGCAGCCGGCGCGGTGCCCCGCCGGGAGGGCCGAGGGCCACCACGTGGGCGCAGACCAGCAGGCGTCCGTCCGGGTCGGGCCCGGCGGGGCCGCCGCTCTCGTCCACGGCGCTGAGCCAGTCGAAGAAGGTGCAGCCGAGTCGGTCGCGGGCGGTGCGAAGGGCGGTGATCCACTCCCCGGCGGGTACGTCCACGGTCAGCGTGTCGTAGGCCTCCACGACCCGGGACCCGGCGCCGAAGAGTTCCTCCACGGGCTCGGGGAGCCATCCGGGGCCGCTCACCGCTCCGCCTCCCGCTCACCGGCGGGCGCGCCCGGGGACGCGGGGGCGGCGTCGGACGGGCCGGCGGGCGCGGCCACCGGGGGCGCGTTCAGCGCGGTGGGCGGGGTCCGGCGCGGGGCGTACCGGTCGGCGGTGGACTCCTCGGCGATCCGTTCCTGGAGCTTGAGGATGCCCTGGAGCAGCGCCTCGGGTCGGGGCGGGCAGCCGGGCACGTACACGTCCACGGGGATGATCTGGTCCACGCCCTTGGTCACCGCGTAGGAGTCCCAGTAGGGGCCGCCGCAGTTGGAGCAGGCGCCGAAGGAGATGACGTACTTGGGTTCCGGCATCTGCTCGTACAGTCGGCGCACGGCGGGCGCCATCTTGTCGGTGACGGTGCCGGAGACGACCATCAGGTCGGCCTGGCGGGGGCCGGGCGCGAAGGGGATGACGCCCAGTCGGATGAAGTCGTGTCGCGACATCGAGGCGGCGATGAACTCGATGGCGCAGCAGGCGAGTCCGAAGTTGAAGACCCACAGGCTGTAGCGACGGCCCCAGTTGAGGATCACCTTCATCGGCTCGGGGGCGAGCCGGGCGAGGGGGCCGAGCAGCGGGCGGTTCCCGCGTGCGGCGCCCTCACCGCCTCCGATGGGCGTCAGGTCCATGTGAGCACGCCCTTCCGCCAGGCATAGAGCAGTCCCAGGCCGAGCAGCCCGAGGAAGAGGAACATCTCCACCAGCGTCACCGCGCCGAAACCCGGGTCGGCGAAGATCGCGGCCCAGGGGAAGAGGAAGATCGCGTCCACCGCGAAGATGACGTAGAGGAAGGCGTACAGGTAGTAGCGGACCTGCGTGTGCGCCCAGCCCTCGCCCACCGGGTCCACGCCGCACTCGTAGGGCAGCAGCTTCTCGCGGGTCGGCAGATCCGGCCTCAGCAGTCGACCGGCGGTGAAGGCGACGACGACGAACAGCACGCCGACGACGGCCACCAGTCCGACGACCGTGTAGCCGTGGAAGTAGTCCGACACCCGGCTTGCCCCTCCGTGACGCGCGACGCGGGATGTGCGGACCCGCGGCGCGGGCCCGTGCTGTGGGTCCGACTCCGGCGGGCGGGGCGGCCGTCCGCCGTGGTCGGGGGTCGCGACGGCGCGGTACGGGGCGCGGGGTCGCGGCGTTCGGCGGTTCGCCGGCGGCGGCGTGCCCGGGGGCGCGCACGGGTGGCGGTCCGTCGTACGGACGGGAGTCTAGGGGGTGGGCGGGCGGTTGTGACCGGCGCGTCGCCGTCCCCGGTCGATCCCGGGGTGGGGATATCCCCACCCCGGGATCGACCGGGGACCCCATGGCGCGGGGTCGGCCCCGAGCGGCAGGCTGGGCCCATGAGCAGTCAGGGGGCCGCGACGGGCGGCGGAGGGAAGCGGGACGCGGGCGCGTCGACCGACGGGGAGCGCTCGACCGCCTTCCGGGAGCGGCACGGGGCTTCCCGGGGCCACGGCGGGCACCGTGACCGGGACGAGGGGCCCCCGGCCACGGAGGACGCCGCCCGGCCTCCCGACCATCCGGCACACGCCGGGGCCGGCTCCTGGTTCCGCGCGGTGGCACGCCTGGCCCTCGGCCCCCGCACCCTGCGGGAGGGCGTCTACCTGCTGCTGAACTTCCCGATCTCGACGGCGCTGTTCGTCTTCGCGGTCACCGGCCTGTCGGTGGGGGCCGGCCTCCTGGTGCTGTTCGTGGGGCTGCCGCTGTTGTGTCTGGTGCTGGTGGCGGTGCGCGGGGCGGGCTTCCTGGAGCGGACCCGGGCCCGGGCGCTGCTGCGGCTGGACGTGCCCCAGCCGCGTCCGCTGCGTCCGCGCGCCGGGCGCCGGGGAGCCCTGGCGTGGGCCGGGGCGGTGTTGCGCAGCGGGGAGTGCTGGCGGGCCACGGTCTACGCGCTCGTGCACTTCCCGTGGGCGGTCTTCACCTTCTGCACGGTGGTGGCGCTGTGGTCGGCCGCGCTGGGTCTGGTGTCGCTGCCGCTGTGGGTGTGGACGCTGGAGGAGCACCACCGTCCCGGTTTCAACGTGGACGGGCAGGGCGGGGGCTGGGTCTGGGACGGTCCGGCGGAGTACGCGCTGGCCGTGATCGTGGGCTGTGTGCTGCTGCTGCTCGCGGGCGGGATGATCCGGGGCCTGGCGCACGTGGACCGGATGCTGGTGGCGGGTCTGTTGGGACCGTCGGCCGAGCAGTCGCGGATCGAGGAGTTGGAGACGAACCGTTCGGTGGTGGTGGACGCCTCCTCCGCCGACCTCCAGCGGATCGAGCGGGATCTGCACGACGGGGCGCAGGCGCGGCTGGTGGCGTTGGCGATGAGTCTCGGCATGGCCAAGGAGAAGCTGGAGGAGGACCCGGAGACGGCGGCGCGGATGGTGGACGAGGCGCACGGCGAGGTGAAGATGGCGCTCCAGGAGCTGCGGGACCTGGCCCGGGGCATCCGGCCGGCGATCCTCACCGACCGGGGTCTGGGGCCGTCGCTGTCGGCGGTGGCGTCGCGCTGCACGGTGCCGGTGGGGGTGGACGTGGATCTGCCTCAGCGGCCGGCGGAGGCGATCGAGGGCATCGTCTACTTCACCGTCTCGGAGCTGTTGCAGAACGTGAGCAAGCACAGCGGCGGGAGCTCGGCGATGGTGGACATCTGGCGGGCAGGGGAGTGGCTGATGGTGCAGGTGGCCGACGACGGTCGGGGCGGGGCCCGGGCGGAGGGCGGCACGGGGCTGGCGGGGTTGGCGGACCGGCTGGAGGCGGTGGACGGGCGGTTGATGCTCTCCTCGCCGGAGGGCGGGCCGACCACGGTGACCGCCGCGCTGCCCTGGCGGGGCCGCGCCTGATCCCGGTCCCGCCCCGGCTCCCCCGTGCACGTCCGCTCCCCCGGCACCGGCGTCCCGGTGCCCGGACGACGGGGATCGACGGGGATCGACGGGTGAGATGCTGGGCGGGCCCCGCCGACGGCGGCGGGCGGGAACCGCGAGGGGGTTGCGGGTGACGGTGCGGGCGGTGATCGCCGAGGATTCGGTGCTGCTGCGCGAGGGGTTGACCCGGTTGTTGACCGACCGGGGCCTGGAGGTGGTCGCGGGCGTCGGGGACGGCGAGGCGCTGGTGCGCGTGGTGGACGAGCTGGCGGCGGGCGACGGGGTGCCGGACGTGGCGGTGGTGGACGTGCGCATGCCGCCCACCCACACCGACGAGGGGTTGCGGGCGGCGGTGCGGCTGCGGCAGCGGTATCCGGGCCTGGGGGTGCTGGTGCTCTCCCAGTACGTGGAGGAGCAGTACGCCACCGAGCTGCTGGCCGGTTCCAGCCGGGGGGTGGGCTACCTGTTGAAGGACCGGGTGGCGGAGGTGCGGGAGTTCACCGACGCGGTGCGGCGGGTCGCGGAGGGCGGCACGGCGCTGGACCCGGAGGTGGTCACCCAGTTGCTCGGGCGCAGCCGGCGGCAGGACGTGCTGGCGGCGTTGACACCGCGCGAGCGGGAGGTGCTGGGGTTGATGGCCGAGGGCCGCACCAACGCCGCCGTCGCGGCGCGGCTGGTGGTGAGCCACGGCGCGGTGGAGAAGCACGTGAGCAACATCTTCCTGAAACTGGGGCTGGCGCAGAGTGATACCGATCACCGCCGGGTGCTGGCGGTGCTGACCTACCTCAATTCCTGACCCGACGCCGATGGTCCGCCGCTCGGACCTCCGGGCCGGCCGGTCGGGGCGCCCGCCGGGGGTCCGGGCGAGTGGGGCGCGCGACGCCGCACGGAGGTGCGCGCGAGGGCGCCGGAGGCCCGGACGCACCCCGAACCCGGCCCCCGGGCAGGGGTGATGGCCGCCCGGCCGGCCCGGGTGCCGACCGGCGCGACGGTGTGTTCCGGGACCCGACGGCGGCCCGACGGGTGGCGGGTCCCGGGTCGAAGGTCGGGGTGGGGGTCGGTCCGGGGGATGAGTCGCGAATCCCCTCCAAAAGGGACGAATTCCCGTCTCATTTTCGGGTCCACGATGTGAGAGCCCCCGGGAAGGGCATCCTTACCCCCGTACGATGGCCGTCAGGAGCCGCCTCGAAGGAGGGCCAGAGAAGTGACCAGCCAGGCCGGCCCGGACACCCGGGACGCCGACACCCCCACCGACCCGGCCGCCGACACGGCGACGGGCGCGGCCGGGGCCGCACAGCCGTCCACCACCACCGAGGCGGGTACGACGGGCAAAGAGGTCAGGCGCCTGGACCGGGTGATCATCCGGTTCGCGGGCGACTCCGGCGACGGCATGCAGCTCACCGGCGACCGCTTCACCTCCGAGACCGCCTCGTTCGGCAACGACCTCTCGACCCTGCCGAACTTCCCTGCCGAGATCCGCGCCCCCGCCGGCACCCTGCCCGGTGTCTCCTCCTTCCAGGTGCACTTCGCCGACCACGACATCCTCACGCCCGGCGACGCGCCGAACGTGCTGGTGGCGATGAACCCGGCGGCACTGAAGGCGAACATCGCGGACGTGCCGCGCGGTGCGGAGATCATCGTCAACACCGATGAGTTCACCACCCGCGCCATGGCCAAGGTCGGCTACGCCGCCAGCCCGCTGGAGGACGGCTCGCTGGAGGGCTACAGCATCCACCCGGTGCCGCTGACCACGCTGACGGTGGAGGCGCTCAAGGGCTTCGACCTCACCCGCAAGGAGGCGGGGCGGTCCAAGAACATGTTCGCGCTCGGCCTGCTGTCGTGGATGTACCACCGGCCGACCGAGGGCACCGAGAACTTCCTGCGGACCAAGTTCGCGAACAAGCCGCACATCGCCGAGGCCAACCTGGCCGCCTTCCGGGCCGGCTGGAACTTCGGCGAGACCACCGAGGACTTCGCCGTCTCCTACGAGGTGGCCCCGGCGACCTCGGCGTTCCCGCCCGGCACCTACCGCAACATCTCCGGGAACCTGGCGCTGTCCCACGGACTGATCGCCGCGTCCCACCAGGCGGACCTACCGCTGTTCCTGGGCTCGTACCCGATCACCCCGGCCTCGGACATCCTGCACGAGTTGTCCAAGCACAAGAACTTCGGTGTGCGGACCTTCCAGGCCGAGGACGAGATCGCCGGCATAGGCGCGGCACTGGGCGCCTCCTTCGGCGGCAGCCTGGGCGTGACCACCACCTCCGGCCCCGGCGTGGCGCTGAAGTCCGAGGCCATCGGCCTGGCGGTCTCCCTGGAACTGCCGCTGCTGATCGTGGACATCCAGCGCGGCGGCCCCTCCACGGGTCTGCCCACCAAGACCGAGCAGGCCGACCTGATGCAGGCCATGTACGGCCGCAACGGCGAGGCGCCGGTGCCGATCGTGGCCCCGGCCACCCCGGCCGACTGCTTCGACGCCGCGATCGAGGCCGCCCGGATCGCGCTGGTCTACCGCACGCCGGTCTTCCTGCTCTCCGACGGCTACCTGGCCAACGGTTCCGAGCCCTGGCGGATCCCCGACCTCGAGGAACTGCCCGACCTGCGGGTGCGGTTCGCCACCGGACCGAACCACACCCTGGAGGACGGCACCGAGGTCTTCCACCCCTTCAAGCGGGACCCGGAGACCCTGGCCCGCCCGTGGGCCGTCCCCGGCACCCCCGGCCTCGAACACCGCATCGGCGGCATCGAGAAGCAGGACGGCACCGGCAACATCTCCTACGACCCGGCCAACCACGACTTCATGGTCCGCACCCGGCAGGCCAAGATCGACGGCATCGAGGTCCCGGAGCTGGAGGTCGACGACCCGGGTGGCGAGGCCCGGGTGCTGGTGCTCGGCTGGGGCTCCACGCACGGCCCGATCACCGCGGCCACCCGCCGGCTGCGCCGGGCCGGCGACCGGATCGCCCGCGCCCACCTGCGCCACCTCAACCCCTTCCCCGCCAACCTCGGTGAGGTCCTGCGCCGGTACGACAAGGTGGTGATCCCGGAGATGAACCTGGGACAGCTCTCCGCCCTGCTGCGTGCCAAGTACCTCGTCGACATCGCGTCCGTCACGCAGGTCACCGGCCTGCCGTTCAAGGCCGAGCAGCTCGCGTCCGCGCTCAAGGAGGCAGTCGATGCCCACTGAGGCCCTCTCCCTGGTGCCGAAGTCCGAGGCGAAGCAGTCCATGAAGGACTTCAAGTCCGATCAGGAGGTCCGCTGGTGCCCCGGCTGCGGTGACTACGCCGTGCTGGCGGCCGTGCAGGGCTTCCTGCCGGAGCTGGGCCTGGCCCGGGAGAACATCACCTTCGTCTCCGGCATCGGGTGCTCCAGCCGCTTCCCGTACTACATGAACACCTACGGGATGCACTCCATCCACGGGCGCGCCCCGGCCATCGCCACCGGCCTGGCCGCCGCCCGCCGCGACCTGTCGGTGTGGGTGGTCACCGGTGACGGCGACGCGCTGTCCATCGGCGGCAACCACCTCATCCACGCGCTGCGGCGGAACGTCAACCTCAAGATCCTGCTGTTCAACAACCGGATCTACGGCCTGACCAAGGGCCAGTACTCCCCCACCTCCGAGGCGGGGAAGATCACCAAGTCCACCCCGATGGGCTCGCTGGACGCGCCGTTCAACCCCGTCTCGCTGGCACTCGGCGCCGAGGCGACCTTCGTCGCCCGGACCATCGACAGCGACCGGCGGCACCTGACCGAGGTGCTGCGCGCAGCCGCGCAGCACCCGGGTACGGCGCTGGTGGAGATCTACCAGAACTGCAACATCTTCAACGACGGCGCCTTCGACGCCCTGAAGGACAAGCAGCGCGCGCAGGAGGCGGTCGTCCGCCTCGAGCACGGGCGGCAGATCCGCTTCGGCACCCCCTGGGCCGAGGACGAGGGCGGCGACGGCCTGGGCCGCCTGGGCGTGGTCCGCGACCCCGCCACCGGCGACCTGGACGCCGTGGACGTCACCGTCGAGGGCACCGACCGGGTGCTGACGCACGACGCGCACGCCGCCTCCCCGGCGACCGCCTTCGCGCTCTCCCGCCTCGCCGACGCCGACACGCTGCACCGCACCCCGATCGGCGTGCTGCGCAGCGTGCGCCGACCGGTGTACGAGGACCTGATGGCCGACCAGTTGGACACGGCCGTGGAGCGCAGTGGCAAGGGCGACCTGGGCGCACTGCTCGCGGGCAACGACACCTGGACCGTCGTCGGCTGACGCCCGCACCGGCACCACCGTTCCACCCCGGCCCCCGCCGCGCCCCGCGCGGCGGGGGCCGGTGCGTTGGTGGGATGGGTGGGGGTGGGCGTCAGCCTTGCAGGGCCTCTTTCGCACGTTCGGGCGGAAAACTCCCCGATCAGAGGTCTAGGCCGATTTCGGCCACCAAGATACGGCTCATGGGAGTGCTGATGAGTGTCGAACCCGGCCGCGCCTGGCCCCGCCCTCCGGTCGGTGGTTGGCGGGCCGAGGACCTGGACCGTCTGTCGGATCTGCCTCCCCACACGGAGCTGATCGACGGAAGTCTCGTTTTCACGAGTCCGCAGACCACCTTCCACGCCCGGGCCATCCGTGCGCTGGAGAACTCCCTTCTGGAGGCTGCTCCCCCGGAGTGGGATGTTCTGCGGGAGATGACGGTTCGCCTCGGGCCGAGGGATCGGCCGGAGCCCGATGTGCTGGTGGTTCGGACAGAGGTGTCGGAAGGCTCCGACATCACGTTCTTCACTCCCGGGGACGTACTTCTGGCCGTCGAGGTGGTCTCGCCCGACTCGCAGGCTCGGGATCGGGGCATCAAGCCGCGCAAGTACGCGGAGGCGGGCATCCGTCACTTCTGGCGGGTCGAACAGGAGGATGACCGGGTGGTGGCGTACGTCCACGCGCTGGATCCCGCGACCAGCTCGTACGTGCCCACCGGCGTCCACCACGAACGGTTGAAGGTGGACGTGCCCTTCCCCGTGGACGTCGATCTCGGAGCCGCCCTCCGTCGCCGGTGAACCCCGGGGGACGTCCCCGCGAACGTTTCACCGGCGTTCGCGGACCTCCCCCGCCCCCGGTGCCCCGGCCACCGCGTACAGGACCATAATGTGGAACGGGAATGACACCCCCCTCGAACAGACTTACCTTCGAGGGGTGGCACGGTGCCGTGCGCGGCGCCGGGCTCTCCTTCTGGACGGGTTTCCGGGTTCCCCCGGATCCGCGACTTCTGCGGGAGGTTGGACAACTGTGGGCACCTCGACGGCCTCAGCGGCACATCGCGCGGGGATGGCCTACGGCCTGACCGCCTTCGGCATGTGGGGACTCCTGCCCCTTTATTGGGCACTGCTGGCGAGCACCGGTCCGGCCGAGGTGATGGCGCACCGGATGCTGTGGTCGCTGCCCACCTCGCTGCTGATCCTCGCCGTGGTCGGCCGGTGGGCGTGGATACCCGGGCTGCTCCGGCAGCCGAAGCGCCTGGGACTGGTCGCCGTCTCCGCCGCGCTCATCAGCGTCAACTGGTACCTGTTCATCTGGGCGGTCGCCAACGACCGCGTCATCGAGGCATCCCTCGGCTACTTCATCAACCCGCTGATCACCATCGCGCTCGGCGTCCTGCTGCTGCGCGAGCGACTGCGGACGGCGCAGTGGGCGGCGGTGGGCATCGGCCTGCTGGCGGTCGTGGTGATGGGCGTGGCCTACGGCCGGGTGCCGTGGCTGTCACTGGTGCTCAGCGTGACCTTCGCCCTCTACGGACTGGTGAAGAAGCGCACCGACCTCGACGGCCTGGAGGGCTTCAGCGCCGACGCCGCCCTCCAGTTCCTGCCCGCCCTGGGCTTCGTGATCCTGCTGACCGCGCGCGGGGAGTCGAGCTTCGTCGCCGAGGGCGCCGGGCACACCCTGCTGCTGATCGGCAGCGGCCTGGCCACCGCGCTGCCGCTGATCTTCTTCGGCGCGGCGGCGGTCCGCGTCCCGCTCTCCACGGTGGGCCTGATGCAGTACATCGCGCCCTCCACCATGTTCCTGCTCGGTGTGCTGGTCTTCGGCGAGGAGATGCCGCCGGAGCGGTGGATCGGCTTCGTGATGGTGTGGACCGCGCTGACCATCCTGACCTGGGACGTACTGCGGCAGGCCGGCCGCTCACGGGCGGCGCTGCGGGCCGCCGGGAGGGCGGCGGGGCAGCGGCTGGCCGAGAGCGCCCCGACCGGCCCACCGGAGGCGACGGCCATGACCGGCGGCATCCCGGCGGGGGCCGATGCGGGCGGTCCGGGGGGCGCCGGAAACGGAACCGACGCCGGCTCGGCGACCCGACGCGGCTGAGGTGCAGCGGGGTGGGGCGCGGGAGCGGTCCGGATTTCAGCGACTCACCGGGGTTTCGTGCACGACCGGAGGTTCGCTGAAAAACCGGCCCCGAACCCGCCCTCTCGACCCCACCCCACCTGGACCTTCACAATGGGGTCCTCATCACCCCTGAGAGGGGTAGCAACCCGGCAGCCGTCAGTGCCTCGACCGCCTGGTCCTGGTCGTCCTCATCACCCCTGAGAGGGGTAGCAACGAGAAGTGCGGGGCGCGGTAGACGCGGGCGGGGACGTGTCCTCATCACCCCTGAGAGGGGTAGCAACTAGGTGACGGTCCAGATGTTGGGGAGGCCGGTGGTCGTCCTCATCACCCCTGAGAGGGGTAGCAACGCCACCCGGGCATCGCCAGCCACCACGGCGTTGTCGGGTCCTCATCACCCCTGAGAGGGGTAGCAACTGCCCGGCCGGTCCCGGCGCGGGCCCCGGTTCCGGCGGTCCTCATCACCGCTGAGAGGGGTGGCAACGCTGGTCGATCGCCTGCCGCCACGCGTTCCGCTCCGCCTCCGCGTGTCCCGCAGCGGTGTCGGTGGGGGGTGGGATGCTGTGCGCATGCTCTTGTCGGACCTGGTGCGGCTGCGCCGAACCCGCGACCTGATGGACCGCGACTACGCGGAGCCGCTCGATGTTCCGGCGCTGGCGCGGGTCGCCCACATGTCGCCCGGCCACTTCTCCCGGAGCTTCCGCGCCGCCTACGGCGAGACCCCGTACAACTACCTCATGACTCGCCGGATCGAGCGGGCCAAGGCCCTGCTGCGTCGCGGGGACCTCTCGGTGACGGAGGTCTGCATGGCGGTCGGGTGTACCTCGCTCGGTTCGTTCAGCTCGCGGTTCACCGAGCTGGTCGGCGAGAGCCCGAGCGCCTATCGGGCCCGCGACCACACCGAGGGCGCGGCCGTTCCGCCCTGCGTGGCCAAGGTCTTCACCCGACCGGTCAGGAATGGAGAAGCCCGGTGGATCCGTCCGGCCGTAGCCTGATCGGCATGGACATCAAACTTTCGCAGTGCTTCATCGCCGTCGACGACCACGACAAGGCGCTCACCTTCTACCGGGACACGCTCGGGCTGGAGGTGCGCAACGATGTCGGGTTCGAGGGGATGCGGTGGGTGACCCTCGGCTCGCCCTCGCAGCCCGACGTGGAGATCGTGCTGGAGCCGCCGCTCGCCGACCCGAACGCCTCGGAGGAGGACCGGCGGACCATGGCGGAGCTGCTGGCCAAGGGGATGCTGCGGGCGGTGATCTTCTCGACCGGGGATTGCGACGCCACCTTCGAGCGCGTCAGGGCCGCCGGTGGTGAGGTGATGCAGGAGCCGATGGACCAGCCGTACGGGGTCCGGGACTGCGCCTTCCGCGACCCGGCCGGCAACATGCTCCGCTTCACCCAGCGCAACAAGGACTGACCGGCCCCGGCCCGACGGCCGGCCCTCCCATCGGTGCCCGTTCCCGTCCACGACATCGCGGCGGGGAGCGGGCACCGCCACGTTCTAGAGCCCGGCCGGCGGGCCGCGGAGGGTGACGGGCACGGTCGGCCCCGACACCGTCACCCGCCCCCGGCCGTGCCCCGGGCACGGTGGGCGCGCACCTTGTGCCGGTTGCCGCAGTTCCCCATCGAGCACCAGCGGCGCCGGCCCGGCCGCGACAGGTCCGCGTACAGCAGCCGGCACCGTTCCCCCGCGCACTCCCGCAGTCGGTCCCCGCGCGGTCCGCCGAGCAGGTCCACGGCGTCCCGGGCGATCTCGGTCATCAAGCGGGTAACGTCCGCGCCCGGCGCGGCGACCCGCTCGTTCCCCGGTCCCAGGAGGGTGACCAACGGCGGGCCGGCGGCGGCCTCGTTGAGCACTACCCGGTCGCCGTCCGTCGGCGGACCGATGGGCGGATCGACGGCCCCGGCCCGCGCCGAGGCGAGCCGCCACAGGGCGTCCCGCAACCGCCGCAGGACGGCCGGGTCCTCCGGTCCGACGGTGATCTCCGGGCGGGGGTCGAGCCGGCACTCGGCGACCCACTGCCGCACGTCCTCCGGGCCGTGCAGGCTCTCGTACCGGCTGTAGGGCCCTGGCCCGCCGGTGGTCAGCAACTCCAGGCACAGGGCCCCGGCATCGAAGCGGTAGGGCGCGCCGCTCGCGGTGCGCATCGACATTCCCGTTGCGACCTCCATCATGTAACCACTATAAAGGGTTACATGGACATCACGTGGAAAGTCGTCTTCGACGCCGACGACGCCAACCGCCTCGCGGACTTCTGGGCCGGTGCGCTCGGATACGAGGTGGAGGACGTGTCGCCGCTCATCGAGAACCTGCTCACCGCCGGCCACATCAACGGTGACGAACTCGTGGAACACGACGGACGCCGCACCTGGCGCGACTACGCCGGTATCCGCCACCCCGAGGACCCCGTCGATCCCCGCACCGGGATCGGCCTGGGCCGCCGCCTGCTCTTCCAGCACGTCCCGGAACCCAAGACGGTCAAGAACCGCCTGCACATCGACGTCCAGGAGGCGCACGGCGACCCCGAACGCCTCGCGGCCCTGGTGAGCAGGCTGGAGGGGCTCGGCGCCCGGGCGCTGCGAGACGTCGATCAGGGGCCCGCCGGCCGCTGGGTGATCATGGCCGACCCCGAGGGCAACGAGTTCTGCGCCACCTGAGCCCGGGGGGTGACCGAAAAACACCCTCTTCATCGGTGTTTGTTCCCCTTCCCGCCGGTCACCCGACCCGGTGTCGGCGGGGCGTACCCGGTGCGGCACACGGTCGCGCCCGTCCCGCCCGGATCGCGAGGACCGCCATGACCACCGTGGTCAAAGAAATGCTCGACACCTACCCCGCCGACCTCGGCGACGTGGACCGGGAGGCCCTGGCCCACTGCATCGAGGAATGCGTGGCCTGCGCCCAGGCGTGCACCGCCTGCGCGGACGCCTGCCTCTCGGAGGAGAACCTCACCGAACTGTCCAAGTGCATCCGCACCAACATGGACTGCGCCGACGTGTGCACCGCCACGGCCTCCGTGCTCTCCCGACACACCGGCTACGACGCCCACCTCACCCGGGCCGTCGTCCAAGCCTGCCTGACCGCCTGCCGCACCTGCGCCGACGAGTGCGAACGCCACGCGGAGACGCACGAGCACTGCCGGCACTGCGCCGAGGCCTGCCGCCGCTGCGAGGACGCCTGCGAGACCCTGCTCCTCCACCTCGGCTGACACCGGTCGCCCGAATCCCGACCAGGGACGGCACCCCTCGTCGGACGAGAACACGCCCCTCACCGAGGGCGAGTTGATCAGCCCAGGGCGGGACCGCTCCCGATGGAGCGGCCCCGGGGCTCACCCAACTGCTCATCCCGTCGCCGGTGGTGCGTGACCGCCCGGGATTCATCCCGACGGGTGGAGGTGATGCGGCGGGAAATCGCTCAGTTCCTACACAGCTGTTCGGTGGAGCACCGGCGGACCGGTCCCAAGCGGTCTACCGGGGCGTTTTCCGTGCACTGAAACGGTAGACCTGACTCGCCTGACTCATCCACCTGTCCAGCTTGTCCAAGTCGCGCGAGTTCTCGTCGGCTGTCCACGCTTCGCCCATGCCCGGGAGCCCACCCGAGCCCAACGCCCCACACGCCCCGTACATGCGCGTACGTGACGCGCTCTCCGTAGGAATCAATGCGGGAAGCCCGCCCGCCGCTGTAGCGCAGTGCGCGGACGGACGTCCCTGGTGTCACTCTGCGGGCAGTGCCCAGGAAGGGCCGTTCTCAGCGCCGTACCAGACGCGCTGACCGTTCGGGGTGACAGTGACTCCGAAGTCCTCACGCGACACGCCGTCGGCGTCTTGGAACGTGATGGCGAGCTGTTCCAACTCGTCCCACAGTCGGCGAGGTCCGATCTGACGAACCTTCCCGGTCATGGTGGCTGTGGCTGTGGACCCGTCGCCGGTCCATAGTCCGAGCGCGCTCGGCGTGCCGTCGTCGTCCACCCATGTACACGATGTGTAGTCCGGCATGGCGAGCGACATGGGGAAGCTCAGCCGTTCCAGTACGTCAGCGACGTTGACCGTAGTCGGGCGGGCTTCCTGCGTCTCCAGTTCAGCGAAGCGCGGTGCCATGCTCTCTACTCGACGTGGCATGAAGTGCGCTGGTAGCGGCATGAAGTGGCCGTGTGCCTCCGTGGTGCCCGTCACAGTGAGTCGGGCGACGCCGAAGCCGAGCGGCACCACCATGACCGCGCCGTCCGCCGACTGTTCGAGGAACGCGCGGGGGATGAATCGGAGTCTCGCTGTGGCAATCAGACGGTCGTACGGCGCCTTGCCCGGGTAACCGGCTGCCCCGTCCCCGGCTGCCAGAGTCGGGGAGTATCCGAGACGGGCGAGTCGGTCACGCGCAGCTCCGACAAGTTCATCGTCCACATCGACACTGACCACATTTTCGTCACCGAGACGCGCGCAGAGAAGCGCCGCGTTGTAGCCGGTGCCGGTGCCGAGTTCGAAGACGGAGTTCCCGGGCTGCACGTTCAAGGCGTCGAGCATGGCGAGCATAAGCGACGGTTCACTCGATGACGAGTTCGGGATTCCCTTGTCATCGGTCTGCGTGGTGAGTGCGGTATCCGCGTAGACGCCATCGAGGTATTCGGGATCACCGTTCTTGACCTCTTTCCATCCGTCGCCGGTCATGGTGTAGAAGGACGGTACGAAGTGATGGCGGGGCACTTGGGCGAACGTCGCTGCCCATGCGCTGGAATCCGCACCGGTCAGACGTGCGGCGAACTCCCGGATGCGGGTGCTCTCTGAATCAGTCACGGTCATTTTCCTTGTAGGTATTCTGCGTGTGCCGCGGCGATAGGAAGCCCCGTACGGTTCTCCACCCATGACCACGTTCCGGCCGGGTTGTTCTCGAAGAACACCCATTCATCATCCGGCGTAACGGCGAAGTCGAACGAACCGAAGACGATTCCGTACGAGTCGAGGAACTGCCGAACGGACGTAGCCACCGGTTCCGGCACGGTTGTTGTGCCGTACTCGATGGCTTCGTAATCGGTACGCCAGTCGGTTACGGCTTTCCCCGAGAGCCCCCGGAGGGTTCCGGCGAACAGCTTCTCGGAGACAGCAACCAAGCGCACTTCGTATTTCTTGGGAATGCGCTCTTGGAAGTAGTGCGCGGTTAGCCGAATGGAGTCGTCGAACTCGGCAGGGTCTACCGCATGCGTGGCAACCATGAGTTGCCGTTCGTCGCCCATGTCCAACCGTCCGCCGAGCACGGGCTTACAGATCAGCGGCCCCTCTATTTCCTCAGCGAACGCACGGGCCGTTTCGGGGTTGTTCGTGATGATGCTTCGCGGTACGCGTAGACCAGCCTTGACGGCGGCAACCAGCTGTTGCGGCTTATGAGCAGCCAATCGGTCGAAGTGAGGATTGTTGATCCAGCGCACCGGCAGTGCGGAAAGCAGGTTCAACAGCGCGCAATCCGCCTGGTTCTGTGCCCACTGCTTGTAGGACTCCGGCACGGTGTCAGCGATGACGGGCCGCCCGGGCCGCCTGTAGTAGACGGCCCGGACGTCCGACAGCCGCACCGACCTATGCCCATCAGTCAGTGCCCCATCCCAATCTCCCGACGTGCCCAGTTGCCCGGTGAGCGTGACCGACTGTGGAAAGTCGGCCGCGTCGAACCGCACCACCGGGACCCCGCGTTGATTGAGCTGGTCAACGACCATGTCCGCCGCCGCGTCGAGCTGCTCCGCGACAACAAGCACGGGTCGGGCGGCGGCGGTCACGAAGCGGGAGCGAAGTAGGGATCGGACACGTCGTCACCCTGACCATCAAGGTTGGTGTCAGTGGTCGATGCGGCGTGGTCGGCCGTGTGCCACGGCGTACCGTCCGCCTGGCGGTTGAGCTGGTCGTTCGCGTCCCACACCACGCCGGCAACGGACGTGGTGACCAGGCACGGCGGTGCCGCAGAGCGCGCGGCGAACGGGATGGTTGGTGTGTTCACTTGACCTCCAGAGAAGGTGTGCTGACACAATCCTGCGCTATGCAGGAGTTCCCGGAGTCGGATTCGAACCGACAGCTCAGCGCCTTTTAAGGGCGCTCGCTCTTCCGTTGGCGTATCCGGGAATGCCCCACCCGTGCCCGCCACTCCTCAACCGGTGCACGGGTGGGGCTGATGACGCACTCACCGCGCATTGCACGGGGGTACCCGGCACCCCGGCGAAGGGGCGGACCGGGGCGGGAGCCGGACCCGTCAGTCCGGGCGGGGCACGACTGCCCCTCTCGCAAGGCTGGTCCGGTCGGGTGCGTCACCGGTTGGCACCCGCGCCCCTGCCGGGGGGTTGGCTGGGGAGCCTGTGAACTGGTCTTCCCCGGCAGGGGGCGGGGGCTCGTTGAGTTGACCGGCCGATAAATCCGACCATTCCGCTTCCGCGTCGGGACTTCTTACGATGTTTTCGCACCAGTAACCGTCTACGTTGGTCATTGCCAGGCTCCGGGTTCCAAGCGGACCGGAGCGCTTGACCACATGCGGTAGGTGAAGTGCTCGGGCTCGTCCTTCCGGTGCTGCGCAACCCACAAAGTGGCCTCTTGCTGCGCCTTGCGCGATGCCTTGTCCTGGGCTTCGGCGGACTGTTCCTTGTCAGCTTCGGCAAGTGGGCCGTTGTGCCCGCACACCACGCACTCAATGCGGTACGCCGGGGCTTCGGCGTCCGGCTCGGTGTCCGGGACCGCTGCGAAGCGTCGGAAGCCGTATGTCTCACGGGTCACCGGCCCTCCAACTTCTTGAAGTGCGCCGTGATCACGTCGCCCAACGCCTCGGTTTGTTTGCGGAGTTCGTCAAGGGTCGGTCGTGCCGGTGTCGGCGACGCGTCCCCGGGCGACGGGCTCTCGGAGGGCGGGGGGTCCTCGGAACGTGGGGGGTTATCGGTCATCACCGGTCCGTGCCCCCCTCGGGGACTACGGCACCAAGCTGCACAACCGTTGGGGGGACGCTGCCAAGCTCGACCAGCCGCATGAGTTCGCGCGCTGCCGTGCGCTCTGCGCCCCGGTCACCTCGTATGCCCGGCTCCCTGGTGCCGGCTGTCGCCGGTCCACCAGGGCTCGGGAAGCGTGGGGGTTCGTGCCGGTTGACGGGTACGCTCTCGCCGGGCATCGCCGCTCCTCTCCGTAGTGCTTCCACTACCAAGGAGCCACAGAGTGACTTGGAGTCGGGCAGTCTTCAACGTAACAACGGCGGAGGACACATTGGTAAACCGTAAGGAGTTGAACCCCGAGGCAGGCCCGGAAGCGGAGTACGGCGCACGTTTGCGCAGCGCGCGGGAGTCTCGGGGATGGCTACAAGATGATCTGGGCGCGCGAATCGGGTACTCCGGACGGCACGTCTCGGGGGTGGAAACTGGACGTAAACCGCCAACCCGTCGGTTCTCGGCGGCCGTTGACGTTGCGTTGGGGATCGAAGGAACGGCCGACTCTTTCGAGCGCGAGTGGGGAAAGATCGAACACGGCGTTCTGTTGCAGGGGTTCCCGGAGTACGTCGCGCATGAGGGACGAGCGGTTGAGATTCGGCTGTTTGAGGTCGGGATCATGCCCGGACTGTTGCAAACGCCGGAGTACGCGCGGGCTCAGGAAGACGGTCACGTGGAGCGCGGCTCCATCACGCCTGAACAAGCCGCTGAGCGCGTTTCGTTCTTGGCGGAGCGCCAAGCGGCGTTGGTGCGGCCCAGACCACCAATGGTGTTCGTCGTCATGGATGAGAGCTGCCTCCGTCACACCGTTGGAGGCCCGGACATCATGAGCGCGCAGCTACAGCACCTCGTCGAAGTTGCCGCCCGTCCGAACTGGATTCTCCAGGTCGCGCCGTCCGACCTTGGCGCCCGGCGGGCGTTCAACCTCCCGGTCAACCTACTCACCCTTGCCGACCGGTCTGTGATCTGTTACGCCGAGTCGCAGACGCAAGGGCACCTTGACAGGGAGAGCGCAACAGTCATGCCCATACTGACGGCCTACCATCAACTACAGGGCGAGGCGCTGTCCCAGGCGGCGTCTGTGGCCACGATCAACCAGTTACGAAAGGGCACCCCGTGACGACCGAATCCCCCCGCTGGTTCAAGTCCTCTTACAGCGGCAACGGCGGCAACTGCATCGAGGCCGCCGCCAACCTCGTTCCCTCGGGCGGAGTGGTACCCGTCCGTGACTCCAAGAACCCGGCTGGTCCGGTGCTGAACGTCCCCGCCGCTGCGTTCTCCATGTTCGTGGCGGGCGTCAAGGCCGGAGAGGTGGGCAACGTCTGACCGCCGAGCCGACCGCGAACCCGGATGAGAGGCTGCCCCATCGTGCACCGCGCATGGTGGGGCTTCTCCTTGTCCGCAGTACGCCCCGCGACGCTGCCGAACCGGGCAGTGCGGCGGGACTTGGTGCGGCTACGACAGTTGGCCGACCCCGAGGGCAACGAGTTCTGCGCCACCTGACCCCCGGGCGACAGACACACCTGATTCCCTCCCCTTCGAGTGGTTTGTCCTCCTTCCCGCCGGTCACCCGACCCGGTGTCGGCGGGGCGTACCCGGTGCGGCACACGGTCGCGCCCGTCCCGCCCGGATCGCGAGGACCGCCATGACCACCGTGGTCAAAGAAATGCTCGACACCTACCCCGCCGACCTCGGCGACGTGGACCGGGAGGCCCTGGCCCACTGCATCGAGGAATGCGTGGCCTGCGCCCAGGCGTGCACCGCCTGCGCGGACGCCTGCCTGTCCGAGGAGAACCTCACCGAACTGTCCAAGTGCATCCGCACCAACATGGACTGCGCCGACGTGTGCACCGCCACGGCCTCCGTGCTCTCCCGACACACCGGCTACGACGCCCACCTCACCCGGGCCGTCGTCCAAGCCTGCCTGACCGCCTGCCGCACCTGCGCCGACGAGTGCGAACGCCACGCGGAGACGCACGAGCACTGCCGGCACTGCGCCGAGGCCTGCCGCCGCTGCGAGGACGCCTGCGAGACCCTGCTCCTCCACCTCGGCTGACACCGGTCGCCCGAATCCCGACCAGGGACGGCACCCCTCGTCGGACGAGAACACGCCCCTCACCGAGGGCGAGTTGATCAGCCCAGGGCGGGACCGCTCCCGATGGAGCGGCCCCGGGGGCGATCACACCTTGATGACCTCGATGCGGGGTCCGCAGAGCAGGCGGATGTCCTCCACGTCGGAAGTGAGGACGGTAACGGGGCCGACTGCCATCCGTGCGACGGCCGCGAGAGCCCCGTCGATCGCGTACTTGTGACCGTGAAGGTACTGTTCACGCAGCAACACAGCGGCCTCCTTCGCCACCTTCCCGGTGACATCGAGGACATCGACCCGGGAAAGCACCCATCGAATCCGGGCAGGGTGGACGCGCGCATAGTCCGCCTCCAGGGTGGTCATCGCGGTGGTGGCGACGCGAATCCCCTCCTTTTCCGCCGCCTGGACGAAGGCCACGACGGTGCGGTCCTTGAGGTAGAGCTTGGAGAGACCCTCGCTATCGAGGATCAACGTTCCGGGCATCAGGCAGCGGCCTGCCCCGGAGCGTTCCGATCGTGGCGAAGCAGGGCACGGGCCGCCTCCACCTCTTCCCGGGTCAAGGGATCGTTGTCCGTTTCGAAGTCGGCCACGATCTCGCGAAGCCGCTCCATGGCCACCCGTTGCTCCAGTGCCTCGGCCACGTACGCGGAAAAACCACCCGCTCCCACGTGGGAACGCACGGTTTCGGCGAGCTCCTCGGGAAGACTGATCGAGTACTTCTTGCTACCGCTCATACCACTCATGCTACCCATGGTGGTAAAAGTGGAACGCTCGTGGCGAAGGAAGTGTGCGAGTCGAGATCCGTCCCGGCTGTGTCTTCCACCGTCCCGGGGACCGGGGTGGAGCGGGGTCCGCGGAGTCGAAAGGGCGGTCCGTTCGCGACCTCACAGGCTCGCGAGAAGGTCGTCGAGCGGGGCGGGCGTCCGGTCCGGGACGAGGGCCTCGACCAGAAGTCGGCCGTAGCGGATCTTGCGGCCCTTCCTGGTACCGAGAAAGCGCCGCGCCTGCTGATGCGGGGAGCGTTCGTGCTGGGCGGGTTGCCGCCGGAAGGTCTGCCAGGAACGGAAGTCGCCCTCGGTGCGGAAGATCTCCTCGACTCCCGGTATGCCGAGCGCGCGGATGAGTTCGTCCTCCAGATCCGCCCCGCACACGTGGATGTCCCGCAGGGGCGCCCCCGCCCGGCTGAGGCCGCGTTCGTAGAAGCCCTGCTCGGCCTCGTCGCACAGCCCCACCAGGCGCAGACCGAGGCCGGGTGACCCGAGAAGAGCGGCGTAACCGCCGACGCTCATCGCCCCGCCCATCGGCACGACGCACACTCCCCCGGCCGCCAGGTCCCGGCCATGTCGCGTGGCCAGTGCCTCGACGGCGGCGAGATCGCTCATTCCCTCCACGAGCACCGCGACCCGCACCCCCGAACTTTCCGCCAGGTCGCGCGCCGCCCCATCGGGGCCGCCCGCCACGCGGACGGTGACCGCCTCCCGGAAAGCCCTCATGTCCGCCATGCGACGAGTCTTCACCTCCACCGCCGACGCGGCACGGGATTATTCGACGACCTCGGGCACCGCGACGGTTCCCGGACTCTCCGGCCCACCCGGCCGGGGCTCCACGGTGAATCGCTCTCCCTCTCCCGTCGCCTTGTCCCGGAGAGAGGCACGGTCGCGGTCATCGGCCGTCCACACCGTTGTGGACGCCGTCGGTCCGCGTCGGAGGCGGCCGGGAGAACACGGGGTCGCCACTCCCCCTCACAGCCACCGCCCCGGAGCGACCCGGTAGGGGCGGGTGACGATCTCGCGGTACGACAGGTGTTCGGGTTGTTCACCGAGGTGGGTGACGATCCACTCGCCGGCCGCGTCGGTGGTCTCCGTGATCGGGCCGCCCTCCCCGCACACCGCGCAGTGCACGGTGAAGGTGATCACCTCGGCGTCCGGTTCGGTGTCCGGCTCGATGGTGTACTCCCGGAAGCGGTGGACGGAACGGCTCACCGCACCCCCAACTCACGGAAGTGGGTCTCGATCGCCTCGGCCAACACGGCATGCTGCCTGCGGAGTTCAGCGAGAGACAACGGATCGGCGAGGCGAAGCTCCTCCGCCACCCGCGTCGGACCGAGCGGAGGCGCGGAAGCGTCCGGCCCATCGCCCCGTTCGGGCGAAGCGCCGTTCTCCTCGCGCGCCGACACGTCATCGGGCGACGCGGGTGGGGGTTCGGGGAGCCCCGGGAGCGGGTTGTGGGCACACACGAGAGTTCCTCTCCGTAGCGAAAGCACTACCAAGGGAGATCGGCGTGGCCTACCGTGGAGGCTTCCTCAACTTGCGTTTTCCGTTCGCAGAGATGGGATCCGCCATGGTGAACCGCAAGGAACTCGACCCGGACAGCTCCCCCGGCGCCGCTTTCGGGGAGCGTTTGCGCAGGCTGCGCGACGAGCGGGGGTGGACACAGGAGGAACTGGCCGAGCGGATCGGGTGCACCGGCACTCACATCTCGGCCGTGGAAACCGGTCGTCGCCCTCCAACCAAGCGTTTCGCCGCAAGTGCGGACAGGGCGTTCCGGACAGGGGACAGCCTGGAACGTCAGAGCATGGCCCTGCGTCAGACGGCCCTGCTGGAAGGGTTCCCGGAGTACGTCACCCACGAGGCGCGGGCCGTGGAGCTCAGACTTTACGAGGTGGGTGTCATTCCGGGGGTCCTCCAGACGCCCGAGTACGCCTCGGCGCTCACCGCCCGTGCGGTCGAGCGAGGGGCGATCACCCCCGATCAGGGCGACGAACGTCTTGCTCTGATCGGCAAGCGCCAGGCGGTCCTCCAACGCACCCCTCCACCCCTGCTTTTCGTCGTGTTGGACGAGAGCTGTCTCAGAAGACCCGTAGGAGGGTCCACCGTCATGGACGGCCAATTCGCGCGGCTGATCGACTTCGCGGCGCTACCGAACACCGTCCTCCAGGTCGCCCCGTTCGTCATGGGTGATCGCCGACCACTCAGCCTGCCGCTCTACATCCTGACCATGGAGAATCGTTCGCTTCTCTCCTATGCGGAATCCGCACAACGTGGCCGGCTCGAACGGGAAACGGCTTCGGTGGTGGCGCTGTTGACTGCCTACCATCAACTACAAGCCGAAGCTCTCTCGCAGGCGGCATCCGTGGACATGATCGAGCAGCTACGAAAGGGCATCTCGTGACGACCGAATCCCCGCGTTGGTTCACTTCCTCCCACAGCGAGAACGGCGGCGCCTGCGTCGAGGTCGCGGGCAACCTCGCCGGCTCCCTCGGCGTGGTCCCCATCCGTGACTCCAAGAACCCCCAAGGTCCGGCGCTCATACTGCCCACCGCCTCGTTCACCTCGTTCGTGACGGAGGTCAAAGCGGGCGACGTCTGACCACTGATCCGCCGCGACGGCAACGGCCCCGCCGCGCTTCCGGTCGGAGACGTGGCGGGACCCGATCGTGCCCCGGCCGGAAGCCCGCCGGCCCGGGACCCCGTCCGGGAAAACGGGTGGTGGCGTGACGAGGGAAGTCCTACCGTGCTCGTTCGTGGCCGACTCCTCCCCGCACCTCGACGCGATCGCGGACGCCTACGACACCGTCGCCGTCCGGTACGCCGAACTCACCCGTGGCGCACTCGACGCTCTTCCCTTGGATCGCGCGGTTCTCGCCGCGTTCGCCGAACTCGTGCGGACCGCCGGTGGCGGGCTCGTCGCCGACATGGGCTGCGGACCCGGCCGGCTGACCGCTCACCTGCGGGACCTCGGGCTGGAAGCCTTCGGTGTCGATCTGTCACCGGTGATGATCGATCTCGCCCGCGCGGCATACCCCGACCTGCGGTTCGAGGTGGGTTCCATGCACGCCCCGGGCCTCGCCGACGGCCGGTTGCGGGGCATCGTGTCCTGGTACTCGCTCATCCACCTCCCGCCCCCGGAGGTGTCCTCGTACCTCGCCGGGTTCCGGCGGGTGCTCGCGCCCGGCGGCCACCTCCTGCTCGCCTTCTTCGAGTCGGGAGGCGGGCCGGTCGCGGCCTTCGACCACAAGGTGACGACGGCCCACCGGTGGCCGATCGACGACCTGGCGGGCCTGGCCGGGGAAGCCGGGTTCGTGGAGGTCGGCCGGATGCTGCGGGAGCCGTGCGAGGGCGAACGGTTCCGCCGGGGCCGACTGCTGATGCGCACCGGTGGGCACCCCGGCTGACCGCCCGCCCGGGCGCCCTGCGACACACCACGCCCGAGGCCGATCCGACGGTCGGGATGTCACCGGTCCACCCCGCTGGTTCGCCGCATCCACGATCGAAGGGGCACCGAAGCGCCGCCTTCCGCACCCATGGCACGAGGTGGCACCGGGTGCTACCGTGGCCGATATGAGCGTTCAGCCCGAAATCACCCAGCGGGATCTACGGAACCGATCCCGCCAGATCATGGACGCCATACAGGGCGGCCAGTCGTTCACCGTCACCCGTGACGGACACCCCATCGGTCAACTCGTCCCGCTACGGCGACGTCGTCGATTCGTCTCTCGTCAGGAGTTCGCCGCGATGTCCCGAACCGCACCGGACCTCGACCCCGACACGTTCCGTTCCGATCAGGACGCCATGGCCGACACCCACTTGAACGACCCCTATGACCGCTGAGCGCCCCGGGTACCGGCAGGGGCTCCTGGACACCAACATCATGATCCTGCGTCGATGGGTGGATCCCGGGGAGCTACCGGATGACATGGCGATCACCGCCGTCACCCTCGCCGAGTTGTCCGCCGGCCCACACCAGATTCGTCGCAACGACGAACAGGGCGACTACGAGGAGCACGCCGAGCGTGCCCGCAGACTCGACATCCTGCAGCGCGCCGAGCACGAGTTCGACCCCATCCCCTTCGACGCCGAAGCAGCCCGCGTCTACGGCCGCGTCTGCGCCGCGGTGATCGGAGCAGGCCGACAGCCACGCCGCCGGGTAGCCGATCTGATGATCGCCGCCATCGCCGTGGCGGAGGATCTTCCTCTCTTCACCACTAACCCCGATGACTTCAAAGGACTGGACGACCTTCTCACCGTCGTACCGGTCACCCGCCCGAAGGTGCCGCACGAGGGATGAGCCGGGCAATGGCGCGCGCCGCCCACCACCGCCGGCGGGATTCCGCTCCACGACGCTCGCTTCGAGAGGGCGGGTGTCGCGGGTTTCCGCGCCCGCCGTGCCCGGCCCGCATCGAATACGGTCGGACTCCTGTCCGGTGAGCGGGATCTCGTGACGAAGGGGAGACCGGCCGGGGTCCGGGGTCCTATCCTGATGCCCTGTGAGAGGTTGCTCGCGTTGCCGCTACGCACGCCCCGCGCACACCGGGCGCGGCCCGGGTTGTCGGTCGGCCGGTCGGATCCGGTCCACCGACCCGGCGGGGCGCCGCTGCCTGCGCCAACGCATCGTCGATCGCCGCATCACCCGCCCCTGGAGGAACGGGAGTTCGCGATGACCCCGGCGAGTGGTCGGGCAGGGGCGACGGGAGACCGCCGGGCGCCCGGTCCGTTTCCGCTCGCCGACGGTGGGGCGTGAACCACCCGGCCGGTGGTCCCGGTTCGGCGGATGACGCCGCCGGGGGAGCCGATGTCCCGGAACGGCTCGGGCGCGACGAGGTGGAACCGCGTCCCGCCCCCGGCGCGGCGGGGTTCGGCGCGGGCCCGGCGGACGATGGACCGTTCCCGGTGCTTCCACGCCCTCCCCGGGGGCCCGATGTCCCCCATCCGTTCACGCCCGCCGTCGGGTCCGGGGGTGTCGTGTGGCCGGAAGGTCCTGAAGATCCGGAAGCCGAGGGAGCGGAAGGAGCCGACGGGGCCGTCCACCCCGAGGACGGGTACGACTGGGACGACGGCTTCACCCCGGAACCACCGGCCGACGGAGTGGTGTGCTGCAACTGCGAGCGCCGCACCACGGCACCCACCCCGGTTCGCTACGTGCAGACCGTGAGCGGTCCGGGCTTCGTTCTCCACGCCTGCCCACAGTGCGTGTTGACCGTGCCGCACGGCCCGCTCCCCGACGACGTGCTGTGAGGCACCGCGCCGGAAGGCGACCCGGGGTCCCGACGGCCGGAAGCGCGCCGGGGCCCGGAGGGGCGCCGACCGGCCCGCCGTACGAAAGCCGTGCGCCGGCCGGGCCGGCGGGGAGGCCCCGCGTCCGGCCGGCCGGTTCTCCGGTGGGGCGCGTCAGCCCTCCGAGAACTCGTGCTCGAAGTCGTCCTCCGCGAACATCCCGCCCCCGAGCAGGCCGGGAAGGGAGAAGCCCTCCAGGGCGCCCGGCTCGTTCAGCTCCACGATCTCGGCGTTCTCCGGCGGCGTGAAGTCGAAGCTGCCACCGGCCGGCTTCTCGTAGCTGATCCGGGAGAAGGCGATGTCCAGCAGCGGCCGGTCGGTGCCCTCGAGGGTGAATGCCAGCGGCACACCGGTCTCGGCGTCGACGGCGATCCGCACCGACTCCACCGTCCCCATCGGGGTGTCCCCGGCGGCGGCGCGCGCCTCCTCGCCGGTCGGGACGATCAGCAGCTCGTACGCCTCCCGACCGGCCACCCGGACGGTGCCGTCCACCGTGATCTCGGCGTGCTCGCCGGCCTCCTCCAGCAGCCGCTGGGCCGCCTCCTGCGGGGTCAGGCCGCCCAGTTCCTCCTGCGGACCGGACCGCTCCCGGTGCTCGTACTCCTCCAGCGTCTCGTTCCACTCCTCGCGGGGCAGGGCGGCGTGGTAGGCGGTGTTCGACGAACCGTCGTACATCCACACCTCACCCTCCACGTGGAAGACGCTCAGTTCCTCGTCACCCTCGGCGATGACCAGGCGCTGCCGCTCGGGGCCGTCCACCGCGATCCGCAGGGTGTTGTTGCCGGTGGCGAGGCCCGCCAGGTGACCGGCCGGGCCACCCAGGGAGCGGGCCAGCTCGCTGACACCCGGCACGTCGAAACCGCTGCGCACCCGGATCGTGCCCGAGAGCTGCTCGGTCTCGGACTCGAGGATGCGCACCATCAGCTCGTCGACGCCGACCGTCGGCAGCTCCGGCCCACGCTCCCCCGCGAGCGCGGGGTACACACCCGCGCCGATCGCGGAGATCCCGACGACAACCGCCAGCGGAATCCCCACCCGACGCAGACCCGTCTTCGCTGCCATATTTCCCCAACTCCCTCTCTCGGCGACCTCGTCCCCCGGTCGTCCTCCGAATAACCCCATTCCATCCCGGGAGAGGGGTCGCGGGCATCGGTCCCGGGTCTCGTCCGGTGTCCTCCGACGGGATGACCCCGAGCCCCGGGGCTCGTACCCGCCCCTAGGGGCCGTACCCCGGCGCCTCCGGGGTCGGGCCCCCGGGCGGGGTGTCGGCGGTGGCGTCGGGACCGGCGGTGGTGCGAGGTGGGGGATCGGGCGCCCCGGCGTCAGGAGGTGCGGTCGACCACGGCGTCGCAGAGGGAGGCGAGGGCGCCCCGCGCCGGGACGTCCGGGAGGTTCGCCAGGCTCTCGCGGGCCAGCTCCGCCTGCCGGCGGGTGTCCTCGCGGGCCCGGACGAGCGCCGGGTGGGCGCGCAGGCCGGTCAGGGCCTCCGCGAGCCGGCCGTCGTCGGTGAGGTCGCCCTCGACCAGTTCGAGCAGTCGGCGGTCCTCCGCCGAGCCGCCGGCCAGGGCGCTCTCGCGCAGCCGCAGCACCGGCAGCGTGGGGATGCCCTCCCGCAGGTCGGTGCCGGGGGTCTTGCCGGACTCGCGGGCCTCCCCGGCGATGTCCAGGACGTCGTCGGCGAGTTGGAAGGCGACACCGACCCGCTCCCCGAACTCGGTGAGGTCGGCGACGATCCGGGGGTCGGCCCCGGACATCAGGGCGCCGAAGCGACCGGAGACGGCGATCAGCGAGCCGGTCTTGCCCGCGATGACCCGCAGGTGGTGGTCGATCGGATCCTCGCCGGGCCGGGGGCCGGCGGTCTCCTGGATCTGCCCGGTGACCAGGCGCTCGAATGCCTCGGCCTGTATCCGGACCGCTTCGGGGCCCAGTCCGGCCACGATCCCCGAGGCCCGGGAGAAGAGGAAGTCACCGGTGAGGACGGCCACCGAGTTGTCCCAGCGGGTGTTGGCGCTGGGCACGCCGCGCCGCACCTCGGCCTCGTCCATGACATCGTCGTGGTAGAGGGTCGCCAGGTGGGTCAGCTCCACCACCACGGCGGCGGGCACCACGCCCGGCGCGTTCGCGTTCGCGAATTGTGCGGAGAGTACCACCAGCAGCGGACGGAAGCGCTTGCCGCCGGCCCGCACGAGGTGCTGGGCGGCCTTGGTGATGAACGGGACATCGCTCTCGGTGGCCTCGATCAACCCCTCCTCGACCGCTGCCAGGCCGGCCTGGACATCGGCTTCAAGGGCCTTGTCCCGCACGCTCGCCCCGAAGGGCCCCACGACGGTCACGAGCCACTCTCCTGTCTGCGCTGCGAATGTCCCCGGCAGCGTAGCCGGTCGGAAGACGATCACCACCGGCGCGTACCCCTGTCGCCCTTCTTCGACGGGCGCCCCTCCGGGACTACTGTGCCCTGCATGTCTGAAGCGAGCACGACCGAGCCGACCGCGGACGATCTCTTCGGTCCGGACAACCTTCCCTACGGCGTGTACACCACGCCGGATGCGCCCGAAAAAGCACGAATCGGCGTTCGCCTCGGCGATCGGGTCCTGGACGCGGGCGCCGTCGCCGACCTCCCGAACCTGCTGGAGGCCCCGGACGCCGGACTGCTGGCCGCCTCCTCCCTCGACCCGCTGCTCGCCGCCGGACGCCCCGCGTGGCGCCGGGTGCGGGCCGCGTTGCGCGCGGCGGTGACCGATCCCGCCCACCGGGCCCGGATCGAGGAGGACGGTCTGCTGATCCCGCTGGAGGAGGTGACCATGCACCTTCCCTTCACCGTCGCCGACTATGTGGACTTCTACTCCAGCGAACACCACGCCACCAATGTCGGCCGGCTCTTCCGCCCCGACGGCGACCCGCTCACCCCCAACTGGAAGCACCTGCCGATCGGCTACCACGGCCGCGCCGGCACCGTCGTGGTCTCCGGCACCCCGGTGGTCCGCCCGACCGGCCAGCGACGCCCGCCGGGCGCGGAGGAGCCGCTCTTCGGGCCGAGCGCCCGCCTGGACATCGAGGCGGAGGTCGGCTTCGTGGTCGGCGCGCCCTCCCGACTGGGCGAGCCGGTGCCGATGGGCGGGTTCCGGGACCACGTCTTCGGCCTGTGCCTGCTCAACGACTGGTCGGCCCGGGACGTTCAGGCATGGGAGTACGTGCCGCTGGGTCCCTTCCTCGGCAAGTCCTTCGCCACCTCCGTCTCGGCGTGGATCACCCCGCTGGAGGCACTGGAGGAGGCCCGCACGGCCCCGCCGGCGCGCACGCACCCCCTGCTCCCCTATCTCGACGACACCGCCCCGGCGGACGCGGACGGCCCGGGTGACGGGTACGACCTGCGGATCACCGTGCGGCTGAACGGCGAGGTCGTCGCCGAGCCGCCGTTCTCCGCCATGTACTGGACCGCCGCCCAGCAGCTGGCCCACCTGACCGTGAACGGCGCCTCGCTGCGCACCGGCGACCTGTACGCCTCGGGGACCGTCTCCGGCCCGGAGCCGCACCAGCTCGGCTGCCTGCTGGAGCTGACCCGCAACGGCCGTGAGCCGATCGCGGGCGGCTTCGGGAAGCGGACCTTCCTGGAGGACGGCGACGAGGTGACACTGACGGCCTGGGCGCCGGGCCCCGACGGCACCCGGATCGGACTGGGCGAGGTGGTGGGCCGGATCGATCCGGCCCGTTGACGCCATCCCCCGGGCCGGGGCGTGCCCCGGCCCGGGGATCCGCCCCGGAGGGTCGGGTCGGGGGTCCCGCGCGAATCGATGGAATCCACACGGTTGTGTGCGAAGTCGGTAACCGGGGGTACCGGGGCAGCGGGGAGCCGCTAGCGTGGGCGCGTCCGGCGACGCCGGACAGCTTTCCGCGACACCCGCGACATCCCGTGACATCGACGAGAGGACTCCCATGCACAGGTCGGTACGGCTCGCGGCACCCGCCGCGGCGGCGGTGGCCGCACTCCTGCTGAGCGCCTGTGGCGGCGACGGCGGGAACGGTGACGCCGCCGCGGAGACCGGCTCCGGCGAGGAGACCGCGCAGCCGGACGCCGAGGAGGCCACGGACGCCGCGGACGCCGGGGAGACGGACGAACCGGCCGGGGACGACGCGGTTGGGGGCTCCGAGGGAGAGGTGCCCACGGAGTACCAGGCGATCTGGACGGCCTCCGACGGCAGCGAGGACACCCTCTACATCGTGGACGGCGAAGCCATGCTCGACGGTGACGGCGGCGCGCTGTTCTGCACCGGCACCGCGCGTGCCGCGGGCGACGGGGTGGCGCTTGCGCTGCTGTGCATGAACCCGGACACCCGGGTGCCGGAGGACGAGCGCGGGGGCCTCGCCACGCTGAACGGCGACGCCCTGGACGTGCGGTGGGAGGACGGCGACACCGTGGGGTACGCCAAGACCCTGGACCTCTCCGGCACGGCCCTGGACCCGGGCATGTTCGAGAACCCGGAGCTCGACCTCGGCGACCTGGATCTCGGTGACCTCGGCGCGGAGTTCGACTTCGGGTCCGGGAACTGATCACCCCCTCTCGTGGGTTCCCGTGGGTTCCCGTGAACGTTCCGGCCGGCTCCGGTGAGGACCGGCGGGAGACCTCGAACGACCCCTGGCCGGTTCGGCCGGGGGTCGTTACCGTTCGGTTGCGTTGGCAAAGGGGCGGCGAACGGACACGAGACCCGAGGAGACCCGGATGGCCGGCACACGACGCGGTACCCGTTCCACCGAAGCCGGGAGGAGCGCCTGGAGTGGAGGGATCGGCGGGGGCGCCCGGGCCCTACCCGTGCTCGTCCTGCTGATGGCCCTGTCCGTCGCCTGCGGCGGGGCCGGGGACGACGGGGCCGGGGATTCGGCCGGGGGCGGCTCCCCGGACGGAACCGGGGCCCCGACGGCCGGGGACGGCGACGGCACGGAAGGCACCGAGGGGGGTGCCGATGACGAGGAGACCGGGCAGGCCCCGGCGCTTCCCGGTCCGGCGCTCGCCGACGGCCTGTGGATCGCCCCCGGGGAGGACGGCCGCACCCTGACCGTCACCGAGGGCGGCGTCACCGTCACCTACTCCGCCGGTGACCCGCCCCTCAGTTGCTGGGGTCGGCCCCGCAGCCCGGACGAGGGCCCGGGAGACGCCGCCGGGGCCGTGGCGGTGGACTTCTCCTGCCTGGGCGCGGACGGCTCCGGCGAGGGTGATCCCGTGCCGCACGACCGCACCGCCCTGCTCCGGCCCGACGGCGGGGAACTGGCGCTGGAATGGGAGGACGGCGGCACCGAGACCTTCGTCGCCGACCTCTCCTGACCCCGGCCCCGAACCCGGAACGGCCCCCGGGGGCCGCCCGTGAGGGGCGGCCCCCGGGGGCCGTGACGGTGGGTGGGAACGGGGACCGACTCAGCGGAAGGCGAAGACCGCCGCCTGCTGCGCCAGGTCCAGGAAGTACTGCGGCGCGATGCCCAGCACCAGGGTGACCACGGCCGCCAGTCCGACCACCGAGCCGGTCATCGGGCTCGGGATGACCACCGAGGGGCCGTCCTCCCGCGGGTCGCTGAAGAACATCAGCACGATCACCCGGATGTAGAAGAACGCAGCCACCGCCGAGGCCAGGACACCGACGATGACCAGCCCCATCGCCCCCGACTCGGCCGCCGCCCGGAAGACCGCGAACTTGCCGGTGAACCCGGAGGTCAGCGGGATGCCCGCGAAGGCCAGCAGGAAGAACGCGAACGTCCCGGCCAGCAGCGGCGAGCGCCGCCCAAGACCGGCCCACTTCGACAGGTGGGTGGCCTCCCCGCCCGCGTCCCGCACCAGCGTGACCACGGCGAAGGCGCCCAACGTCACGAAGGAGTAGGCCGCCAGGTAGAACAGCACCGAGGAGATGCCGTCCTCGCTGACCGCCAGCACGCCGGTGAGGATGAACCCGGCGTGGGCGATGGAGGAGTAGGCCAGCAGGCGCTTGACGTCGGTCTGCGTGATCGCGATGACCGCGCCGGCCACCATCGAGGCGATGGCCACACCCCACAGCACCGGCTCCCAGTCCCACCTCATGCCCGGCAGCACCACGTACAGCAGGCGGAGCAGGGCTCCGAAGGCGGCGACCTTGGTGGCGGCGGCCATGAAGCCGGTGACCGGGGTGGGGGCGCCCTGGTAGACGTCCGGGGTCCACATGTGGAACGGCACCGCGCCGACCTTGAAGAGCAGGCCCATCAGCAGCAGCGCGCCACCGATCAGCAGGTAGACGTCGTTGCCCATGGTGGAGGCGAGACCGGGGTCCACCGCCTCGGGCGCGCCGGCGACGACGTCGGCGATGCCCGCGTAGTTGAGGGTACCGGCGTAGCCGTACAGCAGGGCGATGCCGAACAGCAGGAACGCCGAGGCGAAGGCGCCCAGCAGGAAGTACTTCACCGCGGCCTCCTGCGACAGCAGTCGCCGGCGACGGGCCAGCGCGCAGAGCAGGTACAGCGGCAGCGAGAAGACCTCGAGCGCGATGAAGAGCAGCAGCAGGTCGTTGGCGGCGGGGAAGAGCAGCATGCCGCCGAGGGCGAAGAGCAGCAGCGGGAAGATCTCGGTGGTGGTGCGACCGGCCTTCACCGCCTCCCGCTCGGCCGGGCCGCCGGGGATGGCCGCGGCCTGCGCGGTGAAGGAGTCCACCGCCCGGCCGTGTTCGGCGGGTTCCAGGCGCCGTTCGGCGAACAGGAACAGCGAGACCAGACCGACCAGCAGCAGGACGCCCTGCAGGAACAGCGCGGGGCCGTCGACCGCGATCGACCCCATCCCGGCGATCTCCGCCCGGGTCGTGGCGTACCCGCTCGCCGCCAGGCCCACCACGGCCGCGAAGGCTCCGGCGATGCCGAGGACGGAGAGCAGCAACTGCGTGACGTACCGGCCGCGCTGCGGGGCGAACGCCTCGATCAGGATGCCGAGGACGGCCGCGCCCAGGAGGATCAGGGTCGGGGAGAGCGCCACCCACTCGATCTGCGGCGCCTCCAGCCGCTCCTGCGCCTGCGTCAGCAGGCCGGGCGCGGCGGCGTAGGGGTGGATCACCGGGATCACGGGCGGGCCTCCACTTCAGGGGCGGGGTCCTCCACCCCGACGTCCGACAGGGTGTGCTCGACCGCCGGATCGACGATGTCGGTCAGGGGCCCGGGGAAGACGCCCAGGAAGAGCACCAGCGCGATCAGCGGTCCGACCACGGCGAGTTCACGGGGCCGCAGGTCGGGCAGCCGCTCCAGTTCGGGGCGGGTGGGGCCGGTCATGGTGCGCTGGTAGAGGATCAGTACGTAGAGCGCGGCCAGCACGATGCCGGCGCAGGCGATGATCCCGGCGACCGGGTAGCGGCTGTAGGTGCCGACCAGGACGAGGAACTCGCTGACGAACGGGCCGGTGCCCGGCATGGAGAGCGTCGCCAGACCGCCCACCAGGAAGGTGCCGGCCAGGATCGGCGCGGTCTTCTGCACCCCGCCGTAGTCGGCGATGAGTCGGGAGCCGCGCCGGGAGATGAGGAAGCCGGCGACCAGCATCAGGGCGGCGGTGGCGATGCCGTGGTTGACCATGTAGAGGGTGGCGCCGCTCTGGCCCTGTCCGGTCATCGCGAAGATGCCGAGCACGATGAAGCCGAAGTGGCTTATCGAGGCGTAGGCGATCAGGCGCTTCATGTCCCGCTGGCCCAGGGCCAGCAGGGCGCCGTAGATGATCGACACCAGGGCCAGCGCCAGTACCACCGGGGTGGCCCAGACGCTCGCCTCGGGGAAGAGTCCCAGGCAGAAGCGGAGCATCGCGAAGGTGCCGACCTTGTCGACCACGGCGGTGATCAGGACGGCCACCGGGGCGGTGGACTCCCCCATCGCGTTGGGCAGCCAGGTGTGCAGCGGCCACAGCGGCGCCTTGATCGCGAAGGCGAGGAAGAAACCGAGGAACAGCAGCCGTTCGGTGTTCTGCGCGAAGGTCAGCTCACCGGTGGCGCGGGCCTCGGTGATCGCCTGGAGGGAGAAGGTGCCGCCGCCCTCCAGCTGGCCGGCGGTGGCGGCGTACAGGCCGACCACGGCGGCGAGCATGACCAGGCCACCGGCGAGGTTGTAGAGCAGGAACTTCACCGCGGCGTAGGTGCGCTGGGTGGCCTGTCGTTCCTCGCCGTGCTCGCCGGCACGGTCCCCGAAGCCCCCGATGAGGAAGTACATCGGGATGAGCATGGCCTCGAAGAAGATGTAGAAGAGGAAGATGTCGGTGGCGGCGAAGGACATCATGACCATCGCCTGCACCATGAGGATCAGGGCGAAGAAGCCCTGGGTGGGGCGCCACCGGCGGTCGGCGGGCGTCTCACCCTCCTTCGGGTCGGCGTCGTTCCAGCCGGCGCCGATCAGGAAGGGCACGATGACGGCGGTGAGCGCGATCATCGCGACGCCGATGCCGTCCACGCCCAGCTCGTAGCGGACCCCGAAGGCCGGGATCCAGGCGTGGGACTCGGTCAGCTGGTAGCGGTCGCCACCCGGCTGGAAGTTGATCAGGACCGCCGCCGCGAGGGCGAGGGTGCCCAGGGAGAACAGCAGCGCCAGCCACTTGGCCGCCTCCCGGCGGGCCGCGGGCATCGCCGCGGTGGCCACCGCGCCGATCGCGGGCAGCACGACGGTGGCCGTCAACAGGGGAAATGACATATCTCAGACCGCCCTCATCAGCAGGGTCACGGCGATCAGGAGCGCCGCACCGCCGAACATCGAGACCGCGTAGGAGCGGGCGTAGCCGTTCTGCACCCGCCGCAGCCGACCCGACAGCCCGCCGAACGCGGCGGCGGTGCCGTTGACCACGCCGTCCACCAGTTTGTGGTCGACGTAGACCAGGCCCCGGGTGAGGTAGTTGCCCGGCAGGACGAACGCCGCGTGGTTGAAGTCGTCCTGCAGCAGGTCGCGGCGGGCGGCCCGGGTGACCCACCGGCCGGTGGGGGCGTTGTCCGGGACGGGCCGGCGGCCGTACTGCAGCCAGGCGGCGGCCACGCCGATGAGCATCACGGTGGTGGCGGCGATCGAGACCGTCAGGTGACCGACGGGCGAGTCGCCCTCCGCGATGCCGGTGACCGGCGAGAGCCAGTCGACGAAGGCGTGGTTGATGTTGAACAGGAAGCCGGCGCAGACCGAGCCGATGGCCAGCACGATCATCGGGATCGTCATGGTGCGCGGGGACTCGTGCGGGTGCGGCTCGTTGCCGGCGGCGTCCGGCTGCCAGCGCTTCTCCCCGAAGAAGGTGAGGATCATGATGCGGGTCATGTAGTACGCGGTCAGGCCCGCGCCCAGCAGGGTGACCCCGCCCAGGATCCAGCCCTGGGTGCCGCCGCGCCCGAAGGCGGCGTAGATGATCTCGTCCTTGGAGAAGAAGCCCGACAGGTACGGGAAGCCGATGATGGCCAGGTACCCGAGGCCGAAGGTGACGAAGGTGACCGGCATGTACCGCCGCAGGCCGCCGTAGCGGCGCATGTCCACCTCGTCGTTCATGCCGTGCATGACCGATCCGGCGCCGAGGAACAGCCCGGCCTTGAAGAAGCCGTGGGTGACCAGGTGCATGATCGCGAAGACGAAGCCGATCGGGCCGAGGCCGGCGGCCAGCATCATGTAGCCGATCTGCGACATGGTCGAGCCGGCCAGCGCCTTCTTGATGTCGTCCTTGGCGCATCCGACGATCGCCCCGAAGAGCAGGGTGACGGCGCCGACCACGATGACGGCGGTCTGCGCGTCGGGGGCGGCCTCGAAGATCACGCCGGAGCGGACGATCAGGTAGACGCCGGCGGTGACCATGGTGGCGGCGTGGATGAGGGCGGAGACCGGGGTCGGGCCCTCCATCGCGTCGCCCAGCCAGGACTGCAGCGGCACCTGGGCCGACTTGCCGCAGGCGGCGAGCAGCAGCATCAGGCCGATGAGGGTCATGGTGGTCTCGGTCGCGCCGCCCTCGGCGGCGGCCGGCAGCACCTCGCCGAAGGCGAAGGTGCCGAAGGTGGTGAACATGACCATGATGGCGATGGCCAGGCCGATGTCACCGACCCGGTTGACCACGAACGCCTTCTTCGCGGCCGTGGCCGCGCTCGGCTTGTGCTGCCAGAAGCCGATCAGCAGGAACGAGGCCAGGCCCACGCCCTCCCAGCCGACGTACAGCAGGAGGTAGTTGTCGGCGAGGACCAGCAGCAGCATCGCCGCCAGGAAGAGGTTCAGGTAGCCGAAGAAGCGGCGGCGGCGCTCGTCGTCCTTCATGTACCCGACCGAGTACAGGTGGATGAGCGTGCCGACGCTCGTGATCAGCAGCACGAAGGTCATCGACAGCTGGTCGAGCCGGAAGGCGACGTCCGCCTGGAAGCCGCCGACCGGCACCCAGCTGTACAGGTGCTGGGTGAGGGTGCGATCGCCCGCGTCCCGACCCAGCAGGTCGGCGAAGAGCACGACCGCGACCGCGAAGGAGGTCGCGGCCAGTGCGGTGCCGACCCAGTGGCCGACGCGGTCCAGGCGTCGGCCGCCGAGCAACAGCACCGCGGCGCCGAGCAAGGGCGGCGCGAGGAGCAGTCCGATCAGTGACTCCACAGGTCCAATCCCCTCACAGCTTCATCAGACTGGCGTCGTCGACCGAGGCCGAGTGCCGGGAGCGGTAGAGCATGACGATGATCGCCAGGCCGACGACGACCTCGGCGGCGGCGACGACCATGACGAAGAACGCCATGATCTGGCCGTCGAGGTTGCCGTGCATTCGGGAGAAGGCGACCAGCGCCAGGTTCCCGGCGTTGAGCATCAGCTCCACGCACATGAAGACCACGATGGCGTTGCGCCGCACCAGGACGCCGCAGGCGCCGATGGTGAACAGCAGCGCGGCCAGGTGGAGATAGTTCTCGGGGCTCACCGACGGGCCTCCTCGCCTGCCGCGTCCGGACCGTTGTCCCTGCCGTCGCCGTTCCCCTCGCCGTTTCCGGCCCGGGGAGCGTCGCCGTTGCCGTCACCGGCGTCGTCCGCGTTGTCGCCGGCGTCACCGGCGCCGGCGTCGTCCACGGCCCGCCGGGGCGGGGTGATGGTGACGGCCCGCCCCTGGTACTCGGCGGTCCGCCGCTCGATGGCCGCCAGGTCGGCCAGGGCCTGCTCGTGCACCTCGCGGACCTGTCCGCGCTCCCGCAGCGTGGCGCTGACCGACAGTTCCGAGGGCCGACCGTCCGGCAGCAGCGCCGGGATGTCCACCGCGTTGTGCCGGGCGTAGACGCCGGGGACGGGCAGCGGCGGCAACTGCTCGCCGGAACGCACCCGCTCCTCGGACTGCTCGCGCTGGCTCTTGTTGCGCTCGATGCGCTCGCGGTGGGTCAGCAGGGTGGCGCCCACCGCCGCGATGGTCAGCAGCACGCCGGTCACCTCGAAGGCGACCACGTACCGGGTGAACAGCAGGCTCGCCAGGCCCTGCACGTTGCCGTTCGCGTTGGCCTCGGCCAGTCCGGTGAAGGAGCCGACCGACGCCTGGCCGATGCCCGCGATCAGCAGGATGCCCAGGCCCAGGCCGCAGCCGGCGGCCAGCAGCCGTTGCCCCTTGAGCGTCTCCTTCAGGGAGTCCGCCGCGCTCACGCCGACCAGCATCAGCACGAACAGGAAGAGCATCATGACCGCGCCGGTGTAGACCACGATCTGCACGATGCCCAGGAAGTAGGCGCCGTTGGCCAGGTAGAACAGGGCCAGGATCACCATCGTCCCGGCCAGGCACAGCGCCGAGTGCACCGCGCGGCGCATCAACACCGTGCCCAGGCCGCCGGCGACGGCGATCGGGGCCAGGATCCAGAACTGTGCTGCCTCGCCGCCGGAGGTGGTGGTCTCCGCGGCGAGCGCGGTCAGCGTGCTCACGACCGCACCTCCGTGCCGCTCGCGTCGTCCGCCGTGCCGATCGGGTTCGCGGTGCCGGAGTCGTCGCTCGCGGTCCCCGCCGGGGGCGCGTCGGCCGGACCGGTCTCCCCCTTGGAGAAGGCGACCTGCCGTTCGGTGCCCTCGGCCGCCGCGCGGACCTCGCCCCGGTAGTACGACTGCTCGTCGGCGCCCGGGTACATGGCGTGCGGTGCCTCGACCATCCCGTCGGTCAGTCCGGCGAGCAGCTCCTCCTTGGTGAAGATGAGCGACTCGCGGCTGCGGTCGGCCAGTTCGTACTCGTTGGTCATGGTCAGCGCGCGGGTCGGGCACGCCTCCACGCACAGCCCGCACAGGATGCAGCGCAGGTAGTTGATCTGGTAGACGCGGCCGTACCGCTCACCGGGTGAGTAGCGCTCCTCCTCGGTGTTGTCCGCGCCCTCGACGTAGATGGCGTCCGCCGGACAGGCCCAGGCGCACAGCTCGCAGCCGATGCACTTCTCCAGCCCGTCCGGGTGCCGGTTGAGCTGGTGGCGTCCGTGGAAGCGGGGCGCGGTGGGCTTCTTCTGCTCGGGGTACTGCTCGGTGAGGCGCCGCTTGAACATGGCCTTGAAGGTCACCCCGAACCCGGCCACCGGGTTCTCGAACTCAGGCATCGTTCCCCTCCTTCCGTTCGGCGTTGTTGTCGGTGGAGTCCTCGGCGGGGCCCTCGGTGGGACGGTCGGTCCGCTCTCCGGCCCCCTCGGCACCGGCGCTGCCGGCGGGGACCGGCTCGCGCTCCCGCTCCGAGTGCGGCCCGCGCGCGGGCCGTCGCGGCACCGGCGGCAGGCTCTGGCCGGGCAGCGGCGGAACGGGGTAGCCGCCGGCCATCGGGTCGAACCCGGCCTCGTCGCCGTTCCCCTTTCCGGCCTCCTCCCGTTCCCGGGCGCGGTCGGAGCGGTCCCGGAAGACGTCCACCACGAAGGAGAGGATCAGCAGCACCAGGACGCCGCCGATCACCCAGAAGACGATGTCGCCGAGGGTGCGCCCCTCCAGCTGCAGCGCCCGCACGGTGGCGACGAGCATCAGCCAGACCAGCGCGATCGGGATGAGGACCTTCCAGCCCAGCGCCATGAACTGGTCGTAGCGCACCCGGGGCAGGGTGCCGCGCAGCCAGACGAAGACGAAGAGCACGCCGAGCAGCTTGGCGACGAACCACAGGATCGGCCACCAACCGGAGTTGGCCCCCTCCCACACGGTGCTGATCGGCGCCGGGGCCCGCCAGCCGCCCAGGAAGATCGTCACCATCAGGGCGGAGACGGTGACCATGTGGATGTACTCCGCGAGCATGAACATCGCGAACTTGATCGAGGAGTACTCGGTGTTGAAGCCGCCCACCAGGTCGCCCTCGGACTCGGGCATGTCGAACGGCGCGCGGTGCGCCTCGCCGACCATCGAGACCAGGTAGATGAGGAAGGAGACCGGCAGCAGGACCACGAACCAACGGTCGGCCTGCGCCCCGACGATGCCCGAGGTGGACATCGTGCCGGAGTAGAGGAAGACGGCCGCGAAGGACAGACCCATCGCGACCTCGTAGGAGATGATCTGCGCGGTGGCCCGCACCCCGCCCAGCAGCGGGTAGGTCGAGCCGGAGGACCAGCCGGCGAGCACCGTGCCGTAGGCCGCGATCGCCGAGGTGGCCAGCACGTACAGCAGCGCCACCGGCAGGTCGGTCAGCTGCAGGACGGTCTCGGTGCCGAAGATCGTCACCGGGTCGTCGGCGGGCCCGAAGGGGATCACCGCGAAGGCCATGAAGGCGGGGACCACGGCCAGGATCGGCGCCAGGACGTAGACCGGCTTGTCGGCCCCCTTGACGATGATGTCCTCTTTGAGCATCAGCTTGATGCCGTCGGCCAGCGACTGGAGCATCCCCCAGGGGCCGTGACGGTTGGGGCCGATGCGCAGCTGCATCCAGGCGACCACCTTGCGCTCCATCACGATGGAGATCAGCACGGTGCCCATCAGGAACGCGAAGACGCAGACCGCCTTGAGCAGGATCAGCCAGAACGGATCCGTGCCGAACATCGACAGGTCTGCCTCCTGCGCGAGCACGGCGTCGGCGCTCGTCATGCGTCCCCTCCCTTCTCGGTGACGGAAGCGGTGGTGGAGGCGGAGGCGACGGAGGCGGTGACGGGCGTCTCCGGGGCCGGAGCCAGGCGCACGGTGTCGCCGGGCACGGCCCCCAGGTCGCGGTGGACCCCGCGCCCCACGGAGTTGAGCGGCAGCCAGACCACGTCGTCGGGCATCCCCGGCGTGACCGCCAGCGGCATCCGGGTCGCGCCGGCCGGACCGGTGATCTCGATCCGGCCGCCGTCGGTCAGTCCGCGGTCGGTGGCGGTGGCGGGCGAGACCCGGGCGGGCGCGTCGTGGCGGGTGGCGGCCAGCGCCTCGTCGCCCTCCTGGAGCCGGCCGCGGTCCAGCAGCATCCGGTGACCGGCCAGGACCGCCTCCCCGGCGCGCGGCCGGGCGGGCTCGGCGGCACGGGCGGTGGGCCCGAGCGGCAGCTCGCCGTCCCACTCGCCGAACCGGTCCAGCTCGCGGCGGGCGGCGGCGACGTCCGGCAGGCGCAGCGGTACGTCCATCGCGTCGGCCAGCATGTGCAGGGCCCGCAGGTCGGGCTGGACCTGGCGGCGGGTCATCTGGTCGGGCTTGATGGCGGGCTCGAAGGGGCGCAGGCGTCCCTCCCAGTTGAGGAAGGAGCCGCCCTTCTCCACCACGGCCGCCACCGGCAGCACCACGTGGGCCCGCTCGGTGACCTCCGAGGGCCGCTGTTCCAGACTGATCAGGAAGCCCTCGTCCCGCATCCGGTCCAGGGCGGCGAGCGCGCGGGCCGGGTCGGGCAGGTCGTCGACCTCCACACCGCCGACCACCAGCGCCGCCAGGCGTCCGGCGGCGGCGGCCTCCAGGATCCCGGAGACGTCGCGGCCGGGGCCGGAGGGCAGGTCGGCGGGGTCCACGCCCCAGATGGCGGCCGTCTCCAGGCGCGCGCGCGGGTCGCCCTCGGGCCGGCCCCCGGGCAGCAGCCCGGGCAGTGCGCCGACCTCCAGCGCGCCGCGCTCGCCGGCCCGGCGGGGGATCCACACCAGGTGGGCGCCGGTGGCACCGGCCGCCGCGACGGCGGCGGTGTACCCGCCGGGCACGGTCGCCAGCCGCTCGCCGACCACGATCACCGCGCCGTCGGCGCGCAGCGCCGTGCCGACGCCGTGGTCGTCCTCCCCGCGGGCGATGGCCTCCAGCAATCCGGGCTCGGCGCCGGGGGCGGCGGGCAGCAGGGTGCCGCCGGCCTTGGTCAGGCCCCGGGTGGCGTGGGTGGCGAGGGAGTACACCTTCAGGCCGTGCTTGCGCATCCCCTTGCGCAGCCGCAGGAAGACGCCGGGGGCCTCCTCCTCGGACTCGAAGCCGACCAGCAGCACCGCCGGGGCGTGCTCCAGGGAGGTGTGGGTGACCGAGTCGGCGCCCGGCCGTCCGCCCGCGACGTGCGCGGCGAGGAAGGCGGCCTCCTCCGCACCGTGCGGTCGGGCCCGGAAGTCGATGTCGGCGCTGCGCAGGGCGAGTCGGGTGAACTTCGCCCAGGCGTAGGCGTCCTCGACGGTGAGCCGACCGCCGGGCAGCGCGCCGACCCCGGCGCCGGCCACCGCGGCGGCCAGGCCGCGGGCGGCGGCGTCCAGCGCCTCGGGCCAGCTCGCCGCGGTCAGCTCACCGGTGTCCGGGTCGCGGACCAGGGGGGTGGTGAGCCGGTCGGGTCGCTGCGCGTAGCGGAAGCCGAAGCGGCCCTTGTCGCACATCCACTCCTCGTTGACCCGGGGGTCCTCGGCCGCCAGGCGGCGCATGACCTTGCCGCGCCGGTGGTCGGTGCGGGTGGCGCAGCCGCTCGAGCAGTGCTCGCACACGCTCGGCGAGGAGATCAGGTCGAAGGGGCGGGAGCGGAAGCGGTAGGCGGCCGAGGTGAGCGCGCCGACGGGGCAGATCTGGATGGTGTTGCCGGAGAAGTACGAGGCGAACGGCTCGTCCTCGCCGGTGCCCACCTGCTGGAGGGCACCGCGTTCCAGGAGTTCGATCATCGGGTCGCCGGCGACCTGGTTGGAGAAGCGGGTGCAGCGCGCGCACAGCACGCAGCGCTCGCGGTCCAGCAGCACCTGGGCGGAGATCGGCAGCGGCTTGGGGAAGGTGCGCTTGACGCCCTCGAAGCGGGACTCGGCGTTGCCGTGGCTCATCGCCTGGTTCTGCAGCGGGCACTCGCCGCCCTTGTCGCAGACGGGGCAGTCCAGCGGGTGGTTGATGAGCAGCAGCTCCATCACACCCTTCTGGGCCTTCTCGGCGACCGGCGAGGTGAGCTGGGTGCGCACCACCATGCCGTCGGTGCAGGTGATGGTGCACGAGGCCATCGGCTTGCGCTGGCCCTCGACCTCGACGATGCACTGCCGGCAGGCACCGACCGGGTCGAGGAGGGGGTGGTCGCAGAACCGGGGGATCTCGACCCCGAGTTGTTCGGCGGCGCGGATCACCAGGGTCCCCTTGGGGACGGAGATCTCGATGCCGTCGATGGTGAGGGTCACCAGGTCCTCGGGCGGGATCCCGGCTCCGCCGCGGGCGGAGGCGTCGGTGGTGACAGTCATGCGTTCACCTCCAGGTGGGCGGAGCCGTCGGTCCGACCGGCGGGATCGGCGGTGGAGTCGGCCCAGACGGTGGAGCGGGCCGGGTCGAAGGGGCAGCCGCCGCCGGTGACGTGCCGCTCGTACTCCTCGCGGAAGTACTTCAGGGAGGAGAAGATCGGGCTGGCGGCGCCGTCGCCCAGGGCGCAGAACGACTTGCCGTTGATGTTGTCGGCGATGTCGTTGAGCTTGTCGAGGTCCTCCAGCGAGCCCTTGCCTGCCTCGATGTCGCGCAGCAGCTGCACCAGCCAGAAGGTGCCCTCCCGGCAGGGGGTGCACTTGCCGCAGGACTCGTGGGCGTAGAACTCGGTCCAGCGGGTGACCGCGCGCACCACGCAGGTGGTGTCGTCGAAGCACTGCAGGGCCTTGGTGCCGAGCATCGAACCGGCCCCGGCCACACCCTCGTAGTCCAGCGGCACGTCGAGGTGCTCGGGGGTCAGCAGCGGGGTGGAGGAGCCACCGGGGGTCCAGAACTTCAGGGTGCGGCCGGGCCGCATCCCGCCGGTGAGGTCCAGCAGTTGGCGCAGCGTGATGCCGAGCGGGCCCTCGTACTGGCCGGGCCGGGCGACGTGCCCGGACAGCGAGTAGAGGGTGAAGCCGGGCGACTTCTCACTGCCCATCGAGCGGAACCACTCCTTGCCGCGGGCCAGGATGGGCGGCACCGAGGCGATGGACTCCACGTTGTTGACGACGGTCGGGCAGGCGTAGAGGCCGGCGACCGCCGGGAAGGGCGGGCGCAGTCGGGGCTGGCCGCGGCGTCCCTCCAGGGAGTCCAGCAGCGCGGTCTCCTCGCCGCAGATGTACGCGCCGGCGCCGGCGTGCACGGTGAGTTCCAGGTTTTTGCCCGGGCCCAGGGCGTCCTTGCCGAGGTAGCCGGCCCGGTACGCCTCGGCGACGGCGTGGTGCAGCCGGCGCAGGACCGGCACGGTCTCGCCGCGCAGGTAGATGAAGGCGTGCTCGCTGCGGATCGCGTGGCAGGCGATCACCATGCCCTCGATGAGGGAGTGCGGGTTGGCGAACAGCAGCGGGATGTCCTTGCAGGTGCCCGGCTCGGACTCGTCGGCGTTGACGACGAGGTAGTGCGGCTTGTCGTCGCCCTGCGGGATGAACTGCCACTTCATCCCGGTGGGGAAGCCCGCGCCACCACGGCCGCGCAGGCCGGCGTCCTTGACCAGGGCGATGACGTCGTCCGGCGCCATGTCCAGGGCGGCGCGCAGGCCCTGGTAACCGCCGGCGCGGCGGTAGGACTCCAGGGTCCAGGGGGCCTCGCGGTCCCAGACGTCGGAGAGGACGGGGGCGAGGATCTGCTCGGCGAGCTTGCGGGTGCCCTCGGGGGTCCCGCCGGCGGCGTTGTTGTTGCCGTTGTTGCCGTTGTTGCCGTTTCCGCTGCCGTCGCGCGGCGCGGGGGTGGTCGCGGGGGTCATCGGCGCTTCTCCTCCCGGCTGTCGTCCCCGGCGGGGGACTCGGGGGCGCCGGCTCCGACCTCGCGGGCGAGTTCGAGCCCGGCCAGGGTGGCGGGGCCGGCCGCGCCGGAGGCGGCGACGGCGTCGGGACGCTCGTCGGGGAAGCCGGCCAGGATGCGGGCGGTGCCCCGGAAGTCGGTCAGCGGGGCGCCCCGGGTGGGGATCACCTCGCGGCCGGCCCGCAGGTCGTCCACCAGCTGCTTCGCGGACTCGATGGTCTGGTTGTCGAAGAACTCCCAGTTGACCATCACCACGGGGGCGTAGTCGCAGGCCGCGTTGCACTCGATGTGCTCCAGCGTGACCTTGCCGTCCTCGGTGGTGCCGGCGTTGTCCACCCCGAGGTGCTCGCGGAGCGCGGCGAAGATGGCGTCGCCGCCGAGCACCGCGCACAGGGTGTTGGTGCAGACCCCCACCTGGTGCTCACCTGAGGGCTTGCGCCGGTACATGGTGTAGAAGGTGGCCACCGCGGTGACCTCGGCGGGGGTGAGGTCCAGCATCTCGGCGCAGAAGCGCATACCGGTGGCGGAGACCCAGCCCTCCTCGGCCTGCACCAGGTGCAGCATCGGCAGCAGCGCGGAGCGGCTGTCGGGGTAGCGGGAGATGATCTCCCGGGCGTCGGTCGCCAGGCGTTCGCGGACCTCCGCGGGGAAGTCGGGGGCGGGCAGTTGGGGCATGCCCAGTGCCACCGGGGTCCCGCCGGACTCCGCGGCCCGTGTCGCATCGGTCATCGGTCGACGCCTCCCATCACGGGGTCGATGGAGGCCACCGCGACGATGACGTCGGCGACCTGGCCGCCTTCGCACATCGCCGCCACTGCCTCGAGGTTGGTGAAGGAGGGGTCCCGGAAGTGGACCCGGTAGGGGCGGGTGCCGCCGTCGCTGACCATGTGCACGCCCAGCTCGCCCTTGGGGGACTCCACGGCCGTGTACACCTGGCCGGCGGGAACCCGGAAGCCCTCGGTGACCAGCTTGAAGTGGTGGATCAGGGCCTCCATGGAGGTGCCCATGATGGTGCGGATGTGGTCCAGGGAGTTGCCCAGACCGTCGGGGCCCACGGCCAACTGCGCGGGCCAGGCGATCTTCTTGTCCGCGACCATCACCGGGCCGGGCTCCAGCCGCTCGACGCACTGCTCGATGATCCGCAGCGACTGCCGCATCTCCTCCAGGCGCAGCAGGAAGCGGCCGTAGGAGTCGCAGGTGTCGGTGGTCGGGACCTCGAAGTCGTAGGTCTCGTAACCGCAGTACGGATCGGTCTTGCGCAGGTCGTGCGGCAGGCCGGCGGAGCGCAGGATCGGGCCGGTGACGCCCAGCGCCAGGCAGCCGGCGAGGTCGAGGTAGCCGATGTCCTGCAACCGGGCCTTGAAGACCGGGCTGCCGCTGCACAGCTTGTCGTACTCGACGAGGTTCTTCCGCATGGTGGCGACGAACTCGCGCAGCGCGTCGACGGTGCCGGGCGGCAGGTCCTGGGCGAGACCACCGGGGCGGATGAAGGCGTGGTTCATCCGCAGGCCGGTGATCAGCTCGAAGAGGTCCAGGCACAGTTCGCGGTCCCGGAAACCGAAGATCATCACCGTGGTGGCGCCGAGTTCCATGCCGCCGGTGGCGATGGCCACCAGGTGGGAGGAGATCCGGTTCAGCTCCATGAGCAGGACCCGGATGACCTCGGCGCGGTCGGGGATGTCGTCGGTGATGCCGAGCAGCTTCTCCACGCCCATGCAGTACGCCACCTCGTTGAAGAAGGGCGTGAGGTAGTCCATGCGCGTGACGAAGGTGGTGCCCTGCGTCCAGGTCCGGTACTCGAGGTTCTTCTCGATGCCGGTGTGCAGGTAGCCGATGCCGCAGCGGGCCTCGGTGACGGTCTCGCCGTCGATCTCCAGGATCAGCCGCAGCACGCCGTGCGTGGAGGGGTGCTGCGGCCCCATGTTGACGATGATCCGCTCGTCGTCGGCGCGCGAGGCGGCCTCCGCGACCTGGTCCCAGTCGCCGCCGGTGACGGTGTAGACCGTGCCCTCGGTGGTCTCCCGGGCGCCCGCGGTGGCGGTGGGCGCGCCCCGCTCCGTTCCCTGTGGGGTGGTGGTGTCGTGGGACATCAGCTGTACGACCTCCGCTGGTCGGGTGCCGGGATCTGGGCGCCCTTGTACTCGACGGGGATGCCGCCGAGCGGGTAGTCCTTGCGCTGCGGGTGGCCCTGCCAGTCGTCGGGCATCATGATCCGGGTCAGCGCCGGGTGCCCGTCGAAGACCAGGCCGAAGAAGTCGTAGACCTCGCGCTCGTGCCAGTCGTTGGTGGGGTAGACGGTCACGACCGAGGGCACGTGCGGGTCGGCGTCGGGGGCGGAGGTCTCCACCCGGATCAGCCGACCGTGGGTGAGCGAGCGCAGGTGGTACACGGCGTGCAGTTCCCGGCCGGTGTCGGCGGGGATGTGCACGCCGCTGACGCCGGTGCACAGCTCGAAGCGCAGCGCGGGGTCGTCCCGCAGGGTGCGGCAGACCGCGAGCAGGTGCTCGCGGGCGACGTGGAAGGTGAGTTCCTTCCGGTCCACGACGGTCTTCTCGATGACCACCGCCGGGTCCAGGCCCTGCTCCTCCAGCGCGCCCTCCAACTCGTCGGCCACCTCGTCGAACCACCCGCCGTAGGGGCGGGAGCTCGCGCCGGGGAGGCGGACGGTGCGGCGCAGACCGCCGTAACCGGAGGTGTCGCCACCCTCGAGGCTGCCGAACATGCCGCGACGCTCGGCGATGACCTCACCGGCGTCGTCGCGCCGGCCGACCTCGCCGGAGGGGTTGGCGTTCCCGTCGGGCCCGGGCGCGGAGCCGCCGCCCGGGGTGCTCGCCGCGCTCATCGCAGCAGCCCCTTCATCTCGATGGTGGGCAGCGCCTTGAGCGCCGCCTCCTCCGCCTCGCGGGCCGCCTGCTCGCGGTTGACGCCGAGCTTCTCGTCCTTGATCTTCTCGTGCAGCTTGATGATCGCGTCGAGGAGCATCTCGGGACGGGGCGGGCAGCCGGGCAGGTAGATGTCCACCGGGATGACGTGGTCGACGCCCTGCACGATCGAGTAGTTGTTGAACATGCCGCCGGAGGAGGCGCACACGCCCATGGAGATGACCCACTTGGGGTTGGGCATCTGGTCGTAGACCTGTCGCACCACCGGCGCCATCTTCTGGCTGACCCGGCCGGCGACGATCATCAGGTCGGCCTGGCGGGGCGAGCCCCGGAAGACCTCCATGCCGAAGCGGGCCAGGTCGTAGCGGCCGGCACCGGTGGTCATCATCTCGATGGCGCAGCAGGCCAGGCCGAAGGTGGCCGGGAAGACGGAGGACTTGCGGGCGAGTCCGGCCGCCTTCTCGACGGTGGTCAGCAGGAAACCGCTGGGCAGCTTCTCCTCAAGTCCCATCGGGGACACCTCCTTGTGGTCCCTGTGATTCCCGGGTGCCCCGTGTTCCGGGGGGTGTCGGGCATCCGGGTCGTCGGTCGCGCGAGGCGGTCGCGCGGATCATGCCTCCGCTCCGGGTCGGCCGGCCGGGGGTGCCGATCGGCCCCCCCACCGGTCCCGTTCGGGTCAGTCCCATTCGAGCCCTCCCCGACGCCAGTCGTAGGCGTAGGCGACACCGATCAGACCGACGAAGATCAACATCTGCACCAGACCGAACATCCCGAGCGCGTCGAAGTGCACGGCCCACGGATAGAGAAAGACGATCTCGATGTCGAAGACGATGAAGAGCATGGCCGTCAGGTAGTACTTGACGGGGAAGCGCCCGCCGCCGGCCGGCTGCGGGGTCGGTTCGATACCGCACTCGTAGGCGTCGAGCTTGGCCCGGTTGTAGCGCTTGGGGCCGATGACCGAGGCCATGATCACGGAGAAGACCGCGAAGCCGGCCCCGAGAGCGCCCAGCACGAGGATGGGAACGTACGCGTTCACCGCACCTCGCTCCTTCCAGTCGACGGCGACTGCCAGAAGATCACCGCTATGTGAGTCAGTTCACAAGCTTGGACCGCATCCTATGCCCCGGTTCCTGTGATCTGCGACACGGGGTCGCGCAGGAACTTTGTGATCTCCCCCACCTGACGAACGATCATGAAACGTGACGGAAATCGATCTTCGACGGTAAGCCTCCATGTCACCACGAAGTGTGACAAGTAAGGCTTTCGGGGCCACTGTCGGGCGGCGGATGGCGTCCCGGCCTCTATCAGCCGATGGCCGGCCGGGGCAAATTCGTGGTCGTCGCGGTGAGCGTGCTAGTGCGAATAACGGTGTAGATGACATTCGGTTGTTGGGACTAGAGTTCCGCCGTGCCCGAAATCACCGTGACCACCATCGTCGTGCTGTGCGTGGCCGCCGCCCTCGCCGGCTGGGTCGACGCCGTGGTCGGCGGCGGGGGGCTGCTGCAAATCCCCGCCCTGCTCATCGCCTTCCCCCAGCTCGCCCCGGCCACCGCCCTGGGCACCAACAAGGCGGTCGCGGTGGCCGGCACGAGCGTCGCCGCCGTCACCTACGCGCGGCGCCACCCGGTGGACGTCCGCCTGGCGCTGCGACTGGGCGGACTGGCACTGCTCGCCTCGGCCGGCGGCGCGCTGTTCGCGAGCGCGGTGAGCGCGGAGTTCCTGCGGCCGATGATCATGGTGCTGCTGCTGGCCGTCGCGGCCTTCGTCGTCCTGCGTCCGAACTTCGGCACGCAGTACGTCGCCGGGGACCCGATCCCCACCACCCGCCGCCGGATGGCGCTGGTCCTGCTGGTGGCCGGTGTCGGCATCGGCTTCTACGACGGCCTGCTCGGACCCGGAACCGGCACCTTCCTGATCATCGCCCTGGTCGGCCTGCTCCACCTCTCGATGCTCACCGCCTCCGCCACCGCGAAGGTCGTGAACGTGGGCACGAACCTCGGCGCCCTCGTCGTCTTCGGCAGCCAGGGCATGGTGCTGTGGAAGCTCGCCCTCGGAATGGCCGCCTTCAACATGCTCGGTGGCTGGATCGGCGCCCACATGGCCATCCGCCGGGGCTCCGGCTTCATCCGCGTCGTCCTGCTGGTCGTCGTCACCGTCCTCGTCGGACGCCTCGCGTGGGACCAGTGGCTCGCCTGACCGCTTCCTTTGCGGGAATTCCCTCCGAGAGGGAACATGTCTTTGGCGACATACCCCACCCCTCGTGTCACTGTAAGCGATCGAGATCGAACCCGAAGTGAGAGAGTGGCTTGAAGTACTCCCGGCCAAGCACTTCCCCAAGGTCGATGAATATGCGGGGCTGCTCGCCGCAGCGAGCCACGGAACCGGGCGAACCCCACTCCCGTCACCTTGGTGACGGCGTTCGGGAACTTCGTCTCGGCCTGGACGGAGTACCGATACGCGTCACGTACCGGCTGACGCCTCGACGCACCGCCGTTCTCCTCACCGTCTTTCCCAAAACCCGACGCCGGGAGAACGAGGAAGTCAACCGAGCCCGTCACGCGAAGAAGGTCTGTGAAGCCGGGCACGGACCGGCCCACCAGGAGTTCCTTCGCACGATCAAGAGGGAAGAGGTCTGACGTGAGCCACAGTCGGTGGAAACACTGCGCGAACGCAAACTCGCCGAAGCCGCCGCAGAGCCCGCCGAGGTGGCGGAGGTCCGTCGGGGGATCCGCCTCTCCATGGCCCTGGCAGAGGCGGTGTACACACGACGTGCCGACCCGGGCCTGACCCAGAGCGAGCCGGCCGGCCGAGCGGGATTGAATCAGGCGAAGGTCTCCCGGATCGAGAACTCCGACAGCGTTCCCACCCTTCCCCTGCTCTCCCGCCTCGCCGATGCCTTGGACGCCATACTGCACATCGACCTCGGTGGAGAGCGGGTGGCGTTCCACTTCACCCCAAGAGCCGCCGAGGAGCAGGCACGGGATGAGAAGGGCTCGGCGGAGGAGTGGCGCCAAGCCACGAGCCGAGGGCGGGCACCGGCGCGGTCCGGTGGGGCGGGGCGCCGGGCGGGGATGGTGCCATAGGCTGCGGACATGGGTTTCTGGGACGCACTGCTGGGACGGCGCAAGCCGGTCCAACCCGACCTCGACCGGTTGTTCGCCCTCCCCTCGGCCGCCATCACCCTGCAGGCCGGGGCGGGGTTCGCCCCCACCGGCACGGGGTCGGTCTGCTTCGCCGGGGCCGAGGGCGGCGCCTTCGCCCGCCTCGAGGAGGAGGCCGAGCTGCTGCTCGGCGAGGCCGGGGTGGAGAAGGACTCCCACGGCTACACCTGGCTGCGCGCCCGCCACTCCCCCGACGACCTGCCCGCCCTGGTCAACGACCTGCACGCGGTCAACACCCACCTGCAGGACGCCGGTTTCGGGCCGCAACTGCTCTGCTCGCTCGTCGCCTTCCGCGACGACGACGGCCGCTCGCTGGCCCTGGTCTACCTCTACAAGCGCGGCACCTTCTATCCCTTCGCCCCCGAGCCGGGCGGCGGGCAGCGGCGGAACAACACGCTGGAGTTGCAGACCCGGGCGCTACTGGCCGGGGAACTGCCCGTCGAGGAGGATCTCGGACGCTGGTTCCCCGTCTGGGGCGCCCCCGGCCTGGACGCCGACTGATGACCGACCGGGGGTTCACGGGGCCGGCCCGGACGACGGGGTGCGCCCCGGGCCGGGCGCGGCAACCGGGTGACCCCGCGCGGGGGCCGGCCGGCCCGATCGGCCCGGCCGGAGGCTCCGCGACCGGTGCGGCCCGGCCGGCCCTCACCCGCCCCGCCGGGGCAGTACAGTCCGAAGGAGGAGGTGGGAGACGATGGCACGCACCAGGTACGCGCCCGATCGCGGCCTGACCGGACGCATGGTCACCACCATGTTCCTCATCGGGCTGCTCTACGTGGTCTTCATCGGCGCGCTGCTGGCACTGTTCCGGGACGCCTGGCCGATGGTGCTGCTGCTGGCCGGCGGCCTGTTCGTCGTCCAGTTCTGGTTCAGTGACCGGATCGCCGCCTACAGCATGGGGGCCCGCGAGGTCTCCCCGCAGCAGGCGCCGGAGCTGCACGCCACCGTGGACCGGCTGTGCGCCCTGGCCGACATGCCCAAGCCGCGCGTGGCGATCGCCGACACCGACGTGCCCAACGCCTTCGCCACCGGCCGCAGCCAGGAGAAGGCGCTGGTCTGCGCGACGACCGGGCTACTGCGCCGGCTGGAGCCGGAGGAGCTGGAGGGCGTGCTCGCGCACGAACTGTCGCACGTCGCCCACCGCGACGTGGCGGTGATGACCTTCGCCTCGTTCCTGGGCGTGCTGGCCGGCACCATGACGCGCTTCGCCCTGTGGGGCGGGGTGGCCCGGGCCGGCGGCCGGAACAACAACACCGCGATCCTCTTCCTGCTGATCCCGCTGATCAGCGCGCTCGTCTACGTGCTGAGCTTCCTGCTGACCCGGCTGCTGTCGCGGTACCGGGAGCTGTCGGCGGACCGGGGCGCGGCCCTGCTGACCGGCAAGCCCTCGGCACTGGCCTCCGCCCTGACCAAGGTGACCGGGGAGATGGCCCGCATCCCGACCCGGGACCTGCGGCAGACCGAGGCGTTCAACGCCTTCTTCTTCGCCCCCGCCTTCTCCAAGCAGTCCCTGAGCAGCCTGCTGGCCTCGCACCCGCCCCTGGAGCGGCGGCTGGAGCAGTTGGCGCGGATCTCCCGGGAGCTGGGCCGGCCCTGAGCCCCCGGACCTCCCCACCGAACGGCCGTCCCCGGAAGGGGGCGGCCGTTCCGGTTCCCCGGTGGCCCGGGGCGGGGCGGTGGACGAACCACCGGGGAAGGCTCCGGGGCGGGACACTCCCGGGTGGGACATGTCGGGGTGCTCCCGCCGGCAACCGACCGGGAGCGAGGGATCCGGGGCCACCGGCCCCGGCGGGAGCGAGCCGGGCCGGAGCGGGGCCGGCACACGCCCGCCCTCTCCGGCTCGGCACGGTCGTGTCCGTGTCCGTGCACGGACACGGACACGGACACGGACACGGACACGGACACGGACACGACCGAATGGCAGACAAAGGGAAGAAAATCCCTGAATGGGGTGAAACGAATACCATTCATCAACCCATGTCACTCTCGCGCCTTTCGGTACCCCCGGGAGCTCCCCGACACCCCCACCTCCTTCACCCCGGGAAGCGGGAACACCTCGTCCGAATTGAGAGCATTCATCGCATTCGCCGCACCATGAACCCGCGCACGCGTCCCATTCCGGCATGATCCTCACACCGGCACTCCGGGGTGAGGTATCCCACCCGCCCGACGGTGCGTCGGGTGCGGACATTGCCGGACCCCGGGAGCCGTGCTAGGCCGATCCTTATTCGTTACATACCGGACAATGTCCTGCCCATCGCCATCCCGGACCTCCGATCGGAGTCGTCACCCGTACGCCGTACGACGGACATTTGGAACTTTTCCTCCCGGGCATTCGGGACCTGTGGCGCATTCCACGGATGTTGAGAGCCGTTACCGGTTCTTGATACGGCTTTCTGTCATGTCATCGATCCGTACCACCGGCCGCCATCGCAAGCCCCGTCGGTCCCGCACCGCGGGCCTCCTCCGCGGTGGCGTGCTGACCGGCGTGCTGGGCACCGTGGCGGTCACCTCGCCCGCCGCCTCCGCGACCGAGCGGCCCGCCGAGAACCCCGCCGAGACCACCGGGGAGTTCCCCGCCCTCGGCACCGTGATCACCTCCACCTCCGCCCGGGCGAGCGAGGCCACCGAGGACTACGTCGCCCGTACGCACCTGCGCGAGGCCCGCGAGCTGGCCACCGTCCGCGCCCAGCGGGCGGCCGAGCGGCAGCGCGCCGCCGACGAGGCCGCCGAGGCGGAGGCCGCCGAGGCCGAGGCCCGCCGCGCGGCCGAGGCCGAGGAGCGCCGGGCCGCCGAGGTGGAGGCCGCCGCGGCCTCCCGCGCCGCCGAGCGCACCGACCTCGGTACCGCCTCCGCGTCCGCCTCCTCCGAGGACGCCGCGCCCGCGCAGAGTGCCCCGGCCGCCGTCCCGGCCTCCACCGGCGGGAACACCGCCGTCGTCGCCTTCGCCCGCGCGCAGGTCGGCAAGGCGTACAGCATGGGTGCCACCGGTCCGGGCGCCTGGGACTGCTCGGGGCTCACCGGCGCCGCCTACGCCGCCGCCGGCATCTCCCTGCCGCGCACCTCGCAGGCACAGTCGGCCATGGGCACCCACATTCCGGTGTCGCAGGCCCGGCCCGGCGACCTGCTCTACTGGGGTGGCGCGGGCAGCGCGTACCACGTGGCGATCTACGTGGGCAACGGCCGTTTCGTCGGCGCGCAGAACCCCTCCACCGGTGTCGTGGAGCAGGACATGAGCTGGTCGCAGCCCTCGGGCGCCATCCGCATCGGCTGACCGCCGCGTCCGAGCCGCGCGGGACCCCACCGAACTCGGAACGCCGAACGGCCGGGACGGGGACACGTGGGATCACGTGTCCCCGTCCCGGCCGTCACGGGTTCCCGGCCCGCCGCCGGAGCCGGTCGGCCGGGCCGCCGGGTCGGGCGGCGGGGCGGACGTCAGGCCCGGGGGGCGACCTTCGCCAGGCCGTTGATCACCCGGTCCATGGCGTCGCCGCCGGTGGGTTCGGTGAGGTTGGCCAGCAGTTTGAGGGTGAACCGCATCAGCACCGGGTGGGGCAGGCCGCGTTCGGTGGCCAGCCGCATCACCTTCGGGTTCCCGATCAGCTTCACGAACGCCCGACCCAGCGTGTAGTAGCCGCCGTAGGTGTCCCGGAGGACCGTCGCGTAGCGGCGCAGCGCCACCTCCCGCTGCGCGGGGGTGCGGCGGGCCATGGCCTGGACGATCACCTCGGCGGCGATCTGCCCCGACTCCATGGCGTAGGCGATGCCCTCGCCGTTGAAGGGGTTGACGAGACCACCGGAGTCGCCGACCAGCAGCAGCCCACGGGTGTAGTGCGGCTTGCGGTTGAACGCCATGGGCAGCGCCGCGCCCCGGATGGGGCCGGTCATGTTGTCGGGGGTGTACCCCCACTCCTCCGGCATCGAGGCGCACCAGGCCTTGAGGACCTGGCGCCAGTCCAGCTCGCCGAAGGACTTGGAGCTGTTGAGGATGCCCAGGCCGACGTTGGAGGTGCCGTCGCCCATGCCGAAGATCCAGCCGTAGCCGGGCAGCAGCCGGGGCTCGTCACCGCGCCGGTCCCACAACTCCAGCCAGGACTCCAGGTAGTCGTCCTCGTGCCGGGGAGACTCGAAGTAGGTGCGCACGGCCACGCCCATGGGCCGCCGGTCGTCCCGGTGCAGGCCCATCGCCAGGGAGAGGCGCGAGGAGTTGCCATCGGCGGCGATCACCACCGGCGCCCGGTACTCCACCTCCCGCTTCTCCTCGCCGAGCCGGGCGGTGACGCCGACGACGCGGGTGCCGGTGCGCGCCTCCATCACCGGTCCGGTGACGTTGCAGCGCTCGTACAGACGTGCGCCGGCCTTCACCGCCTGCCGGGCCAGCCGCTCGTCGAAGTCGTCGCGCCGGCGCACCAGGCCGTAGTCGGGGTAGCCGGCCAGTTCGGGCCAGTCCAACTGGAGTCGGTGGCCGCCGCCGATGATGCGCAGCCCCTTGTTGCGCAGCCAGCCGGCCTCCTCGGAGATGTCGATCCCCATGGCGACCAGCTGCTTGGTGGCCCGCGGGGTGAGGCCGTCGCCGCAGACCTTCTCGCGGGGGAAGGCGGTCTTCTCCAGCAGCAGCACGTCCAGGCCGGACCGGGCCAGGTGGTACGCGGCCGCCGAGCCACCCGGCCCGGCCCCGACCACGATCACATCGGCGGTCTCGGTGGTGGTCACTGGGCTCTCCCCTCGTTGCGGGCCCTGCCGACCCCGGCGCCGGCCCGATGATCGTGGACTCCACGGGGTGGCCCCGAGTCTATGGCCCGACCCCGACGGGGTTCGGGGCGGCACCGGTCGCCGATCACCCGGCCGTCGTCCGGTGCCGGGACCGGTGCCGGGGCTCCGGTCGCCGGGCGGTCCCGGCAGCTCGACCCGTCAGGGACGCCGGCCCCGGTGCAGGGCGACGACGCCGCCGGTGAGGTCGCGCCAGGCGACCCGCCGCCAGCCCGCCTCCTGCAACCGGCCGGCGAGTGCCGGTTGGTCCGGCCAGGCCCGGATCGATTCGGCCAGATACACGTAGGCGTCCGGCGCGCTGGAGACCCGGCGTGCCACCGACGGCAGCGCCTTCATCAGGTACTCCGAGTAGGCCGTGCGGAACGGCGCCCACACCGGGTGGCTGAACTCGCAGACCACCAGCCGTCCGCCGGGGCGGGTCACCCGCAACATCTCGCGCAGCGCGGCGTCGGTGTCCCGCACGTTGCGCAGCCCGAAGGAGATGGTCACCGCGTCGAAGGAGGCATCCCGGAAGGGCAGCCGGCAGGCGTCCCCGGCGACGAACGGCAGCCACGGGATCCGGCGTCGACCCTCGCGCAGCATTCCCTGGCTGAAATCGCACGGCACGGTGTAGGCACCGTTCTCGACGAAGGGCAGCGAGGAGGTGCCGGTGCCGGCCGCCAGGTCCAGGACCCGTTCGCCCGGTCGGGCCGCCACCGCGCGGGCCACCTCGGTGCGCCACCGGCGGTTCATTCCCAGCGCCAACACGTCGTTGGTCAGGTCGTACTTGGCCGCCACGGCGTCGAACATGGCGGCGACATCGGCGGGCTGCTTGTCCAGGGAGGCACGGGTCACCCCGCCATTCTCCCGCCGCCGGCCCCGATCCGGGCGGCGGGGTGGCGCTCGGTGCCTCGTTCGGGGGCTCGCGGGGCCGTGCGGGCCGGCTTCGGCCGGAGGGGACGCCGGAAAGGTTGCCATAACATCTGATCACGTGAGGACTCCCACCGACGGCGCCGGTCGCCGTCGCCCGCTCGGCCGTGTGATCGGCGCGGTCGTCGCGACCACCGTTCTGGCGCTGGCCGTCGCCCATCAGCAGTCCTCCGGACCCGACCCCGTCGAGGCCGCCGATGACGGCAGGCCCGGCGCCGGGGACCCCGACCACCCCGACGCCCCGGCCGACGGGGAGGACGGGAGGGACGAGGGCTTCCCCGACGAGGAGTTGTCGGCCACCTCCCGCCCCGCCCCGGAGACACCCGACACACCCGTGCCCGAGTCGGGTCCCGGCTCCTTCCGTGCGGGCCTGCCGGAGGAGGACGCCGAGGCCATCGGCGAGGGCACCCCGCTGCGTTACCGGGTGCAGGTGGAGGACGGGATCGACCTGGACCCGGACGAGGCCGCCGCCGAGGTGCACGCGATCCTCGGTCATCCGAGGGGCTGGACCAACGACGGCACCAGCGCCTTCCTGCCGGTCACGGACCCGCCGTTCGACTTCTCGGTGAAGATCGCCACGCCCGCGACCGTGGACGACATCTGCGGGCAGTACGGCCTGGACACCGGGGGTGAGGTGAACTGCCGGGTGGGGGACGAGGTGATGGTCAACCTGCGCCGCTGGGTGGAGGGTTCGCCCAACTTCCCCGGCGCCATCGGGCAGTACCGGGCGCTGATCGTCAATCACGAGGTGGGGCACCGCCTCGGCCACGGCCACCTGGGCTGCCGCGGTCCCGGCGAGCCGGCGCCCGCGATGATGCAGCAGATCAAGGGGCTGGAGGGTTGCGAGGCCAACCCCTGGCCGTACGACATGGACGGGGAGTACATCGACGGTCCCTGGAGGCCCTGACCGGGCCCCGGGCGTCCGCCGGCCGGGGGCCGGGGCCGGGGCCGGCCGGGCGGGGGCCGGCCGGCGGACGGATGCCGGGGACGCCCCGGTGAGCACCCCGTGCGGCCGGGCCCCGGTATCCGCCCCCTCGGGTCCCCGGGCGACCGGAGCGGTGGGGCATCACACCCGACCGACCCCAACCGACCCCGCCGGCAGTCCCGGCCGCTTCCCCCGGTGGGCGTTCGCACCGGCGGCGCGCGTCGTCCCGTCCCCTCCTCGACACGGGACACCCGTGCCGGACGCCCGACCGCACGGGGCGGTGTCCGGCCTCCGGGGCACGCGTTCCCCGGAGGCCGGACAGGGGGAAGAGGCCCCGGGTACGAGGCACGGGAAAGGGACCCCGCCACCGCACCGGCCACGGGCGCGCCACCGGGCCCGGCACGGAGCCCGGTGGGTTCAGCGGCCGGGGGCGGCCCCGGCCGGTTCGGCGCCCTCGGCGCCGTCGGAGGTGCCGGCGGCCGGCTCGGCGGGCGTGCCGGTGGGATCGGCGGCGACCTCCGGGGCGGCGGGCCCGCCGACGGCGGTTCCATCCGCCGGTTCGATCCGCTCGGAGACCTTCCGCGCCGGGGTCCCGTCACGTCGGCGCAGGATCACCCCGACCACCGCGTCGATCACCAGGAAGGCCACCAGCGGGATCCCGATCAGCGGCACGTACCACCCCAGCGCCGCCAGGACGAGCGCCACGGAGACCACCTGCCACGGCCGGGCCCGGCGCCACGCGCCGCGCGGCATCGCACGCCCGAAGGAGGAGCCCCGGCCGCGCAGCCACCACATGCGGTAACCCCACAGGATCATCATTCCCAGGGCGATGGTCAGCGCCACCAGGGCGATCTGGTTGACGATCCCGAACAGGAAGCCGCTGTGCAGGTCGATGCCCCAGCGGGTGAGCTTGGCGAGGAGCGGGTAATCGGCGAAGTCCAGTCGATCCGTCAACTCGCCGGTGTGCGGGTGGACCGCCACGGCGTCCAGGTTGGTCGGCCACTGGCGGTCGATCTCCTTGACCACCCAGGTGGACTCGGGATCGGCGGGCGGCAGGATCTCCAGCGGGCCGCCGAGCCCGGCGGCGTCGGCGGCGTCGAACGCCCCGTCGGGGCCGATGCCGGGCGGGGCCGGCCAGCCGGAACCCCCGGTGCCGACGGCCGACGCGCCATGGTCCCCGTGGTCGCCATGATCCCCGTGATCCCCGTGGTCCTCCTCGGCCGCGGCGTTGGGCAGGCCGGCGGAGACGGTCGGGGTGGTCTGGTTCCACGCCGTCCGCAGGTCGGCGATGCTCGACCCCGCGTGGGTGGACCAGGTCAGGCCGGTCACGGCCAGGATCAACAACCCCAGCGAGGCCCACACGCCCACCGAGGCGTGCAGGGAGAGCGTGCGGCGTCGACCGCGCGCCCCGCGTTCGGGCATCAGGACCCCGCGCGCGCCGGGCCGGCGTCCGCCCTTGCGGACGATCCACATGATCAGTCCGCCGACGGTCAGGACGGCCAGCCAACTCGCGGCCAGTTCCGAGTAGAGCCGACCCGTGTCCCCGAGGTGGAGGTCGGCGTGGAAGCCGGATATCCAGGCCCGCAGCGGCAGGGCGCCGCTGCTGCCGTACTGCTCCAGCGCCCCGCGCACCTCGCCGGTGTGGGGGTCGACGAAGACCGCCAGGGTGCGGCCCTCCTCGACACCGGGCGTGCCGGTGAGCATCACCCGGGTGGTGTCGCCCGGGTTCTCACCGGGCCGGACGGCGGTGACGGTTCCCTCCGGGTGGGCGGCGAGCGCGGCGTCCACCTGCTCCTCGAGCGGCACCCGGGTGTCACCGGGTGTCGTCCGGAGTTCCTCGGCGTAGACCAGGCGCTCGGCCTGGATGGAGCCGGCGTAGAGCAGGCCGGTCGTCGCCGCGACGAGCAGGAAGGGCGCCACCAGCAGGCCGGCGTAGAAGTGCATCCGCAGCAGCAGGGGACGGAGATCCGATCGGCCGGCCCGGCCGGCCCGGCCGGTGGGTCCGGCGGGCGTCGGTGGGGGGTCCTCGGCGGACCGGGCGGCGGGGGCGTGGGTGGTCATGGATGACTCCTGTGGGGGGAGTACGGATCGGGAACATCGGGACCGGGGCGCCCCGCCGGCCCGGCGGCACCCGTCCAGCAGTCGTCCGGGCGCGCCGGAAGGTTCCCGCGAGTTCCACCTTCGGATGTGATCTGGCTCATACCCGATGACCCGGGCCGACTTCCCGGCCGATTTCTTGTCACCACCCGCGCAAATCCGTACCCCACCGTTTCACCCGCTCCGGCCCGCTGCCACCATGAGCGCCATGTCCCCCGGTCCGGCCCTCCGCCTCGCGCGCGCCGCGTTCTTCGCGGCCGTGTGCACGGTGACGACCGCCGGTGGACACGTCCTGATGTCCGGACACGGCGTCGCGGCCGGTCCGCTGCTCGCCGTCCTGGTCGGCCTGACGCTGTGCGCGCTGCCGGCGACCGGGCGGGAGCTCGGCGGCCGGGTGATCGCGGCCGCCACGGTGACCGCGCAGATCGCGCTGCACACGCTGTTCACACTGCTGCCGGCCGGTCCGCACCGGCCCGGGGTCGTTCCGGGGGGCGCGGCCGGGACCGCCGCGCACTCCCCCGGCCACCTCGGGCACCACGGTCACATCGACCGTGTGGACCGGGCCGGGGTCGGGGCCGGCGGGGTTCCGCCGGACACCGGCGACGGGTACGCGCACGCCGCCGCGGAGGCCGGGGCCACGGCCCTCGGCCACGGCTGGACCCCCGGCATGGTCACCGCGCACGCCGTCGCGGCCCTGCTCTGCGCCCTGTGGCTGTGGCGCGGCGAGACCGCCCTGTTCGGCGCGCTGCGCGCCGGGGCGGCGCTGCTGGCCGAACCCCTGCGTCTGGTCGCGCGGGCCCGCGTCCACGGGAACGCCCCGGCACGGCGTCCCGGCACGGGCACCCCGACCGGTACCGGGTTCGTGCCCGCCCCCGCCGTCCTGCTGCGCCACGCCCTCTCCCGGCGGGGACCCCCTTCGCTCCCGGTGTGCTGAGACACCGCCCGTGCGCGCCGCGCGCCGGGCGAGGACCCGGTCGACCGCGCCGACCGGGGAACACCGACCATCGACCCCCGCGTCCGCGCCGGCGAACGGCGGCCGCCCACCGCCCCAACGGGATCGGTGCGGCCACCTCGGATCCGGGCACCGGCCCGCCCGGACGGGCGCCGCGCACCGGGGTCGACGACCGCGAAGGATCATCCACGATGTCCACGACCACCCCCGCCCCGACGGCGCGCCGGCCGGTCGGCTCCCCCGCCCCCTCCACCCGGTTCCCCCGGCCGGCCACGACCGGCGGCCGGAAGGGCGTTCCCCTTCCGCTCCCGCCGGGTCCCCGGCCTCGTCCGACCGACGGGGCCGGCCCCGTCGGCACCACCCTCCAGACCCCGAGCGCCGTCCCGGCCACCGTGGCCGATGGACCGCCCGCCGGCGACACCGGGGCGCGCCGAGGCACGCACGGCGAGCGGGACGCCGCCGTCACCGCCCTCGCCCTCGCCGCCGGTCGGGGTGACCGGGAGGCCCTGGACGCCTTCGTCCGCGCCACCCGGAAGGACGTCTGGCGTTTCACCGCCCACCTGGCCGGCGACACCGGGGCCGCCGACGACCTCACCCAGGAGACCTACCTGCGGGCGCTGCGCGGTCTGCCCTCCTACGCGGGGCGTTCCTGCGCCCGTTCCTGGCTGCTGTCCATCGCCCGCCGCACGGTGGTGGACCGTTACCGCTCCGCCGCCCGCCGGCCCGTGGTCGCGGCGACCGAGGACTGGCGGATGGTCGCCGAACGGGCCCGGCCGCGCGGGGTACCGGGCTTCGACGAGGGCGTGGCGCTGCGGGAGTTGGTGGACCGGCTGCCCGTCGAACGGCAGGAGGCGTTCGTGCTCACCCGCGTGCTCGGCCTGCCCTACGCGGAGGCGGCACGGGTGCTCGGCTGCCCGATCGGCACCGTCCGCTCCCGGGTGGCCCGGGCCCGGGCCGACCTGATGCAGACCCTGGCCCACTCCCCGGTCGCGACCCCGGCCGCTTGGACGGGCGGCGCCCCGCCCGGCGCGGGGTGAGCGGCGCGGTACGGGTCGAATCCGGCGGCGCCGGGGACGACGACGCCCCCAATTCTCCCGGATCCCGAGGCCCATCGCACCCCTTGAGCCGGGGTGTCGCAACGACCACCGGAACTCAAGGGGAGCCCGGGGGCGGTCGGTGCGGGCGCGGTGGCGGGCCGGCTCAGGAGGCGTCGAGCAGCTTCAGCTCCGGGTGGGCGCTGCCGCCCTCGATCGCGGTCGAGGAGAGGTGCGAGACCACCTTGTCGTCCGTCGGGTCCTGCGCCGGGTCCTCGTGCACCACCAGGTGCTCGTAGGTGGTCGAGCGCTGCGCGGGCACCCGCCCGGCGGCGCGGATCAGGTGCAGCAGTTCCAGCCGGTTGGAGCGGTGCTTCGCCCCGGCCGAGGAGACCACGTTCTCCTCCAGCATCACCGAGCCCAGGTCGTCGGCGCCGTAGTGCAGCGACAGCTGGCCGACCTCCTTGCCGGTGGTCAGCCACGAGCCCTGGATGTGCGCGACGTTGTCCAGGAAGAGCCGCGCCACGGCGATGATCCGCAGGTACTCGAAGATCGTCGCCTGTGTGCGACCGCGCAGCTTGTTGTTCTGCGGCTGGTAGGTGTACGGGATGAACGCGCGGAAACCGCCGGTGCGGTCCTGCACGTCGCGGATCATCCGCAGGTGCTCGATCCGCTCGGCGTTGGTCTCACCGGTGCCCATCAGCATGGTCGTGGTGGACTCCACACCCAGTCGGTGGGCGCTCTCCATGATCTCCAGCCAGCGCTCGCCGGACTCCTTCAGCGGCGCGATGGCGGTGCGGGGACGCTCGGGCAGCAGCTCGGCACCGGCGCCCGCGAAGGAGTCCAGACCCGCCTCCTTCAACCGGCGGATCGCCTCCTCGGGACCGACTCCGGAGATACGCGCCATGTGGTCGACCTCGGAGGCCCCCAGCGAGTGGATCACCAGCTGCGGGAACGCCTCCTTGATCGCGGAGAAGTGCCGCTCGTAGTACTCCACGCCGAAGTCGGGGTGGTGGCCGCCCTGGAACATGATCTGGGTGCCGCCGAGCAGGACGGTCTCCTCACAGCGCCGCAGGATGTCCGACAGGTCCCGCACCCACACGTCCTCGCTCTTGGGCGGGGCGTAGAAGGCACAGAATTTGCAGGCCGTCACACAGGCGTTGGTGTAGTTGATGTTCCGCTCGATGATGTACGTCGCGATGTGCTCGCTGCCCGCGTAGCGGCGGCGGCGCACGGCGTCGGCGGCGGAGCCCAGCGCGTGCAGCGGCGCGTGCCGGTACAGCTCCAGCGCCTCCCCGGGGGTGATCCGGCCGCCCTCGGCGGCACGGTCGAGGACCGGCTGGAGCTCGGGGCTGCGGGCCATGGAAGGCGTCCCTTCGGCGAGGTGGGGCACCGGCCGCCCCGGGGCCCGGCCCCGGTCCGCGACACCCGGTGCCGGGGTCGGCTCCAGCGTACGCGGTGGTCAGCGGAGCCGGACGACGCCCTCGTGGGAGGCGTCGAGGTGCACGGTTCGGAACTCGGCGACCCCGCCGCCCAGCGCGTCGAGCACGGTCTCGAAGACGCCGGTGGCGCAGACGCCGGGGGAGCCGGAGTTCTCCTCGTCGAGTTCGGCGTCGAACCGCAGCTCGCCGGCCTCCTCGTCGACGGAGGCGAGGGTCAGCACGTCGGTGCAGATGCTCGAGCCGATCAGCGGGGTGTGCGTCATGGTGCCCACCCGGTCGCCGACGCCGCCGGCCTCCAGCACGATCTCCACACTGCCGGACGGGATCCCGCCGAGCACGGTGACCTCGCCCTCCCAGGTGCCGAGCCAGTCGGCGGGCAGGGGGTCCCCCTCCCCGGGACCGGGGTCCGTGCCGGGGCCGGGGTCCGGATCCGCGCCGGGGGAGGCGCCGGTTCCACCGGTGTCACCCGCCGGGTCGGGCCCGGGCCCCGCCGGATCGGTCGGGGTGCCGGAGACGGCGGGTGCGGTGGGCCCGCCCGACCCGCCGGCCTCCTCGGAGCCGTCCGACCCGAGGAACAGCGCGCCGATGATGCCCGGGGCGACCACCGCCGCCGCCACCACCGCGAGGACGATCGGCAGCCGGCGGCGCGGCGGGGTGTCGCCGGGGGTTCCGGTTCCCCCGGAGGGGGACGGCCCCGGTGTGGGGTGCGGGAACGGGCCCGGCCCGGGGTGATGCCCCGTCGTGCCGCCCGGGCCGCCGGGGTGGGGGCCGGTCGGGGGCGGGCCGAAGAAGCCGGTGGGTCGCGGGGCGACGACCGGCGGGCCGAAACCGGGGGGCGGGGGCATCGGGTACGGCGGGGTCGGCGCCGGTTCGGCGGACGACGGCGACGGCGACGACGGGGAGGGCGTCGGGTACGGCGGGGTCGGCGCCGGTTCGGCGGACGACGGCGACGGTGATGGGGAGGGCGGCGACGGCGACGACGGGGAGGGCGTCGGGTACGGCGGGGTGGCCGAGGGTTCCGGGAGCGCGTCGGCGCCCGGCTCGGTGTCCGTGGTGTCCGGGTCGCCGGCCCCCGGGGACAGCTCCGGCGCGTCCCCGGACGGCGCCGACCGGGCCGGGGTGGCATCGGCGGCGTCGGTCGTCCCGGAGACCTCCGTCGTACCGGCCGTATCCGCCGTATCGACCCCCGCGACCCCCGCGGTCGTACCGCCGTCCCCGGCGTCGAGGCGCAGACCGGCGCCGTCGGTGCCCGCCTCCAGGTTCAGCAGCAGCACCGCCCGGCGGCTGACCCCCTCGACGACGGCGTGCGGCAGCCAGCCCTCGCGCACCAACACCGCCGCGCCCCGGCCGTCGGACAGCTCCCGGGCCAGGTCGGTGGGGTCCGGCCGGTCCGCCGGGTCCTTGGAGAGGCAGCGTTCCACCGGCTCGCGCAGCTCCCCGGGGACGGCGTCCAGGTCCGGTTCACCGTGCACCATCCGGTAGAGCAGTTGGGCCGCCCCGTCCGCGAGGAACGGCGGCCGACCCCCGGAGGCCAGCGCGAGGACGGCGCCCAGCGCGAAGACGTCGGTGGCGGGGCCCACCTCCTCACCGAGGATCTGCTCGGGGGACATGTAGCCCGGTGATCCGATGGACATGCCGGTGTCGGTGATCGCCCCGCCCTCGACGTCGGTGCCGACGTCGAGGGCCCGGGCGATGCCGAAGTCGATCAGCCGGGGACCGTCCAGGGTCAGCAGTACGTTGGAGGGCTTGATGTCGCGGTGCACCAGTCCCAGGTCGTGGACGGCGGCCAGCGCCTCGGCGGTGCCGGCGCCCAGGGCGCGCACGGAGTGCGGCGGGAGCGGGCCCGCCGCGTCCACGGTGCGCTGGAGATCGGGCCCGGCGACGTAGCCGGTGGCGACCCAGGGCACCTCGGCGCCGGGGTCGGCGTCCAGGACGGGCGCGGTCCAGGTCCCGCCGACCCGGCGGGCGGCGGCCACCTCGCGGGCGAAGCGGGCCCGGAAGGAGGGGTCACGGGCGAAGCGGGCGTGCACGGCCTTGACCGCCACCGTCCGACCACCGGGATTGCGTCCCAGGTAGACGACGCCCATGCCCCCACTGCCCAGCCGGCGCAGCAGGCGGTACCCACCCAACCATCGGGGATCCCCCGCCGCCAGCGGCTCCATGCCGCGTCCCCCTCTCCCGCTCCGCCGGGGCTCTCCCCGGCGCCGTCCCGACGCGCCCCAGTATCAGGGGTCCCCGGGTTCCCGAACGGAACCGGTCCGGGGCACGGGCCGGCCTACGCCCCGGTGCCCTCGACGGTCGGGGGCGCGTCGGGGCCGTCGGCGTCCAGGAGCGCGATCCGTTCCCCGGCCGGTTGCCCGGTGCGGCGCGCGAACTCGGCGATGCCCTCGAGTTGGCGTTCGCCGAGGCGGAAGTCGAGGGTGGTGAAGTACCGCTCCAGGGCCTCTGCGTCGAAGGCCTCCCAGCGGGCGGCCTGCTCGGCCACCTTGCCCACCTCGGTGAGGGAGAGGTCGCGGGAGGCGATGAAGGCCCGGTGGACGGCCCGGGTGGTTTCGGGCTCCCGGGCCAGGTAGTCGCGGCGCACCGCCCACAGCGCGAAGACGAACGGCAGCCCGGTCCACTCCTGCCACATCCGGCCCAGGTCGTGGACCTCCAGCCCGAGGCGTGGGGCGTCGTGCAGGGAGGCCCGCAGGGCTGCGTCGCCGATCAGGACGGCGGCCTCGGCCTCCTGCATCATCGTGCCCAGGTCGGGCGGGCAGGTGTAGTAGTCCGGTGTCACCCCGAAGCGCTCGGTGAGCAACAAACGGGCGAGGCTCACGGAGGTGCGCGAGGTGGAGCCGAGCGCCACACGCGCCCCGTCGAGCCGGTCGAGCGGACGCTGGGAGACGATCACACAGGACATCACCGGGCCGTCGCAGCCGACCGCTATGTCGGGCAGCGCGACCAACTCCTCGGCATGACGCAGGTATTCCACGAGAGTCACCGGACCGATGTCCAGATCACCGCGCACCAGCCGCTCGCTGAGCTTTTCCGGCGTGTCCTTGGTCAACTCCAGATCGAGGAGATAACCGGTGCGGGCCAGTCCCCAGTACAACGGCAGGCAGTTGAGGAACTGGATGTGTCCCACGCGGGGACGAGAAGGGAGGTGTGAGGACACGCTTGCGAGGGTACGCCTGCATCCGTGGGTACCGGAGTGGTGGGTGTGGGGCGTCTCGTCCGGAGGCGATCTCACCTCTTCCCCGGGTACACACAGCGTGCTAGGCTCATCTCAAGTTGCAGTTTGGTTTCCCTTGCAGCACGAGCCTGCGGAGCATGTGACCGCGGGCTTTCGTCATTTTCAGGCTTCATAGAAGGTTCTGGAGCAGGGCGACCCCGGAGGGCCCAAGGAGGGCTTGCATGGCTACCGGAACCGTCAAGTGGTTCAACGCCGAAAAGGGCTTCGGCTTCATCGCCCAGGACGGCGGCGGTCCCGACGTCTTCGTTCACTACTCCGCGATCAACGCGAGCGGCTTCCGCTCGCTCGAGGAGAACCAGCAGGTGACCTTCGACGTCACGCAGGGCCCGAAGGGTCCGCAGGCGGAGAACGTCAGCCCCAGCTGACTCCATGCGGGTTGATCGCCCGCTTCGGTACCCCGGGAACCCCCGCCATCGGCGGGGGTTCCCTCCTTTTCACCCCGGGGTTTCCCCACGGGTTTCGCCGGCCCGGAGGACGGAGACCGTTCCCCGGATGTTCCCGGCGGGTTCCGCCTCCGTTCCGCCGGTTTCGCGGAAGGGACGCGGAACGGCTTCCGGGGATCCATCGGAACGGATGGGAGAAACCGGCCCGAAAAGCCCGAACGTGTTCGGGCCCGGAGCTCGTTTCCACGAATCCCCGGGCCCCTCGACACGGCGGGGGCGGCATTCGGGCGGGGTGAACATTCGGGAATTCCATCCGCTTTTCGGATGGCCCTCTTCCCGTCGTCCCCCGAGACGCCGGGACCGCTCAGTGACAGTCCCAGTGCTCACCGTGCGCGGCGTGGCGGTGGCCGTGGTGCAGGTAGTCCAGGTGATCACCATGGCGCACGGCCTCGTGGCCGCACCCCTCACCGTGCCGGTGATCGTCGTGATGGACGTGCTCGGCGTGGCCGGCGGGCTCGCACTCGTCCCAGTGGCCGTCGTGCTCACGGTGCAGGTGGCCGTCGTGGGCGAAGTCGAGGTGGTCGCCGTGCGGCACCGGTTGGTGTCCGCAGCCGGGCCCGTGCTCGTGGGCGTGATCGGTGTGCTCGCGGTGGGGTGTCGCGGTGGTCATGGATGGCCTCCCGGAAAGGTGGATCCCCGGTCCGGCCCGGGACGGGGACGGACGGTCGGTGACGGCCACCGACACCCGCCGGCATCCCGGGCGATGACATGCGTCACTTCCGATGGTAGGCACACACCTGTCCGGTATGCCCCGCCCGACGGGACATCCGGCGCGGGCGCCCACGCCGGGGCGCCCACGCCGGCGGGGCGGGATCAGCGGGCGGGTTCCGGGGCCACCCGCTCACCCTCCGGGGCCCCGGTGCCGGCCGGCGCCGGCTCCGCCGGTCCCGTCGATTCCATCGATTCCGAGGGATCGAAGGAGGTGGCCGTGTCGTACGCCTCCCGGTCCAGGATCCCCTCCCGGGAGGAGACGATGACCGGCACCGCCGCCTGGCCGGCGACGTTCGCCGCCGTGCGGATCATGTCCAGGATCGGGTCGATCGCCAGCAGCAGACCGACGCCCTCCAACGGCAGCCCCAGGGTGGAGAGGGTCAGGGTGGTCATCACCGTCGCGCCGGTCAGGCCGGCCGTGGCGGCGGAGCCGATCACCGAGACGAAGACGATCAGCAGGTACTCCTGCGGACCGAGGTCGATGCCGAAGATCTCCGCGACGAAGATCGCCGCCAGCGCCGGGTAGATCGCGGCGCAGCCGTCCATCTTGGTCGTGGCGCCGAAGGGCACCGCGAAGCTCGCGTACTCGCGGGGCACGCCCAGCCGCTCGGTGACCCGCTGGGTCACCGGCATGGTGCCGACCGAGGAACGGGAGACGAAGGCGAGTTGGAGGGCGGGCCAGGCGCCCCGGAAGAAGCGCGTGGGGCTCACCCCGGCGAAGACCCGCAGCAGCAACGGGTAGACGCCGAACATCACCAGCAGGGAGCCGACGTAGACGTCCACGGTGAAGACGGCGTACTGCCCGAGCAGGTCCCAGCCGTACTCGTTGATGGCCCGGCCGATCAGGCCGAGGGTGCCCAGCGGGGCGAGCCGGATGATCCACCACAGGGCCTTCTGCACCACGGCCAGCAGCGCCTCGCCGAACCGGACGGCCGGAGCGGCCCGCTCACCGAGGGAGAGCGCGGCGATGCCGAGGACCACGCCGAGGAAGACGATCTGCAACACCCTCAGTTCGGTGAAGGGCGTGATCACGTCGGTGGGGATGACGCCGGTGAGGAAGTCCAGCCAGGAGCCGGAGTTCTCCGGTGCGGCGCCGTCGGCCGGGGTCAGACCGGTCCCGGCCCCGGGATTGGTCAGCAGGCCGATGGTCAGACCGATGGCGACCGCGATCAGCGAGGTGATCAGGAACCACAGCAGGGTCCGGCCGGCCAGCCGGGCGGCGTTGGAGACGTGGCGGAGGTTGGTGATCGAGACCGCGATGGCCAGCAGCACCAACGGGCCGACCGCCAGGCGCAGCAGTTGGACGAAGATCCGGCCGATCTCGGACAGCGTGGTGCCCAGCCACTCCACCTGCCAGGTGCGGGCGATCCAGCCGAGGAACACACCGGCGACGAGGCCGATGAGGATCTGTGCCCAGAACGGCGGCAGGCCGACCGGGCGCCGGCGCGCGGCGCCGGCCGGCGCCGCGGGGGCGGGGGCGGGGGACTTCCCGGTGGTCGGGGCATCGGGGGGTTCCGGGGTCGCGGACACGCGTGGACTCCGATCGGGAGAGACGAGCGGTGGGTGTTCGGTGCCCGGTGTCCACCTCCCTCCGGGGGAGGGAGGTGGACACCGGGCGCGGAAGGATCCCGGCACGGACACCGACGGTGGGCGGCGGACGGCCGGGAGGGCGGTACCGACCCGTTGTGGGTCGGGACACGCGGACTCGGGGGCGGGCGTGCGAGGGCACCCGTTCGGGAGAGGCGGTGGGCACGGAGGAGCACGACGGAACACCGTGGCGGCCGGGGTTCCGGGCGCGATGGGGCCCGGATGGATCCGGAAAGAGGCGCCTCAGCCCCGGGAACACGCCGTCGAGCGACGGCGGCAGTAGTCGATGTGTCGACGGGACACCAGGAGCAGGGGGGCCGGCACCGGTGCGAGGGGGGCGACGGGAAGGCGGGCGCCCCACCGGGGCGTGCCGATCACGACGCTCACGCGGTTCCTCCCTCTTCCTCCACGGTCCTGCTCGTTCCCGTTCGGCGTTCCCGCACGGCGCCTCGTGGCACTCCCGAGGCCCCGCGGTCCGACGGTCGGCTCACCACCGGGACCGGGCCGCGGACGGCCGGGCCGGGCCGGGCCGACGGAAACCGTGTCGGGGTCCGGTGGGGCCGGTGTCCGTCGCGGACACCGGTGCACAACCGGGTTGACGGGTACACGATTCCCGAGCCCGGGGTGATTCACGCCACAACCGGCCCGTGCGCGACGGTCGCCCGTACAGCCGGGTACGGCGACACGGACCACGCCGCCCCGCCGCCCCCGACGGGACCGTCGGGGGCGGCGGGGCGGCGGGGCGGCGGGAACGTCCGAGGGGGGCCGGTGGTCGGTTCAGCCCCGGGTGGCGGGAACGTCACGGGGCCGGTCCTCCGGGCCGTCCTCCATCGTCTGGTTGGCCCGCAGGCGCTGTTTCGCCCGGCCGACGCCGTCGATGACCTGCTCCGACATCGCCTCCCGGTGGCGGCGCAGCACGACGTAGCTGATCGGGGCGGAGATCAGGATGGCGAGGGCCACCAGCCAGAACGGCTGGGACTCGCCGATCCCGGCGGGGATCAGACCCACCCATGAGAGCCCGGCGACCACGACCAGACAGGCGGCGAAGATACCGAGGCGCAGTGCGGTGTAACGGAGCATCGCGTGCTGGGGGCGGGTCACGGCTGGGTCACTGCCTTTCCGGGTCGTCCGGAGGGGATGTCCTCTCTCCGGTCCCCTCCAGTGAAGCATTCGGCCCGAGCGGTTCGACACCGACCCCCGCGTATGCACCGCTTCGCCCGTTTCGCGGGCGCCCCACCGACTGCGGTCATCCGCTCCGCCGTGGGTCACCGCAGCGGCAACCAGAGCGTGGTCTCGTCCCGGTACTCGCCCTCCGCCACCCGGATGGCCGCCGGCGCCCGGCCGATCTCCTTGTAGCCGCACGCCTCGTAGAACGCTTCCAGTCCCTGGCCGTTGCGGCAGGTCAGGCGGATGCCGTGCAGACCGAGTTCCCCCGCCCGGTCGGCGACGGCCGCCATCAGTCGACGACCCTCGCCCCGACCCCACAGGTCGGGGTGGAGCATCACGCGGTAGGCCCACGCCCAGTGCCGCATGAGCGCATGGGTGTTGAAGCGCAGGAAGGCCACCGCGATCGGGCGCCCCGTGTCCTCCCCGTCCACCGGCGCGGCACGGCCCAGCACCAGCTCCGCCGCACCGTCGGCGAGCTGCCGCTCGTGCTCCTCGAGGAGCGGGGTGACATCCGCCGGCGTCACGGGAGGCACCAGCCCGACGGCACCACCCGCGTTGGTGACCTCCGCCCACAGCCGCCGCAGCCCCTCGGCGTCCTCCGGGGGGAGAACGGTGGTCGTTTCATACTGCACATTCATGGCGCGACCCTAGCCCCGGCCCCGCGCGGGGCCGGGGGGATTCCGCCCACCGGACGCCGGGGGCCGGATGCCGGGACCCGGACGCCGGGGTCCGGGCGTCCCGGCGATCGGGCCTCACGGGGCCCGCCCGTCAGGGCGTCACGCCAACCGGGTCTCCCGGCGCCCCTGCCCCGGCGGGACGGATCCCGGGCGCGGGCGCCATCCTTCCGGGGCGGACCCGGGGCTCCGGTAGCCCGCCGTCACCGGAGGTCGGCGGCACCCCGGCACCACGACAACCCGGCACCACCGGGGAGCGACCACCCACGCCCGTGACACCCGGGCGTGGG
>NZ_JAJUWS010000002.1 GCF_021390475.1 Streptomyces sp. ST2-7A
GGGTGGGTGGGCGGGTGGGTTGTTTCCCTCCCCGTACTTGAAAAGAACCGCAGGAAAACCGACCGGCGGAAAACCGCCCGCCGGTGAACCGACCACCGGCCACCACGACACCGGGGCCGGGAAAGGGACGCCCGTACAGCCCTCCGGAGACACCCCGGCGGCCTCCGAAGGGCCGCTGCCGGGGTCGTGCAAAGCCGACGCCACCGACCGCGTCGAGGCGAACGGGGCGGCAGGCCACCGGCCTTCGATCGCGAGGCGTACAGGCAACGCGACACCGTCGAGCGCCGCGCCACCGCATGGAGCGGTGACACGGCACCCCCACCCGCTACGAGAGGACCGCGCCCATCCGTCCGGCGGAACCGCACGTCGCGGGCGTCCTTCCCCTGGTCCACCCGATGATCCGAACGAACCGGCCCGGCACCTCAGTCGGCCCCTTGGCTCCCGGGGCGGCCCACGGCTTGACTCCCGGGGCGGCCCACGGCCGCGCCGAACCACCGGGGCAGCCGGTCGAGCAACTCCTGCTGGTCCTCACCGACCCACGCCACGTGACCGTCCGGCCGCAACAGCACCGCGGGCACGTCCGGTTCCCCGCCGACGTCGACGACGTGGTCGACCCGATCCGCCCAACCCTCCACCGAGAGCCGACCGGTCCGGTCGAGCAGCAGTCCGCGACCGCCGTGCATCAGCCCGTAGAGACGACCGCGCCTCAGCTCCACGTCCCGCATCCTTCGGCCGAGCAGTTCGTGGCCCTCGCCGAAGTCGTAGCGGACCCCGACCCCGGTGATCATTCCGGTCACGTACCGGTTCACCTCCTCGATGTCCATCAGCTTCGAGAACAACTCCCGCAGCGCGGTCGCACCCGGATCGGTCCCCAGCAGCGTGATCTGCGCGCGGGTGTTCTCCAGCACGGCGGCGCCCACCGGGTGCCGTTCGGCGTGGTAGCTGTCCAGCAACCCCTCCGGTGCCCAGCCGTTGACCGCGGCGGCCAACTTCCAGCCGAGGTTGAACGCGTCCTGCACGCCGAGGTTGAGCCCCTGACCGCCGGTCGGCGGGTGGATGTGCGCCGCGTCGCCGGCCAGCAGCACCCGGCCGACCCGGTAACGCTCGGCCTGCCGGGTGGCGTCGCCGAACCGGGACAGCCAACGCGGCGAGTGCGCTCCGAAGTCGGTGCCCGCGAACACCCGCAGCCGCTGCCCGAACTCCTCGATGGTCGGCTCGGCGGTACGGTCCTCGGCCACACCGTCGGCGGGCACGACGACGCGGTACACCCCCTCGTTCCCGTCCACGTCGGGAATGGCGCCGAACCGTGGTTGGGTCCTGCGGACTTCCTCGACGACGGCGGCGACCGTCGCCGGATCCCCGGTCAGCTCCATATCGCCCAACAGTGTCTCGACCTTGGCCGGCTCGCCGGGGAAACCGACGCCGAGCAGCTTGCGCACCGTGCTGCGGCCGCCGTCGCACCCGACGAGGTAGCGCGAGCGCAGGCGCGTACCTCCCCCTCCCCCGGAGGTGGCGTCTTCACCGGCCGGTTCGACGGTCACCCCGTCCTCGTCCCAACTCAGCCCGATCACCTCGTGGCCCCGCCGGATCTCGGCACCGAGTTCGAGGGCACGCTCGGCGAGCAGCCGCTCGGTGACCGGCTGCGGGGTGGCGAGACCATACGGGTGAGCCGTGTCCAGCCGGTCCGGCCACGGCTTGAGGACGCCGCCGAAGAAACCGCCGACCCGGAACTTCTCACTGACGGCGAGGAACCGGTCCAGCAGGCCGCGCTGGTCCAGCATCTCGACGCTGCGCACGTGCAGACCGCGCCCGCGGGAGTGCCCGCTCGGCTCCGTCAACTTCTCCAGCACGACCACCCGCACACCGTGCAGCCGCAACTCGCAGGCCAGCATCAAACCGGTCGGTCCGCCGCCGACCACGATCACATCAATCATGAAACCCCCCACTGAACCCACTGAACGAAATCGGACTTCGGCCAACCCGCGACGCGCGATCTCGCGGCACGCACACCGGCACCTCCGCCGCCGAGTGCCCGCGACCGCACCGCGGGCCCACCGGCGGTTCGACGTGCCCGCGCACCCCATGGGCCGATACATGGGTCATACATGGGTCGACAAAGGCACACGAACTTCTCGAATCCGCCATTTCCACGGATCCCGGCCTTGGCCGGTCATTCTGCGACACCACCCGGGCCTTGCCGCAAGCCCCCGGGTGCGCTATATGTTGAGAGTGGCAAGGAGTCGACGACCTCCTTGCCTTTGCCTTTTGTCGTCCGCTGTGGACGGACGGGCTCCTCCCGAGGCGGGTGTGCCGTACGGAGTGACGCGGGCTCGCCGGTGGGCCCCTCTTCGCGGCGTTCCGACCACCGGCTCTCGCACGTCGCCGGCCATCCATCGGTTCCCGTCGCGGCACGCCGGGCGGGAAGCGGGGGTCACGGGCGGGGCAGCGTGCGGCGATGGCCTCGGGGCCCGGCGGGCGATGAAGAAGCCGGTCCCGACGCCCTCGGCGAGGTGGCGGCGCCCACCCCTCGCGATCGGGCCGCGCGGGCCGTCCCGGTGGACCGCAGCCGAGCGGGCAGCCGCCCGGGGCGGCTCCCGGCGCCTCCGGCACCGTCGGACTTCCCCGGCCACGCCCCGGCGTACGTCGGCCGGGTCGGGCCACGTGAAAAGGGCCGGGCCCCGCACGGGTGATCCGTGCGGGGCCCGGCCCGGAGGTGCCGGCCCGGGACGCCCCGTCGGGGGTCTCGGCACGGCCCGCGCCGGCGGGGTGGCCCCCGGTGGGGCGCAGGGCCCGCCGGCGCCGCCGGTTCAGCCCACCGGCTCCGGCTGCCGTTCCGGCGCCGGCGGTCCGCCGGCGGCCGGCGGGAGGGCGCCGGCGGGGGAGTCGTTGTCCCGCAGGTGCTTCTCCAGGCGGGAACCCTCCACGTCGACGTTGGGCAGAATCCGCTCCAGCCACGCCGGCAGCCACCAGGCCCGCTCCCCCAGCAGCCCCATCACGGCGGGCACCAGGGTCATCCGGACGACGAAGGCGTCCAGCAGGATCGCCACCGCGAGGCCGAAGCCGATCATCTTCACCATCGACTCGCCGGCGGTGATGAAGCCGGAGAAGACGCTGATCATGATGATCGCGGCGGCGGTCACCACCCGGGCGTTGAGGTCGAAGCCGGAGACGACCGACCGCGTCGGGTCCTCCCCGTGGACGTGCGCCTCCCGCATCCGGGTGACGAGGAAGACCTCGTAGTCCATGGCCAGGCCGAAGATCACGCCGATCAGGAAGATCGGCATCATGCTGACGATCGGTCCGGTCTCGGCGACCCCGAACAGGCTCGCGCCCCAGCCCCACTGGAAGACCGCGACCACCGCGCCCAGGGCGGCCAGCACCGACAGCAGGAAGCCCAGCGCCGCCTTCAGCGGAACCAGCAGCGAACGGAAGACCAGCATCAGCAGCACGAACGCCAGGCCGACCACGAGGGCCAGGTACGGGACGAGGGCGTCGTCCAGGACCTTGGTGAAGTCGCTCTCGGCGGCGGTCTGGCCGGTGACCAGCACCTGTGCCCCGGTCTCCTCGACCACCAACGGCGCGACCTCTCCGCGCAGTTCGGCGACCAGGGAGGTGGTCTCCTCCTCGGAGGGACCCGAGGTCGGGAAGGCGACCATCTGCGCGACGTCGCCGGCCTCGTTGAAGGCGGCGGGGGTCACCGCCACCACGCCTTCCAGCTCGGAGACGTGCTCGGCGGCACGCTCGGCGGCGGCCTCCGGGTCGTCGGCGTCCCGGGCGTCGAGGACCAGCAGCAGCGGGCCGTTGAAGCCGGGGCCGAAGCCCTCGGAGAGCATGTCGTACGCCTGACGCTGGGTGGTCTCCTCCGGCTGGGTGCCGTCGTCGCCCATGCCCAGTCGCATGTCCGTGACGGGCAGGGCCAGGATGCCCAGCAGCGCCACGCAGGCCGCCAGCACCGGCACCGGGCGACGCAGCACGCCGCGCGCCCAGCGGCTACCGAAGTTCTCCCGGTCGGAACGGGAGAAGGTGGCCGGGGCGACGGCCGGGACTCCGCCCCGGTCGGCGTTCGCCTTCCGCACCCGACGGCCGAAGATCCGCTTGCCGACGAAGCCGAGGGTGGCGGGCACCAGGGTCAGCGCCACCATCACCGCCACGGCGACGGTGGCGGCGGCGGCCAGGCCCATACGGGTGAGCATCGGGATGTTGACCACGGCCAGGCCGGCGAGGGCGATGATCACGGTCAGACCGGCGAAGACGACCGCCGAGCCGGCGGTGCCGACGGCCCGGCCGACGGCCTCCTCGGGCTCCAGGCCGTTGGTCAGCTCGGAGCGGTAGCGGGAGGCGATGAACAGCGCGTAGTCGATGCCGACCGCCAGGCCGATCATCATGGCGAGGATGCCGGTGGTCTCGGTGAGCCCCAGCGTGACGCTGAGGGCGGCGATCCCGGACATGCCGATGCCGACGCCGATCAGGGCGGTCAGCAGCGGCAGGCCCGCCGCGATCATGGAGCCGAAGGTGATCAGCAGGACGATCGCCGCGACGGCGATGCCGATGATCTCGCCGTGTCCGAAGTCGGCCTCGCCGTAGGTGACCTCGCCGCTCGCCTCGACCACGAGGCCGGCGTCACGGCCGGCGTCCAGGGCGGCGAACAGTTGGTCGCGCATCTCCGGGGTGACGTCCGCCCAGGTGACGTTGTAGTCGACGGTGGCGTAGGCGACCGTCTCCTCCTCGTTGACGGCGTTGCTCTCGAAGGGGTCGGCTATGCCGACGACGCGGTCCGCGCCGTCGAGCATCCCCAGCACCTCGTCGATCGCGGCCCGGTTGGCGGGGTCGGTGAGGGTCTCGCCCTCCGGGGCGCCGAAGACCACCCGGGTGGCGACGGCCTCGGCGTCCTCGCCGGGGAACGCCTCGTCCAGGAGTTCGAAGGCCTGCTGGGTCTCGGTGCCGGGAAGGGCGAACTCCTCCTCCACTTCCCCGGTGACGCCGGCGGCGGCTCCGCCGATGGCCAGCAGCAGCGCCAGCCAGATGACGACGACCCGGCCGCGACGCCGGAAGGCGGCGCGGCCCAGTCGGTACAGGAATGTGGCCACGGGGTGTTCTCCTCCGCTCGCCCCGGAGGGCGGTGGATGGTCGGGGGTGGGTCGGATGGACAGGGGCGTGTGCGCCGGGTGCGGGGAGGCGGGGCGCGCGTGCCGGGAGAAGCGGGGGCGGAAATGCGGACAAAGATCACGAAAGAACGGGTCGGGGACTCACGCGTTCGACCCATCCGTCGGGCGTCGACGGCGCGAAGCGGCGCGCCGTCGCCCGGGGCGGGACGCGGGGTGGTGCGGGGACATGTCGGGGCACGGCGGGACCCCTCGGGAACGGGGAAGCCGGAAAAGCGCCGGGGAGTGGCACTTCACGGGCTCGGACACCACCGACACCCGGGGGTGCCGTCCGGCGGGGAGGAGCCGGGGATCCGAACGCCCGCGCCGATTCCGAGGAGGGAACAGCCGGGACGGGGAGCGAGAACGACGCGCGGGATCCGTGGGGAGACGGGTCCGTTGCCCTGCACCCGCACAGACGCCGACTTCCCCGGAAGGGATGACACCCCATCCGGAATGTGCTCCGGATCACATGAAATACCTGTGACGTTCACCCCGCCCGCGCCCCACCGGCGCCGTTTCCCCGAACGGGTTGCCCACCGGCCCATAGCGTCGAAGCATGGAGGGGTGATCGACGAACGGACCGGACCACCCGCCGACGGGGGCGGCGGCTACCCCCGCTTCCCCCACCTCCACGGGGAGCTGACCTGCTTCACCGCCGAGGACGACCTGTGGGTCGCGTCCCTCCCCGACCCGGGCCCCGCCGCCGCCGGGGACGGCGACGGAACGCTCACCACCGGCCGGGCCTGGCGGCTGACCGTGGACCGCGTCCGCCCCGGCACCCCTCGCTTCTCCCCCGACGGCCGGCACATCGCCTTCACCAACGGCCTCACCTACGACCCCGAGGTGTACGTCGCCGACGTGGACGGCGGGCCGGCGCGTCGGCTCACCCACTGGGCCGCTCCGGACACCGCCGTCCAGGGCTGGGACGGCGATCGGGTGCTGGCCACCGGGTCCCACGGACAGCCCTTCTCCTGGTTCACCCGGGCCCACCGGGTGCCGATGACCGGCGGCCCCGGCGAGGAACTGCCGTGGGGGCCGGTGAACGGCATCGCCGTGGGCCCCACCCCGGCGGGCGCCCCGGCCCCCGCCCCGCACCCGGTGCCCGGCGCGGGCCTCGAGGCGGGGCGCAGCACCCTGCTGCTCACCGGGAAGGCCCCGCACGAGCCCGCCGCCTGGAAGCGGTACCGGGGCGGCGGCACCGGACGGCTCTGGCTGGACGGCCGCCGACTGCTGCCGATACCCGACGGGAGCGGCCACCTGGACTGTCCGATGCTGGTCGGCGACCGTATCGCCTTCCTCTCCGACCACGAGGGGGTGGGCAACCTGTACTCCTGCCGCCCCGACGGCTCGGAGCTGTGGCGGCACACCGACCACGACGCCTTCTACGCCCGGCACGCCGCCACCGACGGCCGGCGGGTGATCTACCACTGCGGCGGGGAGCTGTGGCTGGTCCCGGAGCTGACCCCGGGAAGTCGCCCGCTGCGGCTGCGGTTGCGCCTCGGGGGACCGCGCGCCGGCCGCCGTGCGCACCAGGTGCGCACGGCGGGCGCGATCGACGCCCTCGCCGTGGACACCACCGGGCGGGCCTCGGCGGTGTGCGTGCGCGGTTCGCTGCACTGGCTGACCCACCGGGACGGTCCGGCCCGGGTCATCTCGGCGACGCCGGGCGCACGGGTGCGGCTGCCGGTCATGCTCGGCGACACCGGCCGGATAGCCCGGGTGACGGACGCGGCCGGCGAGGACGCGCTGGAGGTCTCCACGCTGCCCCGGGCCGGTGGCGAACGGCCCCCGATCCGTCTGGCGACGGGCCGGCTGGGCCGGGTCCACGAACTGGTCGCCGCCCCGGACGGCCGCACGGTCGCCGTGGCCTCCCACGACGGGCGACTGTTGCTGGTGACGATCCCCGACGAGCCGGAGCCGGAGCCGCTTCCGGCGCCCGCGCCGGGGCCCGCGCCGGGGCCCGCGCCCGCGCCCGCGCCGGGGCCCGGGCCCGCGCCGGGGCCCGTGCCCGACGCCGACGTGCCCGACGCCCCGGGGTCGGCCGACGGCGGCCCGGAACCCGAACCGGTCGACACCGCCGAACGGACCCCGGGCACCGGCACCCCCGGGGCGCCCGGCGCCACCGGGCCGGACACGGTCGGAACGGGTACCGGCGGAACCGGACCGGAACCCGACACCGCCGAACGGACCCCGGACACCGGCACCCCCGGGGCCACCAACCCCGGGGGAGGCATCGGCTCCACCGGGACGGCGGCTCCCGGCATCGGCTCCACGGGCGAGCGAGCGGGCGTCGTGACAGCCGGCGGGGACGCCGGGGGCGACACCGCCGAAACCGACGGGGGGACCACGTCCGTCGGGGGCACCGAGGCGGGCCGGGGGTCGGCCACGGCACACCCCGGTGGGGTGGACGGCACCCGGGAGACGACGGAAAACCCCGGTGGGGACGCCGGCGACGCCGGGGAAAGCGGGAGCGCCGACCCCACCGGCGACGCCGGGAACACCGGGAGCCCCGGCGACGCCGATCCCGCCGACGCTCAGGAACCCGAGGTCCTGGAGTTGATCCGCTCGATCAACGGCCCCGTCCGCGACCTCGCCTTCTCCCCCGACTCGCGCCGGCTGGCCTGGGCCCACCCCGGCGTGGGCCGCTCCCTGAGTCAGATCAAGATCGCCCGCCTCTCCGCCGACGACCGGACGATCCTGGACGTCACCGACGGCCGGTTCGAGGACGAGGAGCCGGTCTTCACCCGGGACGGCCGCTACCTGGCCTTCCTCTCCTGGCGCGGCTTCGACCCGGTCTACGACGTGCACACCGGCGACCTCTCCTTCCCGCTGGGGTGTCGCCCCTATCTGGTGCCGTTGTCCTCGGCCACGCCCTCACCGTTCGCCCTGACCGCCGAGGGGCGGCCGGCGGCCGGTGGCCTGGACCCCGCCGACGCCGAGGTCGGCGGGGAGGAGGGCGCGGTGTCGGTGGAGGCGGAGGGGCTGGCCTCGCGGGTGACGCCGTTCCCGGTGGCGGCCTCCAAGTACTCCTCGCTGCGACCCGTCAGCGGCGGCGGGTTGGTCTGGTTGCGGTGGCCGATCTCCGGCGCGCTGGGCGAGACCTTCGCCGACCCCAACCACACCTCGGGGAAGCCGACCCTCGTGCACTTCGACCCTGCCCGGGGCCGCAGCACCGACCTGACCACGGAGGTGGACTGGTTCGAGGTCAGCGGCGACGGCACCCGCCTGGTGGTGTGCGAGGACGAGGAACTGCGGGCGGTGCCCGCGACCGAGACCGCCGACTCGGACTCCACCGTCTGGCTGGACCTGCGGCGGATCGTGCAGTGGACCGATCCGCCGGCCGAGTGGCGGCAGGCGTTCGACGAGGCCGGGCGGCTGGTCCGGGACCTGTTCTGGGAACCGGGTATGTGCGGGATCGACTGGCCCGCCGAGCTGGACCGGTACCGGCCGCTGCTGGACCGGGTCACCACCCCGGACGAGTTCGCCGACGTGCTGCGGGAGACGCTGGGCGAGCTGGGCACCTCGCACGCGTACGTGACCGCCTCGCGTCCCAACGAGGGGCCGGTCCACTACCGGCGGCCCCAGGGCCTGCTCGGCGCCGACCTGGAGGCGGACGACGCCGGCGGGTGGCGGGTGACCCGCATTATGCCGGGTGACTCCTCGGACTCGCGGGCGCGTTCCCCGCTGGCGGGGACCGGCGTGCGGGAGGGGTCGGTGTTGGCCCGGGTGAACGGGCGGCCGGTGGATCCGGTGACCGGCCCGTGGCCCCTACTGGCGGGCACCGGCGGGACGACGGTCGAGCTGTCCTTCCTCGACCCGGGCGACGGCGACGGCACGGGCAGCGGCTCCGGCACCCGGCCGGGCCGGTACCGGCGGGTGGCGGTGATGCCCCTGCTGGACGACCGTCCGCTGCGGTACCAGGACTGGGTGGCGCGTCGCCGGCGGGCGGTCCACGAACTGAGCGGGGGACGCTGCGGCTACGTGCACATCCCCGACATGGGCGGTTCGGGGTGGGCGCAGTTCACCCGGGACCTGCGGATGGAGTTCTCCCGACGGGCACTGGTGGTGGACGTGCGGGGCAACGCCGGCGGGCACATCAGCGAACTGGTGGTGGAGAAGCTCACCCGAACGGTCCTGGGCTGGGACCTGCCCCGCGACGCCCAGCCCGTGAGCTATCCCTCGGACGCCCCACGCGGCCCGATGGTGGCCCTCGCCAACGAGGCGACCTCCTCGGACGGTGACATGATCACCGCCGCCTTCCGGCTGCTGAAGCTGGGGCCGGTGGTGGGCACACGGACCTGGGGCGGGGTGGTGGGCATGGCCGGCCGGCACCGCCTGGGGGACGGCACGGTGATCACCGTGCCGAGGAACGCAGCCTGGTTCGACGCCCTGGGGTGGGACGTGGAGAACCGGGGGGTGGAGCCGGATCTGGAGGCGGAGCGCACGCCGCTGGAGTGGGCCGACGAGCGGCCGGCGGTGCTGGAGACGGCGGTGAGGCTGGCACTGAACCTGCTGGAGCGGCGGCCCGCGCACTCCCCGCCGGGGTACGAGCGGATCCCGGATCGGCGGCGCCCTTCGTTGCCCCCACGCGGTGGTGGGGCCCCACCGGGGTGAGGTGCCGGGCGGGGTGAGGTGCCCGGGGCGGGAAGCGCACCGAGAGGGCGATCCGATATGCGAGAAATATCAAGCGGTGACACGCTGGTGCGATCCACCCCTTTCATCCCGTTTCGAAGGAGCGACCATGGGGATGTCCGACCGATTCGGCCAGTTCAAGGACAAAGCGCAGGAGGCGGCCCAGCGGGCCAAGGGGCACCTCGACGAGAGCCGCGAGAAGAAGTCCGACCGCTCCCGCGAGACGGACACCGGCAAAGACTCCGGCGCGGGTGGCCGGACGGGTAAGCGGGGCATGCGCGGGCGCGCCGCCGACAAGGGCGGGCAGGGCAAGGCCCGGGAGCAGGCGCAGCGGGACGAGATGCGCGAACGCGGCGAACGCGGCGACTGACCCGCCCACCCGTCCCGACCACGACCGCCCCGCGCCCGCCCCGGGCGCGGGGCGGACCGTCCGGTACCGGGCCTGACCGTGCCGTGCCGTGCCGTGCCGAGTGGCACCGTAGCCCGCGCCGGCCGGGCCCGCACCGCCCCGGTACCGCGAAGCCGGGGCCGGGGTGGCACCGGGTCCCGCGCCGGCACGAAGACCGCACCGACCGGGGCCGGAGTGGGACCGAATCCGCACCGTCCGCGCCGGGCAGCCCCGAGCCCGCATCGGCCGGGTCCCGGGCCGGCACGAAGACCGCACCGGCCGGGGCCGGAGTGGGACCGAATCCGCACCGTCCGCGCCGGGCAGCCCCGAGCCCGCATCGGCCGGGGCCCGGGTGGGACCGAATCCGCACCGGCCACACCGGGAGCGGGTCCGCGCCGGGCGGCGCCCGGTGGGGCCGAGCCCGCGCCGGCCGGGGCCGGGTCGGAGCGGCCCCCGGTCAGGCGTCCGGGCGGGGCTCCGGGGCGGCCTTCGCGCCGGCGCGCTCCCGGTCGTCGGCGGCACCGCCGGCGCCGACCAGCCCGGGGGCGGGGCCGGCGGCCGGGGTCGGCCCCGAGCGGGCCACCTCGCGGGCCCCCAGCGTGCCCATCACCGCCGGCAGCAGGGGCCGCACCAGCTGCATCCCGCGCAGCCACCGCTGCCCGTACACGTGGGCGGCGCGACGTTCGATGCCCGCCACCAGCCGGTCCACGGCGGGCCCGGCCGGATAGGTGCGGTTGGCCGGCCACGGCAGGTTGCTCCGCCGGCCCCCCAGTACCGGGTCCGCGTCGGCGCCGCGCACCATGTCGGTGTCGGTCCAACTGAGGTAGCCCACGCCGACGTCCACCCCCAGAGGGCCGACCTCCGCCCGCAGGGCGTGCGCGAACGCCTCCGCCCCGGACTTGGAGGCGCAGTAGGCGGTCATCATCGGCGCGGGGACGATCGCCGCCAGCGAGGCCACCTGCAGGAAGTACCCACGGCTCTCCACCAGGTCCGGCAGGAACGCGCGGCAGGTGGCGGCCGAGCCGATGAGGTTGACCTCGATCACCCGGCGCCAGGTCGCGTCGTCCGACTCGGTGAAGCGTCCGCCGGTGGCCACGCCGGCGTTGGCCACCACCACGTCCACCCGGCCGAAGCCCTCCCGGACCCGCAGCGCCGCCTCCCGCATCGCGGCGGGGTCGGTGACATCGGCCGGCAGGACCAGGGCGGGGCCGGGCAGGGAGTCGGCCACCTCCCGCATCCGCTCCGGCTCCAGGCCGACCAGCGCCACCCGCAGGCCGCGCCCCGACAGCTTGCGGACCAGCAGTTCGCCGATGCCCCGGGCGGCGCCCGTCACCACCGCGACCCGGGCCCCCGGCGCCGCACCGGTGGCAGCCGCCGCACCCGCGCCCGTGTCCCGGTCCGGGAGGCCGTTCGGTCCACCCTCCGACCCACCCTCCGACCCACCGTCCGGAACCCCGTTCCCTCCGGCCATCACGCCTCCTCCCCGGTCCCGGACCCGGTCCGGCCGCCGGTCGTCGTGGTATCCGTCTCCCGACCGGCGGCGGCGACACCACCGCTCTCGCCGGCACCGTCGGCCGGACCGGCGCCATCACCGGCGCCCGCCGGCGCGCCCCCGACATCCCCTTCCGTACGGGACGCCTTCGCGGACGCGCCTCCCGGCGGATGTTCGCGCGCCAGGTCCCGCAGGATCCCCGCGATCCGCTCCGGGTCCTCCATCGGGGTCATGTGCCCGAGCCCGGAGAGCATCACCGGTTCCCCCGCGTTCGGCACCGCCCGGGCGATCCGGTGGGCGTGCACGGGCGGGGTGAGGAGGTCTTCCGTGCCGTGCACGACCACCGTCGGCACCGTGAGCAGCGGCAGCTTCTCCCGCAGGTCGAGGGAGTGGAGCACGGCGGCCCAGTCCGCGCGGGAGCGGCGCGGACAGGCGTGCGTCAGCCGGGCCACCTCCCGTCGCAGCCGGCGATCGGCGCCGGGACCCAGCGTGACGCGGGCCAGCGCCCACTCGGTGAGCGGGGTGATCGGGCCCAACGGCAGTGCCGAGCCGAGCATCAGCCGTTGCGCCCGGGTGCGCGGGCCGACCGATCGGAAGGGGGTCAGCCGGGCCTCGGCGGTCAGTCGGTCGACGCCGGTGCTGCAGAGCATCGCCGCCGCCGCCCGCTCCCGGAACACCGGCCGGTCGGCGGCGGCCACGATCGACATGGCGCCCATCGAGTGCCCGCCGACCACGGCCCGTTCACCGTCGGGCACGGTCGCGGCGAGCACCGCGCACAGGTCGTCGGCGAGCCGGTCGGGAGCGCACCCACGCCGGACGACCGGGCTGCGGCCGTGGCCGCGCTGGTCGTAGCGGACCACCCGGTGGTCGGCGGGGAGGTGCTCGAGGACCGCCTCCCAGAAGGAGACGGCGCAGGTCCAGCCGTGGGCGAGGACGATGGTCGGCGCCGGGTCGGAGGGGGCGGCGCCGGCGGGTCGGGCCGGTTCCCGGACCACGGTGTGCAGTCGGGCGCCGCCGGTGGATTCCACCATCAGCTCCCGGGTGCGGGGGGCCGCCGAGGGGTCGGCGGTGTCGGGGCGGGGGTCGGTGTCGGGGCGGGGATTCACAGGGTGGCTCCTTCGGGGACCCGGGTGTCGAGGCGGCTGCCCAGCACCTCGTACTCCGCGGGTTCCAGCCGGCGGGTGACGCGGCGGAAGGCCGCGGTGGTGTCGGGCCACACGGTGGTGTTGCGGCCGTTGGCGTCCAGATACCAGCTGACGCAGCCGCCGGTGTTCCACACCGAGCCGGCGATGCGCCGCTGGAGCGCCTCGTTGTAGGTGTCCACCGCCTCCCGGCGGGGCACCAGGGCGACCGGCCGACCGGCCCGGCGGGACAGTTCGGCGAGCCGGTGGGTGAAGTCCGCCAGGTAGGAGAGTTGGGCCTCGATCATCAGGACCATCGAGCTGTTCCCCAGCCCGGTGTTGGGGCCGATGATCGTCATGAAGTTGGGGAACCCGGCGACGGTGGAGCCGCGCAGCGCCGCCATGCCGTCCCGCCACTCCTCGGCCAGCGTGAGGCCCCGGGCCCCGGTGATCCGGTGCGCGATCGGCATGTCGGTGACGTGGAAGCCGGTGCCGAGGACGATGGTGTCGGCCTCCGTCTCCGTGCCGTCGGCGGCGACCAGGGTCGAGCCGCGCACCTCGCGCAGCGATGAGGGCACCAGGTCCACGTGCGGCTCGGCGAGGGTGGGGTACCAGTCGTTGGAGAGCAGGATCCGCTTGCAGCCGAGCCGGTAGTCCGGGGTCAGCGCGCGGCGCAGGTCGGGGTCGGGGATCGCGCGGCGCAGGTGGGCCAGCGCGAACCGTTCGACCAGCCGCATCCGCTCCGGGTGCCGGGCGAAGTTCCCGACCTGCAACTCCCTGAGCAGCCAGAGCAGTTGGCGTCGCAGGGCGGCGATCGGGGGGACCCGGGAGAGCAGGGTGCGCTCCGCCTCGCCGATGGCGCGGTCGGCGCGCGGCAGCACCCACGGCGGGGTGCGCTGGAAGACGGTCAGCCGCAGCACCTCCGGGGCGATGGCGGGCACGATCTGGATGGCCGAGGCGCCGGTGCCGACCATCGCGACCCGGGCGCCGCGCAGGTCGTGGTCGTGGTTCCAGCGGGCGGAGTGGAAGACCGTGCCGGGGAAGTCGGCCAGGCCGGGGATGTCGGGGAGGGCGGGGTCGGAGAGCGGCCCGGCGGCGGAGACCAGCAGATCGGCGGTGAGGGTGCCGGAGGCGGTCTCGACGACCCAGCGCAGGGCGTCACCGTCCCAGCGGGCGGCCAGCACCTCGGAATCGAAACGGATGTGCGGACGCAGGTCGAAGGTGTCGGTGACCCATTCCAGGTACTCCAGGATGTCCGGCTGCCCGGAGAAGCCGCGGGGCCAGTCCGGGCGCCGGGCGAAGGAGAAGGAGTACAGGTGGGAGGGGACGTCGCAGGCGCATCCCGGATAGGTGTTGTCCCGCCAGGTGCCGCCGATCCCCTTCGCCCGTTCCAGCAGTACGAAGTCCGTGACGCCCTGCCGGCGCAGGCACACGGCGGCCCCGAGCCCACCGAAACCGGTGCCGATCACCGCCACCCGGACGTGTTCCCGTTCACTCATCCGACCTCCTCGACGCATCATGCCAGTCATCACTGGCACGATGGGAGCGTAGGGCAGGACCCTACCGATTGGTAGGTGCGTGCGCGCTTTAACCTGACAACATGACGGATGAGCGGCCGGTGCGGCCGAAACCCCACCCCCCGGGGGACACCGCGCCCGCTCGCCCCGACACGGACGAGCGCGCCGGCACCGCCGGCGGGTACCGCACCGCCGAACTCGCCGAGGCCGCCGGGATCACCGTCCGCACCCTGCGCTTCTACCGCGAACGCGGCCTACTGCCCCCGCCCCGCCGCGAGGGACGGCTGGCCTGGTACGACGACCACCACCTGTCCCGGCTGCGGACCATCGCCGCGCTGCTGGCCCGCGGCCACACCCTCAACGGCATCGCCGAACTGATCGACGCCTTCACCCGGGGCCGCGACGCCGGCGCCACCGCCGAGCTCCTCGGCATGGCCGACCACCCCTGGCCCCCCGCCGAGGAGGAACCCGTCCGGCCGACCCCCGAGGGGCCGGCCGCCCGCCTCGACCCGTCCGGCCGGCCGGACGCGGACACCGCCGTGAACCCGGCCACCGCCATGGAGATCGGCCACATCGCGGTGGACGGGAACGGCCTGGTGCCCACCGGTCGCACCCTGCTGGAGACCTCCTCCGCCCTGGTGCGGGCCGACCTGCCGCTCTCCTCGGTCCTGGCCACCGGCCGGCGGGTGCGCGACCACGCGGAGGAGTTGGCGGAGAGCTTCACCGAGCTGCTGCGCGCCCACCTGCTGGGCGACGTCCCGGGTTGGAGGGGGGACGGACCGCTGTCGGAGGCCGACCTCGAGAAGGCGTCCGGGGTGATCGAACACCTGCGGCCGCTGGCCGAGCAGGTGGCGTACGCGGAGGTCTCCCTCGCCCTGGACCGGCGCCTGCGGGCGGAGGTGGAGAGCCGGCGCGCGACGGCCGGCGCCACCGGGGAGGCGGCGACGGTTGACACCACCGGCGCGGCGGACGGCCGGGACGGGGTCGGCGCCGGGGACGCGCCGGAAACGGAAGCCGGTCGGGGTGGGAACCTCCGGGACTGACCGCGCGGTGGACACGACCGCCACCGACCGTTTCCGAGGCACGTCGGAGGGCACGGTCGGGGTCAGCTCTCCCCGTCGCCGGTCACACCCTCCGCCGGGGCCGGGGTCGGGGTCGGGGTCGGGGCCGGGGTCATCGCGACCAGGGCCGCGATCCCCTCGCGCAGCACGGCCGCGCCCTCCTCGGGATCGTCGATCGGTGGTCCGAGCAGCGCCCCCTGGAGCAGCAGACCGTGGGCACAGCCGATCATGGCCCGTGCCACGCGGTCGGATCGCACGTCGGCGGGGAGCCGTCCGGCGGCGCGGTAGCGATCGATGATGCGTTCCCAGGCCCCGATGACCTCGGTCACCCGCTCGGTCAGCATGTCGCGCAGCAGGGGGGTGCGGGCCGCTTCCGACCACGCCTCCACCACCAGGGTCAGCGGTATGCCGCGCGAGGCGAGCAGGTGCCGGGTGCGCAGGAAGACCCCGGCCACCACCTCACCGGGCTCCGGTGGGTGCTCCTCCTGCGCCACCTCGGCGAAGGCCGCCCCCACGGTGCCCACGACCTCGGCGAGGATCGCCGCGATCATCTCGTCCTTGCCTCGGAAGTACCGGTAGACCGCGCCGGCGGAGAGTCCCGTCTCGGCGAGGATGTGCTGCATCGAGGTGCCGTGGAAGCCCCTGCGGGCGAAACAGGCGGTGGCGCCGTCGAGGATCTGACGGCGGCGGGCATCGAGGTGTTCCCGGGAGACGCGGGCCATGCCGACAATCGTAAAACGAACGTTCATTCTTGACAAGTTCCCATCGGCGGAGGAGCGTGGGTCGCACGTAAAACGAACGATCCTTCTCTTTGGAGGTCCTCGTGTCCACCGCCCTCTCCCCCGACGACCCCACCACGCCGGATCCGGCTCCTCCGGGGACCGGACGCCTCCGGTTCCGACCCCCGGCCCCCGGCTCCCGCCGGGCCGTGATCCCCGTTCTCCTACTGGTGCCGGTGCTCGCCGGCTGCCTGTTGTGGGCCTTCGCCTGGCCCGCCGCCCGCACCGCCCCCCGGGACCTGCCGCTGGGGGTCGTCGGCCCGCCGGCGGCCGTCGAGACCGTGACCGGGGCCCTGGCCGGTGCCGGCGAGAACGCCTTCGACCCGCGCGGCTACCCCGACCGGGACGCCGCCGCGACGGCCGTGACCGACCGCGAGGTGAGCGGGGCGATCGTCCTCGGTCCCGACGGTCCCGAACTGCTCGTCGCCTCCGCCGGCGGTCCCGCCGTCGCCCAACTGCTGGAGCAGGGGGTGCGCGCCGGCCTCGCCGAGGCGGACGCCGGTACCGGGACGGCGACCGTGGTGACCGTCACCGACCTCGTGCCCACCCCGGCCGGGGACCCGCGCGGTGCCGCCTTCGCCGCCGGGCTGCTCCCGCTCGCCCTGGCCGGCGTCGCGGCGGGCGCCCTGATCACCCTCCTCGGGCTGCGCGGCACGCGGGGCGCGATCACCCTGACCGGGGCGTGCGCCCTGGTGGGGATGGTCGCGGCCCTGCTGCTGCACGGTTGGCTCGGGGTGCTCGGCGGCGGTTGGTGGGCGGCGGCGGCCTCGCTCGCCCTCGTCGTCCTGGCCTGCGGCGCGCTGCCCGCAGGGCTCGGTGCCCTGCTCGGCCCGCCCGGAGTCGGGCTCGGCGCCCTGCTGGTCATCGCCTTCGGCAACCCCTTCTCCGGCGCCGCCTCCTCCCCCGACCTGCTGCCCGGCGCGATCGCCGGTCTCGGCCAGGCGTTGCCACCGGGAGCGGGGGCCTCGCTGCTGCGGTCGGTGGCCTTCTTCGACGGTGCCGGCGGCGCGGGGCCACTGCTGATCCTGCTGGGATGGGCGGCGGTGGGGTTGGCGCTGCTCGCGCTCGCCGTCCGGAGGCGGGCTCCGGAACCGACCACCGGCGCCCCCGCCGGCGGCTGACGGCTGCCGTCGGGGCGTGGGGCCCGGGGTGCCGGGCCGGGGCACGCCGGACCGGGTCCGGCGGGAATTCGGTGGGTGACACGGACACCGACACCGGGGCCCGACCGCGCCGGGCGGGGGCCGGCAGCCGCCTCGACTACAGGGCCTTCACATAGCACCGGCTGTTCTCGGAACAGCGGTAGACCCCGAACTTGCGCTCCGCCGGCACGTATCCGGCCGACACGTAGAGCCCTATCGCCTCCGGCTGCTGGTCACCGGTCTCCAGGACCATCCGGACGCGGCCGGCGACGCGGGCCGAGTCCTCCAGCATCCCCAGCAGGTGCCGGGCCAGGCCCCGGCCCCGGACATGCCGCATGACGAACATCCGCTTGATCTCGGCGTCACCCGGCTCGTAGCACTCCTCCGGGTCCTCCATCGCGCGCCAGCCGGCGGTGGCGATCGGCGCGTCCGTCTCGTCGTAGACGAGGTGGAAGATCCCCCGGGGCGGGTCGAACATCTCCGGCGCGAGGGGGGTGACGTCACCCCCGCTGCCGTACCGCTCGGCGTACTCGGCCTGGACGATGTCGTTGAGCTTGCGCGCGTCCGGGTGGTCGAAGCGCGCGGTGACGATCCGCATGGCGCCATCGTACGACCCGCCCCGGACGCCCCCGGGCGGCCGGGCGGCCTTCGCCGATCGAGGTCGCGCCCCGACCGGGAGCACCTCGTCCGGACGGCGCCGGCGGCCCCGTCCCCGCCCGGGACCGCGCCCCGACCTGCCGGAAGCGGGCAGGAACCGGTGACGGTGCGGGCCCGGCCACGGTGGTCGTCCCCGCCCGGGACCGCGCCCCGGGCGTCCCGGGGCGGCGCGGTACGGTGGTGCGGCGCCCGGCGCGGGCACCGGTCCCCGTCGCGCACCGTCCCGACCGGCCGGCGCCCGATCCCGGCCGGCGCCCGACCGCCGCGAACAGTCCCGGAGACCCCCGTGTTCACCGTCAGCACCGTCAACGTCAACGGCCTGCGTGCCGCCGACCGCAAGGGTTACCGCGACTGGTTGGCGGGGACCGACGCCGACGTGGTGTGCCTGCAGGAGGTGCGCGCCGAGCCCGAACAGCTCGCACCGGAGGTGCTGAACCCCGAGGGTTGGCACGCCCACTGGGCACCGGCCGCCGCCAAGGGGCGCGCGGGCGTCGCCGTGCTCTCCCGAAGCGCGCCGGACGCGGTGCGGATCGGCTTCGGTTCGGCCGAGTTCGACACGTCCGGCCGCTGGCTGGAGGTGGACCTGCCGGGCGTGACCGTGGCCTCCCTGTATCTGCCCTCCGGCGAGGTGGACACCGAACGGCAGGACGAGAAGGAACGGTTCATGGCCGAACTGCTCCCCCATCTCCTGGACCTGCGCAAGCGCTCGGCGGACGAGGGGCGCGAGGTGCTGGTGTGCGGGGACTGGAACATCGCCCACCGCGAGGCCGACCTGCGCAACTGGCGGACCAATCGGAAGAAGGCCGGCTTCCTGCCGGAGGAACGCGCTTGGCTGGACCGGGTGTTCGGCGAGGAGGGCGGCTGGACCGACGTGGTGCGCGCCCTGCACCCGGAAACCGAGGGCCCCTACAGCTGGTGGTCCTACCGGGGCCGCGCCTTCGACAACGACGCCGGCTGGCGCATCGACTACCAGGTGGTGACCGCCGGACTGGCCGCGCGCGCCCGGAAGGCGTACGTGGAGCGGGCCGCCGACCATGCCTCCCGGTGGTCCGACCACGCGCCGGTGACTGCCGTGTTCGACCTGTAGGGCGGCCCGCCGGGCCCGTCCGGACCCGGGCGGCGAACCCCCCGGGTCGCATGGGCCGCATGGGCCGCATGGGCCGGGGCACCGTGCGAGAGGTGGGGCCCGGTCGACCGTGCGCCCCGCCCTCGGAGCGGTGGGCCGAGCCGGTTCGCCGGCCGACCGAGCCCCGGAAGCGGGGAGGGGCGGGTGCGGGGATGTGATCATCCCCGCACCCGCCCCTCGTCGTCACCGTCCGCCCGCCCCGGCGACCGGGGCTCACTTCAGGAAGTCGTCACCGTGCTCGGTGATGTGGTCCTCCAGCGCCTTCACGATCGCGCCGACCTCCTGCTCGGAGCCGGTGCCGTGCTCCTTGCGGTAGTACGCGGCACCCAGCGAACGCAACAACTCGTTACCGGCGCGCTGCGCCTGAACGTCGTTCAGCTTGTCGCGCCCCTGCTCGATGCCCTGCCCCAGCCTCTCCCTGCCGGTGCGGTACCCCTTCTGGGCCTGCTCCTTCGCGCGGTCGAGAAAGCCCGACATGCCGTTCCCTCCTTCTCCCGCCGCCCCTGCGGCGGGTGCCGATCCATCGGCCCATCGCGGGCGTCGCGCCTTCGGGCCCCGGCGGATCCGGGGCCGGGCCGGGGTGTCCGTGACACACCGCCACGATCATCCCCCGGGGTGATGTCCTCTCACGACACCTGCCGTACGCGACGCTTCCGCCGCGCACCCGGTCTCCCCCGCACACCTGCCCCGGAACGCCCGGGTTACGCGTCCGAACGGCCGCGCGACGGGTTCATTCCCCGGTGGGAGGGGTCACCGGCCCGGGCACGGACGCGCGAACCCCGCTTTCCGCCGGGAGCGCGCCCTCGGCGCCCGGCAGTCCGTAGGCGCGGGCCAGGAGCGCGTAACCGCGCAGACGCGCCCGGGCGCCGTGCACCATCGTGGTGATCATCAGTTCGTCCGCTCCGGTGGCGGCGACCAGGGAGTCGAGCCCCTCCCGCACCGCGTCGGGGGTGCCGTGCACCGTCTCGGCCAGCCGACTGTCCACCACCTGCCGCTCCAGCGGCGTGTACGGGTGGTCCTCCGCCTCGTTGGGCGTCGGCACCGGACCGGGGCGCCCGCCGCGCAACCGCAACATCGCCAACGCGCCCGTCATCACCTGCCGACGGACCTCCCCCTCGTCCTCCCCCGCCAGCGCCGACACCGCGATCATCGCGTAGGGGGCGTCCAGGACGGCGGAGGGCCGGAAGGAGGCCCGGTACAGCTCCAGCGCCGGCCCGGTGTGTCGGGCGGCGAAGTGGTGGGCGAAGGCGAACGGCAGCCCGAGCCGACCGGCGAGTTCGGCGCTGTACCCGGAGGAGCCCAGCAGCCACACCGGCGGGCGGGCCGGCGCCCCCGTCACCGGCCCGGGCACGGCGTGCACCCGGGCGTCGGGACGCGCCCCCGGCACCGGCGGCGGATCGCCGTCCAGGAAGGCGACGAGTTCGGCGAGCTGCCGGGGGAAGTCCTCGGCGCCCTCGTGCAGCCGGTTGGGGCCGCGCAGCGCGGCGGCGGTCAACCCGTCGGTGCCCGGCGCACGGCCCAGGCCCAGGTCGATCCGGCCCGGTGCCAGCGCCTCGAGCGTGCCGAACTGCTCGGCGATCAGCAGCGGCGCGTGATTGGGCAGCATCACCCCGCCCGAGCCCAACCGGATCCGGGAGGTGTGGGCGACCAGGTGGGCCAGCAGCACGGCGGGCGAGGAGGAGGCGACACCCGGCATACCGTGGTGCTCGGCCACCCACAGACGGTGGTAGCCGCTCGCCTCGGCGACCCGCGCGGCCTCCACGGCGTCCAGCAGGGCCCGCTCGGGCGTGATCCCCTCACCGACGGTCGCCAACTCCAGCAGCGAGAGCGGGAGGGGGGCGTTCCCGGCGGCCCGGCCGCGCACCGCGCCGGGCGCCACGCGCGGGGTGCCGGGCGCGCGCTCCTCCCCGCCCCCGGTAGCGGGGGCGGGCGAAGCGGAACCGGCGGGGGGCTGCGGCTGATCGGGCACGGTGAACGGGTCCTTTTCCCGGCGACCGGGGAGATCTTCCGGTCGCCGTGTCAACGGCGGTGGGCACCCCGCGTCCCCGGTCCGAACGGGAACGCGGCACGCGTCGCCGACCGTCCGAGGGCTCCGGGCGGCCGGAAGGGGTAAGGGGCCGCGAGGAGCCGCCGGACGGTGCGGACGCGCCCTGCGGGGCGGGACGACGCACGACGCCGTCCGTGATGGCCAACCGGCGACTCACCCGGAACATTCCGCCGTCGGGGTGAGCGCCGGGCGTGCCGGGACGCGGTACCCGGGGATCGCGCCGGAACGGACCGATCCTGCTGCGCGGAGGCGGTCGGCGCGCCGAACCCGGCGAACCGACCGAAAGGCGTCGGTGGCGGTGAACGACACCGACAGCGGAGGAGTGATCGACATGGCGGCCTGCGAGGTCTGCGGCAACGAGTACCGGATGGCGTTCGAGGTGCACGCGGCGGGGGCGGTGCACGTCTTCGACAGCATCGAGTGCGCGGCCCAACGGATGGCACCCATCTGCGAGAACTGTCAGTGCCGGATCCTGGGGCACGGCCTGGAGACCGAGGACGGCCACTTCTACTGCTGCGGGCACTGCGCCCGGGCGCGCGGCCACGCCCAACTGGTGGACCACGCCTGAGCCACGCGGCGTTCCGGGCCGGGGTTCGGACGGGGGCGGCCGGGATCCGGTACCGGTCGGGGACCGGCGCGGTACGTCCGGGGACGGGGTCCGGTCTCCCGGTGGGAGACCGGCCCGGACCCCGGGGTGGATGCCGTGACGGGGGTCGTGGACCGGGCGTGTGCGGAAACGGGCCCCGCCGGACCCCGGGACCCCCGGGTGCCCTACGCCCGGCCGCCCGCGGAGCCGGGGCCGGAAGCGCCCCCGGAGCGGGCACAACCGACACGGGAGCCCGCCGCACCGGCCGCCGGCCGAGTGGGCGCGGTGGCCCCAACGGGCACGGTCGGTACGGCGGGCACGGCGGCCGGTGCGACGGGCACGACGACCGATGTGACCGGTGCGGCGGACACGCCCCGCCCGGCGGGTGGGACGTACCCCGCCCATGCGACCCACTCGGTGGGCACGACCACCACGTCGGTGGGCACGACCACCACGCCCGGTGCGGTGGGCACGGCCGGTGGGCCGGGCACGCCCGGCGCGGTGGAGGACGACCCGTACACGGCGACGACCCTCGACGCGCCCTGGACCGCCGATCCGGAAGGCGGCACCGGCCCCCGGGAACGAACCGACGACACCCCCGCCCGGTGGGTGCCGGCCCCGCGCCGACCCCCCGACACCGATCCCGGCATCGGCACCGCCCCGGAACCCCGGTCCGCGAGGGGCGCGGGCACCCCGTCGGAACCATCCGGGGCGGAGGGCCCCGGCGAGGTGCTGCGGTTCGGCCCCGGCGTCCCCTACCGTCGCTCCGGCGACGGGGACCGCATCGCGCCGGCGGACGCCCCGGGCGCCCGCCGGTCGGGGTCAGGGCAGCAGCCGCTCCACGGCCGCCGGCCCCTCCTCCTCCAGCTTCCTCCGCGCCCTCTCCAGTCGTTCGGGGGTGGGTTCCCTGCCGGTCAGGCGGACCAGGTCCTCCGGGTCCACGGGCCGTTCGCCTCCCGTGTGCAGGAGTCGGTCGGGCGTGGGACGGTTCTCGTCGAGAGGCTCGTTGCGCTCGGTCCCGCGCGAGGGCTCGTCCGATGTGCTCATCCGCTGTGCCTCTCTGTTCGCCGGTCCCCCGGGCCCGGGGCGGGGCCCGTCGTTGTCCTCACCGTAGAACCGGCGGGTACCACCCGCATCCGGAGTGATCGCCCCGTGGGCCCGACGGCGCACGGGTCGGGGGCGGGAAGCGGTGGCGCGGACGCCGCCGACGCCCGGCCCGTGGTACCGGCGCTCTCCCGCGTTCGCGCGACCGGCCGGCCGCCCCGCTACCGGGCGAACGGCGGCGGCAACGGCTCGCGGCGTTCCAGCCACTCCGGCGGCGCCCCGGCGACTCCGGTGCGGGCCGCCACCACCCCGCCGACGATGGCGCAGGTGGTGTCCACGTCACCGAAGCCGGCGGCGGTCGTCCACAGCGCCTCGGTCAGATCGTCGGCCCGGTGCGCGGCGCACCACAGCGCGAACGGCACCGTGTCATCCGCCCGGACGCGGTCCCCGCTGCCCAGCAGTGCCGCCGCGCGCAGCGGGCCGGCGTCACCGGGGAGGTCGGCCGCGCGGACCAGTCCGTCCCGGACCTCCCCCGCCGACAGGTGTCCGGCCACCACCGTCAACAGTTCCGTGCCGGTGGGCGCGGCGTGGTCGTCCCCGGCGAGGATCGCCGTCGCCACGGCCACCGCCACCGCGCCCGCCACCCCCTCGGGGTGGGCGTGGGTGACCCGGGCGGAGAGCACGGCCGCAGCGGCGGCGGCCGACGGGTCGCCGGCGTACCAGGCGCCGAGGGGCGCCACTCGCATCGCGGCGCCGTTGCCCAGACTGCCCTCGCCGCCGAACAACCGGCGGGACGCGGTGGGCCAGGCGGTGGGGTCGACCGCGAGTTCCGGCAGCAGGAGGTGCATCCCGGACCCGTACCCGCGATGGGCGTCCGCCGCGAAGGTCCCGGCGAAGAGTTCGGCCAGCCGGTCGGGACGCACCTCGCCGTGCTCGTGCAGGACCCGCAGCACGCTCGCCGCCATCGCGGTGTCGTCGGTCCAGCGCCAGGGTGACTCGACGGGCGACTCCCGCCGGGCGATCTCGGCCGCGGCCCGCTCCCGGGGCCGGAAGGTGTGGAACCAGCGCTCGCCGAAGGAGTCCCCCAACGCCAGGCCCTCCAGACTTTCGAGGGCCCGCGCGACCGGACCGGCCGGACCGGCCGGTACCCCGCCGTCCCGCCCGCCGGCGGGGTCGCCCTCCGCGCCGCCCTCCGCGCCGCCCTCCGCCCCGGCGCCGGTGCCCGCCCCGATGTCCGTCACGTTCCCACCCTTTCCTTCGCGTCCCCTGTTCCCGTGGTTTCCCCGCCGCGGTGCTCGTCCGTACCGCCACCGGGCCGGCGCGTCGGGGGCCGATCGAAACGCTCCAGGAGGGCCGCGAGCCACTCCTCCAGACGGGCGGCGGCCCGCTCCGGGGTCAGGTCGGGGCGACCGGCACCGCGCCACACCGTGGCGACCTTCTCCGCGTCGGGGGCGAAGGCCAGGGCGTCGAGCAGGTGCCAGTACAGCCGGTCGGCGGGGTCCGCCGCGAGGTCACGGCCGCCCTCGCGGAGGTAGTGCTCGGCGAAGCCGAGCGCGGTGTCGGGGCCGTGCAGCAGGGCCAGGGAGGTCGAGCAGTGCGCCACATCGAGGTCGGCGGGCCCGGTGGAGGTCTCCACCCAGTCGACGACACCGGTGATCCGCTCCCCGCCCGGTCGACCGTCCGGCGAGTCGGAGAACAGCACGTTGCCGGGGTGGTAGTCGCGGTGCAGGAAGCACGGCCGGTACGTGGCGGGGTCCGGTTGCTCCCGTCGGATCAGCTCCACCGCCCGCCGCCACAACCCCGGGCGGGTCGTGTCGGCGGGGACCCGCACCCGGTCGGCGGCGGTCCACGCCTGCCAGGCACGGGGGCGGTCGGCGGGGGCCGGCTCGAAACGGTGGATGTCGGCGAGCTGCCGGGCCAGTAGCCGCACCCGGCGGTCCACCGCGCTCTCCGGCTCCTCGCCGGCGGGCGCGCCGAGACGCAGCCCACCGGGCAGCAGGGTCATCAGCAGGGAGGGGTGGTCGGTGTGTTCGCCGGTCGGGTCGACGGCCAGGAGACGGGCCGCCGGAACCGGCCCGGGGGCGAGCAGTTCCAGGACCCGGGCCTCGCGTCCCAGCAGGCCGGGGGCGTGCGCGCGGAAGAACTCCCGTACGAGGGAACGCAGCACCACCCCGCCGCGCGCGCCTTCCGGACCGACCGTCTCCAGGTGCCACATCTCGGAGGTCCAGCCACCGCGCAGGCCACGGGCGCCGACGACCCGGGTGTCGGGAGGCAGGTTCCGGGCGACCCATCGCGCCGTCCGTTCGCGTCCCGCCGACCACTCCACCGTGTCCATGTCCCGACCCTATCGGCCGGTCGCACCGTTCCCCGTGCCCTTTCCCGCCCCCCTTTTTTCGGCCATGGGATGGAAATCCCGGATATCCGCGGGAGGAACGGCCTCGTGGGGGTACCCGTGGGCGGATTCCGCCCGACGGATCCGCCCACGGAGACCCGACGGGGCCCCGAGCCCGCCCCTTCCCCCACGGAGAGCAGGAAGCAGTCATGCCGTTCAACCCCCTCGAGCAGCAGGGCATCCCCCTGGACCGTCAGATCCGCAACTGGCGCGAGCTCGACGTCACCCCCTTCGATCCCGACCACTGCGACCCCTACACCCGCTGCCGGGTCATCGCGATGAACGGCGTCGAGGTGGAGGCGATCATGTTCAGCCACCACATGGCGCGCCACTGCCCCGATCCCGACGTCAAGCGGCGACTCGCCGAGGTGCGGTACGTCGAGGCCCAGCAGCAGAAGGCGGTCAACTGGCTGCTGCCCGGCGTCTCCTCGGTGCTGGAGACCACCATCGCCTACGAGCAGGTGGCGGTGGACCTGACGGCCTGGGTGGCTCGGATGGAGCCGGACCCCTATCTCCGACAGGCTTACCGGTTCGGGGTGTTGGAGGACTTCGACCACCTGTACCGGTACGCGAACCTCTACGAGATCATCGAGCACCGCAAGGCCGAGGCGATCGTCGACGGTCTCACCGAGGTCATGCCGGGACGGCCCACCCGGCAGCAGCACCGCCACCCCGCCGACAACGTGCGCGACCCCTACGACCGCACCGGCGTCGATCCGCTCTCCCGTCTGCACGCGCTGACGATCATGTCGACCGAGCAGCAGACCATGAACTTCTACATGAACGTCGGTCCGACGTACATGGAGCCGATCGCGCGGCAGCTCTACCAGGAGATCGGGCTGATCGAGGAGGAGCACGTCACGCACTACGAGTCACTGGTGGACCCGGGCGAGTCGTGGTGGGAGCAGTTGGTGCACCACGAGTACAACGAGTGCTACCTCTACCACTCCTTCATGGAGCAGGAGCCCGACCCCCGGATCCGGGCGATCTGGGAGCTGCACCTGAACATGGAGCTGGAGCACCTGCGGATCGCCTGCGAGCTGATGCGGCGGCACGACGGACGGGAGCCGGCCGAGGTGCTGGCCCCGGAACTGCCGAACGTCATCACCTTCGAGCCGAACAAGGGGTACGTGCGCGACCTGATCGCCGACGAACTCGACCTGACCACGCTGGGCGCCGGATACGTGCGGGACGCCCATGAGCGGTTCGAACGGATGCAGGAGAAGCTCAACGGCGAGGTCGCGCCCCCCAGCGACCGGGTCATCGACGAGCACGAGGAGATGTTCGGCCGGCAGTACCGGCTGGAGACCGAGGGCGAGCACCCGGTGGCGGCGCTGCGGGAGGGGCGATGACCGGCCCGGGGTTCCCCTCCGCTCCCGTCCGCCCCTCCCGCGCCCCCGCTGTTCCGCCCGCCCCTCCCGGCCCGCCGGGACATCCCCCGACAGGAGGACCGTCGTGAACGCACGCCCCACCGGGGATCACGGGGACACCCCGGACGACCGTGCCCCGAATGACCGCGCCGCTGCCAACCGTGCCCCCGACGATCGTGTCGACGCCGCCGGTGGCGGCGGTGGGTCGCCACTCGACGAGCGCGACTCCCGTCGGGCCGAGTCCGGCAGCGCCTTCGCCGAGGACGACGTGGTGGCGCTCCTGACGCGGCAGCACGGGGACATCCGCAACCTCTTCGACGAGGTCGAGCGGACGAATGGTGACGGACGCCGGGACGCCTTCCGCCGGCTGGTGCGTCTGCTGGCGGTCCACGAGACGGCCGAGGAGGAGGTGGTCCACCCGTACGTGCGGCGTTCGGTCGAGGGCGGCGAGCGGATCGTGGCGGATCGCCTGGAGGAGGAACGGGAGTCCAAGGAGGCCCTCTCCCGTCTGGACGGGATGGATCCGGAGGACGACGAGTTCCTGCCCGGGCTGCTGCGACTGCGGATGGCGGTGATGGAACACGCCCGCGCCGAGGAGCGGTACGAGTTCACGCATCTGCGGCGTTCGGCGGAGTCGAGGGAGCTGATCCGGCTGGCCAAGGAGGTCCGGGCCGCCGAGGCGACCGCCCCCACCCGCCCGCACCCGGGAGTGGAGTCGGCGGCGGGGAACCTCGCGGTGGGGCCGATGGCCGCCGTGACGGACCGCACCAGGGACGCGGTCCGCCGGGCGATGGGCCGGGACGGCTGACCGACCGTCCCGGGCCCGTGCGAGCGGGGAGGAGGGAACCGGGGAGAGGGGTGCCGGCCCGGAGGACGGCGCCCCTCTCCCTCTTTTCCGAGTATCGCTGTTTTTCATGATGAAATTCCTATGAAAAAACGCCACTCCACACCCCGCGCACGCCTTCACGAGGACTTCTCAACACGCCCATCCGGGTGAATTCCCGCTCTTCACGGAATCCCGGTGCTACACCATCGGAGAGCGCGAAAGGGCGACACGTTCGCTCCCCTCACGAACAGAGAAGAGAAGTCCATGGTGATGTCATCCGAACGCACCACCATCATCGACGAACCGAAACCGAAATCGGTGGGTGCGCTCGCCGTCGCCTGGCTGACCACCACCGATCACAAGAAAATCGGTTCGCTCTACATGGTCAGCGCCTTCGGCTTCTTCGTGATCGGCGGCGTGATGGCGCTGTTGATCCGGGCGGAACTGGCCCGCCCCGGAAACCAGATCCTCTCCAACGAGCAGTACAACCAGATGTTCACCATGCACGGCACGGTGATGCTGCTGCTCTTCGCGACCCCGCTCTTCGCGGGCTTCGCCAACGCCATCATGCCGTTGCAGATCGGCTCCCCCGACGTGGCGTTCCCCCGACTGAACGCCCTCTCCTACTGGCTGTTCTTCTTCGGCGGCCTCATCGTCGTGGGCTCCCTGATCACCCCGCAGGGCGGCCCGAGCTTCGGTTGGTTCGCCTACACCCCCCTGTCCACGGAGGTGCACTCACCCGGGGTCGGCGCCGACATGTGGGTGATGGGTCTGGCCCTGAGTGGTTTCGGCACCATCCTGGGCGCGGTCAACTTCATCACCACGATCATCTGCATGCGCGCGCCGGGCATGACGATGTTCCGGATGCCGATCTTCACCTGGAACATCCTGCTCACCAGCGTGCTGGTGATCCTCGCCTTCCCCGTCCTGGCCGCCGCCCTGTTCGCGCTGGCCTCCGACCGGGTCCTCGGCTCGCAGGTCTTCTCCCCCGCCAACGGCGGTCCGATCCTGTGGCAGCACCTGTTCTGGTTCTTCGGCCACCCCGAGGTGTACATCATCGCGCTGCCGTTCTTCGGCATCGTGTCCGAGGTCATCCCGGTCTTCAGCCGCAAGCCGATCTTCGGTTACGTGGGTCTGGTGGCGGCGACCATCGCCATCGCCGGCCTGTCGGTGACGGTGTGGGCGCACCACATGTACGTGACCGGCGCGGTGTTGCTGCCGTTCTTCTCGTTCATGTCGTTCCTCATCGCGGTTCCGACCGGTGTGAAGTTCTTCAACTGGATCGGCACCATGTGGCGCGGCTCGCTCAGTTTCGAAACACCGATGCTCTGGGCGGTCGGCTTCCTGGTCACCTTCCTCTTCGGTGGCCTGAGCGGCGTCATCCTGGCCTCGCCGCCGCTGGACTTCCAGGCCTCGGACTCCTACTTCGTCGTCGCCCACTTCCACTACGTGGTCTTCGGCACGGTGGTGTTCGCGATGTTCGCCGGGTTCCACTTCTGGTGGCCGAAGTTCACCGGAACCATGCTCGACGAGACCCTGGGGAAGATCCACTTCTGGACGCTGTTCATCGGCTTCCACTCCACCTTCCTGGTCCAGCACTGGCTGGGCGCGGAGGGCATGCCCCGCCGGTACGTGGACTACCTGGCCGCGGACGGCTTCACGGGCCTGAACACCTTCTCCAGCATCGGGTCGTTCCTGCTGGGCCTGTCCACCCTGCCGTTCATCTACAACGTGTGGAAAACCGCCCGCTACGCGCCGCGCATCACCGTGGACGACCCCTGGGGCTACGGTCGGTCCCTGGAGTGGGCGACCTCCTGCCCGCCGCCCCGGCACAACTTCGTCACCCTCCCGCGGATCCGCTCCGAATCCCCCGCCTTCGACCTGCACCACCCGCAGGTCTCCGCGCTCGGCGAGGAACACCTGGCGGGCGGCCGGGACGCCGTGGACACCGACGAGGCGCTGTTCGACCGACCCGGTGCCCCCGAGGACCCGGAGGACGTCGCCGGGTCGGGGCGCGCCGACCGGCCCCGCGGGTCCGGCGGGTCCGGCGGGTCCGGCGGGTCCGGCGGGTCCGGCGGGTCCGGCGGGTCCGGCGGGTCCGGCGGGTCCCACCGCAGCGACGAATCCGGCCGCGAGCGGCCCTGATCACACGGGGGATCACCGTGCCGGACGACCGCGACATCGCCTCGGGAATCAACCAACTGGAGGGCTACCTCCTCGTCCAGTCCGAACTGCGGACCGCCCGCGTCGAGGGGGAGGCCCTGGCAGACCGGATGCCCTGGCTCACCGGGGAGCGGCGAGAGGAACTGATCCGGCTTTACGCCGAGGAGCGCATGGCACTGACCCGGCGCACCCTGCGGGCCGTCACCGAGCGCTGCCACGAGCTGCGGGCGGAGTACACCACCCGGTACCGGCAGTTGCGTCGGCGGGTGGTGTGCGCGGCGCTCGCCGTCGTGCTCGGCGGGCTCACCCTCTCCGCCTGTCCGGCCGGCCACCGGGGCACCGTCGACTCCCGGGGTTCCGGGTCGGCCCGGACGGGATCGGTGACGGTGTGCGCGCCGGAGGCGTGCGTCGCCCCGGAAACGACCGCGCCCACCTCCTGACCACGCCCGGAGCCGCGCCGACCGGGGTTCCCGGCGGCCCCCTCCACACGGCCGCCCCGCGCACCGGCCGACAGCCGATGCGCGGGGCGGTTGCGCACACGTCCCGCCGTACGGGGCACGTGCGTCGGGCGCGTCATCCCCGGGGACACGGTGACCCCGTCGGGCGCGGGCTTCCGGGAGTCGTCCTCAGCCCGGTGGGGTGCGGGGCCCGGGCGCGCTCAGCCCGGCGGGCCCCTCCGGGTCCCCGGAACCGTCGGCGGTGCGCAGCCCCTTCCCATCGGACCCGGAGTCGTTCGCCGTGTCATCCGCCGGGGCGCCGGCGGCGCCCTGCCCGTCCCCGGCGTCCGGACTCCCGCCCCGCCCCCGGGTGGCCAGCAGGGACCAGACAATGGAGATCCCGAGGGCGACGACGATGACCCCGAGCGTCAGCGGGATGGGCAGCTTGCCCACCGGGGTCTCGGAGAGGATCAGCTTCACCCCGGCGAACGCCAGCACCACCGACAGCCCGTAGTGCAGGTACTCGAAACGCCGCAGCAGCCCGGCCAGACAGAAGTACAGACTGCGCAGGCCCAGGATGGCGAAGGCGTTGGCCGTCCACACCAGGAAGGTGTGGGTGGTGATCGCCAGCACCGCGCCCACCGAGTCGACCGCGAAGACCAGGTCGCTGGCCTCGACCGCGATGAGGACGACGAACAGCAGGGTCGCCGTCCGGCGCCCGTTCAGTCGGACGAAGAACCGGGCACCGTGGTACCGGGGATCGGTGGGGATGATCCGCCGGACCAGCCGGACCACCGGGTTGCGCTCCGGGTGCACCTCCTCGTCCTTGGAGACGAGCATCTTCCACGCCGTCCACACCAGGAAGCCGCCCAGCAGGTAGGCGGTCCAGAAGAAGGCGTTCAGCAGTTCCGCGCCGAGGAAGATGAAAACGAACCGCGCCACCAGGGCCCCCACCACGCCCCAGAACAGCACCTTGTGCTGGTAGCCGGCGGGCACGGCGAAGAAGGTGAAGATCAGCGCGAAGACGAAGATGTTGTCCACCGACAACGCCTTCTCCAGCAGATACCCCGCGTAGTAGGTGCCCGCGACCTCGCCGCCCTGCCACGCCCACAACACCAGGCCGAAGGCGAGACCGACCGCGATCCAGACACCACTCCAGATCAGGGCCTCGCGGAACTCGATGACGTGGTTGTCACGGTGCATGAAGAGGTCGATGGCCAACATCACGGCGATGGCCGCGCTCACGGCCACCCAGACCCACAAGGGCACGGCGAAGGAGAGTTCCTCCATCGGAAGCGGTCGTCCTCTCTTCCGTCGTCGTCCGGCACGGGTGGCGGATCGTCACGCCACAAGGCCCCCCGGCCGCCCGGACGGCGCCCGTCGTTCCGTCGCTACCCGCTCATCGTCGGGGCATTCCTCCCCGGGCGTCGAGGGAAGGTCCGATAAACGCCCCCTTTACGGCCGGTACCCGCCGAAGGGCTTCCCGGGGAGGCGTCCGGGGGACCCACCGTCCGCGCGGGACGCGAACGGTGACGGATCATCGCCACGGCGAGCAGCACCACCGCGGTGCCGAGCACCATCCGTGGTCCGATCTCCTCACCCAGCACCGAGGCCCCCAGCAGCACCGCCACCACCGGCAGGAGATACCCCACCGCCGCCGCGTCCGTGGCCCCCTCCCGGGCGATGATCCGATAGGTCAACAGGAAGGTGACGGCGGTGCACGCCGTGCCGAGGACGAGCACGGCGAGCAGCGCCGTCGCCCCGACACCACCTCCCCCGCCCCCGGTCGGGCCGCGCCACCCCTCCCCCGTGAGCAGCGCGAGGGGCACCGCCGCGACCGTGGCGGCCAGGAGTTGGGCGGCGGCCAACGCCGGTACCGGCACCCCCCGGCCCACCAGTCGACGGCTCATGTACACGAAGGCCAGGGCGTAGGACAGCGCCGCGCCGAGCACCGCGAGGGCTCCGGGCAACGACGTTCCGCCGCCCCGCCACGGCGCGAGGATCAGCGCCACCCCCGTTAACCCCAGCACCACTCCGCCCACCCGCACGGGTCCCGGTCGTCGCTCCGTTCCCACCAGCAGCGCGAGGAGCAGGGACCACAGCGGGGTGGTGGCGTTCAGCACCCCGGCGACCCCGGAGTCCACCTCCTGCTGCCCCCGGGCGAGCAGCAGGAACGGCAGCGTGTTGCACAGTGCCGCCGCCACCGCGATCGCCCCCCACCTCCCCCGGCCGCGGGGGAGCCGCGACCCGGCACGCCGGCACCACACCAGCAGCACCCCCGCCCCCAGCGCGCACCGCAGCAGGGTGATCCAACCGGGGGTGAGGTCGGTCAGTGCGAGGTCGATCCACAGGAAGGTGGACCCCCACAACAGCGCGAGTACCCCCACCCGCGCCACACCGGAACGCGACGTGCCCGGCCCGGGGGGCGCTCCTCCGTCGTCGCCGCCCATGGCCGTCCCCCTTCGCCCTCGTGGCACGGCCCGACACCCGATCCCGACCGCGTCCCTCCACGATGTCGAGGACAACCCGACAGCACCAGCGAAAAGTTTCACTGTCATCGTTAAGCTGAGCTGCATGATGGACGTGCGGCGCCTGCGAACGCTGCGGACGGTGGTCGCCACCGGTTCGATCACCGCCGCCGCGACCGAACTGGGGTACACCCCCTCCGCCGTCAGCCAACAAATCGCGGCGCTGGAACGGGAGGCCGGCTCCCGCCTGTTGGAACGGATCGGCCGGGGCGTGCGGCCCACCGCCGCCGGGCGCCTCCTCGCCGAGCACGCCGTGGCGGTGGAGGAACGCGTTCTCGAGGCCGCCGAGGCCCTCGCCGACCTGCGTGCCGGGCGCACCGGACGGTTGACCCTCCATCACTTCGCGAGTGCCGGGACCACGTTGGTGGTCCCGGCGCTGCTGCGGATGCGGCGCGACCATCCACGGATGCGGGTCGTCCCCGAACCGGCCGACCCCACCGATCCGACCGCCGCCCTCGACACCGGCGCGGCCGACCTCGTCCTGACCGTGCGCCCCGAGCACGTCCCACCCCGGCCGGGGACCCGGGTCGTGCTCCTGCGGCGCGATCCCTACCGGGTGGTCCTGCCGGTCGACCACCCCCGGGCCCGCGAACCCACCGTCTCCCCGGCCGATCTGGCCGACGAGCCGTGGGTGTGCGCCGAACCCCCCGGCCCCTGTCTGGACCCGATCCTCGACGCCTGCGCCACGGCCGGCTTCCGCCCCGACCTCGCCGTGAGGGCCGAGGACCACGCCACCGCGCAGGGCTTCGTCGCCGCCGGGCTCGGCCCCGCCGTCATGCCGCTCCTGGCCCTGCGCCATCGGCACCCGGGGGTGGTCGTGCGGCCGGTGCGGGGACCGGAGCCGGTGCGCGCCATCTCGGCCGTCGTCCGCGACTCCGACGGTGAACACCCGGCGCTGCGTTCGCTGCTCGCCGCCCTGCGCGCGGAGGCGGCGGCCGGCGTGCCGGGCACGGAGCCGGATGCCGGTGGAGGCGTCGGGGAACCGGCCACGACGACGGTCGAAGCCGGGTGACCCCACCGGTCACCCGGGCCGGGGCGCGGCCCGGGTGACCGCCGCTCAGCGGAAGGCGTCCACGCCCGTCAACTCCGCGGAGAAGGCCCACAGTCGCTCGGCCTGCCCCGGGTCCACCGCGTGGTCCGCGACCCCGGCCGCCGGGGGCTCGGCCCGGTCGGCGGGCACCGCGACGTCGCAGTCCTCGCAGTACAGCCCGCCGAGGTCCGCCAGGTGCGGCGAGGTCGCCGCCCACACCTGGGTGGCCGCGCCCTGCTCGGGCGTCTTGAAGGCGGGGTTGATCCCCCGGCCCTCCTCGTCGATCCACCCGGCCACCACCATCTCCTCGTGCGGCAGGTGCCGTTGGAGCGGGGTGAGGATCGCGCCCGGGTGCAGCGAGAACGCCCGCACCCCGGCGTCCCGGGCGAGGGCGTCGAGGTGGACGGCGAACAGCACGTTGGCCGTCTTGGACTGCCCGTAGGCCTCCCACTTGTCGTAACCGTCCTCGAACCACGGGTCGTCCCAGCGGACCGGCGAACGGTGGTGCGCCGCCGAGGAGACCGAGACCACCCGGGTCCCGTCCTCCGAGAAGGCCGCCCGCAGACGGTTCACCAGCACGAAGTGCCCGAGGTGGTTGACGGCGAACTGCCGCTCCCACCCCCGCCCCCCCCCCCCCCCGGGACAGGCCATGACCCCGGCACCGTTGATCACCGCGTCCACCCGGCGCCCCGAGTCCACGAACCCCTCGGCGAAGGCCGTCACGTCATCGAGGTCGGCGAGGTCCATCCCCGCCACCTCCACCGTGCCGCCGGCGCCCCGATCCCCGAGGCCCGCCACCGCCTCCCGGGCCTCCTCCGGGCGACGGGCCGGCACCACGACGCGCATCCCGGCGTCCGCCAGGGCCCGCGTCGTCTCCAGACCGATCCCCGAGTAACCGCCGGTGACGATCGCGGTCCGGCCGACCACGTCGATGCCGCGCAGTACCTCCTCCGCCGTGCTGCGGGCGCCGAACCCCGAGCCGATCGGCTCCTGCCTCCGGACGGTTCCGGCCGTGTCCGATGTTCCGGGTGTTGTCGTCATGTCAACCGACGGTAGGGGCCGGAGCGCGCTCCACCGCAAGACACGCGGGCGGGGAGGGCAAAGGGCGGACAACAGCCCCCGGAATGCCCGACGTCACCACCACATCGCGCCCACCACACCCACCACCACGCCGAGAAGCACCACCACCGGCCCCATCGGCATTCCCCGCCAACCGACATCGGCCTCCCGCACCGGCCGCAGTTCGGGTCGGCGCCACATCGCCTCCACCGCCCGGGTCCGCTCCCGTACCCCGGCCACCCGACGCAGCACCCGCTCCTCCACGGCCCCACCAACCGGTAGCAGAAGTTCCCTGCCCTTCGAGTCGACCACCCGGAGCGTGTCGGCGTCCCAATGGCGAACCATCCGGATGTCCTCCCACGGGATCAACGACGTGCTCCACAGCCGGGTCACCCACAATCCCCGACGTTCCACAGTCACCCGCCACAGGGCGGAGGAGGCGAAGAAGAACAACGACAGAACGCCGAAGAGGGGAACAACCGACCGCCACTGCACGACCTCCGAAAGTGTCACCCCCGCTATGTGTCCTCCAAGCGCCACCAGGGAGAACGCCACCATTCGACGGAAGAGCGAGGGAAGCGCCACCAAAGGCTCGCCCACCGCCCGTTCCGCCATCTCCTCACCCGCTCCACGGGCGAGGAGATCACGCCGCCGACGCTTCAGGGCACGGCCACTGCCATGGGGGCCGTAGGGCCGGGCATCGGGGTTCCGGGCGTCGGGGAGGAGCGCCCTCGCCCGCACCGGGGTGACCCCGCACTCCACCAGGCCGTCGCGGACACCGTCGGGTCCCGTCACCAGCACCGCCTCGGCCCCCTCCGTGACCGCGCCGTACAACACGGCCTCCACGACATGGGACCCCTTCATGGCCTGCCCCGTGGCCCGCTCCGCGACCTCCCGGAAACCGGGCGGTTCCCCGCCGTCCGGATCGTCATCGACGCCGGGCAGGTCCCGGGCGGTGGGCGGCACCGTCATCAGCGACAGCGCGGGGCGCCGCCCCCGGGGGTCGTCCGCCGCGAACACCCGGGTGCGGACCCGGGGGCCGGGGTTGTCGGCGCGCACCCGCAGGACCGGAACCGTCCCCTCCGTCATCCGACGCCACCGGCTCCGGGCGGCGAGCCCGTTCACCAGCAGGGCCACCCCCGGTAGGCCGAACAGCAGCATCAGCATCTGCCACCCGAACGCGTCATAGGGCTCGGCGACCAACCGCACCCGATCCCCGTCCCCGTCCACGAACACCGCGGTGGACCGGCCCGGTTCGTGACTCGCCGGGAAGAACGCGTCCACCACCCGGATGTCCCCGTCGGGGAGCCGAACGGTGACGGAGTCCTCGCCCCGGTCCACCACCTCAACCGTGAGCCGCTGGGCGCGGGCGTCCCGGGCGTTCTCCCGGGTCTCGGCCGCGAGGCCCTGCCACAGGCAGAGGCCCGTGACGGCCAACAGCGTGCCGGCCACCACCAGGGTGGTCCGACCCCGCGGGAACATCACCGCCGAGGCGGGCAACGGGTGACGCTCCGGTCCGGCCGCGCGCTCGATCACCTCCCGCTGCCGACCCCGGGCGGCCAGCCGTTCCCACAGTGCGAGCGCGGTGAACACCACGGCGGCCGTGACACCGAGTCGGGCGGGACCCGGGGCGGTGGCCAGGGCGGCGGGAGAGGTGAGTTGGAGGATGGTGACCGGCGCCACCAGGATCAACGCGAGGGTTGGTCGTCGCCACACCCAGTACACGCCCAGCAGTGCCGAACAGGCGAGGAACATCCCCCACCAGTCGGGGCCACAGGGGTCGGCGGGGGTGCAGAGAGGGTCGGGGGTGGCCATGATCGCCCACACTCCCGTGGCGACCAGGGCGAGGCAGGACCACAGCGGGTGGGCCCACGCGGCGGGGCCGGCGGTGATCCACCGGTTGACGTCATCGGTGCGCCAGGGGCGCGCCCCGGCGGGTACGCGCTCCGCCGACGGCGGGGGCAGGGGCTCGCTCACCGCCGCATTATGGCGCCCCGACCGTGGCCGCGCCCGGCCCGATGGCCGGAAACCGCCCCGCCGTGCCCCGGAACCCCGGCCATCGAAACCACGCCACTCGAATCCGGATTGCCGTACGGTGTACGACGTGGGTCACGGTGGAAGGTGTGGGATGGAGCGGATCACCGAGGTGCGGAATCCGGAAGAGTCGCGGTCGGCGGATGGGAAGGGAGGCGGTGATCCCGTGGCCGACCGGTCCGCGGGTTCCTCCCCGCGGGGCGAGGTGACGGATGGTTCCCGCGAGCGGCAGGTGGAGGTGGAGCGCGCGGCGGTCGACACGATGTACCGGCGGCTGGACGACGACCTGGCCCGGGCACTCGAGGACCGCGACCGGGCACTGGCCGTCCGGCCCGAAAGCCCCGGTGAGCGGTACGCCCGTGACCTGGAGGTCGATCGCCTCTCCCGGATCGTCGGGGAGCTGCGGGCGGCCGAACGCTCGCTGTGCTTCGGCCGCGTCGACACCACGGCCGGCGCCTCGTTGCGCATCGGCCGCATCTCGCTGCGCGACGAGGACGGTGATCTGCTGCTCATCGACTGGCGCGCCGATGCCGCGCGTCCGTTCTACGCCGCCACCGCCGTGTCCCCGTTGGGCCTGCGGCGCCGCCGGCACCTGCGCCTGGCGGGCCGCACCGTCACGGGTGTCAGTGACGAACTCCTCGACGGATCCGTGCCGACCGACGAGGACGTGGTCGGGGACGGCCCTCTGGTCGAGGCCCTGGGCCGGGCGCGCACGGGCCGGATGCGGGAGACCGTCTCGACCCTCCAGGCCGAGCAGGACTCCATCGTCCGCTCCCCCTCGCGCGGCGTGACGGTGGTGCGGGGCGGGCCGGGAACCGGCAAGACGATCGTCGCCCTGCACCGGGCGGCCTACGTGCTGTACGCGTTCCCGCGAGTCGCCGAACGGGGAGTGCTCGTGCACGGCCCGAATCGTCGCTTCCTCGACTACATCGGCGACGTCCTGCCCTCACTCGGGGAGAACGACGTGCGGCTCGCCACGGCCGCCGACCTCGTCGGGGTGACGCCGACCGACACCGAACCGACCGCCCTCGCCGAATGGAAGGGGCGGGCCGAACGCGCCGGGGAACTCGCGGAGTGGGTGGGCGCGCGTCGCCCCCACGGCACGTCGCTGACCGTGACCATCGGGCACGACACCATGACCCTGGACGCCCCCCTGGTGGACGGCTCGCGGCGGGCCGCCCTGCGGGACACCTCCGGCCACAACCCCGCGCGGGAACACTTCAAGGAGTACGTCGTCGACGACCTCGTCGACCTGATGGAGGAGCGTGCCGCCGCCGCGCTCGACGCCATCGACGCCGAGGTGGCCGAGGTACTGGGCATCGACCCCGATCGGGCCACCGCCGCCGACCTGCGCCGACTCGGGGTCGATGGCCCGGGCCCCGGCGGGGGGCAGCCGGAGTTCGACCGGGAGACGGTCCGGGCGTCGCTGATCGACGACCCGGGCATCGAGACGCTGATCGAGCGGGTCTGGCCACGCCTGGAGCCGGCCGACGTGCTTCGGGACTTCCTCGCCGACGGGGCTCCGCCCGACTCCCCCTCGTCCACGTGCCCGCCCGCATCGGCGCCGGAGGGGAGGACGTTCCCCACGGGGGGTCCGGACGACGCCTCCACCACCGCCGACCTCGCACTCCTCGACGAGGTCCGGCACCTGATCGACGGCCCGCCGGAGGACGTGTTCGGCCACATCGTGGTCGACGAGGCGCAGGAACTCACGGAGATGGAGTGGCGGATGCTGATGCGCCGCTGCCCGTCCCGCTCGATGACGATCGTCGGCGACTTCGCGCAGGCCGGATCGGCGACCGGGATCCATGACTGGGAGGCGGCCCTCTCGCCATTCGTCGGTGATCGGTTCGAGGTGCACACCCTCACCGTGAACTACCGGACCACCGCCGAGATCCTGCGGGCCTCGGCCCCGCTCCTCGCGGAGGTGGCACCGGATCAGCGGCCCTCCCGCTCGATCCGGCACGGCGAGACCCCGCGCACGATCGGGACCACGGAGGCGCTGCTCCCCGCCCTGCTCGGCCGGCTCGTCGACGAGGAGCGGCGGGCCCACCCGGGTGAACTCATCGGCGTCATCTGCCCGTCGGCGCGTGTCCGGGGCCTCGAGGCCTTCGTGCGGGGCGAGGGCACCATGGTGGTACCGGCCGCCGAGGCGCGCGGCCTGGAGTTCGACGCGGTGCTGCTCGTCGACCCCGAAGCCGTCCGCGCCGCGCGCCCCGCCGGCGCACGCGACCTGTACGTGGCGACGACCCGCGCCACCAAACGCCTCACGGTCGTCGAGGTCAACCCCGGCAACGGTGATTGAGCCCCGACGACCGGCTGCCGTCCACCACCCCGAACGACCTCGAACCACCCCGAAATCCTCAGGCCGACGACCGCCGGGCAACCGACTCCGGCACGGACCCCGGTCGGACAACACCTCGAACGGACCCCGGAAACGCCGAGATCCCGTCCGATCGATCAGATCGGACGGGATCTCGTGAACTCCTCCCGAGTGAACTCAGGAGCAGTCGTCACGTGGACCTGAGGGGATTTGAACCCCTGACCCCCTCGTTGCGAACGAGATGCGCTACCAGGCTGCGCTACAGGCCCTTGCGAACGAGGAAGACTTTAGCACCCGGGAGACGCGGAGCCGAAATCGGCGGGATGAGGCGGGCCGTCCCGCTCGCCGGTCCGGACCGGCGAGCGGGCTCCGATCCGACCCCGGAACGCCGTTCGTCCGCGCCGACAGCCGGTCGTCGGCGACCACCGCGTCGTCCCACCGGTCGGTCACTCCCCGGCGGCGCGGGGGCGATCCGGGTCGGCGAACTGGTCGAACAGCGGCGTGCGCTGCGGACCGCGTGCGACGGGAGGCCTGCGCCGGGGCGCGTTCTCGTCGCGGTCGCCCCGGTCGTCGCGGGCACCGTCGCGCTCCGCCGGGCGGGGCTCGGCGGCGGAGGGTACGGCGTTCCACGGGTTCGGGGCGTCCAGGTCGGCACCGGGGTGACGGCCGTCCCGGGGCGCCACGGGGGCGTTGAGGTAGGTGGGCAGGGGCACCGGAGCCGGGTCCCAGCGCTCGACCTCCTCGCAGAGCTCGGAGCGGCTCCGCTGGCGGTCCAGCCATTCGGCGTGGTCGGTCTGCTCGACGATCGCCCGGTGACGTTCGGCGGACCGGAGGGCGGGCGGGGTGCGCTGCTCGCGGTGCGGTTCGCGCCCCGGCTCCCGGCGGGCCGGGGGCTCCTCGACGGCCCCGGCGGCGGCGATGATCTCGGCCTGGCGCTCGCGCAGCGCGCGCGCGGCCTCCTCGGCCCGGGCACGGTCCAGGGTGACGCTCTGCCGGCGGCGCTCCTGGGCGCGGATGCGACGCAGGTAGGCGATGAGCAGCACGGCCGGCACGGCGGGCAGCCAGATCCAGGCCCGCCCGCCGGCGGCGGTGATCACCCCGCCGAGCGCGAAGCAGCCCAGCAGGACCATGGTGGTGCGGCGACGACGGGCCAGCACCCGGGCCCGGGCGACCGGGAGCGGTGTCGCCGCGGAGGCGGCGCCGACGGCGGGGGCGTCCTCGACGACGGACCGGTCGGCGGGGTCGCCGGGATGGCCGGGCCGGTCATCGCCGACGGCGTGTACGGCGGTGACCGGGTCGGCGTAGGCGCGCAGGTCGGTGGCCCGGATCTCGGTCTCCCCGGCCGGTGGTCCGGTGGTGACCGGATCCCCGGCCGGGGATCCGGAGGGGTCGGAGGGATCGGCGTCGGGTTCCGCCGGCCGCTTGCGACGGCCGGTCAGGGAGCGGCCGGACAGCAACCGGATGGCCGTGCTGAAGCGTTCCGTCGGTCGGGAGTCGTTCAGTTCGTCGTGCCGGCGGAGCCACATCGGCACGAGATACGCGGCCCAGGCGCCGACGATCATTGCGAAGATGAGCCCACTGCTGTTCACGCTGCCACCGTAGAGGGATGGGCGCGACTCCATCTGCCAAATGGCGCGGTGTGTTGCCCGATTGGCTTCACCATCCGGTCATTTCCTCGGATTGTGAGGAAGCCCTACCGGGGAAATCGAAAATCTGTGCTATTTCTGCGGGGCGGGAAAACCGAATCCCGGCTTTCCGGCCCCCTCCGCCGGAGGCGGGACGACACGGCCGGCCGACGACACCGCCTCGCGCCCGGGCCCATCGCGCTCCGGGCCGGCGCTCCCCGGAGCGGCACCCCCCGACCGTCGACCGTGCCAGCGCTCCAGCAGGCTCTCCGGCGCCTCCTCCGCGGTCAGGGCGAAGATCAGGTGGTCGCGCCAGTCACCGTCGATGTGCAGGTAGCGGGGACGCAACCCCTCCTCGCGGTAACCGAGCTTCTCCACCACCCGACGACTCGGCCCGTTCTCCGGCCGGATGCAGATCTCCAGTCGGTGCAGACCCACCGTGCGGAAGCAGAAATCGGTGACCAACGCCACGGCCGTGGGCATCACCCCGCGGCCGGCGACCTCCCGATCGATCCAGTAACCGATGTGCGCCGAGCACATCGAACCCCACGCCACCCCGGCGACCGTCAACTGACCGACCAGGCGCCCCCGGTACTCGACGACGAAGGGGAACATCCGCCCGGCGTGCGCCTCGACCCGCAGGTGACGGACCATCTGCCGGAAGGTGGGCCGACGCGGCGCCAGATGGCCGGGCGGGGGCGGCGGAACCGTCGCCTCCCAGGGGCGCAGCCACTCACGGTTGCGGTGATTGGCCTCACGCCAGGAACGGTGGTCGCGTTGTCGTATCGGACGGAGGACGATGTCGCCGTCCACCAATTCGACCGGCCAGTGGTGATTCATCGCGGGTCCCCGTACTTCCTCGTCCGACCGGGATGGTCGGACTCCCCACCCGCCTCCGGCGCGGGCGCCACCGGTCGGGGATGATCCCCGCCCCCGATCTGGTCGACTGCGTGCCGCAGGAGGGGCTCGAGGACGGCCAGTCCGTCCCGTACCCCTCCCGTGGAACCGGGCAGGTTCACAATCAGGGTACTCCCGGCGATTCCGGCGAGTCCCCGCGAGAGAGCCGCGGTCGGGACCTTCGGGACACCGGCGGCCCGGATCGCCTCGGCGATGCCCGGCACCTCACGGTCGATGACCGCCCGGGTCGCCTCGGGGGTGCGGTCGGTGGGGGTCAGACCGGTGCCGCCGGTGGTGAGGACGACCGCGTACCCGGCCTCGACGGCCGCGCGCAGCGCCGCCTCCACCGGTTCGCCGTCCGGCACCACCTGCGGACCCTCGACGGCGAAGCCGAGCCGCCCCAGGGCCGCGACGATGATCGGACCACCGGTGTCCGCGTAGATACCGGCGGCGGCGCGGTTGGAGGCGGTGACGGCGAGGGCGCGTGGGGGCGCGGCGGGGTGCGCGGCCTCCACCCCGGTGCCTCCGTTGTCGGGGGTGCCGGGGGCACCGGCGCCGGTCGGGGCGGACGGTCCGGGTGGCGCGGATCGGCTCATCCGGGCCGTCCCCAATCCCCGGAGGCTCCTCCGGTCTTCTCCTCCACCCGCACGTCGCCGATCACGGCGCCCCTGTCCACCGCCTTGACCATGTCCACCACGGTCAGCGCGGCGGTGGTCACGGCGGTGAGTGCCTCCATCTCCACCCCCGTGCGGCCGGTGGTACGGACCGTGGCGGTGATCTCCACCGCGTCATCGGCCACCGCCAACTCCACACTCACGCCGGAGACGTCCAGCGGGTGGCACAACGGGATGAGGTCGGGGGTCCGCTTGGCACCCATGATGCCCGCCACCCGGGCGACGGCGAGCACGTCGCCCTTGGGGAATCCGACGCCCCGCAACAACTCCACCACACGAGGGGAGACCAGGACCCGGCCGGTGGCCCGCGCCGTGCGGACGGTCACTTCTTTACCGGAGACATCGACCATCCGGGCGGCGCCCGTCTCGTCCAGGTGGGTGAGGCCGCCGGGGGAATGCGCACTGCTCATGAGGCGCAACGGTACCGCTTGCCCGTGGCGCCGCCGCCGACGGCGCCACGGGAACGGAGGGCCGGCACCGATCCACCCCGCGTGGACGGACGACACCCGGCCGCGGCGGGGTCCGCGTGGTCCAGCGCCGCCCTCCCCCGGGCCCCGGTGGAACGGCCGGGGGCGGCGCCGGACGGGTCGTACCGCCGGCACCGGCCGGGCCGCGCACGACGCCGTCACCGAGCCGACCCCACCCCGTTCAGTGGTCACGGTCCAGGAGGACGACCTCCACCTCGGTTCCCGGCACGACCTCCGTGACGTCCTCGGGAACGACGATCAGACAGTCGGCACGGGCCAGGGCCGCGACCAGGTGGGAGCCGGCTCCCCCGACCGGACTCACCGCGAACCCGCTCACGGCACCGCCGGCGTCGGCGGGGGCGCCGTACGCCGTCCCGGCCGACAGACCGCGCAGGAACTGCCGTTTGCCCGCCGGCGAGACCAGCGGTTCGTCGGCGACGAGCACCGCGCGAACCCGGGGGCGGTGCAGGTCGGAGCGACCCGCCAGGGCCCGCAGCGCCGGCCGGACGAACAACTCGAAGGAGACGTAGGCGCTCACCGGATTCCCCGGCAGCGCCAACAGCGGCACCCGCTCCCCCGCCGCGCCCACCAACACCCCGAAGCCCTGGGGCTTCCCCGGCTGCATGGCCAACCGGTGGAATCCCACCGAACCGGGCGGCGCCTCCGGCCCGCCCAACGCCGCCTTCACCACATCGAAGGCGCCGCCACTGACACCACCGGTGGTGACGATCAGGTCGGCGCGACCCGGTTGCTCGGTGAGCACCGCGCGCAACTCGGCCGGGTCGTCGGCGACGGCCGCGATCCGGTAGGGCTCGCCGCCGGCGTCACGGGCGGCGGCGGCCAGGGCGAAGCCGTTGCTGTCGTGGATCCGGCCCGGGCCCAGCGGACGACCGGGCGGCACCAGTTCGCTCCCGGTGGAGATCACCGCCACCCGGGGGCGGGGGCGCACCGGTACCGAGGCCCGGCCGATCGCGGCGAGCAGGCCGATCCGGGGCGGGGTCAGCAACGTGCCGGCGGCCAGGGCCAGGGCACCGGCGGAGACATCGCCGCCGCGCCGCCGCACGTGCTGCCCGGCGGCGACCGGGCGGTGCACGCGCACCTCACCGCCGACGACCGGCCCGTGGCCCTCCATCGACTCCGCCGGGCCGCCCCCGGTACCGCCGTCGGTCCACTCCACGGGAACCACCGCCTCGGCACCGGGCGGCAGCGGGGCACCGGTCATGATCCGCACCGCCCGACCGGGGGTGACGGCCGGGACCGGCTCCCCACCACCGGCCGGTGCGTCACCGATCAACTCCAGGACCGCCGGATAGCGCTCGTCGGCACCCTCGACGTCCGCGACCCGCACGGCGTAGCCGTCCATGGAGCTGTTGTCGAAGGGTGGGAGCGCGACGGGCACGGTCGCGTCCTCGGTGAGGACGCAACCGTGCGCGTCGGACAGCGGCAGTTCGATCGGCTCCAGCGGGCGAACCGTGGCCAGGATTTCCGCCAGATGCTCCTCGACCGACCGGATATCAGCCAAGTTCGCGCATCTCCCCATTGACGTACTTGGTCAGCCAGTCGCGGAAATCCGGGCCCAGGTCCTCGCGCTCGCAGGCGAGGCGGACGATGGTGCGCAGGTAGTCGCCCCGATCCCCGGTGTCGTAACGGCGGCCCTGGAAGACCACGCCGTGCACCGGCCCGCCGATGGAGGGATCGGCGGCCATGGTCTGCAGGGCGTCGGTGATCTGGATCTCGCCGCCGCGCCCGGGCGGGGTGTTGCGCAGCACCTCGAAGACGGCCGGGTCCAGGACGTAGCGGCCGATGACCGCGTAGTTGCTGGGGGCGTCGGCCGCTGCCGGCTTCTCCACCAGGTCGGTGACGCGCTTGACGCCGTTCCCGTCGGTCTCCTCCACGGCGGCGCAGCCGTAGAGGTGGATCTGACCGGGATCGACCTCCAGCAGGGCGACGACGCTGCCACCGTGCCGCTCTCGCACGTCCATCATCGTGGTCAGCAGCGGGTCGCGGGCGTCGATGAGGTCGTCGCCCAGCAGGACGGCGAAGGGCTGGTCGCCGACGTGCGGGGCGGCGCAGAGGATGGCGTGTCCCAGACCCTTGGGGTCGCCCTGGCGCACGTAGTGCATGGTCGCCAGACCGGTGGACTGCTGGACACGCGAGAGGCGGCTCTCGTCGCCCTTGGCGCGCAGCACCTCCTCCAGTTCGTAGTTCCGGTCGAAGTGGTCCTCCAGCGGGCGCTTGTTGCGGCCGGTGATCATGAGGACATCGGTGAGGCCGGCCCGGGTGGCCTCCTCCACCACGTACTGGATCGCCGGCTGGTCGACAACCGGCAGCATCTCCTTGGGCGTCGCCTTGGTGGCGGGAAGGAATCGGGTACCGAGGCCGGCCGCCGGGATGACCGCCTTGGTGAGGATGGGGCTGTTCCGGGGGCGTGGTGAAGTCATGACGGTCACTTTAACCATCTGATCGGTTCGCCCGAGGGGGTTTCAGGGGGCGCGTCCGGGTGGGCGCATTTCGGGGAGGATGGACATGCCGTGGGCACGATCCGAGGCGGGAAATTCCCTCGATACCAACGTTCGCGGAACCACTCATGAGGGAACTCGAACAAACAGGTGAACGCGTGCCCCGGGAGTCCCCGAGGCATCGGGTGCCCCGGGCCGCCGGGCCCGTGACGCCACGCGGACAACACCGGGCGGGAAACCGCGCCACGACGGACCATACGGCGAAGGAGCACGGGTGACGGAAACGGACGGCGGGATCGCATGAGGAACTTCCCGGAATCCGATGGGACGGCCGGGGCCCGCTCCCCCGGGGACCCCTCTCCCACGACTGCCTCCCCCGCAGGGTCCGGCCCCCTCGTCACGGCCGGAGGCGAGGAGGACACGACCGCCGAGCGCAAACGCGAGGTGCGCCGGGACCTGCAGGCGGTGCGCGCCGCGATGGCCCCCGAGGAAGCCCTGGAGGCCGCCGAGTCGCTGGCCGGCCGGGTGCTGGCCCTCCCGGAGGTCGCGGCCGCCCGCACGGTGGCCGCCTACGTCGCGGTGGGACAGGAACCGGGCACCCGGCTCCTGCTGGAGGAACTGCGTCGTCGCGACGTCCGGGTCCTGCTCCCGGTACTGCTTTCCGACGACGACCTCGACTGGGCCGGGTACGAGGGGCGGGAGTCCCTGCGGGAGACCGAGCACGGGAATGGCCGGATCAGGCTCTTCGAACCGGCGGGCGAACGGCTGGGCACCGGGGCCGTCCGCGAGGCGGAGGTCGTCCTGCTGCCCGGTCTCGCGGTGGACGCCCGGGGCGTGCGCCTGGGGCGCGGCGGCGGCAGCTACGACCGCGCGCTGACCCGGCTGATCGGCGGAAGCCTCGAGGGCGGACCGGCCGGCGGCGGCCCGCTGCTGGCGGTGCTGCTGTACGGACACGAGGTGATGGACGAACTACCCTGCGAGCCGCACGACCGCCCGGTGCACCTCGCGGTGACCCCGGAGGGGATCCACCGCTTCTCCGGTCCCGGCTCGGCGGCGGGGTAGAGGGCACCTGCGGGTGGAACGACGGGGAACGGGCCGGACCTCGGCGCCGGCACCCCTCCCCCGCGTCGGAGGGGCCATGTGCGTGCCCCGCGCGGACAGCCCGGCCCGGAGTACGCCCCGTGCACTTGCCTGAGCGCCTGAGCGCCTCGTACCCGGGGCCCGGGGCCCCGGGTACGAGGCGCTCAGGCGCTCAGGCGCTCAGGCGCTCAGGCGCTCAGGCGCTCAGGCGCTCAGGCGCTCAGGCGCTCAGGCGCTCAGGCGCTCAGGCGCTCAGGCGCTCAGGCGAACGGTCGGTACCCGGGCCGGTGTCGCCGAAGCCCGGGGCCGGGGCCGGGGCCGGGGCCGGGGCCGGGGCGAACGATCGGGGCTCCGGCCGGTGACCGCCCCCGTCCCGCCCGTGGCCCCGGGCGGGCTCGGGCCCCGGGGCCCGCACCGGCACCTCGCCCCGGGGGCGAGTCGGGTACCGCGCCCGGCCGGAAACGCACGGAAGGGAAACGCGCGACGGCGGCCGCCGGGGAACCGGCGGAGCCGATCCCGGGGCCGCCGCCGTCGAGGCGTGTCCGGGCGGGGCGCGACGACGTGTGTCGCACGGTGTCCCGGGGCGACCGGCGCCCCGGGAGGGCTGTCAGGGCAACAGGGCCATGGTGTTCTCCGTGGCCTCCTCGACCGCCTCGTCGGTCCACGCCCACGGCAGGTACTCGCCGTCGGCCCACAGCCGCGTCTGGTCCGTGTAGTTGGTGTGGTGGGCGTGCCCCGAGGCACCCGACAGGTTGATCCACACCGACTGGTCGAAGTCGGCCAGGTTGACCACCATCCGCATCGACGGCACCCAGGTCACCCCGTAGCCGCCGGCCGCGTTCCACCCGGTGGCGTTCACCGCGTCCTGACCGCCGGAGATGCTCCACGGACCACGGTTGAGCAGGGTCCGCACCACGCCCGGACCCGCCGTACCGAGGGTCTGGTTGGTCAGCTCCAACTGGTGCAGCCGACCCCAGCTCCAGGTGGAGATGTCCTTGCCGAGCAGCGAGGTCAGCTCCCAGCGGGCGTCCTTCATCGCCTTGGCCAGCAGCTCGTCCCGGTCACGGGAGGAGGGGGTGCTGCGGTTCCCGGAGGAGACCCACCACTCGCTCTCCGGCTCCTCGAGCAGGATCCGGACCACCTCGAACCAGCGGTCGCCGCCGTCGGGCTGGGCGCTGTCGGGAGTCCGCTCACCGCACTCGGTGACCAGGCGGGCCCGGCCGTGGGCGTCCTCCAGCGGGCCGGAGTCGTCGGCCGGGCGCACCCGCAGGCACTGACCCTCGACCCGAACCTCCTTGGGGAGCTTGTGCCCGAAGGCGAAGCGCAGCACGTGCCGCCAGACCGCGTTGTAGTAGGCCGCCGCGGCCGAATCGGCGTCCTGGGTGTAGTCCCAGCCCTCCAGGAGCTCCTGGGCCTCACGGATGTAGGGGTCGTCGATGTCGATCCGCAGCAGGTACGGCACCAGTATCTTGGCCATCTCGTTGCTGTCGTCGAGCTGTATGGACCGCATGTCGCCCATGGAGATCTTGCCGCCGTCGCGGATCTTGGCCTCGATGAGGTCCTCGACCCGACGGGAGCGGGTGCCGTAGCTCCAGTCGTCGGTCAACGTGTAGGGGTACGCCTCCGGGTCTATGACGGCCTGGTTGGCGGTGACGATGTAGCCGCGCTCCGGGTTGTACTCCCACGGCAGCTCGTCCTGCGGGATCCAGCCCTCCCAGTCGTGGGCGGAGTCCCAGCCGGGGGCGGGATAGCGGCCGTCGCCCTCGCCGCGCACCGGGATCCGGCCGGGGGCCTGGTAACCGATGTTGCCCTCGGTGTCGGCGTACAGGAGGTTCTGCGAGGGCACGGCGAAGTCCCGGGCAGCCTCGCGGAACTCGGTGAAGTCGCCGGCGGCGTTGAGCTTGAAGACCGCGTCCATGGTCTTGGAGGGCTCCAGGGCCGTCCAGCGCAACGAGACGGCGTAGCCCTGACCCCGGTCGGGGGCGCCGGCAGTCACGGGTGCCAGCACGCCGGCGTCGCGCATCTCCTCGCTGCGGTCCGAGATGATCGGGCCGTTCGCCGTGGAACGGATCGTGATCTCGCGGGGCTCGCCGCCGGCGACCTCGATCACCTCGCGGCGGGTGCTGTAGGGGAACTGCTCCCCGTCGCGCAGGTAGGTTCCGTCGCTGAGCTTCTCCAGGTACAGGTCACTGACGTCGGCGCCCAGGTTGGTGAAGCCCCAGGCGATGGAGTCGTTGTGTCCGATGACGACACCGGGCATTCCGGAGAAGGTGAAGCCGGCCACCTCGAAGGGGCAGTCGGGGCCGACATCGGTGCAGTGCAGGCCCATCTGGTACCAGATGGAGGGCAGCATGGGCGCCAGGTGCGGGTCGTTGGCCAGCAGGGGTTCGCCGGTGGTGGTGTAGTCACCGGAGATCACCCAGGAGTTGGAGCCGATGCCGCTGCCGTTGGGACCGAGCAGTGCGGGGATGTTGTCCAGGATGTCGGCCACGCCCGCGAGTTGGGTGGTGAAGCCGTCGCCCTCGTCCGTGCCCTCCTCCGGGTCCCCGGTGCCGGCGTCCGCGCCGGTGCCCGTGTCGGCGTCGGCGTCGGCGTCGGGTGATGTCCCCGGCGTGCCGTCGGCGCTCTCCCCGGCCTCGCCGGACGCACCGGGCCCCTCACCCTCCCCGGATTCGCCGGCGCCCCCTCCCGCCGGGATGCCGGAGGTGTCACCGGCGGGGGCGTAGGCCCCGTCGCTCACCACCCCGTCGGCGACGATGGGCCGGTTCCGGTCGAAGGGGTAAGCCGGGTACAGGTCGTCGATCTGCTCGGTGGACAGGCGCCCGGCCAGGAGCGAGCGATCTATCTCCTCCTGCAGGTTGCCGCGCAGGTCCCAGGCCATGGCCTTGAGCCAGGCGACGGAGTCCACCGGGTCCCAGGGCTCGGGGGCGTAGTCGCCGATCAGGCCGAGCACCGCGTACTCCACGGAGAGTTCGGCGCCGTCGTGCTCCCCGAGCCAGGCGTTGACGCCCTCGGCGTACGCCCGCAGGTAGGTCTTGGTGTCCTCGTCGAGGAGTTCGTCGTACTCGCGCTGGGCGACATCCCGCCAACCGAGGGTGCGCAGGAAGGCGTCGGTCTCCACCTGCTCCTCACCGAACATCTCCGAGAGCCGACCGGCCGTCAGGTGGCGGCGGACGTCCATCTCCCAGAAACGGTCCTGGGCGTGGACGAACCCCTGTGCGCGGAAGAGGTCCTCGGCGGTGTCCGCGTACAGCTGCGGAATGCCGTTGGCGTCACGCCTGACGGTGACGGGGGCACTCAGCCCCTCGATCTTCACCTGGCCGGTGACCTGCGGGAACGATGCCCGCACGGTCTGCACGGACCAGAAGGCACCGGCGGTGAGACCTCCCAACAGCAACAGGACAACCACGATCGCGAGCAGCCGAACGCGTCGCATGGATTTGGAGGCGGGCATCGCTGTCCTTCAGGGCCAGATGAGCGGGCTGCAGCAACCATAGACATACCGCCGGAGGGGTGGACCCACGGGGAGTGGCCGCCGGGGCCCACGAACGGCCGAGATGGTAAATTTCCCGTAAAGGAGCCGAAGCCATCTGCCTGTAGCCTGCAAAAAAGCGGCCGGATCGGCGATCCCCCACCCCGGGCCGGGTGGCCGCCACCCCCGAAGGGAGTGACCGACCCCTGACCGTTGATCGCCTCAACCTGTTGCTGCTGTTGTGCACACTCGTACTGCTCGTCGCCGTGGCGGCGGTGCGTCTGTCGGCCCGCAGCGGCCTGCCCACCCTGCTCATCTACCTCGCCATCGGCATGGCCCTGGGCCAGGACGGCCTCGGTATCGACTTCAGCGACGCCGAACTGACCCAGGTGCTCGGCTACGCGGCGCTGATCGTCATCCTCGCCGAGGGTGGTTTCAGCACCCGATGGAAACACATCAGACCCGCGGTTCCGGCAGCCGCCGTGCTGGCCACCCTCGGCGTGGCGGTCAGTGTGGGCGTGACCGCCGCGGCGGCCCACTGGTTGTTGGGGCTGGACTGGCAGATCGCCCTGGTGATGGGAGCGGTGGTCTCCTCGACCGACGCCGCAGCAGTGTTCTCCGTCCTGCGGAAGGTGCCGCTGCCGCGTCGGTTGAGCGGGGCGCTGGAGGCGGAGTCCGGCTTCAACGACGCCCCCGTGGTGCTCCTCGTCGTCGCCTTCGCGAGCGTGGGCGCCATGGACCGCTCGGCCGAGTCGTGGCTGGTGCTGCCCGCGCAGATCCTTCTGCAGTTGGTGGTCGGGGCACTCATCGGACTGCTCATCGGGCGACTGGGTTCGTACGTGCTGCGGCAGGTGGCGCTGCCGGCCTCCGGCCTGTACCCGATCGCGGTACTGGGCCTGACCGTGCTGGCCTACTCGATCGCAGCCCTGACCTACGGCAGCGGTTTCCTCGCCGTCTACATCGCCGCCCTGGTCCTGGGTAACGCCGGCCTCCCGCACGGCCCGGCGACGCGCGGTTTCGCGGACGCCATGGCGTGGGTGGCCCAGATCGGGCTGTTCGTCCTGCTCGGGTTGTTGGTCAACCCCGGCGAGCTGCTGGCCGACTTCTGGCCCGCCATCATCATCGGCCTGGCGCTGACCCTGGTCGCCCGACCGCTCTCGGTGGTCCTCTCCCTGTTGCCGTTCCGCAGGCCGTGGCGGGAACACGTCCTGATGTCCTGGGCGGGCCTGCGCGGCGCGGTGCCGATCGTGTTGGCGACCATCCCCATGGTGAGCGGGGTGGAGGGCAGCGACCGGGTCTTCAACATCGTCTTCGTGCTGGTGGTGGTCTTCACCCTGGTCCAGGGCCCGACGCTGCCCTGGCTGGCCCGCCGGCTCCGCCTGGGCGACAGCGACCAGGCGCGGGACGTGGACATCGAGTGCGCCCCGTTGGAACGGCTGCACGGTCACCTCCTGTCGGTCTCGGTGCCGGGGCGATCCCGGTTGCACGGCGTGGAGGTCGCCGAGCTGCGGCTTCCCTCGGGGTCGGCGGTCACCCTGATCGTGCGGGAGGGCACCAGCTTCGTCCCGCAGCCCACCACCGCGCTGCGGCGCGGGGACGATTTGCTGGTGGTCGCGACCGATCGGGTGCGGGACGCCACGGAGCGCCGTCTGCACGCCGTCAGCCGAGGCGGCAAACTGGCCGGCTGGCTGCGCCGGGAGCCCGCCCCGGGGCCGAGCCGGACGGTGGAGACCGAGCAGTTGGGCGGTGGCTGACCACACCGCGCCCGGCCCGGCCCGATGATCGGGCCGGGCCGGGGACCGTCGGCACCCGGCCTCCGGAGTGGGCCGCGGCCGGAATCCCCGGCCGGCAGTGGTGTGACGGTGACCACCGTGACACCGGGACCCGGTGGACTACGGGCCCGGAATGTTGCACGATGGAGCGTCGTTAGCACTCATCACGAAAGAGTGCCAGGAGGAACAGACGTGCCGACGTACCAGTACCAGTGCACCGCCTGCGGGGACGGCCTCGAGGTGGTGCAGAAGTTCACCGATGACGCGCTCACCGAGTGCCCCGCCTGCGACGGTCGGTTGAAGAAGGTGTTCTCCGCCGTCGGGATCGTCTTCAAGGGCTCCGGCTTCTACCGCAACGACAGCCGCGGCGCCACCTCCGGTAGCGCTCCGAGCGGCGGCGAGAAGAAGACCGGCGCCAAGGAGACCACCTCCTCGTCCTCCGACTCCTCGTCGGCCCCGACATCCCCCGCGGGGTCCTCCTCGACGTCATCGGCCTCCTCGACCCCCGCCTCCGCCGGAGCCGCATGAGCCCCCGCGCGGAAATCGGCGTCATCGGCGGCTCGGGGTTCTACTCCTTTCTGGACGAGGTGACCGAGGTCACCGTGGACACCCCCTACGGGCCGCCGAGCGACGCCCTCTTTCTGGGCGAGGTCACCGGCCGCGCGGTGGCCTTCCTGCCGCGGCACGGCAGGACCCACCGCCTCCCGCCGCACCGCATCAACTACCGGGCCAACCTGTGGGCGCTGCGCAGTCTCGGCGTCCGTCAGGTCCTCGGCCCGTGCGCCACGGGGGGCCTGCGCCCGGACCGGGGGCCGGGGACCCTGGTGATCCCCGACCAACTGGTGGATCGCACGAAGAACCGGGTGCAGACCTTCTATGACGGGGAGCCCCGGGCGGACGGGATCGCCCCCAACGTCGCGCACGTCACCTTCGCCGACCCGTACTGCCCCTCCGGACGGGCCGTGGCCCTGGCCGCCGCCCGGGGGCGGGAGTGGGAGCCGGTGGACGGCGGCACCATGTGCGTGATCGAGGGTCCGCGGTTCTCCACCCGCGCGGAGTCCCGCTGGCACGCGGCGCAGGGGTGGGATGTGGTCGGGATGACCGGTCATCCCGAGGCGGTCCTCGCCCGCGAACTCGAACTCTGCTACACCTCCCTGGCTCTGGTGACGGACCTGGACGCGGGGGCGGAAACCGGTGAGGGGGTCTCCCACGCCGAGGTGCTGAAGGTCTTCGCCCAGAACATCGACCGACTGCGGGGCGTGGTGCTCGACGCGGTGGCGGCCCTCCCCACCGATCGGGACTGCCTGTGTGTCGAGGCCCTGCAGGGCTGGGACACGGGCCTCGAGCTCCCCTGAGCCCTCTTCCTCGTCCCCTCCACCGCCCTCGGTGAGCCCCCGGCTCACCGAGGGCGGTGGGCGTGGGGGACCGATGACGCCGCGGTGGACGGGGAGGGCCCCCTCCCCGGTCCCGCCCGGGGCGGATGGAGCGGGTGGGGGGGGTGGGGCGGGTGGGGTGGGTGGGGAGCGGAGGACGGAAGAAGGCCCGACCGGTGGCCGGAGCGGGGGCGACACCGCCGGAGGAGGGATCGGCGGGAATCGGGACGGCGGGGGTGCCGGGGCCCTCCGGCGGCGAGAGCCGCGGCGGCGGAACTCGGGAGCGGCGGCCGGGTGTTCACCGCCCCGAACGGGCGGGGTTCACCGCGTTCCCCGCGGGAGCGGACCGGGACGAACGCGACGTGATCGATGTGCCCTGCCCAAAACCCCTCACACCTCCCGGCCTCCTCTCTCACACCTTCGGGTGAGGAAGTTTTCCACAAGCCCCGGGTTGTCCCCGGGAACGACGACGTTTCCCCCTTCGGACGCCCCCCGGGTGCAGGGTGTGCGACATGAACCGTCTCCACCACAGGAACCGTGTGAACCGGGCCCATGGCGCCGCCGTCCCGCTCCCGGCGATTCCCCGCCGCCCCGCGTCCCGCCGACGACCGGCACCGCCGACGCGACCTCCGGTCCCGGGCCTTCTCCCATCGGGCCCGGGATCGAACAGCAGACGAGCGGAGCGGCCCGTACCCGCCCCCGCAACCGGGGCCCCGCGCCGCCCCCACCCGACCGGGCCCACCTCCGACACCGCGACACCGGCACCTCCCGGACCGGGGCCCGGAAGAAACCGGGGGCGGCCGAACCCCCGGCGCCGGCGGAGGACACGGAAGGGGATGGTCACCGGTCCCCGCACCGGGGACACTGTGGCGGGCGTCGGGATCGAGGTGGTCCCGGCCGGGTCGGGACGCCCTCGGGAGAGCCCGGCCCCCGGTGGTGATCCGGTGACACCCGCCCTCCCGCCACGTATCGGCACCGGGATGTCACCGGGAACGGAAAGGCAGCGCGTTGAGCAAGGAACAGCAGAGCGTCCTCGGGGGCTTCAGGGAATTCCTGATGCGCGGCAACGTGGTCGAACTGGCCGTGGCCGTGGTGATCGGGGCCGCCTTCACCAACATCGTGAACTCGGTGGTGGAAGGCGTCATCAACCCGTTGGTGGGCGCGTTCGGAACGCAGGACCTGGATCACTACCAGTCCTGCCTCAAGGGCCGGTGCGAGATCAACGGGGCGGGCGAGATCGTCTCCGGCATCCCGATCCGATGGGGGACGGTGATCAGCGCCGGTCTCACCTTCCTCATCACCGCCGCCGTCGTCTACTTCCTCATGATCATGCCGCTCGCCCGGTACAAGGCCCGCCTGGAGGCGCGCAATCCGAAGGACACCGCCCCGCCCATGAAGACGGAGCTGGACCTCCTCACCGAGATCCGCGACGAGTTGGTCGCCCGGCGGAGGGCGGCGGAGAAAGACGGCGGCGTCGGGGTCGGGGCCCAGCGCTCATCCGGTCCGGACGCCACGACCGGGGATGACCCTCGGGGCGCGGGCGGGAGCACGACGGGCTCGACCCCGGCGACATCACGGTGTCCGCCGTCGGGGTCCCCGCCGGACGGGAGGGAGGTCATGCCCCCAGGGTACGGCCACAAGCGGGCCGCTCCCCGCCCGGTGAGTTCGTGCCACCAGTGATCCCGGCCGGGGGTCCAGGGCACCGGTCGGGCGTGGTGGTGGACCACCACCACACCACGCACCGCGGGGCAACCGGCCAGCGCACGCTGCAACAACGCCTTGACCGGGACCGGCCGACCGTCCCCCGCCAGGGCGTCGGGGGTGATGACCACCGTCGCCCCGGAGGCCCGCAGTCGGTGCGCCATGCGGGCGGGCGGCTCCTCCCCGGGGAGGGAGACGCGCACGGCCTGGAGGTGGACACAGGCCAGGGTGACGACGACCGATTCCAGACCCATCGGAAGGAGGACCGCGACCCGGGAACCGGCCCGCACGCCGAGCCCGGCCAGGGCCCGGGCCGCGCGTCCTCCCTGGTCCAACAGTTCGGCGTGGTTCAGCACATCCGTCGGTCCCGGATCCTCCGGTCCCGACTCCCCGTGGTGTTCTACAGACATGCGCGGAGCCTGCCGCAGGGTGATTGACGTCCGATAAACGCCCCTGTCCGGGGCCGGATCGCCGCCCCGTGCTCCCGGCCCCGTGCCGACCCGCGTGGTATGCGTCCCCCATGCGGGAAACAGAGCGGGAAACAGGACCGGAAGCGCGACGGGGGCGGGACGACCGAGGAATCCGGAAGGCGGGCGCCGGCGGAACGGCGGACTCGGAGGGCTCGCTGACGGATGTGGAGGGGCTGCTCGTGGGGCACGCCCACCGGCTGGACGACGGGTGGTTGAGCGGCACGACGGTGGTCCTCGCGCCTCCCGAGGGGGTGGTGGCCGGGGTGGACGTGCGCGGGGGCGGCCCGGGCACCCGGGAGACCGACGCCCTGGATCCGGGCAACCTGGTGGACCGGATCCACGCGATCGTGCTCTCCGGAGGCAGTGCCTTCGGGTTGGCCGCCGCCGACGGCGTCACGGGGTGGCTGGCCGAACGCGAACGGGGCTATCCGGTGGGCCCCGCTCCCCACCAGGTGGTGCCGGTGGTTCCCGCCGCCGTGCTGTTCGACCTCGGACGCGGCGGGAAGTGGACGGCGCGTCCCGACGCGGCCCTCGGCCGGATCGCGGCGGAGGCCGCGGGTGTCGGGTCGGCGGAGGGCAACGTCGGGGCCGGGGCGGGCGCGGTGGCCGGCGATCTGAAGGGCGGGGTGGGTACCGCCTCCACCCGGCTGCCGTCCGGGGTCACCGTGGCGGCCCTGGTCGCGGTCAACCCGTCGGGCTCGGTGGTGGACCCCGGGACCGGGGCGTTGTGGGCCCAGCCGCTCCGGGTGCCGTCGGCCGAGGTGCACACCGCCGCCCGCCGAACCATGGAGGAGGCCCGCCGGGAGACGGAACGGCTCACCCCCAACACCCTGGCCGCCCCGTTGAACACGACCCTTGCGGTGGTGGCGACGGACGCCGCCCTGGACCCGGCCGGGGCGAGGAAGTTGGCGACGACCGCGCACGACGGGTTGGCCCGGGCCATCCGCCCGGTGCACCTGCTCAGCGACGGTGACACCGTCTTCGGGTTGGCCACCGGGGCGCGCGCCCTGCCGAAAGGGGAAGCCGCCCGGTTGGCGGAGACCAACGCCGTGCTGGCGGCGGGGGCCGACGTGCTGTGCCGGGCGGTGGTGCGGGGAATCCTGGCGGCGGAATCGGTACGCACCCCGGGCGGCGTCTTCCCCTCCCACCGTGAGCTGTACGGGGCACGGGGCCCCGGCGGGGAGACGGCTCGCCCCGGGGCGGGTTGATCCCGTGCTCTCCCCCGGCCGGAGGTTCGTGTGCCGACGCGGCGGACACATCGGAAAAGGGCCTCGGCGGACCGGCTCCCCGGGTCCTTCACCGTCCCCGGGAGGGCACTGCCCGGCCGGGCCGAACGAAAGGGTCGATCCTGTCGCCCACCACCCGTCCCCGTCCCCGGGCGAGCCGTGCGCGCCGGGTCGGACCCCGCCCCGGGACGGGCACCCGGTGAGGGGGTCGCGGCGGTCGCCCCCGCCGCCGACCACGCTCCATCGGCCCCGGCCGGAAACGCCCCCGTCCCGTCCCGGATGAGGGGGACGGGACGGGGGCGTTCCGGCCGGGACGGGTACGCGGGCGGCACCGGCGCCCCCGCCATGACGGCGCGGATCAGGGAGCGGGGACGGCCTCGGTCTCCACCGCCCGCTCCGCCTGCTGCGCGCCACGGGTGCCCTTGAGCAGGATCACCAGCGTCGCGGTCACGGCGGTGCCCGCCGCGATGGCGAGCAGATACAGGAAGGGGTTGCCGATCAGCGGTACCACGAAGATCCCACCGTGCGGCGCCCGCAGGGTGTTGCCGAACGCCATCGCCAGGGCCCCGGCCACCGCACCGCCGGCCATCGAGGAGGGGATGACCCGCAGCGGGTCGGCGGCGGCGAAGGGAATGGCGCCCTCGGTGATGAAGGAGGCCCCCAGCACCCAGGCGGCCTTGCCGTTCTCCCGCTCGGCACGGGTGAACAGTCGGCGGCGCACCACCGTGGCCAGTGCCATGCCCAGCGGCGGGACCATGCCGGCCGCCATGACGGCCGCCATGATCTGCAGGTTGGCCTCGGTCGGGCTGGAGACGGCGATGCCGCCGATGGCGAAGGCGTAGGCGACCTTGTTGACCGGCCCACCCAGGTCGAAGCACATCATCAGACCCAGCACGACGCCCAGCAGCACGGCGTTGGCCCCGGAGAGACCGGACAGCCAGTCGGTCAGACCCTCCTGCGCGGCGGCGATCGGCTGCCCGATCACCACGAACATGAGGAAACCGACGATCGCCGACGACAGGAGGGGGATCACCACGACGGGCATGATGCCGCGCAACACGTCCGGCACCTTGAAGCGCTGGATGCCCAGCACCACACCACCGGCCACCAGACCGGCGACCAGGCCGCCGAGGAAGCCGGCGTCGATGGTGATGGAGATGGCGCCGCCGACGAAGCCGGGCACCAACCCCGGCCGGTCCGCCATGCCGTAGGCGATGTACCCGGCCAGGACCGGGATGAGGAAGCCGAAGGCCGCACCGCCGATCTGGAACATCAGGGCGGCCCAGCTCTGGGTGTCGGTCCAGGTGAACTGGTCGATCACCGAGGGCGCGTCGGTGATCTCGTAGCCGCCCAGCGCGAAGGCCAGGGCGATCAGCAGGCCGCCGGCGGCGACGAAGGGCACCATGTAGCTCACACCGGACATCAGCCAGGTGCGCAGACGGATCCCGAAGTGGTCACCGGAGCCGGAGCCCGCGGACATCGGCGGGCCGTCACCCGCGTCGCCGCCGGAGGTGGGGAGCGGGGAGGTGCGTTCCCCGCGCTCGGCCCGGGCTCGGGCCTCGGCGATGAGTTCGGCGGGGCGGTTGATGGCGGCCTTGACGCCGGTGTCGACGACCGGCTTGCCGGCGAACCGGGTCTTCTCGCGCACCTCGACGTCGTGGGCCAGGATCACCGCGTCCGCGGCGGCCACCACGGCGGGGTCCAAACGCTTGAAGCCCGCCGACCCCTGGGTCTCGACGGCCAGTTCGATCCCGTCCGCGCGGGCCGCCTGCTCGAGCGACTCGGCCGCCATGTAGGTGTGGGCGATTCCGGTCGGGCAGGAGGTGACGGCCACCACCCGGAAGGGGCGGTCCGCTGCCGGCACGGGCTCCCGCACCGGGAACTCCCCGGGCGGGGCCGGGATCCCGTCCGCGTCGGAGGCCGTTCCGGGCGCGGCGTCCGCACCGGGGGTGGTGTCTGAAACGGGACCGGTCGAGGGGGTCGCCGGGTCCGTGGCACCGGCCGTGTCGGAGTCCCCGGCGGGACGGCCGGCGAGAACCTCCCCCGCGTCCGCCACCGTGGCACCCCCGCCGGTGGCCCCGGCCCGCTCCTCCGCGGGGGTCTCCGCCGGGGCGGACTCCCTCGCGATCAGGGCGGCGGCCCGCCCGGGATCGGTCGCCTCCCGCAGGGCGGTGGTGAACTCCTCGCGCATGAGCTCCCGCGCCAGGCTCGCCAGGATGGAGAGGTGGTCGCGGTCCCCACCGGCCGGTGCGGCGATCAGGAAGATCAGATCGGCGGGTCCGTCCGAGGCGCCGAAGTCGACGCCGTCGGCGCTGCGGCCGAAGGCCAGGGTGGGTTCGGTGACATGGGTACTGCGGCAGTGCGGGATGCCGATGCCGCCCTCCAGGCCGGTCGGCATCTGCGCCTCGCGCGCGGCGACGTCGGCGAGGAAGCCGTCGAGATCGGTCACGCGCCCCCGGGCCGCCATGCGCTCGGCCAGCGCCCGGGTGGCGTCTTCCTTGGTGGTGGCGGAGAGGTCGAGATCGACCAGCTCCGCGCTGATCAGGGTGCTCATCACACGGCTCCGTTGGCGGGAGAGGAGGTGGCGGGCCGGGCCGGCGCGGGTCCGGTCGCCGGGTCGGGGGGACGGTTGAGGGGGCGGGCGCGGGGCGGGTCGTCGGTGACGGTCACCGCGTCGGGACGCAGGTCGGCCGGGCGGGGCATGGCGCTGCCCGGGAGTTGGACGGCGGCGGCGCCGTGGGCGAGGGCCGCCGCCAGCGCGTCGGGCCCGCGACCGCCGGCGCCCAGGAAGCCGGCCAGGGAGGCGTCACCCGCGCCCACGTCGCTGCGGACGGTCTCCACCGGGGCGGTGCCCCAGTGGACGCCGTCCTCCTCGACCAGCAGTTGGCCGTCGGCGCCCAGGCTGGCCAGGACGGCGCCCGCGCCGGCCGCCCGCAGTTCGCGGGCGGCCTCCACGACCGCTCCCAGGGTGGCGAGGTCCGCGGCGACGCGGCCGGTGGCCTCGGCCAGTTCGTCGAGGTTGGGCTTGACCACGTCGGGACGGCCGTGCAGGGCGGCCAGGAACGCGGGCCCGGAGGTGTCCACGGCGATCCGCGCGCCGGTGTGGTGGATGCGGGAGACCAATTCGGCGTACCAGTCGTCGGCGGGGCCCCGCGGCAGGCTGCCGCAGCAGGCCGTCCAGTCGGCGCGCGGCGCGTACCGCCCGACGGTGACCAGCAGGGCCTCGCTCTCCGCCGGGCTGAGCTCCGGTCCGGCGGCGTTGACCTTGGTGAGGGTGCCGTCGGGTTCGGCCAGGGAGATGTTGACCCGGGTGGAGCCGGTGACGGGGACCTCGACCGGCTCGACGCCCAGTCCGCCGAGGAGGCGGGAGAGCAGTTCGCCCTCCGCGCCGCCCAGCGGGAGGACGGCGGTGGTCGGACGGCCGCCGGCGGCGACGGCCCGGGAGACGTTGACACCCTTGCCACCGGGGTCGACCCGGTCGGTTCCGGCGCGCAGCACGGCGCCGCGCTCCAGGGCCGGGATGCCGTAGGTGCGGTCCAGGCTGGGATTGGGGGTGACGGTGAGGATCATGCGCGGCGGACCTCCGTGCCGCAGGCCTCGATCTCCCGGGCGTCCCGGGGGTCGAGGTCGGTGTCGGTGATGAGCAGATCGATGTCCCGGAGGTCGCCGAAGCGGGCGAAGTGCTCGCGGCCGGACTTACCGGAGTCGGCGAGCAGGACCACACGGCGACCGGCTGCGATCAGCACGCGTTTCACGGCGGCCTCGGCGAGGTCGGGGGTGGTCAGGCCGGTGTCCGGGGAGAAACCGTTGGTGGCGAGGAAGACCAGGTCGGCGCTGATCTCGCCGTAGGTGCGCAGGGCCCAGGCGTCCACGGCGGCCCGGGTGCGGTGGCGCACCCGACCGCCGATCAGGTGGAGCTCGATGCCGGGGTGGTCGGCGAGCCGGGCCGCGAGCGGCAGTGCGTGGGTCACCACGGTGAGTCGGACATCCGACGGGAAGAGCGCGGCGAAGGCGGCGGTGGTGCTGCCGGCGTCGATGATGACACTGCCCTCCCGGGGCAGTTCGTCCAACGCGGCCCGGGCGATGCGCTCCTTCTCCTCGACCGCGGTGGCTTCGCGGCGACCGAGGTCGGGCTCGAAGTCCAGACGGCCGATGGGTATGGCGCCGCCGTGCACGCGACGCAGCAGGCCGGCCCGGCCCAGTGCCTTGAGGTCGCGGCGCACCGTCTCGGAGGTGACCCCGAACCCCTCGGCGAGGGAGACCACCTCGACCCGGCCCTCTTCACGGGCCAGGCGGAGTATCTCCTGCCGACGTTCCTGTGCGTACATCCGTCCGGTGTCCGTTCCGCTTCGAACCGGGTCTTCCGGTGTCCGAATGAGTGATTTCAGGACAAGATTACGACCGTGGCGCCATGAAGTAAACACACCCGGCACTCGAAACAGACATGAACGGGCACTTCGCGCTCAAGATAAAGACCATCGGTTACCCACCGCATCCACTGGATCCATCGCATCCGCCGCATCCGCCACGCCCGCCGGCGCTCCGGGCGGGCCGACACGAGTCGGACGCCCCCCGCACCGGGCACCGCGTCGGCCCCGGGCTCACCGATTCCACCGACCGGTCCCCGCTCCGATCCCGTGCCCCCGGTTCGGACACGTCCGGCCACCTTCGGGTACGCGAAAAGCCCGTCCGGCCCGGGACGCGGACCTTTCGATCCGCGTCCCGGGCCGGACGGGCCACGAGGGGCGGACCCCGACGAGAGGGGAAACGTCGGGGTCCGCGCGGCACACCGGGCGATGCCGGCGGCCGGTTCCGGGGGCGGGCCTCCGCGCGGGTGCGCGCGGCCCCGCCGCGATCGTCGGCCGGTCATCGGACGACCGGATGACGAGGGGGGACGGCTCAGGCGGCGGCGTCGAAGCCGGAGGCGTCGGCCATCCGCTTGAGCTCCAACAGGGCGTGCTTCTCTATCTGCCGGATCCGCTCCCGGGTCAGGCCGTGCTGCCGGCCGACCTCGGTCAGGGTCCGCTCCCGGCCGTCCTCGATGCCGTAACGGGCCCGGATGATCGACGCGGTGCGGTCGTCGAGCCGATCGATCAACTCGTCCAACCCCTCCCGACGCATCATGACCATCACCGACTGCTCGGGGGTGGACGCGGAGGTGTCCTCCAGCAAGTCGCCGAACTGGGTCTCACCCTCGTCGTCCACGGACATGTTGAGGCTCACCGGGTCCCGGGCCCAGTCCAGGACGTCCTGAACGCGCTCGGGGGTGGTGTCCAGCTCGACCGCGATCTCCTGCGGCTCGGCGTCCCGCCCGTGCTCGCGGTTGAACTCCCGCTGCACCCGACGGATGCGCCCCAACTCCTCGACCAGGTGGACGGGGAGCCGGATGGTGCGCGCCTGGTCCGCGATGGACCGGGTGATCGCCTGCCGGATCCACCACGTGGCGTACGTGGAGAACTTGAAGCCCTTGGCGTAGTCGAACTTCTCGACCGCCCGGACCAAGCCGGCATTGCCCTCCTGGATCAGGTCCAGCAGGGGCAGACCGCTGCGCGGGTAGCGACGGGCGACGGCGACCACCAGGCGGAGGTTGGAGCGGATGAAGACGTCCTTGGCGCGCTCCCCCTCGGCGGCCATCGCCGCCAGCTCCCCGGTCGGGATCTCCGCCGCCGGACCGTCCGGCGCGGGCTCCACCTCCCCGTCCAGGATGCGGCGGGCGTACAGACCGGCTTCGATGGTCTGGGACAACTCGACCTCCCGCGCCGCGTCCAACAGCGGGGTGCGGGCGATCTCGTCCAAATACATGCCCACCAGGTCGCGCTCGGTGGCGTCGCCCTCCGCGGAGGGCTTGGCGCTGCCCGTGGCTCCGACCGGACCGGAGGTCTGTCGGCTGCGGGCGACGGCACGGGTTGCCATACGTGCTCCCTTGCGAATGATTCGGTGTGACGCTCGGTGGCGCTCTGCCTTGTGCTCCTTCTCGGCCGGCGGAATGCCTCCTCGCACTCGCCTTCCGTAACGAATCAACGACGGGAAACCGGACAGAATTCCCAAGCGACGCATCTTTTTCCGGAGATGCAGTACCCTGCCCGGCGGCGCACGCGGATGCCGCCCCGGTGAAGGTCCCGTCGACCGGGCCCATCACCCCGACCGGCTCGCGCGGCCGATCCCGTCGGCCCGCTCCCCACCCGTCGCCGTCGCGTTTCCCCGGGGGCTCTCACCCCCTTGGACGAACCGGACCCCGAAAAGGTTGCGGATCAACTCTTCCTCGCCTGCCCGACTCCCCGGCGGGCATGTGCGATCCCTCCTCTTTCCCTCCTCTTCCTCCTTTCTTCGGCCGATTTCCCCGTCGGGCGCCGGGAACCCCGCGTCGGCCCCCTCCCGACCGGGTATTCGACGGCCCGCACCCGGAGTTCCCCGCCCCCGGGCCCGGGCACCGGCCCCTCGCCTCCATGCCCGCCCCCGCCTCCCCACCGGTCTCCCCGACCCGCCTCCCCACCGCTCCGACGCGCCCTTCGATCCGGCCACTTCCCCCGGGCAGGCCGGCCCCGGCGGGCCCCGGCGCCCGTGGGGCCCACACCCGTACTTCCCGGCCGGTCCCCCACCCGGATGCAGTAGCCCGACGCGCGGACCGCCCCCATCCGGCGCACGGTGGTCGAACCACCCGGTGACCGCTCGGTGACCGCTCGGTGACCGCCCGGCGCGGACGCCCCGAAGGGGCCGTCGGAACGCCCGCCGGGGCCCGGGAACGACGGAGGGACGGGAGAGGGACCAGGAGAACCGAAGGAGCCCGGCGACGCGGCGACCCGGACACGGCGACACGGGAGGCGGGCCCGACACCCCGCACCGGCATCCCCCACCCCGCATCCCGCGACGCCGAGTTCCGCGACTTCGGGCCCGGGGACCCGACGAGGAGGAGGTGACGCCCGCCCATGCCGACGGCCACCACCACGAACGCCGCCGGGCGGCCCCGCATATCCCGGGGTCGGGCGCTGTTGTCGGCGACCGGTTCCCTGGCGTTCATCGTGAGCACCGCCCCCGGAATGGTCGCCGCGCTCCCCGCCGACCCGCCCCTTCCACCCTCGTCGATCACCACCACCGGCGTCTGCGCCCTCCCCGGCGGGGAGGGCCTGCACGCCGGTATACCCACCCCGCCGGGCTTCGCCCCGACGGGGGGAACCATCCGCGCGCTGACCCTGTTCATCGATTTCCCCGACGCCGAGGCACGGATCGACACCGGCGAGCGCTTCGCCGAGTTCTTCCCCGCCACCGCCGAGTACTTCGCCACCGCCTCCCGGGGCCGGATGGACTACCGACCCGACCCGGTGCACCGTTGGCTGCGGATGTCCCGCCCGTTCGAGGAGTACGGCATCGACCGCGGGGTGGGGTGGCACCCGGACGACCCGGCCGGTTACAACGCCCTGATGCTGGAGATCGTCGGGGCGGTCGGCGAGGAGGTGAACTTCTCCTCCTACGACGTGGTGAACGTCCTGGCCGCCCCGAACGCCGGCCCCTCCGCCCTGGAGACCGTGCTGTCGGTGTCCTTCCCCGGCCGACCGCTGGTGGAGACCCCGACCGGTCCCCTGCGGAACGTGAGCTTCATCTGGAGCACCCAGCCGGGCGACAGCTCCCACCGGGTCCTGGTACACGAGAACGGCCATGCCTTCGGACTGCCGGACCTCTACTGGACCGGCGCGGGCGAGCCGCCGCTGCTGACCGGGCACTGGGACGTGATGGAACAGGACTGGGGGCCCAGCAACGGCCTGCTGGGCTGGCACCGCTGGAAGCTGGAGTGGTTGGACGACGACCAGGTGGACTGCGTCGTGGAGAGCGGCACCACCGAGCACCGCATCGTCCCGCTGGGCACTCCGGACGCCGACGCCCCGGACAACGACGCCCCGGACGCCGGTGCGGGCCCTGACGCCGACCCGCGGGCGGCCCGGCCGGAGGGCGCGGCGCCGGTCCGCCCACCCGGCGCCCCGGCGGACGCCGGCACCGACACCCGGTTGGTGGTCCTGCCGGTCGGCCCCCGTCGGGCCATCACCCTGGAGGTGCGGACGCCCTCCGCGCTGGACCACGCCGTCTGCCGTTCCGGTGTGCTGATCACCCGGGTGGACACCGCCGCGCGGACGGGCGAGGGGCCGATGCGGGTGGAGGACGCCACCCCCGGCAGCGGCGGCTGTCACGACCCCGCCGACCCCCAACTCGCCCATGAGCTGAGCGACGCCGCCTTCCTGCCCGGTGACACCTTCCACGACCCCCGGACCGGGGTGCGGGTGCGGGTGGTGGAGGTCGACGGGGACGGCGCGCACGTGGTCCGCGTCACCCGCCGGTGAGACTCCGGCGACCCGCCGCAGGCCCCCCGCGCACCACCCCCGACGGCCAGCCTCACCGGCTCCCACCCCCGCCCGATCCCGTCACGGACCGGTTTCGCCGGCCCCGTCCGGCGGCCCCGCTTGTTAGATTTGCCGGCGGTGCCGCGACAGCCGGCGGCACCCGTGGGGCGGCACGCGGCCGACGCCACGACACGAACGGAGAGCACCGGGGCACCGGGGTAGGGACGGGCGTGGAGAGAGCGGCTTCGACAACGGCGTCCTCCGGGGAGCCCGACGACGGCTCCCCGCGGGCCCTCCCGAACCGGTCGATCGGCCGCTCGGCGGACCGACCGGAGGTGACGGACCAGACGGACCCGACGGGCGGGGCCGCCCCCGTGGATGACGGGGTCCGCCGCTGGATCGCGCGCCGCCGGAACATCGAACTGGCGCTGGTGCTGCTCGCCGTCGCCATCTCCGCCTTCGGCCACGCCGCCGCGCATCTGGCCGTCCACGGCGAACTCCCCTCCGGCCTGCTCGGCTACACCGCCGGTCTCGGTGCCCTGGCCGTCGGCGGCCACCTGGTGGTGCGCCGCTTCGCGCGGTACGCCGATCCGTTGATCCTGCCGGTGACGGTGCTGCTGTGCGGGCTGGGTCTGGTGCTGATGGACCGCCTCGACCAGGCGTACGCCGAACGCTTCCCGGAGGGCCACTACCAGGCGGTGGCGGTCGCCCCCGGCCAGGCGATCTGGACGGCCATAGGGGTGGCGCTGCTGGTCGGCGTGCTGCTGGTGATCAGACACCACCGGGTGCTCCAGCGGTACGTGTACCTCGGCATGGCCCTGGCGATGATCCTGCTGATGCTGCCGGCGTTCTTCGGCGCGGATGCCTTCGGCGCCAAGCGGTGGATCCGGGTCGGGCCGCTGTCGGTGCAGCCGGGCGAGTTCGTGAAGGTCATGATCGTCGTCTTCTTCGCGGGCTACCTGATGGCCAACCGGGACGCCCTGGCGCTGGTCGGCCGCCGGGTGCTGGGGCTGGCCCTGCCGCGCGGCCGGAACGCCGGCCCGGTGCTGCTGGTGTGGGCGGTCAGCCTGGTCGTGCTGTTCTACCAGCGCGACCTGGGCACCTCGCTGATCTTCTTCGGGGTCTTCATCGTCATGCTGTACATCGCGACCGAACGCACCAGTTGGGTGGTGCTGGGCGGGTTGATGGCGATCGGCGGCGCGCTGGCGGTGGCCGCCACGCAGTACCACGTCAAGGCCCGGGTGGCGGCCTGGCTGGATCCGATGTCGATCTACCTGCCGGAGGACCAGCGCCCACCGGGGGTGATCTCCGAACAGTCGGCGCAGGCGCTCTTCGCCTTCGGCGCCGGTGACCTGACCGGCACCGGCCTGGGCCAGGGCCACTCCTACCTGATCGGCTTCGCCGGCCGCAGCGACTTCATCCTGGCCACCGTCGGCGAGGAACTGGGCCTGCTGGGCGTCACACTGGTGCTGCTGCTGTACGTGCTGTTGATCTGGCGGGCGTTCAAGATCGCGATGACGGTCAGCGACCCGTTCGGCAAACTGCTCGCCTACGGCCTGGGAACCGTATTGGCGCTGCAGGTGTTCGTGGTCGCCGGTGGCGTGACCGGGTTGATCCCGCTGACCGGCAAGGCACTGCCGTTCCTGGCACAGGGCGGATCGTCGACGGTGGCCAACTGGTTGTTGATCGCGCTTCTGATCAGAATCAGTGACGCCGCGGGCAGGGCCTCCACACTTCCGGAGGGGAACGCTACGATCCTCACCCCGGTGGTCCGGGACACCGCCGCACGCCCGACCGGCGGCTGATCCGACCGGGTCCGGGGGCGACACGGCCCCGCGGATCCGGCGGCGCGGCGGCCCCGTGTGCCCGTACCACCGGCTCCACCCACCGGAAGGAGCCCCGCCCGTGAACCTCCGCGACGACGCCCGCGCCCTGTCCGACGACCTGATCCGGATGCGCCACGACCTGCACCGCACCCCCGAGGTCGGTCTGGACCTGCCCCGCACGCAGGAGCGGGTGCTGGCCGCCCTGGACGGCCTGCCGCTGGAGATCTCCACGGGCGAGGGCCTGAGTTCGGTGACGGCGGTGCTGCGCGGGGCCCGGCCGGGTGGTCCGACGGTGCTGCTGCGCGGGGACATGGACGCCCTGCCGGTGGCCGAGCGCACCGGGCTGCCGTACGCCGCCGAGGGCGACCTCATGCACGCCTGCGGCCACGACCTGCACACCACCATGCTGGCCGGCTCCGCCCGTCTGCTGGCGACCCACCGCGACCGGCTGGCCGGGGACGTGGTCTTCATGTTCCAGCCCGGCGAGGAGGGCTGGGACGGGGCCGGACACATGCTCGCCGAGGGCGTGCTGGACGCCTCCGGAACCCGCCCGGTGGCCGCGTACGCCCTCCACGTGTCGTCCTCGATCCACGCCTCGGGGGTCTTCGCGACCCGCACCGGACCGCTGCTGGCGGCCTCCAACGTCCTGGACGTGACGGTGCGCGGAGCCGGCGGACACGGCTCCGCGCCGCACCGGGCCAAGGACCCGATCCCGGCGGCCTGCGAGATGGTGACGGCGCTGCAGACCTGGCTGAGCCGCGCCTTCGACGTCTTCGACCCGGTGGTGCTGACCGTGGGCAGCTTCCACGCGGGCACGCTGCCGAACATCATCCCGGACACCGCCCGGTTCACCGCGACCGTGCGGAGCTTCTCGCCGGAGGCGTTCGAGCGGCTGCGGGAGGGCCTGCCCGCGGTGTGCCGGGGGGTGGCGGCGGCGCACGGGCTCGAGGTGGACGCCGAGTTCATCGAGCAGTACCCGACCACGGTCAACGACGCCGCGGAGGCCGACTTCATCGCCGAGACCGTGCGCGAGGTGCACGGCGAGGAGCGGTACGAGCCGATGGAGAACCCGATCCTCGGCGCGGAGGACTTCTCCCGGGTGATCGCGGAGGTGCCGGGCGCGATGGCCTTCCTCGGCGCGACCCTGCCCGATCGGGACCCGGAGACCGCGCCGAGCAACCACTCCCCGCTGGCGGCGTTCGACGACGCGGTGCTGGCGGACGGCAGCGCCCTCTACGCGGAGCTGGCGGTGCGCCGTCTGGAGGCGGAGGCGGTCACCGCCTGACGCGGGGCCCGTGGTGCGGGGGCACGTCGCGGGACACCCCGGGCGACCGGGCCGTCGGAAGGGCGCCCCCTCCCGACGGCCCGTCGGTGTGTGGGGCGGATCGGGTCGGGGATCGGGGCCGCGCGGGGCGTGGGAACGCGTCGAACGCGTCCCCGGGGTTTCGGAGTTACCCGCCGATCACCGATGATCCAGGTACGAGCGCCTTCAGTCGCCGTACGACCCGATTCGGTCAACCGTGCTGCGCAAGCTCACCCGAAAACATAATCTTCAAACAGAACTCGACATCACCGGGTTCGCCGCCATCGGCCCGCACCCCCGGGCCCCGACTCCCCGCCGGCCCACACCCGCCCCCGGACGATCTCCCTTCCCCCGCATCGCCCCCAGCACGTTATCCAGCACGTCGCCAGTTAGCTTCCGATGGAGAGCCCGTGTCCCGCCGGATCACCTCCCGCCACCTGTTCGCCGCCTTCACCAACGCGAGCGAACGCACCCTGCACCTCTACGGCTCCGACGACGGCGTGCACTTCCACGACCTCGCGTCGGCCGCGTACACCCCGGCGAACGGCATCCTCCGCGACCCCTCCGTCATCCACCACGCCGGCCGGTGGTGGATCGCCCACACCACCGCCTGGGAGGGCGACACCTTCGGCGTCATCTCCAGCGAGGACCGCCTGAACTGGCGGCACGTCGCCGACATCGCGCACGGCGTGCCCTGCCACAACACCTGGGCCCCCGAGTTCTTCACCGAGCACCCCGACGGCCGACTGCGGATCATCGTCTCCATATCCGCCGACCAGACCTCCGCCACCGGCTTCCAGCCCTACGTGCTCACCGCCCTCGACGACACCCTCACCCGCTGGACCGACCCCGTCCCGCTGGCCGGGCTCCACCCCGACGAGGCCGACCACCGCAACGGCTGGATCGACACCTGCGTGATCCACGAGAACGGCTGCTTCCACGCCTTCGTCAAGGACGCCACCGCAGAACGCGTCGAGCACGCCGTCGCCCGCCACATCACCGGCCCCTGGAACCTCCTCGACGACGCCGCGCCCGTCCCCCCGAACGGCGAACCACTGGAGGGACAGACCGTCTTCCGCCTCGACGACGGCGGTTTCCGGATGTTCCTCGACAGCTATCTCGAGGGCCGCCACTACTACAGCGACAGCCCCGACCTCACCGACTGGACCCCGCCGCGCGAGATCCCCCGCCTGTCGGGAACGGTGCGACACGGCTCGGTGTGGCGGGAGACCGCCGACCTCCTGCCCGGCGACACCAACCCGGTCCTCCCCGGCTACCACGCCGACCCCGCCGTCCTGCACTCCCGGGGCCGGTTCTGGATGTACCCCACCACCGACGGCGTCGCCGACTGGGGCAGCACCTCCTTCGGCGTCTTCTCCTCCACCGACCTCGTCCACTGGAGCGACCACGGCACCGTCCTCGACCTCGCCGACGTCGACTGGGCCGAGGGCCGCGCCTGGGCACCGGCCGTGGTCGAGCGCGACGGCGTCCACTGGATGTACTTCTGCGCCGACCAGCAGATCGGCGTCGCCCGCGCCGACCACCCCACCGGACCGTTCGTCGACGCGCTCGGCAAGCCGCTGGTCGCCCGCGACGCCTACGGGCACCAGGCCATCGACCCCGCCGTTCTGATCTCCGGGGACGGCGCCGCCCACCTGTACTTCGGCCAGGGACGCTGCCGAGCCGTACGACTGGGCGCCGACATGACCTCCTTCGACGGCGAACCCGTCGACATCACCCCCGCCGGGTACAACGAGGCGCCCGACGTCTTCGAACGCGAGGGCCGCTACTACCTCACCTGGTCCGAGAACGACACCCGCAGCCCCGACTACCGGGTCGCCTGGGCCGTCTCCGACCACCCCCTGGGTCCCTTCACCCGCGCCGCCGCGCCACTGCTCACCAAGGACCCCGACCGGTGGATCATGGGCACCGGCCACCAGGCGGCGGTCCGCGTCCCCGGCCGCGACGAGTGGTACCTCGCCTACCACCGCTTCGCCCGGCCCGGCGGCGACGGCACCCACCGCGAGGTGTGCCTGGACCGGCTGCGGTTCACCGTCGACGGACGGCTGCGGCCCGTCACCCCCACCCTGCGCGGCATCGACCCCATCGCCCCCGTGGACGACAGGGGCGCCGGCGTCGCCGGCGGCCCGATGACGGCGCCGGTCCGACGGCCCGGGGCGGAACCCGCATCGGACCGCGCCCACGGTTGACCGGGGGCCGGCCGACTGACGAACCGGTGGGCAGGCGGGGTCCGTCGGGAGGCCGCGACGGGCGGCCGGGCATCGGGACGCGACAGTCCGACCGGCCGCCCCCGAACCGGGCCGGCCGGCGCGGCGACCCCGCGATCAGGCCCGCTCGCCCGCGCCCCCCGAAAAGCGGAACCGGGCCGCCGACTCCTCGGCCACGGCCGCCGCGATACGCCCCCGCATCTCCTCCGTCATCGGCGGCAGCGCGTCCAGGGGGAACCACCGAGCCTCGGTGTTCTCCCCATCGGCCGGATACGGTTCACCGGAGACCCAACGACAGCGGAAGGTCAGGTCGAGGTACTGGCTCCGGTCCCCGTTTCCGTACACCACCGGCGCCGTGACACCCACCGAGGCCAGCCGCTCCGGTACCGCCACCGCCCCCGCCTCCTCCAGCACCTCCCGGACGGCGGCGTCCGCCGGTTGCTCGCCCGGATCCACGATGCCCGTCACCGGCGTCCAGGCCCCGTTGTCCGCTCGCTTCACCATCAGCACGCGGTCCCCGTCCAGGACGACGGCCGTCACCCCCGGCAGCCACAGCGGGTCGTTACCGATCTTCTCGCGCAGCGCGAGGATGAACTCCGGGGTCGCCATTCCGTCAGCCTACGGGCGCGACGAGGCCGCCGGCCCGCCCGGCCCCAGCCTTCCGGGGACTCGATCCGAGGACTCGGGCACCGCGTCCACGCCCCTCGGTGTCCGCCGAACGGCCCACATCGGGGGCGCACCGCCACCCTCGCGACCACCGCGACGATCACCGCCCCGCCGGGTGAGCCGGCTCACCGCCGACCCCTCGCCCCGGCGTCCGCACGGCCTGGCCGGGCGGCTTGCGGTACTCCATGATGTGGCCGGTCGCCGGGAAGCTCTCGTTGCCCACCAGCTTGCCGCTCCTGGTCTCCACGATCGTGAAGCCGGCCCTTTGGTACACGCCGATCGCACGCTCGTTCCCGGCCAGCACCGAGGTCTCCACTCGCGCACCCGCCTGCGCCACGGCGTACCGCAACAGCGCGCCACCGGCACCCTGCCCGTACCGGGCGGGATCCACGTAAAGCCAGGACACCTCGTCGTCCTCCAGTGCCACGAAGCCCACAACCCCCGGCTCCGTGCCGGAGCCGGGGCCCTCGGCGACCCAGACCCGGCCGTTGAAGAGGCCCTCGTTCTCGTAGGTCTCGGCCAGCGTGAGGAAGGCTTCCACTCCCACGGTGGCCTCCAACTCATCGAGTCGGGCCGCGTCGTGGATCCGCTCGATCGCCTCCCAGTCCTCGGACCGATAGTCCCGTACCCGCCACTCGGCGTGCCGCCGCTCCGTCACCATGCCCGAACGATGGCCCCGACCTTCGCGGCGCGCAACGCGTTTATCACCCGCGGACATACCCGCCTCAACCGATCACCGAGCGCCTACGAACACCGAAGACATCGGACTCACCCATCCAGTCCGTGTGGCCGCCGGGCGGGGGAACCCGCCGTGATCGACAACGGTCGCGATGAAGTACTCCAACTGCCGGACGCCGGTACCCCGATCCTCCCCCAACCCACACCGGCCCTCCCCCGGTCGCGCCGCCCCGCGCCGGTCCGCCGGACGCCCCACCGGCTACACTGAGCCCGGCACGCGCCACCACGCGCCGCCACGCACCACCAACGCCTTCGTAGCTCAGGGGATAGAGCACCGCTCTCCTAAAGCGGGTGTCGCAGGTTCGAATCCTGCCGGGGGCACAGACCGAAGGGCCTGTTCGGAAGAGGTTTCCTCCCGAACAGGCCCTTCGTTGTTTCCGGCTCCGTGCCACAAGCGTGCCACTGGAGTCCGCACGGAGTCCACATCCCCTAGCCGGGGGCCCCTCCCCCACCTTCGCGGATCATGGCCCCGAGCCGATCGGCGATGGCCCGGTCCCGGTCGCCGGTCATGTGTTGGTAGATCAGCGCGGCTCGGGAGCTGCTGTGCCCCATCCTCGTCATCAGCTCCCGTGTGCTGGCCCCGGCCGTCGAGGCCAGCGTGTTGCCCGTGTGCCGCAGGTCGTGGAAGTGCAGCTCGGCCGTGACGCCCGCGGCCTTCCGGGCCTTGACCCAGTCGTCCCGGAAGTTGCTCCGCCGCAGCTGTCCACCCTGCGGCCCGACGAAGACATGTCCCTCCCGGCCCGGAGCGGCGAAGTGCTCCAGGTGGTGCGTGACGGCGTCGAGCAGTTCGGCCGGGAAGGAGACGGACCGCACCCCGGCCGCGGATTTCGGGGCCTTGTCGAAGAGTCGGCCATCCTGCAACTCCGCCTGGGCACGGCGGACCGTGAGGGTCGGCCCGTGGAGCTCGATGTCCCGGCGGCGCAGGGCGGCCAGCTCGCCGAACCGCAGGGTGGTGAAAGCCGCCAGGAGCACGAGCAGCCGATAGCGCGGCGTGATGGAGTCGGCGACGGCGAAGACCTCAGCCACCGTGAGAACCGGTCGTTCCGGCACTTCGTAGCGGTCCGCGCCCTTGACGCGGCAGGGGTTGCGCCGGATCAGTTCGTCGTCCACGGCCGTGTTCATCAGGGCGCGCAGCAGTTGGTACGCCTTGACCACCGTTGGTTCCCCGACGCCGGCCGCGAGGAGTTTGCCGCGCCAGCCGCGCACCCGGGCCGTCGTCACGTCCGCCACGCTCCCGGCCCCGAAGGTGGGCAGGATGTGCAGCCGCATGACCGACTCGTTGCGCTCCCGGGTGCGGTCGGCGAGCTTTCGATCCCGCAGCCACGCGGCGGCGTACTCGCCGAAGTTCACCGCCCCGGCGTCCGGGTCGGACCACTGTCCGCGCGTGATGTCCGACTCGATGTGTGTCAGGGCGAGCTGGGCATCGGTCTTCGTGGTGTACGTCTTCTCGGCCGGACGCAGTTGTCCTGTGTCCGGGTCCCGGTAACGGACCTGCCAGCGACCGGACGGAAGCCGCCGGACCGAGCCGAAGCTCCGCCGCTTCCCCTTCCCGTTGGCCATCAGGCGGCCCTCCGCAGGGAGTCGCGCCGGTGGTCGATCGGCCGCACCGTGTTGGCGTCGATGAAAGCGTTCAGCGCGCTCTGAGGGATACGGACGTGTCGGCCGACCTTGACGAACACGATCCGCCGCTCGGCGATCAGGCGCCGGGGGAAACGGGCCGTCGTGCCCAGCAGTTCGGCCACCTGGTCAACGGTGAGATAGCGGTCGCTCATCGGAAGGACTCTCCTTTCGGGGTCGATGCGAGGGAGTCGGCGAGCCATTCCTCACCGGGGGTGAGGCCGGTTCCGGCGTAGATCCAGTGGCCGAGGACGAGGGTGGTTTCCTCGCTCGGTTCGGGGGTGGGTCCGGTGTCGGTGGGGGCGTCGCCGTGTGCGAGGGCGGCTTGGAGTCGGCGCCATTCGGCGCGGGCGGTGCGCAGCGCGCCGAGGGTGGTGGAGTAGGCGCGGGATTTGGTGGAGAAGTGGCCCCGGAAGCCGAGCATGTGGGCCCAGGCCCGCAGTCGGAGGTCTTCCAGTTCCTTGCGGGTGCCGAGGGTCCAGGCGGTGCGGATCAGGCGTCGGGCGTGGTCGGGGAGGTCGAGGCCCACCAGTTCGGCGAGGAACCGCAAGGGGCGGTCGAGGGTGCCGGTGGCCGCTTCGGCGCCCTTGGTGGCGTACTTGGCGATGTAGCCCGCCACGGCCTGTTCGCTCAGGTCGGTGCCGGCGTCGAGGTCGGGGCCGTGGATGGGGCGGATGTCGAGTTGTCGGCCGAAGGCGAAGGTGTGCGCGCGGCCGTCGAGGACGGGACCGGGGATGCTCGCCCGGGTGACGGCGGCCCCGATCGCGTCGGTTAGCAGCTCGACCGTGGCCCAGGCCGGGGGCGGGGTGTGGCCACCTCGGGGACCGTCGAGGCGGATGACGGCGTGGAAGTGGACCGCACCGCGTCGTTGGTACTCGGCGACTTTGGCGAAGGAGATGCGGGCGTGCTCGGCGAGGGCGCGTTGGGGCAGTCCGGCGCGGTGGGCGATCTCGCGGCGCAGGTGGATGGTGAAGCATCGCCACAGCGCTCCGGCGTGCGCGTTCCACAGCACGGCCGCTTCGTAGTCGTAGCGGTCGGGGTCGATGGGTGTGCCGAGGGCCGGATCGTCGGGGGCGTGGCGCAGGCCGCAGCGGCACGGACGGACGGGACGGCCGGGCCGGTTGTGGACGGCGCCGAAGCCGGGGGCGGTGAGGGTGGCGAAGACGCGGGGGTGGGAGGCGACGGTTTCGGGGGTGCCCTTGCCGCCGCGCAGGCCGGCGGTGATCAGGTGGTAGGTGTCCCGGCGGTAGGTCTCGGCGCAGGAGGGGCAGCGGGTGGCGCGGCGGTTGTTGCAGCGCACCAGGAGGTGTCCGGCGGGCAGGTCGGTGGAGTCGAGCCGTCGCAGGGCGGGGCCGATCTCGCCGGTGGTCGTGTCGAGGGTGTGGTCGGTGCGGTGACCCTCCAGGCGGATGGGGCGACGGCAGCCGCCGAGGGTGGAGAGCTGTCGGGCGAGGGCGGGGAGGGTGCCCAGGGAGGCGAGGAATCGCAGTTCGGGCAGCGGCGGGGGCGTGGTGCGGGGGATGATGGTCGTGCTCCTTCGCGGCGGTTGTCGTGAGGGGGTGCGCTCCCGGGGCGGCGGATGCTTGGCGGTATCGAGGCCGCCCCGGGATGCCGACTCAGTGACCTACTCGTCTAGTCATGTGAGGTCGAGAAGATCTCGACGCCGGAGCGGGTGCCGGAGTCGATGGCGGGGGCGAGGAAGGTGTCGGCGAGGTGGAAGCCGAACAGGGCCAGGGCGAGGGCGACCCACAGGCGGACGCCGAGGAACTTGATCACGCCCCAGGCGATGACGCCCAGGACCAGGACGAGGGGCAGGGTGACGGTCACGGCGGGAAACTCTCCTGTCGGATCAGACGGCGGAGCAGCGGTGGGTACGGGCCGCGAGTTCGGCGGCGGAGCGGGTGTCGTACTCGGCGGAGAAGCCGCAGCGCGGCGCGGCGCACGCGGCGGTGTGCTTCTCCCGGCCCCGGTTGTCGGTGGCGGTGCCGACGCGGACCGGGCCGTAACGGCCCACCTGACGGAAGCGGCGGAAGAGGGTCACGGCGGTTTGTCCTCTCGATCAGTGGAGTCGGGTGAGGAGGGCATCGGCGATCGGAACGGGAACACCGAGCCGGGCCCGCAGGGTCGGGGCGTCGATGGGATGACCGGTGCGGTTCAGGTGGTCACCGGCGACCTTCCGGGCGTGCTCGACCAGGGCGGCCGGCACGGGGACCGGCGCCGCTTCGGTCGGGGCGGAAAGGGCTGGGGGCGGAGGTTCGGGGGCCGGTTCGGGATCGACGGCGGGAGGAGGGTCCGCCGCCGGTTCAGCCGGCTCCGGTTCGGGGTCGGCAGGATCGGCGGGTTCGGTGGTGGGGGTTCGGGGCGTGTGGGCCAGGAGGGTGCCGCCGAGGAAGGCGACGGCGGGCCAGCCGGCGACGAGGATGCGCAGCCAGACGGGAACGTCGTCCAGGTCCAGGAGTCCGGCCGTGGCGATGTTGGCGCCCAGGGAGGCCGCGAGGGCGATGAGGAACCAGCACCATCCGGCCGCCCTGGCGGTGCCCGAGCGCAGTCGGTGCCAGGCGGCGACCAACAGCAGATCGACACTGATCGGGTAGGCCCACGCCTTCCAGCCGTCCTGTCCGGCGGCTGCCGCGAGGTCGTGGATGTGGGCGAAGGACAGCGCGGCGGCGATCACCGCTTGGATCAACACCGCGTCGATCCGGAGCCTGTGGGCGCGCACGGAGGAACGCTCCTTTCCGGGGGCCGGGGAAGGAAGGGCGGGTGCGGGTCAGTCCGTCGCCTTGGCGAGGGACACCGGGGCGAGGGAAGGAGTGGCGAGGGGCCGGAAGGGGGCGAGGGCCGGGAGCTGGGGCACGAGTCCGGCGTTCTCCCGGCACCGGGCGGCGGCGTCGTCGAGGGAGAGGTACGGCGTGCGGATGCGGGACCAGCCGCCGGAGGTGTCGCCGACCACGGCCAGCCCGGGCCGCTCGGGTGGGATCGAGCAGGCGGCGGCGACCGCTTCGGGGGCGATGTCGCCGAGCGCCATCTTGGCGGACGCCTCGTCGTTGACGCGGTGGCAGACCCGGCCGGTCAACTGCGCGCGGAGCATGGTGGCGCCCTTGCCGAGTTCGGCGCCGAACCTCTGCCCGCAAACCTCCAGGAAGATGCCGGCGGCGCGGCCGAGTTGGGCGAGGCGGATGAGGTGGGTGACCATCTCATCCCGGCGTTCCTCGTCCTTGCGGGTGGCGGCGAGGAAGAGTTCGGCCACCTCGTCCACGAAGAGCACGATGGGCACCGGGCGTTCGGCGGCGGGCAGGCCCCACACGTCCGAGGTGAGGGTGTGTTCCGGGGCGTCGAACGGCAGGCCCTGGCGGGCGCGGATCAGGTCGTAGCGTTCCTCCATGATCCGCACCAGGACCGGCAGCAGCCGGGCCGCCTGTTCCGGGTCGGTGGCCAGCGCGGAGAGCCGGGACGCGAAGGGCGCCAGCTCCACGCCCTGTTTGCAGTCGATGCCCAGCAGCGCGACGGGTTGCCCGGCCAGGCCGGCGACCAGGTGCCGCAGGTACATCGACTTCCCCGACAGGGTGGCGCCCAGGGTCAGTTGATGGGGAACGGCGCGGTAGTCCCGCAGGAGGGCGGTGCCGTCCTCCCGCAGCGCGACGGGGACCCGGAGGAAGGAGCCGCCGCAGCGACGCGGCATCCGCACATCGCGTAGCACGTCGAAGCCGACCAGGCGCAGTTCCACGCGGCCGGGGCGCAGTTCGGCGACGTGGACGGCGTGCACGCCCCAGGCGTGGCGCAGGCGTTCACCGGCAGCGGCCACGTCCGCCGATTCCTGCCCGGGTGCCAGTCGCAGCCGGACCCGCAGTCCGGTGGGGGTGGGCCGCAGCATCCCCCGGCGGGGTGGGACCGGCCGCACCTCCCGCCGGGTGGTGGCCAGGATGAGGCCGGCCCGCCAGCGGGAGGGCGGGACGGTCAGCCCGCACGCCTCCATCACCGAGCCGTAGGAGGCCAGCAGGCGGAAGGTGGAGAACGGCAGGCCGACCAGGGCCCAGAACACCGAGGGATGCCGGCGGCGCACCGGCCCCAGCAGCAGCGCGGGCACCGCGACCAGGAGCAGGAGCCCCAGCAGGGGTATCGGGTCGGTCATCGCTCAGGCCCCCATAGCGGCGGGGAAGGCGGCCGGGGTGACGGCGGCGGCCCGGAAGGCGATGCCGTGCCGCTCCCGGCCGTTGAACACCGACTCCCACGGACGGGCGACCAGCCCGGGGAGGGCGACCGGGGAGCCGGGCACCAGCCCTTCCGAGACGCCGCTCTCCGGCACGGTGACGTGGAAGAGGGAGGATTCGCCGTCCTCGATGTAGACGACGCCGACCTTCATCAGCGCCTCACCGCTGGTGGCGTCCTTGGCGATCTCGCCCGTCTGGCGGTCGCGAACCTTGGGGGTGGGGGCTTCGGTGAGCAGGATCGTCGCGGACGAGGTCTCGACACGGATGGAACGCACGGAACGTCTCCTCGGGAGAAGCGGCACCACCCAAACACCTAGTCGTCTAGACGAGATGCAACGGGGTGATGCCTTCGAACTGTTGGCGCGTTCCACTGTGCCACACCACTCCCCCACTCGTCTATACGAGTAGCCGTGCTGTGGTGTACGAGTCCGCCGGGACGGACCGTCGGGGACTGCCCTCAGGTGGCGGGGAGTTGGTAGGCCAGCACGTAGGCGTCGGCCGCCATCACGGTGTCGCAGACCTCCACCGCCCGGCCCTCGGTGTCGTAAGCGGTGCGGATCAGGTGGATCACCGGCACACCGGCCGCCAACCGCAGCGTCTTCACCTCGGCGGGGGCAGGCATCCGGGCGCGCACCTCTTCCTCGAAGCGCTCCAGGCGGTGCCCCAACTCCTCCAGCCGGGCATAGATGCCACCGGGTCCGGGGTTGGGCTGCGCGATGGGCGTATTGCGCGCCAGGTCCAACGGCAGGTAGGAGGAGGCGAACTCCACCGGCCGGCCGTCCAACAGGTAACGGCGACGCCGGACCAGCACCTTGCGGGCCCCGCCCAGCCGCGCGGCGATGTCCTGACTCGGCCGCTCCTCGCGCACCTCCAGCTGATCGACCTCCGGACGGCTCCCCGCGGCTTCGGCCTCCACCGTGAACGCGGACTTCCCCTGCTCGCGGTGGCGGCGGGCGAAGCGGTCGGAGGCCAGGCGCCGCACCGGGGGTCGGGGGCGGACGTAGACGCCCTTGCCGTGTTCGGCGTGGACCAGGCCCTCGCCCTGGAGGATGGAGATGGCGTTGCGCACCGTCATGCGGGAGACGCCGTAGTGCTCGACCAACTCCGCTTCCGAGGGCAGCTTGGCGCCTTCGGTGAAGCGGCCCTTGTCGATGGCTTCGCGCAGGTGATCGGCGATCTGTCGGAACACCGCTCGATCACTTGTCGGGTCCAGGGCGCCGAGCAGGGCGGACGGGGAAGAGGTCACGGGAACTCCTACGGATATCTAGACGAGAAGCCATATGGGATTGCTACGGTGGGCAGCCTAGCCACCGGAAGGGATTCTCAGCACCGTGAGCACCGTCGAGCGCCCCCATTCCGTGAGCGTCGCCGGGGTCATCATCGATGACGCCGGACGCGCCCTGCTGATCAAGCGGCGCGACAACGGTCACTGGGAGCCGCCCGGCGGCGTGGTCGAGCCCGGCGAGACGATCACCGACGCACTCGTTCGGGAGGTGTTGGAGGAGACCGGTATCAAGATCTCCCCCGACGCCGCCCTGACCGGTGTCTACAAGAACATGGTCGGGCTGATCGTCTCGATGGTCTTCCGGTGCGAGGCGATCGACGGCGCTCCCACCACCGGCGAGGAGACCCGGGCACTGCGCTGGGTCACCCGCGAGGAGGTGCGCGGGATAGCGGACGAGGCGTACGCGATCCGCGTGCTCGACGCCATGGATCACCACACCCCGCCGGCCGTGCGCGCCCACGACGGCGTGCGACTCGTCTAGCACTTCGTTTCGGCCCACACCGCCCACCAGCGCAAAGGAACTTGTATGCACGAGTATACGAGCAGAGTCCGCGTCTGGGAACTGACCTGCCCCGGACTTCTCGAAGAGGTCGGCCGCGCCCGCCGATTCACCCGCGACGTACTGGCCCAGGACCCCCGACGCGACGACGCGGCATTGATCGTCACGGAGTTGGCCGCCAACGCCATCCGCCACACCGACAGCGCCCGCCTGGGCTTCCGGCTGGTCATCAGCCGCACCCCGGAACTGCTCACGGTCGCGGTCACCGACGCCGGCGGAACGGACCGGGTGCCCGTGCCGTGCGAGGCTGGGGACGAGGCGACCGGCGGTCGGGGATTGGCTCTGGTGCAGGACTTCTCCCACCGCCTGCACATCCACCGGGGCCGCCCCGGTCACACCATCACCGCCGAACTCACCGCCACCGAGGCCCGACCGTGCTGAGACTCCCACGGACGGAAGCACCACCGGGAACGGGCCACTACTGGTGCGAGGTCGCCGCCCACACCACCGGCCACCACCGCGAATACCCGTTGGGCAGCTATCACGCCCCGTCGCCCCGGCTGGCGATGAAGTGGTTACACGGCCGCGCCGGACACATCGCCGATCAGCTCGACCCCGGCCCCCGAACCCCGGTCCGCGCCTGGCTCAATGACACGACCGAGCACGAGTACGCCTTGGCGACCCTGGTAGCCGGAGGGGTCTACACCCACACCATCCGCGACGGCACCACCCGCTACCAGCTCGCCGCCCTCCCCACCGCCCGCCTGTTCATCCCCCGCACCCAAGTCACCCCATGAACTCGCCCAACGAAGACGAGACCGGGAACGATCGAGCGGCGGAGATCGAAGAGCATCACCGCTACAAGATCACCGCAGCCGTCAACGAAATCCTGCGCGCTTGTGAGGAGGTGGCCGCCCACGGCACGTACGGCTTCTGGACCCCCACCAGCCCGGCCGCCTACTCCGACACCACCGAGCTGATCACAACCGCCCACCGGGACATCCTCGACCCACTCACCCAGGCCATCACAGCAGCCCAAGCCACCATCCACGCCATCGAAGCCGAACAACGAGATGGCGCGTAACAACTTTCCCTACGTCATCAAGGCGGCTCGCTCCGCTCACCGCGCGCGGTCCGGCCCCCGGCCGGGCCTGCGCTCCTGCCTTCGTCCCGCTCCAGCCCGGCCGGGGGCCGGACCGCACTCTGAGGCAATCACTCGCACCAGAAGCCATCCGCCTTCTCATGCCGTATACGGCTGAAATTCGAGCCCAGCATAGTTCGTATCTAGAGGCCCGCTGGGCCAGCATTCGAGTGTTCCTGTCCGTTCAAGGGGTCAGCTGATACTGAGAAGCCTTCGTCTTCCAAACGCGATAGCCAGCACGTTCCGCGATCAATCGCATTCGCTCAAAGAAGAACAATACGGATATCCGATCACGGCCCATCGCAGCCCTTGCTGCCTGTTCGAGTTGGTGAGCGCCCACTTTGCCTCCCCATCTACGCTTGAGAACTATCGCCAACGCCTTAAAAAGATCGTGACCTGAACAGTATCTCATTCGATTCTTAAGGCACTTCGACACCTCATTCAGCTCCGCAACGAATTGGCTTACATCGACAATCTTACCGGCTTTGTCGGACGCTATTTTTACTAGTTTTTCACCGTCGACTCTGTAGGGAAATCCCCCCGACACAACCGCATCCAACGGGAAGTTTCTCAGAGCTAGTCCCGTCCCATTACGCTCTGAAATGAATCTCAAGATTCCAATCGGAAGCGCAAGCTCGACGCATACTTGCACTACCTCAGCTTCACTGCACCCGGCATCCCCGAGCCTGAATTTATCGGAACAAAAACTTGCAGCTTGTCTAGACACCATGCGATCCGAGAAGAATACGCTCGCATCCAGATCGTAGTGATCAGTGTATGCGACGAGACTTTCAGGCAGTTTTGGATGGGAGTCCAGCAGATTAACCCAATCCTTATCAAGAACTGCAAAAATACCCTCGTCGCCATTCCTATCAACCTCAACGATGGCCGCTGCGGCCCGCTCCTTGCCGTGCGCTGGAACAGAAACACAGTGCTGATTGTCTATATGATCGTCAAGGACTGCACAGTCAGTATGCCCTTCAACGATCAAAAACGCCCTGTCGTCACCCCCTGTTCTCATCATTAGCAGCTCTACATAGAACGACTCCACCGCGAGGTCATCAATCACGCTCGATCCCCCTCCGAATTAAACCGCGGGTCTAGCGCAATGGCCCGATCCCACCACTTGCCAATAATCTGAGGCGAGTGAGTCGCCACAATAAATCGAAAACCTGAAATCTTCGAGATCCTGCGAATGTCGTCTAGAAACCTTTTCTGCCAGTTCACATGCAGGGAGATTTCTGGTTCATCAATCAGCACAAGGGCTCCCATGGGCACACTAAAGAGCAGGTCATAGAGCAGCACCAATTCGTGCTGTTCTCCCGATGAAAGCATGGTTGAGTCGAGCTCTCGACCTTCATCTGTTACGAAACTGATCCCCGCGCGTCGATCGATCACCATCCTCTTCGACAGAAAACGGGAATTCACAATCTCCCGTAGAAGGTTGATCTTTTCGAGTAGTGGAACAAATGTTTCTAGCTTGATCTCGCTATCCTCAAGGTAGGTCCACATCACCCTCCGCTGCCATGTTTCCATCTTGGGTGGTAGCGAGATTCCGCCAGTCTTCTCGTCGAGCAGGGAAATCTGAGCCAATTGCTCCCGAAGTTGACTCTGCGATGAATAACGCTCACGGATCTTCTCATCGGATGGTGTCTCTGTCCAAGTGTGCTGGAGAAGACGGAGCGGGTAAGTCCTATCACGCTCTTGAGAAATCCGGGAGTTCTCGGCTAGCGCAGCACCGAGCCTCTCCTTGAGATCCTGAGCGAACTCCGCAACCTTGGTACTCAATTGGACGTGTTCACTCCGGGCCTTTACGCCGGCTCGTTGCAGGACTACAAGCCTTTGCGTCTCAATCAGATGCACATTCACTTCAGAGCGGAACGTTCGAAGTTCTTCCGGCATACGTGCACCAAAGAACTCGGCCGGCAATGAATCATTGTACCTATCAAGCACCTCCGTCCAGGAAATCGTATCGCCCTCTTCCGTGTCATACCACTGCCGAGGGCCAATTCGACGCACTGGAAGGTAAGTCTCCATCCGGTGATTGCGCGAGAGGCGTTGCCCACTGTCCGCGATATTAGCCCTCCATTCTGCTACGGTCTTCCGATCCCTTAGGAGAGTGAATTCGACAGAGGTATCACCGGTGGTCGGGCGCACCCTAGCGCCATTCCCCTCAAATTCTTCAAACGGCAAAACTTCCTGTGTGTGACGGGTCAGTTGCAACATAGTCCCGTCGTCATATCCGATCCGCGCCTGATCAAAGGGAAGCGACATCAACCTCCCGGCTTTGAGTTCTGAAGCCGCCTTGACCAGTTCAAGCAGCATTGTTTTCCCAACACCGTTGGGGCCATGCAAAATGACGAAGTCATCATCGCGGGAGAAGTGAATCTTATGGCTGTATCGTCCGATCAGGCCATCGACTTCGATGGACGTGATTTCCATCTTGCCCTCCAGCTACGGTGTGCAGAATCATCTTGGCGACGGCATATGACCATACGTCACCTCGCAATGCTCTGTGCAGGGTTGTGCCGCATCGTTAACGTCTGATCCTGCGCTGACCGTGAGGAGCCACGCGACGCTTGACGGCCTCGTGTGTGCTGACTGCTGCATCCGACTCCGGGTGCCGCTCCATCCGATAGCGTGGTGAAGGCCGGTGGGGGTGCAGCGAGGCATACGCGCGCCTGGTCGGTCGGCGCGCCCGCCGTCGTGGCTGACTTTCGTCGGCTGAGGTTCGTGCCACTACCGTGCCAGACGCAGGGGTCAGCCACGGTCAACACCGGTGCCGTGCGGTCGAGTAGCCGCCCGCTTCCTCGGCCGACGAAGCCGCAGCTCAGCCCGCAGGTCACCCAGCCTCTCTCCTAAAGCGGGTGTCGCAGGTTCGAATCCTGCCGGGGGCACAGGAAAACGCATGGCCAGAGGCCCTTTCGTCCACCGGACGGAAGGGCCTTCGCGCTCGCGGCACGCATGCGAGCCCGTGCGGCCCAGCCCTCCGAGCCCTTTTCATTCGGCGGGGAGTTGGTAGGCCAGTACGTAGGCGTCGGACGCCATCACCGTGTCGCAGACCTCCACCGCCCGACCCTCGGTGTCGTAGGCGGTGCGGATCAGGTGGATCACCGGCACCCCGGCCGCCAAGCGCAGCGTCTTGACCTCCGCCGGGGCGGGCATCCGGGCACGCACCTCCTCCTCGAAGCGATCCAGACGGTGCCCCAACTCCTCCAGACGGGCGTAGATGCCACCGGGACCCGGGTTGGGCTGCGCGATCGGAGTATTGCGTGCCAGGTCCAACGGCAGGTAAGAGGAGGCGAACTCCACCGGCCGACCGTCCAGGAGGTAGCGGCGACGCCGAACCAGGACCTTGCGGGCCCCGGCCCAGCCGCGCGGCGATGTCCTGGCTCGGGCGCTCCTCGCACACCTCCAGTCGACGGTCCACAGCCATCCGTCCGGGTTCGGGGCTCGTGAAAGCCGGCGGGCGCAACGTCCGTTTGGTGGGCCTGCCGCTTCTGTGGTCAGGCGGGGGCAGGCATGAAGCCGCCACGGACGGTGCCCGAGGACAGCAGCGCGGGCCGGTCGAGTACCTCGGGCATGCGGTCCACGGACAGAACTACCGCTCCTCCGGCCTGCTCGGCATCCGCGCACCAGTCACCCATGTCACCCGATGCCGTGTGGTCGCCGGCTTCGTCCACCACCGGCGCGGTGAAGGCGGGGATGACGAGCCCGTGGTCCCCGGGCCCCTCCACCACGCAGAGGGTGAGTCGTGGAACGATGCTCCAGCCCCCGCACCGGGGTACCTCTCCGTCCGGTGCGGTCAGGAGCGGCAGGGCATCGTGGACAGGCGCGTCGACCATCAGGAGCATGGGAACGGCACCACGGACGAACAGGGTGTTCTCGGGATCCAGCAGCACGGGACCACTCTCGCAGGCCGGGACATCGGAACGGCACGGGGGTGCCGAGGAGGACCACGACCGCACGGCAGTCCCGGCCACCGGCCGGTCCCCGGACAGCCCTTCGGCCACAAGCGCGCGGCGTGAACACGTGGCTGCCATGACGAGGGCCGATGGGGCGCACACACGGCAGCCGGGGTCGCCGCCGCTCGGCACACGGGTCATCGCCCACGGCTTCGCTGCACTCCCCGCCTTTCCCTCGTGTCCGGGTTCACTCCGCAGGGCAAGTGAACACGCCCGGGCGGCGAGGACGCACTCTGCTCTCCCGGGGGCAGACCGGGCGAAAGGTAGTTGGTACGAAGCCGGAAACGGCCAACAGTAAAATCATACGATCCTTCAGGTAGGACCAGCGCACCTGGAGGGTTCGTGGAAACTGCTGCTCTCGTTCGTCCGAACCGTCTGTGGTCGGCCGAGGAGGTCGTGACCCGGCCGAGTCCCGTCCCGGCCACGGCGGGGGTCTACGGATGGCACTTCGAGAGGCCGCCTCATCCGGACCTACCGGCAGGACGCCTGCTCTATGTCGGCATAGCGCCGCGTTACATGGCGAATCGGGTCAGCAAGCAGAACCTGCGGAAGCGGATCCGATACCACTACCGGGGCAACGCGGCCGGATCGACGCTGCGACTCACCCTTGGTTGCCTGTTGGGTCTGGAGTTGCGCCGTGCGGGCAGTGGTGGACGCATGACCTTCGGCAGGGAGGGCGAGGCCTGTCCGAGGGCGTGGATGGCGGAGAACGCCCGGGTGTGCTGGGTCGAGTGCGACGAACCGTGGGTCGCGGAGTCGCGGCTCATCTCCCGACTCGATGTGCCCCTGAATCTCGACCGGAACCGCCACAACGCGTTCCACGACCGTCTCAAAGCGCTGCGAGCCGAAGCCCGCAGTCGTGCCCGGGCGTTGCCCATCAGCTCATAGGCCGTCGGATCGGCATCGCCGGCCGGTTTCGAGGTGACGGGCACTCTGCCAGGGCGCCGACATGGGAATGTGGAACGCGACCCCGGGCACCGAAAGGACGGCTTGCGTGACCACCACCCCGGCGATCGACCTGCGCGCCTTCACCACTCTCGGTGCGGGAGTTCGTGGTGCTCTCCTCGACGTATACGCCGAGGTGCGCGCCCCGCTGCTCCATCTGCCGAACTACGCGGTCACCGCGTTCGGCGAGCGGCTGGACCGGCACGCCACCGAGCCGGGGTTCACCACTGTCCTCGCCTACGCCGAGGGGTACCCGGTCGGTTACGCCTACGCCAACACCATCGAGCACGGCGACCGATACTGGCAACGCACCACCCCGACACCGGCCGAGAGGTACACCGAGCGCCCGGCCGTGGCGCTGAAGGAGATCGGCGTTCGGCCGGCCTGGCGGAGGACCGGAACCGCCCGCCGCATCCACGACGCCCTCCTCGCCGATCGCGAGGAGCCGCACGTCACGCTCATGGTCAACCCGGCCGCCGGGGACGGAAAGGTCCACGCCCTCTACAGGTCGTGGGGCCACGAGGACATCGGGCGGAGCCGGCCCTCACCGGCATCGCCGGTGCTCACCGTGATGATCCGCGTCATCCGCTGACCGGCCCCCGTGACAGTCTGCCGGCTCCGAGTCGTGTTCACCGTCGCCCCGGCGGGGGCGACGCCCCGGCCCGGGGCCGATCCTCCCGGCCGCTCTCCCGAGAGAGGTGGGGCGGGTTCGGGGCCCGGCGGGGCGCTGGGTGAGGGGCGGAGCCCGGCGGGGCTTCCTCACAGAAGTGGGGACGGAAACCCTTTGCGGCGGGGGTTGACGACCTCCGGACGGGCCGTTAACGTGCTCATGAATTCGATATCGCGAATACTGTTCGCAATGTCGAACAATCCCTTTGTGGCGGCGCCGCCAGGGGAAGATCTCTTCGCCCTCCCGGCCTCCCCCCGTGGGCGATTCGATGTGACACCCGCTTTCACTCCGACATGAAGACGGGATTTCTCGCAGTCTTTGATCGCGCCCACAAATGGGAGCGCTCCCAAGTGCGACATGAAACGATTCGGAATCAGGTTCCGAACACCCGGATGGCGCAGGTCGACGCCGACGTTCAGGAGGGGAAGAAATGACGCCGCACCACCGTGAACCCATGATCCCCGGGCCGGGTTTCCCCAGCCGGAGGGCCCTTCTGGCGACCATGGGGGCGCTGCCCGTCCTCATGGCCGCGACACCTGCCTCGGCGGACCCCGGGGCGCCGTCCGCGGCCTCGGCGACCGACGTGCTCGTCGACCCCTCGGCGGAGCGGCAGACGATCCGGGGCTTCGGCGGTATGAACCACACGAGTTGGATCGGGGACCTGACCCCCGCCCAGAGGGACACGGCCTTCGGCAACGGCGAGGGGCAGTTGGGGTTCTCCATGCTGAGGATCCCCATCCCCGAGGACCGGGCGCACTGGAGCCGGGAGGTGGCGACGGCGAGGCGCGCGATCGAACACGGGGCGATCGTGTTCGCGTCGCCGTGGAACCCACCCGCCCACATGGTCGAGACCTTCGTCCGCGGCAACCAGTCCAACGCCAGGCGACTGCGGCACGACATGTACGGCGCCTACGCGCGGCACCTCGACGACTTCAACGGGTTCATGAGGGACAACGGGGTGAACCTGTACGCGCTCTCCGTGCAGAACGAACCCGACTACGCGCACGACTGGACGTGGTGGACCCCGGCCGAAATGGTCCGTTTCCTGCGGGAGAACGCCGGCTCGATCAACACCCGGGTGATCGCTCCGGAGTCCTTCCAGTACGTGAAGAGTTTCTCGGACCCGATCCTCAATGATCCCGCCGCCCTCGCCAACACGGACATTCTCGGCGCTCACCTCTACGGGACGCCGTACGGAAACTTCCCCTACCCCCTCTTCAGGGAAAAGGGCCGGGGGAAAGAACTCTGGATGACCGAGGTCTACCACCCCAACAGCAGTGATTCGGCGGACCTCTGGCCCCAAGCCCTCGATGTGGGGCAACACATCCACCACTCCATGGTGGATGCCGAGTTCCAGGCGTACGTGTGGTGGTACATCCGCCGAAGCTACGGCCCGATGCGGGAGGACGGGCGGATCAGCAAGCGCGGCGCCAACATGGCGCACTTCTCGAAGTTCGTCCGGCCGGGATACGTGCGGGTCAACGCCACCTCCTCCCCACAGGCGAACGTGTACACCTCCGCGTACAAGGGCGGCTCCCGGATCGTCATCGTGGCCATCAACAAGGGGACGACGTCGGTGGGTCAGCGGTTCACCCTGGCGCGCGGCACCGTGTCCGGCGTCTCGTCGTGGTTGACGGACGCGAGCAGGAACCTCGCCCCCCGGGGCGGGATCGGCGTCTCGAACGACTCCTTCACCGGCGAACTCCCCGCCCGGAGTGTGACGACCTTCGTGGCCGAGGTCGCCGGGTCCTCCGCCGGGATCGACCCGAACGCCTGGTACGTCCTGGTGAACCGCAACAGCGGCAAGGCGTTGGACGTGTACAACCTGGCCACCGGTGACGGGGCTCGGATCACCCAGTGGTCCCGCAACGACGGGGCCTGGCAACAGTGGCGGTTCGTGGCTTCCGACGGGGGCCACCACCGGCTCCGGTCCAGGCACTCGGGAAAGGTGCTCGACGTCCACAACTGGTCCACGTCGGACGGTGCCGAGATCGTGCAGTGGACGGACCACGATGCCGCCAACCAGCAGTTCCGTGCGGTCGAGTCGGCGGACGGCCATGTGCGGCTGATCAACCGTCACAGCGGCAAGGCGCTGGAGGTGCAGGGCGCCGCCACCCATGACGGGGCGAACATCGTCCAGTACTCCGATTGGGGCGGGAGCAACCAGCAGTGGCGCCTGGTCCGCGTCGGCTGACGCGGGCACCGACCGCCGGGGTCGTGCTCCCGTCGCACCCACCGGGTGACGGGAGCCGCCCCGGGCCGCCCCGGGTGGAGCCGGGTGGTTCCGAGCGGTCGACAGTGGAGCGGGAGGTCGCCCCGGGGCCGGGGTCCCTCCCCCGGCCTCTCCCCCGAGGGGCACCCGATCGACTGCGCCCCGCCCCGACACTGCCGAGAGGTGCACCGGGCAGCGGGCCGGGATGCCGAGAAAGGTCGGCCGCGGTGGTGTCAGGGGGCGGGACGGTTGCCGAGCGTTCGGGCGGCCGCACGGATGGCGTCCGCGTAGGGGGCATCGCACGCGCGTGTGTCCGCATCGAGTTCCACGAAGGGCATCAGCGACCGGTGGGGGTCGTCGATCGGCTGCGTCCGGGCGGACCAGACGTCGTGGACGTCCTCGTCGGTGACCTGCTCCCCCTCGCTTTCACATGACCGGGTCTCCGGACGACTACCCCACCGAGGTGGGGGGAGGGTTTCGACGAGAGGGCGGGACCCCACAACGCAAAGACCGTACGGCCCCCGGACGAGAGGGGCCGTACGGTGTTCATCGGCTCACCGGAATCCTCATTCCGCGCGCCCGGGAAATCCCTCGGAATTTCCGGTGATCGAACGGGTCAGTTGGGGCAGCCACTGGAGTTGTGGCGACAGAGGGAACCGATGGTGTAGGTGCCGGCCAGGTTCGCCTGGGCACCGCCCAGGGAACTGCCGATGCGGTTCTGGTAGTTGAAGGCCCGGTAGTAGTGCATCCGGTGGGAAGTACGGTTGTACACCGAACGGGTGACGGTACCGTTGTTCATCCACGAGCACATTTCCCGCGCCCTCGGATAGTTGGAGGCCCCCCACGTGCACCGGTCGCCGGTGCCGTTGGAGCCGGACCAGAAGCAGATGGAGCCGCTGGGGCAGTCGCTGTAGGCAGCGGTCCCCACCTCCCCGTTGGTGTCGAACCCGAGCGCTTCGCCGGGTTCGATCGTCTCGACGGACGGAGCGGAGCCGTACGCCGCGGGAGCGATGGCCCCCGATGCCTGCGCGGCGGGAGCGAGTACGAAAGCGAGCACGAGAGCCGCGACTGCCGAGACGATCATCTTCACACGCGATTTCATCTGCGGAACACCTTTCTCCTGTGCGTCACCCGCGTGACGCCGGCGAAACACTAGAGCCGACGAAAGGGTTTCCGCACCCTCGATTCGGTCATCCAGCAAAGAAATCCCCCGATCGTGGAACCCGATAATGATTTCCTCTCTCTTTGCCTTACGGAAAGGAACCCTTTGCCGCATCGGGGCACATGACAGGGACACCTTCATCACCTCCCCGGGATCGAGAGGAAGCCTTCGACCCTCCTTCATCCGACGCCACATCGCGATCAGGGTTTCATCACGTCGAACGAGATGATCATGGCCGGTCGGGTGAAGGCCGTTCGAGGCCGGGTATCCACCATCGGATCCCGTCTTTCCCGGGGGCCACCGAGGCCACGGGAGTGTTCGTCCGGTGGCCGGGCGGCCGGGAATCCCTTCCCGCCGACACGGCGGCCCCGGTTCGGGGCCCGAAACGTCCGCACGCGCGGGGCGCCTCATCACGACTCCTCCGATGATGAGGCCACCGGGGCGGGGCAACGAAGCCCGGCTGCCGGGGCGGGGTTCGCCCCGGCCACCGGGGCGGGTGAGACGGTGCGGGCCCCGGGCCGGGGCCCGGAGTCGGTGGTCGGGGTGGAGGAGGCGCTCGGCGGCGTCCGCCCGGTCGGACGCGTCGGTGGATCCGCCGTCGTCGGTGGCGTCACAGGCGGTGAGGGGCAGAGCAGCGCCTGCGAGAACCGCCGCGGTGTACGGGACCACCCGACGGGGGTCATGCCGGGCCGTGCGTCCGTGGAGCGTGTGCGTGACGGCTCGGTTGCGCACCGGCATCCGCTCCGGGACATGTGACGAATGATCGCCCTTGGGGAGATCGGGGTCGGTGGGGCCGGCCGGGGTCGCCCCGGTCTCGTGGCGCCCCCCGGCGCCAACCGGTCATCAACGGGTTCCACCATGGCACAATCCCGGTCGGACCCGATCGCTCCCGGCTCCCGGCTCCCGGCTCCCGGCTCCCGGCTCCCGGGATGAGAGTCCCCGGGTACGGCGGCGTGTTCGCCAATGCCCGGGTGCTCGGCCGGGTGGTCGATCGCCGACGCCAACAGCCCCGGTGCGGTCCACGTTGCGACCTTCCGAATCCGCGCAGGAGTCTTCTCCCAAGGGGCCATCACCGACAGCCGGCTCGGAGCATGCCTGCGGGAAGTTCCCAAGCCGGGGGTTTCACCACGGCCCTCCCGAACTGTCCGCTTGTGAACGGGAGAAGTGTTGCTCGGTCTTCTCCGCGCCGTTTAGGGTCCGTGGTTGCCACCTGTTGTTCCTCCGGGGGGACGCGGCAGGGGCATCGGGGTGACAGGGGAACAACGGGGGTTGATGGGTCGTGGCGCGGGCGTCGGATTGGTCGCCGGTGGGGCTGGGGTCGGACCCCACCCCGGGGGATCCGGAGCGCATCGAGCGGTTGGGCGGTGAGCTGGAGGAGTTCGCCGATGACGTGTTCACCGCCCTGGGCAAGGTCCGCTCGATGGGCGAGGAGGGCGCGCTCGCCACGTTCGTGGGCGAGAGCGCGGAAGCCTACCGGGACCGCTTCGACAAGCTCCCGCCGGATCTGGACAAGCTGCACACCTCCTACGACCTGGCCGCGCAGGCCCTGCTGACCTACGCACCGAAACTGCGCGAGGCGCAGACGGACGCGGATCGGGCGCTGAGCGAGGCGATCGAGGCGCGCGAGGAGCTGTCCACCGCGCAGTCGTGGTTGGAGCGGGCCACGAGTGCTCTTGAGGACGCGACCGAGGCGGCGGAGCCGCCGGATGAGGGCGAGGTGGCGGCCGAGGTCCGCCGGGCGCTCACGGACGCGGAGAGCGATCAGGGCGACGCGGAGACGGCCGTGACCGACGCCCGGGGGAAGTTGGATCTGGCGATCGCGTTGGCCGGTCAGGCCAAGGAACTGCGCGAGGAAGCCGCCGCCAAGTGCAAAGCGGACCTCGAAGAAGCCTCCGAGGCCGGTATCCCGAACCGCAAGTGGTGGCAGAAGGCCGCCGATTGGGTGGTGGACAACTGGGACACCATCGTCGCCGTCGCCAAGGTGGTCGTCGCGGTGGTCGGCATCATCGCCATGATCATCGGCGGGCCCCTGGCCCTGCTGGTCCTGGCCGCCGCCCTGATCGTCCTCGCCGACACCCTCATCGACTACGCCCACGGCGACGCCACCCTGTGGGACGTGGCCTTCGCCGCCCTGGACTGCATCCCCGGCTTCAAGGGCATCACCACCGCAGCCGGACTGATATCCGGCATGAGGACCGGGTTGAAGGGCCTGGCCGCAGGTGCCGCAGGGCTGGGCAGGACCGTGCGCAAGCAAGCGGTGATGATGGCAAGGCGCAACGGTTGTGGCGACCCGGTCGACGTGGCAGCCGGGGAGGTGTTCATGTCCGCCACCGACGTGGAGTTGCCCGGCGTCCTCCCCTTGGTGATCGAACGGCACCACATATCCGGCTACCGCGAGGGGCGCTGCTTCGGGCGTTCCTGGGCCTCCACCCTCGACCAGCGGCTGATACTGGAGGACCGGGGGGTGCGGTTCCACACCGAGGACGGGATGTCCCTGCTCTACCCCGTCCCGCAGGCCGACCCCGACCATCCGGTGCTACCGGTCGAGGGGCCCCGCTGGTCCCTGGCATGGGACGGCATTCCCGGCTCGCCGCTGATCGTGCACCAGCGCGAGACGGGCCGCACGCTGCACTTCGCCTCCGTGGCCGGTCGGTCCGGCGCCGAACTGCCTCTGATCGCGATCACCGATCGCAACGACAACCGCATCGACTTCCTCCATGACGAGGACGGTGTGCTCACCGAGCTGAGGCACTCGGGTGGTTACCGTGTGGATGTCGTCGTCCGGGAGGAACGCGTCGTCTCCCTCGCCCTGCGGTCCGACCCGGACGAACCGACCCTCGTCACCTACGACCACGACGACGCCGGCAACCTCGCCCGCGTCCACAACTCCTCCGGCCTGCCACTGCGCCTGTGGTACGACGAGGATCACCGGCTCATCCGGTGGGAGGACCGCAACGGCATCTGGTACCGGTACGAGTACGACGACGCGGGACGTTGCGTGTTCTCCACGGGGACCGACCGGGCCATGGAGTACCGGTACCGGTACGACACCGCTGATCACCGCACCCGGGCGACGAACAGCCTCGGCCACACCACCGTCCACCGCTTCAACGACAGTTACCAGCTGATCTCCCGAACCGACCCCCTCGGGGGTACGAGCCACCGGTCATGGGACCGCTACGACCGACTCCTGGGCTTCACCGATCCGCTCGGCAGAACCATGACGATGGAGTGGGACGAGCGGGGCGATCTCATCGGGACACGGTTGCCCGACGGCACCACCTCCACCGCCCGTTTCAACGAGCTGGGCCTGCCGGTGGAATTGGTCGCCCACGACGGAGCGACCTGGCGACAGGAGTGGGACGAACGCGGAAACTGTCTGTCGATCACGGCTCCCGACGGTGCCACCACCACCTTCGCCCGTGACCGTACCGGTGCTCTCGGCTCGCTGACCGATGCCGAGGGCGCCGTACTGCGTCGCACCAACTCCCCCGCCGGTCTGCCGGTGTCCGTGGTCGACCCGCTGGGTGCCGAGACGCGCTACCGCTATGACGCGTTCGGCCGGCCCGTCGCCGTGATCGACCATTTCGGCGCGGTCATCGAGCAGTCCTGGACCGTCGAGGGTCTGCTCGCCTCCCGGGCGGGCCCGGATGGTGCCGTCGAGAAGTGGCAACACGACGGTGAGGGCAACCTCGTCGCGCACACCGACGCTCTGGGGCGGGTCACCCGCTACACCCACACGTTCTTCGACCTCATAGCCTCCCGGACGACGCCCGACGGGGCCACCCACACCTTCGGGTACGACACCGAACTGCGGCTCACCGCTGTCACCAACCCACAGGGGCGGAGGTGGGAGTACGTCCATGACGAGGCGGGGCGCCTCGTCGCGGAGACCGACTTCGACGGCAGCACCCTGCGTTATCGCCACGACGCCGTCGGTAACCTGCTCGCTCGCACCAACGCCGTGGGGCAGGCCATCACCTACCGGTACGACGATGTCGATCAGGTGATCGGCAAGGGTGTCGATGGGCGGGAGGTCGTCTACGAACTGGACCCCGCCGGGCGAATACTCCGGGCCGCCGACCCATTGGTCACCCTTGCTCTCGATTACGACCGGGCCGGTCGGGTCACCGGGGAAACCGTCAACGGCCGTACACTCACCACGGTTCACAACGCGCTCGGCCGCCCCACCGGGCGCACCACGCCTGCCGGGGCCGCCATCGGCTATCGGTACGACGCCGCCGGGCACCGCACCTCCCTGACTCTCTCCGGGAGGACGATGGAATTCGCCCGGGACGCGCTGGGTCGCGAAACCAGCCGTCGATGGGGCAGCGGTGGTCCCTGCCTCACCACCGCCCGGGACGCGGCGGACCGTGTCACCGCCCAGACACTCGCCACGGCCGGTGCCGATCGGCCCGTTCGGCACCGCACCCACACCTACCGCCGGGACGGCAGTCCGGTCGCGGTCGCCGACTCTGCGACCGGCACCCGGGCCTTCGATCTCGATGCCGGCGGCAGGATCACCGGTGTCCGCGCCGAGGGCTGGACGGAGAGCTACTCCTACGACGAGTCGGGCAACCAGACGGAGGCCCACTGGCCCGACGGGCAGCCGCAGCCGGAGGCACGCGGGGAGCGCCGGTACAGCGGGAACCGCGTGACCCGCGCCGGGTCGGTGCACTACGAGTACGACGCAGCCGGCCGGGTGGTGGTGCGGCGCAGGACCCGGTTGTCGCGCAAGCCGGACGTCTGGCGTTACACCTGGGACGCCGAGGACCTCCTCACCTCGGTCGTCACCCCGGACGGCACCACCTGGCGCTATCTTTACGACGCCCTGCGACGGCGGGTCGCCAAACAGCGGCTCGCGGCCGACGGCGAGACCGTGGCGGAGGAGACGCGTTTCGTCTGGGACGGTCCGCACCTGGTGGAACAGACCACCCGGGTCGCGGGGAACCCCGAGGAGTACACCCTCACCTGGGATCGCGAGGGGATGCGTCCGATCGCGCAGACCGAACGCACCACCTCGGCCGATGCTCCCGACGAGGTCATCGCGCAGCGCTTCTTCGCCATCGTCACCGATCCGGTCGGTACGCCCACCGAACTCGTCGACGAGAACGGGGGGATCGTCTGGAGCGCGCGTTCCACTCTCTGGGGCCTCACGACCTGGCAGGCTGACGCCGCCACGACGACCCCTCTGCGGTTTCCCGGCCAGTACCACGATCCGGAGACGGAACTCCACTACAACTACTTCCGCCACTACGACCCGGCCACCGGCAGCTACATCAGCCCTGATCCGCTCGGGCTGGACGCCGGGCCCAACCCCCGGGCCTATGTGAGCAACCCGCTGACATGGGTGGACTACCTGGGTCTGCTGACCTGCGCACAGAACGCCGCCATCCTGCGACGGAACATGACCGCCGAGGGCCGCGGCCCGGCATCGGGTCAGGCGGCGGCACATATCGTGCCATCCAGCCTGAATCGTGGTGGTTCAGCCAATTCCCGAAAAATCCTGAGCAAATACGGAGTGGATATCAACGATGCCGCGAACGGCATCCCCCTGGGGCACCCCACACCTCACAACTACACCCATCGGACAAATTTCCTCAACCGACTGGACGACCACTTGCAGGAAACAGTGGACACCATGGAGCAACTCGGTCGTGGAGCGGATGAAATCGGTAGAGCTCTGCGCACCGAGTTGCGCGGCATCGGCAAGGCAGTGGAGCAAGAACTGAAGACCGGCGTCCCGGGCGCCGGAGCATACTGGACCGCATGAGCGACACACCCCACTCCCCCATGTCGGTTTGCCGACTGCTACCGAACATTCCGGAGGGAACCCGCGGGTTGGCCTTCGACGACAGCATCAAGCAGTTGACGCGGTGGCAGGTAACCGGTTCCGCCGAGGACCGTCCCACCGCCATCCAAGCCGAATGGCGGGACGGGGAGGGTGAGCGCAAGGCCGACTTCCCCACCGGTCGTCCCACCGGACCGGTACTCAGCCAACGGTTGACCAGGGTTTTGGGAGAAGAGACCCTGATGCGCGCCGGTACGTTGATGCCTCTGCTCATCAACGGCGTCGAGCAGAACGAGCACCGCCTGTATGTGGTCGGCCAAGTGGTTGACTGCCTCGATGTCGAGCTTTCCTCCGAGCCCGAGTCCCTGACCGGGAGAATCAAAGAATCCGTCTTCCGGCCCGAGGCCGTTCCCGTGGACCTCCCCGCTTTTCGGATCCCGCAGTATCCGATGGCCGTCCACTGGAATGGCTGGGCCGCAGACATCCTGGCTCGCGAACTCGGCGAGGAACTCGAAGTCCGTCTCATCTGGTCGGAGGACCCCGGGCTCGCCCCCCATCCCAACCCCTGGGGCTTCTGATCCCGTCGCCTCGGGCAGCCGATGGCGGGTGCGCTCGCCCATGACGATGCGGGGGCGAGGTCGGCCGGTGGTGGCACGGGGACGGGTGGTGGCCGAACCCTCGTGGTCCCCGGGCCCTCCTCGGCTGTGAGCGCTCGAACGCGAGGAGATCGACACGCGGGCAGCAGCGGTCATACGCCGGTGTCCGGTACGACCTCCACCTCGCACGGTGTCGGCGACGGTGGCCCGCACCCTTCCCGGGCGATGGAGAACGGTGATCGGGAACACGGAAGGTCCGGGAGAGGCGCGGTTGATCCGGGGCACCGTTCGCCGAACCGGAAAGCCGAACCGGCGACCCCGGGGCGAGGTTATTCGGTTGAGGTGGGAGTGGGGGCGTGTTATCCCTGACGGGTTCGCGGAACCGACAGCGGGACTCGAGGGGCGGGCCGACGGGATGCTCGGAGATCTGGTGGAACTGCGCGCGATGGACACCTCGGACGCCGAGGCGTTGTGGCGCTGGAACCACGATCCCGCGGTGATGCGCTGGATGGAGAACGGCCATCCCCAGTCGCCCGCCCGCACGGCGGCGCGGCTGACCGAGCGGGCCCCCAACGGATACGGCGATGTCCTGCTGGGGGTGGAGGTGCCGGAAGACGGGAAGCTGATCGGTCTCGTCCGACTGACCGGTGCCGAGCCGGAGACCGGGTGCGCCGAACTGACCCTCTACATCGGGGAGAAGGAGTACTGGGGACGCGGCTACGCCACGGACGCCACGCGGACGGTCTGCCGGTACGGCTTCGAGGAGATGCGCCTGCACCGGATCGAGTTGGACGTGGTGACCGAGAACCACGCGGCGCTGCGGGTCTACCGCAAGGTCGGCTTCGTGGAGGAGGGTCGGTTGCGCCAGGTCTTCCGCCGGAACGGCCGGTGGTATGACATGTTCGTCATGGGACTGCTGGAGGGTGACCTCCGCTCCTGAGCCGGGAGCGGGTTCCGGGTGGTGGCCGGAAAGTCGTGGTCGTGCGGGCCGGGGCCTCCGGGAGGATCGAGGGCCGTTCCGCGGAGCGCGGGCGGGGCGGGGGCCGGTGAGCCGGTGTCCTCGGGCGGGGCGCATGAGGGCGCGGCAGGCGGAAGACCGGAACGGGAATCCCGGTTCGTCGGCGTACGCGCGGTGGTGGGGCCGGCCACCGGGGCGGGGGCCGCCCCGGTGACCGGGAGGAACGACGGCGGCGCGACCCCGCCGTCGATCGGGGCGCGGCTCAGTGGTCGGGGCAGAGGAGACGCTCGGCGGCGTCCGCGATGGGCCGGGCCAGGTCGGTGTCGACCTGCTGGTAGTCGATGTAGTACTGGGCCGCGACCAATTCCAGGAACTCCTCCTCGCCGGCGTTGCCCGCGTGGTGGTCGGCGATGCGGGTGCAGGTGTCGGCGCCTCGGTAGACGATCTCGCGCTCGGCCTGCGCGAGGGAGTCGTAGCCCGAGCCCTGCTCGGCGACCAGGCCCGGGTTGATGTCGCGCAGGGCGTCCACCCATGCGGCGCGCTCGTCGGCGGTGTACACCCGCTCCCCCATCTCGGCCATGCAGCCGTCCTGGAGGTCGCGGTCGAGCAGGTCCTCCTGCCAGGCGTCGCAGGCCGGGGAGTCACCCTCGTCTCCGCTCTCCGCCGGCTCCGTCTCCCCGGCGGCCTCCGGGGAGACGGAAGAGTCGGTCGAGTCGGCGGGCCCGCCGTCGTCGGTGGTGTCGGTGGTGTCGCAGGCGGTGAGGGACAGCATGAGTGCGGCGAGAACCGCCGCGCCGGTACGGGATCGCATGACGGTGATCCTGCCGCGTGGCACGGTGGCGGAGGGTGAGTGTGACGGTTCGGTTGCGTAAAGGCGTCCGTTCCGGGATATGCGACGCGTGATCATCATCGGGGCCGGCGGGGCAGGCGGTACCGCTCCTTCACCGAGTGCGCGAGGGCGTCGATGCCCCGCCCGTGCCCGTGCCCTCCGACCCGTACCGCGTCTCCCCTGCTCGGGGGTTCGGCCGGGGCGGCGGGGAAAGCGGGTGACACGTCGCGGGAATTCGCCGGTCACACTTCCCACCCCAAGGGGTCACCATCAAACCGGTGTACGAATTCGCACCACCCGACGGAAAGGGGAGTCACCGCGAACGACGCATCGAACAGAAGTACCGAATGGAATCACGAAACGGCGCACGGGGGAGCGCGCCCGAAGGAATGCCGACGACCGTCCGCACAGGGCGCACGGAGGGGGAATGGGTGCACGGTCGGGGACGCCCGTGCGTCCGACCCCGGGAATGCACGGAGGTCACTCGACCACCCCCGAAGGCGGACGCGTCGAGTGCCACATCGACCGGCCCGGGGCACGAATTCCCCGCCCGCGACCCCGGCGCGGATCCGCCACGAACGGGGGATGTCTCGCGAGTACGCACGAACCCGCTCCCACCTGCGGTAACGCCGAAGCAGCGGGACGGTCGGGAAAGTCGGACCGCCCGGGGCTCACGGGTGAGGCACCCCCGCACACCGCCCCCGACATGGGAAAACGAATTGCCGTGACCGGCGGGGAACACCGCTCCCGTTTTCTCTGCACCAACCATAGATCGCTCCGTTCATCGAATGAAAAGCGCGCGATCATACCCGAGGGAAGACCCGGCGCAGCGGGAAACGAGGTGTTCATCGGATTTGGCTACGAACTCCTCAAGCCGTGTCCTAACCTCTAACCCTCCGCAACGAACACCCGGACCAGGGGAGGGCCCGGGGAATCGACGGTGGGGGGGGCATGGGCAACAGGCGTCGACGCCTGCCCGCACGGGTGCTCCTCCTTGGGGGTTGAGGAAACACCACGCCGGGGGCGTGGCAGGTCCCTGGAGGGGTCTTGTTCACCGCTGTTTTCGTCGTCATCGTCTCGTTGACGCTCTTCTGGATGGCCGCCTTCACACTGTGGTGGCAGATGCACGCCTGGCGCACGCCGGAGGTGTTGGAGGCCACCCGATTCGGCAGACCGGACGGGGACGCCCACCTGTCGTTCTCCCTGCTGGTGCCCGCGCGGCACGAGCAGGAGGTCCTGGAGCACACCGTCCGCCGGCTGCTCCTTTCCCACCACCGGGACTACGAGATCCTGGTGATCGTCGGTCACGACGACCCGGAAACCGCCGAGGTCGCCGAACGGGTCGCCCGCGACTCCGACGGCCGGGTGCGGGTCATCGTCGACCACAACCAACCCAAGAACAAGCCGAAGGCCCTCAACACCGCGCTCCCGCACTGTCGCGGGGACGTGGTCGGGGTCTTCGACGCCGAGGACCAGGTCCATCCGGACCTGCTCTCCCACGTCGACCACGCCTTCCGCACCACCGGCGCCGACGTGGTGCAGGGCGGGGTGCAGCTGATCAACTTCCACTCCAGCTGGTACAGCCTGCGCAACTGCCTGGAGTACTTCTTCTGGTTCCGCAGCCGGCTGCACCTGCACGCGAGCAAGGGGTTCATCCCGCTGGGCGGCAACACCGTCTTCGTCCGCACCGACGTGCTGCGCGTGGCGGAGGGCTGGGACGAGAACTGCCTGGCCGAGGACTGCGACCTGGGCGTCCGGCTCTCCAGCGCGGGCAAGCGGGTCGTGGTCGCCTACGACGCGGAGATGGTCACCCGCGAGGAGACCCCCGGTTCGCTGATGGGTCTGCTCAAGCAGCGCACCCGCTGGAACCAGGGCTTCCTGCAGGTCTACCGCAAGGGCGACTGGCGCCGACTGTCCGGCCTCGGGCGGCGGATGCTGGCCCGCTACACCCTGATGACCCCGTTCCTGCAGGCCTTCACAGGTGTGGTCATCCCGCTGAACGTGGCGGTGGGCCTGCTGCTCGACGTCCCCGTCGGCGTCGCGATGATCTCCTTCCTGCCGCTGCTGACGATGACCGTCACGTTCGTCTTCGAGGTCGTCGGACTGCACGACTTCGGCCGGCAGTACGGCTTCCGCATTCGGCTCGCGCACTACCTCAAGCTCATCATCGGCGGCCCGTTCTACCAGGTCCTGCTGGCCGGCGCGGCGATCCGCGCGGTCTGGCGGGAGCAGCGGGGCCGCAACGAGTGGGAGCTGACCCGGCACACCGGCGCGCACCTCACCCGAGAGGACATCCAGAGGTGACCACCACACTTCCCGCGCTGCCCGCGACCTCCTCGTCGACGAATTCACCGACGGGTTCACCGACCGCTCCGCCGACCGCTCCGCCGAAGTCCCCGTCGGGGTCGGGGAGACCGGCGGTGGACGCCCGACGCCCGACTCCGGTGCGCACCGGCCGGACCGACGCGTTGCTGTGCTCGGCGCTACTGATCGTGATCACGGCGGTGCAGGCCTGGAACATGTCGCGCTTCCCGGGGTTGAGCGACGACGAGGGCACCTACCTCGCCCAGGCATGGGCCGTGCAGCAGGGCGAGGGCATGACCCACTACACCTACTGGTACGACCACCCCCCGCTGGGATGGATCCAGATCGCCGCGCTGACCCGGATACCCGCCTGGTTCGCTCCCGAGGCGATGACCGTGGGGACGATGCGGTACGCCATGCTCGGGATCTCGGCGGTCTGCGCGATCCTCGTCTACCTGCTGGCCCGGCGGCTGCGGCTGCCGATGTGGGCGGCGGGTCTGGCGATGGTGCTCTTCGGTCTCTCCCCACTGTCCGTGGTGCTCCAGCGGCAGATCTTCCTGGACAACATCGCGGTGATGTGGATGCTGGTGGCCTTCTGGCTGGCGTCCTCGCCCAACCGTCACCTGTGGCACCACTTCGCGGCCGGTATCGCCGGCGCGGTCTCGGTGCTCACCAAGGAGACGATGCTGCTGGTGCTGCCGGCGCTGCTGGTGACGATGTGGCGGCACAGCCACCGCGACACCCGCAAGTTCGCCGTCAGCGGCGCCATCACCGGCTGCTTCCTGATCGGCCTGCTCTATCCGCTGTACGCGCTGCTCAACCACGAGTTGTTCCCCGGCACGCGGCACGTGTCGCTGATCGAGGGCGCGATCTACCAACTGACCCGGCCCGGTTCGGGCTCGGTCCTCGACCCGACCTCCGATTCGCACAGCGTGCTGATGGCCTGGTTGTACTACGACCGGGTGCTGCCGGTGGGAGGGCTGCTCGGCGCGGTGGCGGTGCTGTGCGCGACCCGCTGGTCGGTGACCGCGCGGGCGATGGCCGGACCGGCGCTGGTGGTCGTGATCCTGGCCGTGATCGCCCTGCGGCCGTCCGGCTACCTGCCGGCGATGTACGTCATCCAGGCCCTGCCGTTCCTGGCGCTGCTGCTGGCCGCGCTGGTGGCGAGCGTCGCGCACCTGGTGCTGCGGCGCGGCCGACCGACCGGGCGCGGCCGGGAGGGGCGCGGGACGACCGTCGTCCGGTGGACGGTGGCCGGCGCGCTCGCGACCGGCGCGCTGCTGCCCGTCGTGCCGCAGTGGTACGACGGCAATCGGACCGCGATGACCGAGGACGCCAACGCCGGCTATCGGGCCGCCGCCGTCTGGATGCGCGAGGAGGTGCCGAACCCGGAGAGCGTCCGGGTTCTGGTGGACGACGCGCTGTGGCTGGACCTGGTGCACGCGGGCTACGAGCCCGGCCCCGGCGTCATCTGGTTCTACAAGGCCGACCTGGACCCGGCGGTGACGCGGACCCTGCCGAACGGCTGGCGGGACGTGGACTACGTGGTCGCGTCCCCGACCGTGCGGCGCGACGCCGTTGACCTGCCCATCGTCAAGGGCGCAATCGAGAACTCGACGCCGGTGGCCGTCTTCGGCACCGGTGAGGACCGGATCGAGATCCGGCGGATCGTGGGAGGCGACCGATGACCACACACCACTCCACCGGTACGCCCACCGGCTTCCCCGGCACGCCCGGGCCCCCGTCCCCGACGGGGCGCCGCTCCGGGATCCTCGGTGACCGCGTCGCGTTCCCGACCGGCTCGGGGGTCGTCCCGACGACGGACCCGACGTCGGGTTCGGTCACCGGCGCGGTCCCGCTCCCGGTGCCGGACCCGACGGCGCCCCCCACCGGTGGGACGCTGACCCTGATCGTCCCGACCTTCAACGAGGCGGGGAACATCCGCGAGTTGCTGCGGCAGTTGGGCGAGGCGCTGCCGGCCGGCGACCGGTGCCGGGTGGTCTTCGTCGACGACAGCACCGACGAGACGCCGCGGATCATCGAGGAGGCCGCGCCGACCTGCCGCTTCCCGGTGTCGGTGATCCACCGCGAGACGCCCACCGGCGGCCTGGGCGGCGCCGTCGTGGAGGGGATGCGAGCCGCCGACACCGACTGGATCGCGGTGATGGACGCCGACCTGCAGCACCCGCCGTCACTGGTGCCCGAGTTGATCGCGACCGGCGAGCGCGCCGGAGCCGACCTGGTGGTGGCCAGCCGCTACATTCCGGGCGGCAGCCGGGAGGGACTGGCCGGCGGCTACCGGGTGGCGGTCTCCCGGGGCGCGACCCGGCTGACGAAGGGGTTGTTCCCGCGCCGGTTGCGGGGGGTCAGCGACCCGATGAGCGGGTTCTTCGCGATCCGGCGGGAGATCGTCACGGCGGAGGTCCTCAAGCCACTGGGCTACAAGATCCTGCTGGAGTTGGCGGTGCGCTGCCGGCCGCGCGTCGTGGCCGAGGTGCCGTTCGTCTTCCAGGACCGGTTCGCCGGGGAGTCCAAGTCCACGGCGAGGGAGGGGATGCGCTTCCTGCGGCACCTGCTGTCCCTGCGGACCGCCTCGGCGACGGCCCGGATGATGGTCTTCGGCCTGATCGGCGTCACCGGCTTCCTGCCGAACCTGTGGGCGCTGTACCTGCTGACCGCCGGGGGGATGCACTACCTGCCGTCGGTGATCCTGGCCAACCAGTGCGGCGTGGCCTGGAACTTCCTGTTGTCGGAGAGCCTGCTCTTCCGCGATCGGCGCGGTCACCGGCACTGGGCGGACCGGGCCGGGCGGTTCACGCTGTTGGCCAACGCCGACCTGGTCCTACGGGTGCCGTTGATCGCGCTGTTGGTGGAGAGCCCGGGAGTGGCGGTGCTGCCGGCGACCGCCCTGGCGCTGCTGGTCACCTTCGTCCTGCGGTTCGTCGCCACCGAGATGCTGGTGTACCTGCCGCGCCGGGACCGGGACCGGGACCGGGATCGGGGCGACCGCCTCGCCTGAGCCGGGGCCCGCCCCCGCGCCCGTATCCGTCACCGCCGAGTCGGGCGGCGCCTCCCGGTGACGGGATGTCACCCGCCGGCCGGGACCGGCGACCGGGCGACCGGCGCCGAATCGATCGTCGGGGCCACGGAGGGAGCCGTTCGCGGCTCCGCGCCGGCGGCCGACGAGCCGCACCCCTCCGAACCGAGCCGCACCCATCGCCCCCCGCCGGGTCCCCGTAGCGGATCCGAGTCCGGACCCCGGCGGGACCGGCGGACGGGTCCCCCCACCGGGGGCGACCCCGCGGGCCCGTCACCGCCGGCGGCACCACCGGCACCGGTCACATCCCCCTGTCCGCGCCGGCCGAGTCACCCATGGCGCCCCGTACCGCCCCGGGCCCTACCACCCCGGGGAAAGGCACCACCCGCACCGCCCGCACCACCGGCACGAAGGGACCCGCATGTCCGCACCACCCGCACCGACCCCGCCCGACGTCCCCCGCGTACCCGTCGCCGCCCCGTCCGGGGCGGCCCCGCGCGCCGCCCGCCACCGAGCGCGGCGCGCGCTCACCGCGCCGCTGCTGGTCGCCCTGGTGGCGGCCTCCGCGGTGCTGGCCGTCCCGCCGCGCGAGGCGGCGGCCGAGCCGAACCTCATCACCAACCCCGGCTTCGAGACCCCCGGCACCGGTGACATGCCCGCCTGCTGGTCCCGCTCCGGTTGGGGTGACCACGACTTCACCATCGAGCCGACCACCGACGCCCACACCGGCACCACCGCCATGTCGGTGACCCTGGACAACCGGGAGAGCGGCGACCGCAAGGCGCTGATCACCGAGAGCACCGAGTGCGCCCCCGAGGTCGACGAGGGCGCGCAGTACGACCTGTCGGTGCACTACAAGGCGACCACCCCGAGCGTGGCGATCACCCTGTTCCGGCACGACACCGCGCTGGGCTGGCAGTACTGGACCGACGTCTCCACCCTGCCGGCGGCGGCCGACTGGGAGCAGGCGCGGGTGCGCACCCCGCTCGTCCCGCCGGACACCGACCGGATCTCCTGGGGCGTGTCGCTCTTCGGCGACGGCACCCTGATCACCGACGACCACGCGATGGTCGAGGTGGGGGCGCCGGCGCCGGACCCGGTGTGCACGGGCACCGCGCGGGAGTGCGCCGAGGGCGTCTGGGACGTGCTGCCGGTGGACAACCCGGTGCGCAGCATGCACTCCGTGGTCCTGCACAACGGCAAAGTGCTGCTGATCGCCGGTTCCGGCAACGACGAGGACCTGTTCGCCGCCGGCACCTTCACCTCGGCCGTGTACGACCCGTCGGACGGCTCGTACACCGTCATCCCCACCCCGGTGGACATGTTCTGCGCCGGGCACGTGCAGCTCGCCGACGGCCGGGTGCTGGTGATGAGCGGCAACCAGGCGTACCCGGCGCCCGACGGCTCGCACGACTACCAGGGGTTCAAGGACTCCTACCTCTTCGACCCCGACACCGAGACGTACATCCCCACCAACGACATGAACGACGGGCACTGGTACCCCTCGGCGACCATCCTCGGCAACGGCGATGTGCTCTCCTTCGGCGGTCTGCGCGAGGACTCCACCGGCAGTGTGACCGCCGAGCGCTGGTCGCACGAGCACGAGGAGTGGCTGCCGCCGCACCGGGTGAACCAGACCTGGTCGTTCTGGGGCCTGTACCCGGCGATGATCCTCATGCAGGACGGTCGGCTGTTCTACTCCGGCAGCCACGTCTTCGGCGACGGCCTGCCGGGGACCGGCGCCTCGATCCACGACCACGACGCCAACACCATCACCGACGTGCCCGGGCTGCGCGCCAAGGACGAGCGGGACCAGTCGGCGAGCGTGCTGCTGCCGCCCGCCCGGGACCAGCGGGTGCTGACCATCGGCGGCGGCAACATCAACACCAACCCCGAGGCCAACCGGCTGACCGACATCATCGACCTCAAGGACCCGAACCCGGAGTACCGGCCGGGTCCGCCGCTGCCGCAGGGAACGGTCGACCTCGGCGCGGGCCCGGTCCCGCAGACCGGTGACCAGGGAAAGATGTACCTCTCGGCGGTGCTGCTGCCGGACGGCACGGTGCTGGAGACCGGTGGTGCCCTGCACAACCGGGCCGATCCCGTCTTCTCCGCATCCGTCTTCGACCCGACGACCGACACCTTCACCCCCGTCGCCGCCGACCCACAGGCGCGCGGCTACCACTCCTCGGCCTTCCTGCTACCCGACGGCCGGGTGATGGCCACCGGCGACAACCCGGGCGACGGGTCGTGGAACCACAAGGTCTCCGTCTACAGCCCGCCCTACCTCTTCAAGGGAGCACGCCCAAAGATCACCTCCGTGGACGGCGGCCACTGGGAGTACGGGGAGACCCGGTCGATCACCGTGGACCGGCCGATCACAGGGGCGGCCCTGATCCGCCCGGCCGCCGTCACCCACTCCTCCGACCCCAACCAGCGGTTCGTGGACCTGCCGATGACCGTGGCCCCCAACGGCACCGACATCGACCTGCGCGTGACGGGCAACCCCAACCTGGCCCCGCCCGGCTGGTACATGCTCTTCACCGTGGACGCCAACGGGGTGCCCTCGGAGGCCGAGTGGGTGCGGGTCGGGGAGACCGACGCGCAGGCGTTGGCCACCGCCCTGGAGACGGCGCACGTCCACGACTTCGCCGGTGACCTCGACGCCGAGCCGCGCGGTCCGGAGCCGTACCGCGAGTCGGTGCCGGTCGGGCCGGCCATCGACGTGGAGCGGGCGGGGGCCGGGGCCCCGGAGGGCCAGATGGTCGGCATCTCCGGTTGTGAGCGGGCCTACGGCGCCGCGGGGGTCTGCGTGCCGACGGTCTTCCCGGAGTCGGTGTCGCCGACGCCCATGGAGCGCTGCTCCTGGCTGCGGGAACGCGGCATCGGGGAACAGGTGGTGAACGGGGCGGAGGATCCGCTGGAGCTGGACCCGGACGGGGACGGGGTGGCCTGTGGCACGGGCGACCTGCGGATCTCCCGGCCGCTCGACCACCTCCACCTCCACCGGCACTGACCGGGAACGGGACCGGAACCCGGGGCGCGGTCTCGGGGGCACCGGCACCACGCCCCGGGGGAACGCCCCCAACGATCGGGGCCCGGCAAACCCGAGGGCCCCGGGAACGACGACGGGGAGCGGCCGTCCGCGCCCGACGCGGACGGCCGCTCCCCGTTCCGGGTCCCGTCGGGACCAGCGCGATCGGCGGTGATCAGTCGGGCAGGACGGTGAGGTCGGTGACCCGACTCCCGCGCGGGAAGTCCCCGAGCGGCTGTGCGGACCCGGAGAGTACGTCCACCAGGTACAGGCGCTCCCGACCGTCCACCCGGAGCACCGCGTAGGCGGTGTTGACCCCGCTGACGGGGTCGGTGTGGATGTCGAACCCGGCATCGGGGCCGGGGTCCACGCCGAGTGCCCCGGTCGGTGCGGAGGTGCCGTCGTTGGCCGGGGACTGGACCAGCACCCGGTTCATCGCCGTGTCCAGGGTGAACAGGGTGGTGGAGGTGGCCGGGTCGAGGTCGTCGTTGGTGTAGGCGGCGCCGGTGACCCCGGTGAGGACCGCCCCGTCCGGGCCGGTGAGGGAGCCGTCGACGACGGTGACGCCGGGGGCGGGGGCGCCCATGGGGTCGTCGATGTTGTGCCGGAGGTTCTGGCCGGTGTCGCTGATCACCCGCAGGCGGTTGGCGGCCGGGTTGAAGTCGACGCCGAACAGGGCGCCCTCCAACGGAACGCTCAGCCGCGAGACCTTCTCGGCGCGCACGCCGGCCGGCCTCGGCGTGGTCGCGGGGGCCTCCCCGCCGGTGGGAGTGGCCTCGGCACCGCGCGGGCCGAACAGGCCGAGGCCGGGGAGCAGGTCGCCGAGCACGCCGGAACCGAGCCCCCCGCCGGGACCGTCCGCCCCGCCGCGCGGGGAGTCGAGGTCGAGGCGGTAGACGCCGCCCACCTCGCCGACTCCGTAGACGGCGCCGTCCTGTACCCGGTGATCGATGCCGACCAGGCGGGTGTCCCCCTCCAGGCCGCGGATGCGACCGAGGTCCACGGTGCGGTCCGGGACCCGGGTGGTGAAGGCGACCAGGCGGTCGCCGGCGAGGCCGATCGCCCGGGGACCGTCGTGGGCGTACGACTCCGCCGGCGCCGTGGGGAGCGCGGGGGCGGCCGAGGCGGTGGGGAGCGGGGTGAGGAGGCCGGCGCACAGGGCGGCGGCGAGCAGACCAAGGGTCGGCTTCTTGCGCATGGGTACAACTCCTGACGGATGAAGACGGTGGGGGACGACTCCCGGCACGGCCATGATGGGCACGAGGTGGTACCGGGAGTGAACATTCGGTGCCCCGGCGCGTCGGAGGGGCTCCCCTCCCGACAGGGCACGGGCGGTCCGGGGCCGCCGAGCGGTGCCGAGAGTCCTCCTCCACCCGACGGCCCCGGTGGGCGCCCGGTCCGTCCCCGGCAGGGGGTGGAGGCGGTCACCACCCCTCCATTCGGAACGGGGGGCCGGATGGATGGGTCCGTCCGGTGGAAACGGAGCCCGCCCCCCGTACTTCACCCTTGTGGGTCAAGTCCGGGACACCCGTTCCAGGATTTCTCCTCGGATCGTCGGGGCGTGCCGGGACGCCCGTTCGAGTGGTTCAGTGGCATGGCGACGACGGAATGGGCCCGGGCGACGGTGCGCGAGTGGCACGAGGAGGAAGGCCGGGGAGTGTGAGGCCCCGTCCACGCCGGGAGGGTAGGGGCACACTTCTCGGACATCGGAATGCCCGGCTTTTGTTCCCTGACGGTCGGACAGGGGGTGAACGCCGTCCCGGAGGAACCGGACCTCCTCCGGGACGGCTATCCGTACCGGTCGGTGAACGCGGTGTACTGAAGGGGAGTCACGAACGACCGGCGCGCGAAAGCCGATCGCGCGTCGAAGGCGGAGGACTCCGGCGCGCGATGTCCCGGAGGGACCGTCAGGTCAGGCGGGGCTCGGGGCTCCGGGCGATCCGGATCTTCGACTGCTTGTGCGGCAGCCTCTCCCAGTCGTCCATGAAGCGGGCGTGCAGCCCGTGTCGGCGGGCGAGCGCGACGAGGGTCTCCGTGCGGTAGTAGAAGTCCTCCCGCAGCACCTGGTGCTCCTCGCCCTCGGTGCGGTCGAAGGTGAAGTCGAAGAACCCCTCCGGCTTGAGCACCCGCCCCACGTGGGCCAGGCACTCGTCGATGACCTCGAGGGGCGAGTGGGAGAAGACGCTGTGCGCGTGGACCACGTCGAAGTGGTCCGAGGGCAGGAACTCCAACCGCAGGTCCCGGGTCAGGCTCAGGTGGGGCAGCTTCTCCCGCAGGTCGTACTCGGCCACCGTGCGGTGGGCGTGCAGCAGGATGTCCGGGGAGATGTCGATGCCGTGGTAGTTCCCGGCGTCGAGGTGGGCGATGAACAGCCGGCCGGCCCGCAGGTTGCCGCAGCCGATCTCGAGCATCCGGTGGTGCGGCCTCAGACCATGGCCGACCAGGTAGTCGTACTGCATCTTCCCCAGGGCCAGCCACCGCTCCCGGTTCGCGCTACCGACGGCGGCCTCGGGGCTGCGGCGCGCGTCGGAGGCCATCACGGCGGAGTAGTAGGAGACGTGGTCGGGGTGCCGATGGCGCAGCCAGGCGTCCCGGGCGGCCCGGCGCAGGTGGGGCAGGACCCGGCCGGGGTGACGCAGCGCGTATCCGACGCGGTGGCCGAGGCGTGAGCGGTCGACCACCAGACGGCGGTGGAGCCGGGCGGCGGTGCCGGCGACACCCCGCGATCCGTTGTCGGCGGCGGCGGTGTCGGGACCGGAACCGGCGGCGTCCGGGTCGGGACCGTCGGCGTCCGGGTCGGGACCGTCGGCGGGCGGGCGGGTGGTGGCGGCCATGGCGGTTCCCTTCTCGCCGGCGGGCGGGTGGGGCGACCCGGGCGGGCCGGATGCGCTCATTGTCCCCCTCGAACCCGTTTTCACACGAAAAAGGGGCCCGCTCGGCGTGGTGTCCGGATCCGCCCCCGGTTCCGGACGACCACGCCGGGCGGGCCCCACCGTCGTACCCGTCGACCACCACGTCCGTCGGGTCCGACGGACCGGCCGGGAAACCCGGCCGGCCTCGGAGAGGTCTCACTCGTGCGGGACGATCACCACCGGGCACCGCGCGTGGTGCAGGGCGGCGTGGACGACCGCGCCCACCCGGGGGGCGAGCGCCCCCAGCCGGTGCCCACCGCGTCCCAGGACCAGCAGGCGCGCCCCGGCGGCCTCGGCGAGCAGCCCCTCGGCGGCACCGCCGGTCAGCAACTCGGCGTTCACGGCCACCCCCGGGTACTTCTCCCGCCACGGCGCCAGCACCGCCTCCACCCGGCCGCGCAGCTCCTCGGGGGTCGGCTCGCCCGATTCGTCGCGGGACTCGTCGCCGGCGGAGCGCCGGGTGTGCACGACCCGCAGCGGTAGTTCCGCCCTTGCGGCCTCGGCGAAGGCGAACTCCAGCACCTCCTCGTCCGGGCGCCCGGGCCGCTTGAGGCCGACACAGATCGGCCGTGGGGTGCCCGGCACCTCGGCGGGGCCCTCCGGGCCGGCGGAGTCGGCGCGGACCACCATCACCGGGCACTCGGCGCGGGCGACCACGGCGTGGCTGACCGAGCCGAGCAGGAAGCCGGCGATGGTCCCCAGGCCACGGGCGCCGAGCACCAGCAGGTCGGAGTCCATGGCGCGGTCCAGCAGCGCGGGAACGGGGCTCTCGGGCGGCGACTCGCGGCGGATCTCCAGCTCGGGGTGGGCGGCGGCGATGGCGTCGCCGGTCGCGGTGAGCTTCTCCTCGGCGGTCATCCGCAGGTGCTGGGGGGCGTCCATCGGGGCCTCCCAGGCGCTGATGATGCCCCAGGCGTAGACCAGTCGGAGCGGCATCCCGCGGCGGACCGCGATCTCCGCCCCCCATGCGGCGGCCGCGCGGCCGGCCTCGGAGCCGTCGATGCCGACGGTGATGTATCGGACCATGGCGGCGGTCTCCTCTCCGGGCCCCGGACCTCCGGCCCGGACGGTGTGCCGACCGGTGCCGACCGGTGCCGACCGGTCCGTGACGGGGTTCCCGAACGACTGGTGGTGCGGGTGGCGCCTCGCCGCGCCGATTCCATTGTCGCCCGACGGGGTACGCCGCACATCTTCGAAGCGGCCCCCTCGGAGGGCCGTTCGGCCCTCTTGCGCAAGGGGGAGCGGAGGCGTTCGACGGAGCCGCCCGGTTCACCCGATCGGAGGGGGTGGAGTGACCGGGACCACCGGCCGCTCGTTGATCCCCGGACCGCCGCAACATGCCGCATCACGTTCCGGGGGACCGGAGGTGGGAGGGTGACCGTGAACGGGAGTTCGCCGGCGCAACTGTCGGAGGCACCGGGAGTCGAGGGTGCGAGCGTCCGGACGCACCGGTGGGAGGGGTACCGCTGCGAGTCCCGGCTGGTGCGCTCCCCCTCGCCCCGGGTGGCCCCGGTGCTGCTGGTCGGCGGGGCGCTCCAGCGCAAGGAGGACTGGGGTCGGCTCGAGCGGGAGTTGCTGCGGCACGCCGACGTGCTGAGCGTGGACCTGCCGGGCTGGGGCGCGGGCGACCCGCTCCCGGAGCGGTTCGGGGTGGACTTCCTCACCGAGGCCCTGCGCCACATGCTGGTCGAGCTGGACCCGGGGCCGGTGAACGTGCTGGGCGGCTCCTACGGGACGGCGCCCGCGTACCGGCTGGCCGAGCTGGACCCCGCGCGGGTGGCCCGGTTGGTCCTGGTGGGGACGATGCCGGCCATCCCCGAGCACGCGCGCGGGCTCATCGAGCGCACCCTGGAGCTGTTCGCGGCCGGGCGGATGACGGAGTTCGCGCGGGCCGGGGTGGAGTTGTTGATGTCGAGCACCCCGGGCGCGGACGTGGCGGCGGGTGCGGCGGTGCGCCGGATCCTGCTGCACCGCTTCGCCGGGATCTCGCCGGAGGAAGGGCTCAAGTACACCGAGAACACCCGACGGTTGCTGGCCGGGGCCATGCTGGGGGCCGGTGGGGGCCCCTCCCAGCCGGTGCTGGTGACCACCGGTGAGCACGACACCTTCACCACGCCGGCGCTGTGTCGGGAGGTGGCGGCGGGGTGTCCGGACAGCTGGTTCGTCGAGGTGGCCCGCGGGGACCACATGCTGCATCTGGAACGCGCCCCGGAGCTGGTGGAGTTGGCCGCGCGGTTCTTCGCCGGGGAGCCCTTCGCCGAATTGCCGTTCGTGCGGCGCGTGGAGCGGATGGGCGGGGGCACGCCGGTTCCGGCGCCGGCCCGGCCCGGGTCCCATGTCCGGCTCGGCCCGGCCGGCGCGCACGGCGGTTGACCGATCCGCCCCGGCGCCACCGCGCGCCGGTACCGGGCCCGAACGGCTGATTCCGGCACGCTGGGGACATGACACCCCCACCTCCGTCCCCCGCCGGATCCGTGCCCCGGTTCCCGACCGGGCGGGAACCGTCGTCCCCCGGACCATCCGCCGCCCGCCCCCGGGTGGGGTGAGGCGGGATGCGGATCACCTTCCTGCTGCACACCGCGTACGGCATCGGCGGCACGATCCGGGCCACCGCCCTGCTGGCCGGCGCGCTCGCCGACCGGCCGGAGGTGGAGGACGTGGAGATCATCAGCGTCTACCGACCGAGGGACGAACCGGCCGTCCCGCCGCACCCCCGGGTGCGACTGACGTCGCTGGTGGACGCGCGGCGGCGCGGCTGGCGGTACCGGAACATCGGCGCCCGGCGACCCAGCCGGCTGATGACCGACCCCGGTCCGGCGAACAGTTCGCTGCCGCCCAGCCGGCTGACCGACCGCCGGTTGGCCCGGGCGTTGCGGCGCAGCCGGGCGGACGTGGTGATCGCGACCCGGCCGGTACTGGTGGACGCGGTGGCCCGGTACGCCCCGGAGCGGGTGCTGCGGATGGGTCAGGAGCACCGCACCCTGGACTCGCACACCGAGGCGCTGCGCGCCGGCTGCCTGGCCGCCCTGCCCCGGCTGGACGCCTACGCGACCGTCTCCGAGGCGGACGCCCGTCAGTGGCGGGAGGCGCTGCCGGCGGAGCACGCGCACCGGGTGGTGTGCGTGCCGAACACCGTACCCGACACCGGCGATCGCGGGGACCCGGCGGCCTCGAAGGTGATCGTGGCGGCCGGCCGGCTGATCCCGATCAAGCGGTACGACCGGCTGGTGGAGGCCTTCGGACGACTCGCGAAGGAGTTCCCCGACTGGGAGCTGCGGATCTACGGGCGCGGGCGCCGGGAGGCGGACCTGCGCGAGCGGATCACCCGGCTGGGGTTGGAGGGCCGGGCGCACCTGATGGGCGCGGTCTCGCCGATCGAGCCGGAGTGGGCGAAGGGCGGGATCGCGGCCGTGACCTCCAACGGGGAGTCCTTCGGGATGACGATCGTGGAGGCGATGCGCTGCGGGGTGCCGGTGGTCTCCACCGACTGCCCGTACGGCCCGGGCGAGATCATCACGCACGGGGAGAACGGCGTGCTGGTGCCACTTACCGAGGGGGGGCGGGGGATCGCGAACGCGCTGCGGCGATTGATGGACGATCCGGCCGAGCGGTCCCGGCTGGGCGAGGCGGGCCGCAAGCGGGCCGGGGCGTACGACCCGGAGCGGATCGCCGGGCGATGGCTGGAGCTGATCGGGGAGTGCGCGCGACGGCGGCGCGGGGTCGGGGCGGGTGGCGTGGCCGCCCCGGTGTCCGCACCGGACCCCGGGGGCTCCGGAGCCCCGGAGGGCACCGGAGGGGACGGGACCGGAGCCGGGGCCGGAACGACCCGCGCGCGAGGGGTCCCCGGTTCGGACAACCGCCGCTGACCCCCCGGGCGTTGGGCACGCAGCCGACGGCTTCACTCCCCGCCACCACCCCTCCCCGGGCGGAACACCGACACCGCCTCCGGTGGGGCGACCTTCACCGGCGTCCCCAACGGCACCTGCACGGGCGCCGTCACCGGCACGAGTCGGACGGTGACCGACGGCCGACCGGAGATCGCCGCGCCCGGCACCGGCGACCTCCGGGTGTACGTCCCGGACCCCGGCGGCGCCAACGCGCCGCCGGGTCGGATCGGTGACGCCGGCCCCGGCTCGCGTCCGCCGCGGGCGCCCGCCCGCTTCGGAGACACCGGACGCGCCGTCACATCCCCGACTCCCGAACCCGGTTCGGCACCCGGTGCGGCGTCCGACCGGAGCGGGAGCGCACGCCCCCGCGGCGAACTCCCCGGTGTACGACGGTGCGCGGGTCCCGGACGATCGGAGCACGCCCGCTTGGGGGCCCGGGGGCGGCGGGTACGATCACCGCCGAACGGCAGCGGTGAGGACGAGGGACAGGGGCGGGAAGATGAACGACGTACGTCGACGGGGTACGGCAGGCCGGGCGGGACACCCCGGAGGTCGGCGGGGCGGGACGGGACGACGCGGCGCTCTGCTCGCCGGCGCCCTGGTCACCGCCCTGTGCGCGGCGCTGACCGGCTGCTCGGACGAGTTCGGGGAGGCCCTGGACGACGCACTGAACGAGGCGCTGCCGGAGGAGACCGGCTCCGGCGGCAGCGGCGGCAGCGGTGGCTCCGAGGAGGGGTCCGTCTCCGACCGACTCCCCGGGATGCCCACCGTCGAGGAGGGCAGGCGGCAACTGTCCGAACTGACCGTCGCCGAAGAGGGGTCGATGGCCGGCTACTCGCGTGAGGCGTTCCCGCACTGGATCACCGTCCAGGGCTGCACCACCCGGCAGACCGTGCTGGAGCGCGACGGCGTCGACGTGGTGACCGACGACCGCTGTCAGCCGACCTCCGGCGAGTGGTTCAGCCCCTTCGACAACGTCACCCTCACCGAGGCCGGCGACGTGGACATCGACCACATGGTGCCGCTGGCCAACGCCTGGCGCTCGGGCGCCGACTCCTGGAACGAGGAGCAGCGCCGGGAGTTCGCCAACGACCTGGAGAACCCGCAGCTCATCGCGGTGAGCGCGAGCTCCAACCGCTCCAAGGGCGACCAGGCTCCCGGGGACTGGGAGCCGGTCGAGGAGTACTGGTGCGAGTACGGCCTGGCCTGGACCGCCACCAAGCACGTCTGGGACCTGACGATCACCGAGGACGAGCACGCCATGCTCACCGAGATGCTGGACACCTGCGGCGGCTGAGCCGACCCCGCACGGCCCCCGCACGGTCCGGGTGACCCACACCCTCCGGGCGGTCCGGGCGGTGCGCACACCCCGGACGGGTGGGTCGCCGCGGCTCCCCGCCAGTCGTGGTGGACACGGGTGGGCACGGATGGGCCCGGTGGTGGATCCCGGTCGGGGTCCGGCACCGGGCTCACTGCTGCGAGGGGTACCGCTCCGCGCGGTCCAGCGTGTCCGTCAACCGCTCCCAGCGCTCGGCGGCCTCGGGGGTCGGCCCCACCGTGAAGTCCGCCGGGTCGAGGAAGTCCAACCGCTCCCGGGTGGCCGGGTCCAGATCCCGCCACGCCGCCTCATCCTGCGGTGACCGCGCCACAGTCATTGCACACCCAGTTGCCGTTGTTCAGCCTGCGTCCGTCGGCCGAGCCGCACGATGGACATCGCATCAACCGCCCCCTCACGCACCCGAGCCGCCGGGAAACCGACTGTAGCGCGCGGGAAGCCCCGCCGGCAGACCCCGAACCCGTGGTGGGAGCAGCGGCGACGTGTTCTCGACGCCCGGGACACGGGACCGTGCGCCGGCGCACTCCGGGCGGACGTGAACACGCCCCGGCGCCTTCGTTCCCCGATGGATCGAGGGCGCCGGGGCGGAGACGGGCCGGGCCGGAGACCGGGCCCGGCGGTCAGCCGATCCGGGTGAGGCGGGGGCCGACCCCCGGCTCGGCCAGATCCTCGCCCAACTCCACCGGCACCTCGATGGCCCCGTCGCCGTCACCGACCGTCAGGACACCCACCCCGGTACCGGCCGGCGCCTCCGAGGGCACCTCGCCCGCCTCCAGGTTCAACTCCACGGTCAGTCCGGCCCAGCCCACTGCCGGGACGTCCTCGGCGACGACGATCGGTGTCCGGCCGCCGAGCCGGTCGTCCACGTGACCGACCACCGTCCCCGCCTCCAACACGCTCTCCTTGACCAGCTGCTCCTGCGCGAAGCGCATCAGCGCGTCCCCCGCGCTCACCGCGCCGGTCCGGATGGAGTTGTCCGACGGGTGCGGGGGCTGGGTGAGCACGGCACCGATGATCGACATCGCCTCCCCGTCCACCTCCTGACGGGCGGCGAACAGGAAGTTGCCGCCCGCGTCGGTGCGGCTGCCGGTCTTGATGCCCGTCACACCGTTGACCGGCACCAGGTAGTTCCCGTTGGAGTAGGAGTTGCCGTACTGATCGGTGAAGCCGGAGACCCCGACGACCTGCCGGAACACCGCGTCGCGCATCACCGCGCGTCCCAGTTTCACCTGGTCGGCGGCGGTGCTGACAGTCGTCATCTCGTAGCCGCTGGGGTCGGTGTAGACGGTGTCGTCCATCCCCAGCTCGGCGGCGGCCTCGTTCATCTTCTCCACGAACGCCTCCTGCGAGCCGGCGTCCCAACGCGCCAGCAACCAGGCCAGGTTGTTGCCCGAGGCGATCATCAACCCCTGCAACGCCTCGCGCTGGGTGATGGTGTCGCCGGCCCGCAGGTCCACCACGGAGTCGCCGCGCGTCTCCCCGAGCGCGTAGTCGTCCTGGGCCCGCTGGTCGATCGGGATCAGCGCACCGTCCTCGTCCGGTTCCATCGGGTGATCGCGCAGGAGCACGTAGGCGGTCATGGTCTTGGTGACGCTGGCGATCGGCACCGGCGTCTGCTCGCCGGACGTACCGAAGGTGCCCACGCCGTCCACGTCCAGCGCGCCCTGCCCGGAGGCCGGCCAGGGGACGTCGGCGGCCGCGCCCTCGAAGGTGTACCGATCGGCGACCGTGATCACCGCCTGCGGCAGCGGCAACGGGCGCAGCAGTTGCGCCACCACCAGCAGGATGCCCACCAGCACCGCCAGGGGCGACCAGATCTTGATCCGGCGCAACAGGGTGCGCAGCGGGGAGGGCGGCGGCGGCGGACGGTTGGTCAGGCTGGCCAGCAACTCCAGCGGGTTCTTGGGCCCGGCCGCCGGTTCCGGCTCCGGTGTACCGACCGCCGTGCCGGCGGTGCCCTTCCCGGACCCGTCCTCGCTCCTCTCCCCGCCGTTGGTGCGGGACGCGGCGGCGGGCACGTCGGCGTCGGTGCGCAGCGGCACGAAGGTGCTGCCGGCCCGGGGGTCGGCGGTCTTCTTGTCGGCGGTCTTCCCGTCAGCGGTCTCCGGGGCGACTTTCGCCCCGGTGTCTCCGGCCGGGGCCGCCGGCCCACGGGGGTCGGCCGGCGACGCCGGGGCGGCCTTCCCGCTCGACTCCTCGGCGGTCTTCTCCCCCGACTTCGTGTCCTTCGCCGCCAGGGAGGGCACCCGAAGGGCCGTGGTGCGATCGGCGGGCACGTCCGCCTCCGCACCCGCACCGGCCTTCCCGGCCCCGGCGGCCTTCCCCGCCGCTTTCCCGGCCTTCCCCGGGCCCGAGGGCACCCGCAACACCGCCGTCCGGTCCGAGGGCGCCTCCGCGCCCGCACCGGCCTCCCCCACGCCCTCCCCCGCCGACCCGGCACCCGACTTCCCGTCCGGCTCGGCCCCCGGCTCGGTGGTGGTCGGCTCGGCCGACTCCTCGTCGGTGGGCTCGGCCCGCTCGGGCCCGGCGGGGTTCGCGGCGCGGGTGGCCCCGGCCTTCCCCGCGTCCGCCGTGGTGCCGGCCTCGTCGGGGGCCCGGTGCCCGTCCGGCCCGCTTCCCGCCTCAGGGGCATCGGCCTCCGGTTCGGGGTCCCCGGCGGCGTCGTCCGCGTCCGGGCGCGGGGTGCCGTCGTCCCCGGCCCGGACGGGCCGGGGCAGGCGGGACCCGGCCGTGTCCCCGGTCGTCCCCGCGCTCCCGGTCCGACCCGCCCCGTCGTTCCCGTCCGCCACGTCGGCCGTCCCCGGCCCCCCCGCCGGGGAGGCACCATCGCTTTCCGGCCGCGCGGACGGGGTTGACGCGCGGGGATCCCCCACTCCCCCGGTCGGGGCCTTCCCGGCGGTGGCGGGGCGGACGCGCAGCATCGTGGTGCCCTCCCCCGTGCCCGTTCCCCCGCCGGACGCCTCCGGAGCGGCCTCCGATTCCCCCGGGGGGAAGTCACCCGGGGGAAGGCCGTCGGCCGGGAGGTCACCGGCGGGAACGCGGAGCACCGCGGTGCGCTCGCCCCCTCCCGCCGTCCCCGCGACAGGGGCGACGTCGGTGCCCGACCGTTCCCCCGCCCGTCCCGGCTTCCCCGTTCCAGCGGCCCCCGGGGGAACCGTCCCGGTGGTTCCGGGCGTCCTCGTGTTCGCCCGACCCTGCTCCCGCTCGTTCTCCGGGATCTCCGGGGACTGACCCGCCACCCGCGCCTCCTCGCCTATCGTGCACCGGTCGCCGACCGGATCACTGCCGATATCAGTGTGCCGCTTCCTGTGCACCGTGGCGCACAGCCTCCCCCATGGCGGAAAGTCGCGGTCTACCCGCATGGACGACAACGACATATCCGCGAGTTGCATCACAAATCGACCACGCACCCTCGACAGAACATTGTGAGAGGCGTCACCCTGTCTTTCATCCACGCGGGGAGGCATGGATGAGCAGGAGTCGTAGAAGCATTCCGGAGGAGCTACTGCTGCTTGCTCTGGACCCGACCACGGGTACCACAGCACAGCCGCAGTCGCTCGACCTCGGCCTGGCCGGGGCACAGCTCGTCGAGCTGGCTCTCGCGGGGCGCATCGCCCCGAACGGAGACCGTATCGCCGTGGTACTCGCACGGCCCACCGGTGATCCGACCCTGGACACCGCATTGGAGTTGCTGCGCAGGCGCGGCGCCCCGGTGCGGGCGGTCCACTGGGTCGGAGGCCCCCGGCTGGGCCTGCGGCAGACCTACCTGTCCCATCTGGAACGCTGCGGCATGGTGCACGCGGTGGAGAACCAGATGTGCGGTGTGCTGCCGACAACGCGGTACCAGGCGACCGACACGGAGGTCAGCCGGGAGATCAGGGCCCGCCTGGACGGTGCGATACGCACCGGGTCCCCACCGGACGCCAGAACGGCCGCCCTGGCCGCCCTGGCGCACGCGGTGGGGCTGGGCAAGCACCTGTACCCGGGCAACGAGGGGCGGTCCTCCCGCTCCCGGTTGCGGGACCTGATCCGCCACGACCCGATGGGTGGGCTCGTCGCCCACGCCGTCATGGACGTGCAGAACGGTGCGGCCGGTCAGGCGCGTCGGGCCGCTCCGGCGCCCGTACGCGGCCGACGACCGACCGTGCCGGCGACGGCCCGGGGCGGACAACAGGTGCCGGACCAGACCCGTCGACGGGAGTCGGCCAGGGCGTCCGCCCGGCCGTCCCTCTCGCCGCATTAGCGCCGGTCGACAACCGGCCCGCGCGCCCCGACGGCGCACGGGCCGGTCCGATCGGTGCCGTGATCCCACCGGGAGCCGCCGATACGGGGTGCGGGGTCCGTCGGTCCATCGCCGAGTGCGGTGGACCGACGGCCCCGCGCCCCGTGTCCGTGTGCGCACAGGGGTTCGAACCCGGGTCCCCGATCGGGGCCTCCGGGACGTTCCGATGTCCCGCCGCGCCCCGCGAACCCCACCGGAACCGACCGTCTCCGACCGCATCGGATCGCCCGCTTGCGGTCCGTACGCCGCTGTTGACATCCTCCACCCCACACACGTCTGTAAGTGACAGGCTACCGAGCGGTGTTGGCGGCTCAACGGAGGTGCACCCCCGGTGACGGGAACGATCAATCCCACGGTGCGGCGGCGCAGGCTCGGTCAGGAGCTGCGCAGGCTCCGCGAGGACCGGGGCATGACGGCCGAGGAGGTCGCCGACCGGCTGCTGGTCTCCCAGTCGAAGATCAGCCGGTTGGAGAACGGTCGGCGCAGCATCAGCCCGCGCGACGTGCGGGATCTGTGCGGCGTGTACGACGTACAGGACCAGAAGCTCATCGACTCGCTGATGCAGATGGCCCGCGAGTCCCGCCAGCAGGGGTGGTGGCACGCGTTCGGCGAGTTGTCGCCCGGATACAGCGTCTACATAGGACTGGAGATGGACGCCGCCTCGCTGCGCATCTTCGAGCCCCAGGTGGTGCCGGGGCTGTTGCAGACCCCGGAGTACGCGGAGGCGGTGATCACCGGGGCGCTGCCGGAGGTCGGGACCGAGGAGGTCTCCCGCCGGGCGGAGGTGCGGCTGCGCCGGCAGGAGCGGGTGCACGACGGCGCCCGTCCGCTGCGGCTGTGGGCGGTGGTGGACGAGGCGGTGCTCCGCCGCGAGGTGGGTGGACGGTCGGTGATGGCCGAGCAGCTCAAGCATCTGGTGGATCTCTCCCGCCGCCCCAACGTGACGTTGCAGGTCCTGCCGTTCTCCTCCGGCGCGCACCCCGGCGTGAACGGACAGTTCGCGATCATGGAATTCCCGGACGCCACGGATTCCACCGTGGTGTACCTCGAAGGAGTGACCAGCGACCTCTACCTGGAGAAACCGAACGACGTACAGAACTACGGCGTGATGTACGAGCACCTGCGGGCGCAGGCGCTCAGCCCGGAGGCCACCCGGGAATTCATCCAGCGGATCGCCGGAGAGGGCCCCGGGTGGCGCTGAGGCACTCCGGGGGGAACGGGCGGGGAGGAATCCGGGAGGGGACGCGCGGGGGACGCGGGGCGGTCCCGATGGCGGGCGTGGACACGGGTGTGGGACGGCACGGGGGCGACAACCATCAAGGCGTCCCCGCCCATCCCGCACCCCCGGGCCCGCTTCCGACACGTCCCGGCGCCGTTCCCCACACCGGGAACTCCGACTCGACCCCCGTTCTGGTGATCGATTTCGACGCCGCCGAAAAGCCCGCCGAACCCTACACACACCCATGGGCGTTCCGCAGTCATATGCCGAAAGTGCCATTCATTCGTGTGAAACGTTTGCTCGAATCCCCCCGGGGCCCATTACCGTCCCTCCGAGGCGTCGCAGCAAGGCGGACGCCGACGTACGGAAAGGGCCGCAATACCTCATGGCGATTCAGCAGGGTTCGACTCATCGGTGGACCAAGTCCTCCCACTCGGGGGGCAGCGCGTGCGTGGAGGTGCTCTCGCCCGCTTCCCCGGCCCTCCTGGTCCGGGACTCCAAGGCGCCCACCGGCCCGCGCCTGGCCTTCTCCACCGCCTCCTGGACGGCGTTCGTCGACTCGGTGCCCGGCACCGACGCGGCCGGCGAACCGCGTCACGGCTGACCCGGCCGGGTCCGGGGACCGACCGGCGCCGATGACGATCGGCCCGGCCGGCCGCCCGGGGCGCCCACCCCGGCCCCACCGGGGTGTCGACCACACCGCTCGGCCCGGCCGGCACCCATCCGGTCCGGCCCGCCGCTCACCCGAGGGGGTAGCGGTCCGTCCACACCCCCTCGACGCCCCCCGGGCGGTGCAGCGCGGGGCCCTGGGTCATCTCCATGGCGAAGTCGTCCGCCAGTTCCAGGATGGTGCCGCGACCCTCCACGCCCGCCACCCACTCGGGGGGCAACACCGTCTCGCCGTGCAGGGCGCCCAGCAGGTTGCCGCAGATCGAGCCGGTGGAGTCGGAGTCCCCGCCGTGGTTGACGGCCAGCAGCAGGCCGTGCCGGGTGTTCTCGGCGACCAGCGCGCAGTAGACCCCGATCGACAGGGCCTCCTCGGCGGTCCAGCCCTCGCCGAGCGCCTCCACCCGCTCGGGCCCCGGCATCCCCCGCCGCACCGCCCCCAACGCGCGTTGCAGGGCGTCGGTGGTCTCCTCGTGGTGGGGGCGCACCGCGAGGTGGGCGAGCGCCTTCTGCACCGCCGCGTCCAGCCCGTCGCCGCGCACCACGGCGTGCACGATCACCGCCAGCGCCCCCGCCGCCAGGCCGGCGGTGGGGTGGCCGTGGGTCTGCGCCGAGCACTCCACGGCGAGTTGCAGGACCAGGTGTGGGTCCCAGCCGACCAGCAGGCCGAACGGCGCGGACCGCATGACCGTGCCGCAGCCCTTGGAGCGGGGGTTCTTGGGGGTCTCCAGGGTGCCCATGCGGGCGTCGCCGAGTCCCGACAGGCAGGCGCGGCCGGGCTCCCGACGGGCGTACAGCCACTCCTCGCGAGCCAGCCAGCCGTCACCGGGTCGGCGCTCGTCCGGGCCCCAGTCCCGCTGGGTGCGATACCAGCGCAGGTGGGCGGCGTGCACGTCGCTCGGCGGGTGCCAGACCCCGCTGTCGCGGCGGATGTGCGCGCGGATCAGGCCGTCCACGGTGAACAGGGTCATCTGGGTGTCGTCGGTGATCGCCCCCCGTCGACCGTGGGCGGGGACGTAATCGGTGACGCCGTGCGGGCCGTGGCGCTCGCGGATGGTCTCCAGGGAGTCGAACTCGATGCCCGCCCCCAGCGCGTCCCCGATGGCCCCGCCGAGCAGACAGCCGCGCACCCGGCTGCGGAAGTCCTGCTGTTCGGCGCGCCCCCACGGTCCGCCGCCGGTCACCGCCGCCGTGGTCATCGGCACCCCCTCCCCGTTTCGCCGAGCCGGTCGTGCTCCTTCCCCGGGCCCGGCCGGCCGACCCTCCCGGGTGCCGCGCCGGGAACCGCCCGTCGTCGACGGGCGGACCCCCTCCGGCAGGGTAGGGGAGCCGGCGCCGTCCGTCAGGAGTGCCTTCGGAACACAGGGGAACGGAATCGGCCGCGACCGGGGGTGAAGGGCGGCGGTGTGGTGGGCGGAGGAGGGGGCGCGGGACCCGGGCGCGGTCCGGGTCCCGCCGGCCGGTCAGTCGACCAGGGGCAGCAGTTCCGGCAGCCGACCGTCCTCCGCCAGAGCCCGTAGCCGCCGCTCCTCCGGCACCGGGCCGTAGTCGGTGGTGCGCAGCCGGGAGGGGCGCCCGGCCGCCTCGGCGATGGCCCGCAGGTCCGCCACCGAGCGGTGGGAACCGTACCGGGAGCCCGCCATCCGGGAGATGGTCTCCTCCATCAACGTGCCACCCAGGTCGTTGGCGCCCGAGCGGAGCATCCGCGCCGCGCCCTCGGCCCCGAGCTTGACCCAGCTGGTCTGGATGTTGGTGATGTGCGGGTGCAGCAGCAGCCGTGCCATCGCGGTGACCGCCAGGTTGTCACGAAGGGTCGGCCCCGGCCGGGCGATGCCGGCCAGGTAGACCGGCGCGTTGGTGTGGATGAAGGGCAGGGTCACGAACTCGGTGAACCCCGGCACATCCTTCTCCTCGTTCGCCCGCTGCACGGCCGCCAGGGTGCGCAGGTGCCCCAGCCAGTGACGGGGTTGGTCCACGTGGCCGTACATCATCGTGGAGGAGGAGCGCAGACCCACCTCGTGGGCGGTGGAGACGACCTCGATCCAGGTGGCGGCGGGCAGCTTGCCCTTGGTGAGGATCCAGCGGACCTCGTCGTCGAGGATCTCGGCGGCGGTACCGGGGATGGAGTCCAGGCCGGCCTCGCGGGCGGCGATCAGCCACTCGCGGATCGACAGGCCGGTGCGGGAGACACCGTTGACGACCTCCATCGGCGAGAAGGCGTGCGCGTGGATGCCCGGCACCCGCTCCTTCACCGCCCGCACCAGGTCGAAGTAGGCGGTGCCCGGCAGGTCGGGGTGGATGCCGCCCTGCATGCAGACCTCGACCGCGCCCACGTCCCAGGCGCCGGCGGCGCGCTCGGCGACCTGCTCCAGGGAGAGCGTGTAGGCGTCGGCGTCGGTACGGCGCTGGGCGAAGGCGCAGAACCGGCAGCCGGTGTAACAGACGTTGGTGAAGTTGATGTTGCGGGTGACGATGTACGTCACCTCGTCGCCGACGGTGTCGCGGCGCAGGTCGTCCGCGATCCGACACAGCGCCTCCAGGGCCGGGCCGTCGGCGTGCAGCAGCGCCAGGGCCTGCTCGTCGGTGAGCGCGGTGGGGTCGTCGGCGGCCGTGGAGAGCGCGGCGCGCAGGTCGCCCGCCACCCGCTCGGGGACCATGCCGGGGGCGGCGCTGCGGCGCAGTTCCTCCCAGTCGCCGTAGACCTCGTCGAAGTCGGCGCGGCGGTCGCCGGTGCGGCCCTCGGTGTCGATGGTGCGGTGCAGGTCGGTGCGGCCGGACGCGGTGAGCGGGCGGTCCGGCTCCTGCCAGGGGCGCCCGACCGGGCGGGCCGACTCGTCGGCGAGGCCGGTGTCGGGGTCGGCGAGGGCGGTGACGTGCGGCAGCAGCCGGGGGTCCAGCCAGGGCTCGCCGCGCCGGATGAACTCGGGATGGATGGTGAGGCGCTCGCGCAGCGTGAAGCCGGCGCCGGCGGTGCGCCGGGCCAGCTCGTCGATGTGCGGCCAGGGCCGCTCGGGGTTGACGTGGTCGGGGGTGAGCGGGGAGACGCCGCCCCAGTCGTCGATGCCGGCGGCCAGCAGCAGCGGATACTGCTCGTCGGCGAGGTTGGGCGGGGCCTGGATACGGGCCTCGGGCCCCAGCAGCAGGCGGGTCACGGCGATCGTGGCCGCCAGCTCGGACAGTTCGGTGTCGGGGACGCCGCGCATGGCGGTGTCGGGCTTGGCCCGGAAGTTCTGGACGATGACCTCCTGCACGCCCCGGTGGGCGCGGGCCACCCGGCGCAGCGCGAAGAGGGAGTCCACCCGTTCCTCGACGGTCTCGCCGATGCCGATGAGCAGACCGGTGGTGAAGGGGACGGCGGAGCGCCCGGCGTCCTCGAGCACCCGCAGCCGCACGGCGGGCTCCTTGTCGGGGGAACCGTGGTGCGGGCCGCCGGGCTCGGACCACAGCCGCTCGGCGGTGGTCTCCAACATCATCCCCATGGAGGGCGCCACGGGCTTGAGTCGCTGGAAGTCGGCCCACCCGAGCACACCGGGGTTGAGGTGGGGCAGCAGTCCGGTCTCCTCCAGGACCCGGATGGCCATCGCCCGCACGTAGGCGAGGGTGTCGTCGTAGCCGTGCGCGTCGAGCCACTCGCGGGCCTCGGGCCAGCGGTCCTCGGGGCGGTCGCCGAGCGTGAACAGCGCCTCCTTGCAGCCCTGTTCGGCGCCGCGTCGGGCGATGTCCAGTACCTCGTCGGGGGACAGGTAGGGCTGCCGCCCGGCACGGCGCAACTTCCCGGGGACGGTGACGAAGGTGCAGTAGTGGCAGCGGTCCCGGCACAGACGGGTGAGGGGGATGAAGACCTTCTTTGAGAAGGTGATCACACCGGGGCGACCGGCCGCCTCCAGGCCGGCGTCGCGGATCCGGGAGGCGACGGCGCACAGCCGCTCCAGATCCGCGTCGCGGGCCGTCAGCAGGACGGCGGCCTCGGCGGCGTCGAGGGTGACGCCGTTCTCGGCTCGACGCAACGCGCGTCGCATGGCGGTGGCCCCGGGGCGGTGCGCGCTCGTGGTCATTCCCCGAGCATACGAGCGGCACCCGGATCGGGACGGGTGGGGAGGGTGGCGCGTTTCCGGCCGACTCCCCGCATACCACCGCGCCCGGCGGGCGATCGGGTGGGGTTTGAGATGCGTCACGTCGGGCCGGAACGGGTCGGATCCGCCGGGTCCGGGCGGGTCCGCGGCGAACGGGCGGGCCCCGGGCGGGGGCGACCGTCCGACCGTGCCGGAGAGCGGATGTCCCGGCCGCCCCGGGTGTCCCCTCCGTCCCCCTTGCCCCGGCCGTCCCGGGCGCGGCGGACTCGCCGCGGTCGATCGTCAACCGGATTGTTCCGTAGCGGACTTGGCACGGATACGACCTGACGTTCCCGGCCCGTAACGTGCAGACTGTGCGGAGCGCGGGACGACCCGCGCGGCCACGCGCGTCGCACGCCCCGGGGCAGCCGCCCCGGGACCGGGCCGGTTCCCACGGGAACGGCCGCACGCGCGGACAGGGGATCGACACGGGCCCGGGGACGGTGAGGCACCGTCGACGGGACGGAGGACGGTGGCACGGGCGGTGGGCGCGGCGTACACGGTGAACACGGCGGGCGGGGCAGGGGTCGCGGGAACCTGCGCCGGGACCGACACGGAGACCGGCACGAAGGCCGCCGGGGGACCGGGGACGGCCCCCCACCCGGCGACCGGGGCCCGGGGGGACACGAACGGTGACTCCGCCGGGCGGGTCCGCCGGGCCGGGAGTTCGCCGACACCGGAGGAATCCCCGGCCTCCTCCCCCACCCTGGAGTTCCTGCTGCTCGGCCCGGTGCGGGTGCTGCGCGACGGCGTCGAACAGCCCGCCGGCCCGCCCCAGCAGCGGGCTCTGCTCGCCACACTGTTGCTGCACGACGGGCACCCCGTGGGAGTCTCCGAACTGGTGGACTCGCTGTGGGACGAGGACCCTCCGCTGCGCGCGGTGGCGGCGCTGCGCACCTACGCCTCGCGGCTGCGCCGACTGCTGGCCCCGCGCTCGGAGGTACTGGTCAGCGAGGCCGGCGGGTACGCGCTGCGTCCCGGCCCCGGTGACCGGGTGGACCTCGCGGAGCTGGACGAGCTGTGCGGGCTCGCCGAACGCGCCTCGCTGAACGGTGACGCCGCGGAGGCCCACCGGCTGTACGGGCGGGCGCTGGCGCTGTGGGACGGGGAGGCCCTGACCGGGGTACCCGGTCCGGCGGCCGACACCCATCGCAACCGGCTGACCGAACGCCGACTGGTCCTGCGCGAACTGCACCTGTGCGCGGCCCTGGAGTGCGGCCTGCACGTCGAGTCGGTCTCCGACCTGACCGCGCTGACCAGCAGCCATCCGATGCGCGAGACGTTGCGCGAGTTGCTGATGCTGGCGCTGTACCGGTGCGGGCGGCAGGGGGAGGCGCTGGCCGTCTACACCGACACCCGCCGAGTGCTGGACGAGGAGCTGGGGGTGGAGCCCCGCTCGGAACTGCGGGAGCTGCACCAGCGGATCCTCACCGCCGACCCGGCGCTGGACCCGACCCCCGCGCCGGGCCCCCGGGAGAGCGCCGCGACCCTGCCGCGTCCGGCACAACTCCCTCCGACAGTCGCTGATTTCACCGGCCGTCGGGAATTCGTGACGGAGCTGGGCGAGCGGTTGACGGACAGCCGGCGCCCGGTGATGGCGCTCTCCGCCGTCGCCGGTATCGGCGGTGTCGGCAAGACCACCCTGGCCGTCCACGTGGCACACGCGGTCCGCGAGCGGTACCCCGACGGACAGCTGTACGTGGACCTCCAGGGGGCGAGTCCGGCCCCGATGGAGCCGACGGCGGTGCTGGCCTCCTTCCTGCGGGCGCTGGGTGTCACCGATCCGGACGTCCCCGAGGGCCCGGGCGAGCGCGCCGCGCTCTTCCGCTCGCTGCTGGACGGCCGACGGGTGCTGACCCTGCTGGACAATGCCCGGGACGCCGCGCAGATCCGCGACCTGCTGCCCGGCACGCCCGACTGCGCGGTCCTGGTGACCAGCCGCACCCGCATGGTGGACCTGGCCGGGGCCCACCTGGTGGACCTGGACGTGATGAGCCCGGAGGAGTCCCTCCAGCTCTTCGCCCGGATCGTCGGCGCGGAGCGGGTGAACTCCGAACGACAGGCGGCCATGGACGTGGTGGCCGCCTGCGGTTTCCTGCCGCTGGCCATCAGGATCGCCGCCGCCCGACTGGCCGCCCGCCGCACCTGGGCGGTGTCGGTGCTGGCCCGCAAACTCGCCGACGAACGGCGCCGGTTGGACGAACTGCAGGCCGGCGACCAGGCCGTCAAGGCCACCTTCGAGTTGGGCTACGGCCAGTTGGAGCCCGAGCAGGCGCGGGCGTTCCGGCTGCTCGGGCTGGTGGAGGGCCCCGACATCCCGCTGCGGGCCGCCGCCGCGCTGTTGGACCGCGATCCGGAGGACACCGAGGAGGTGCTGGAGTCGCTGGTGGACACCAGCCTGCTGGAGTCCGCCGCCCCCGGTCGCTACCGACTGCACGACCTGGTGCGGCTGTTCGCCCGCGCCTGCGCGGAACGGGACGAGACCTCGGCGGCCGGACGGGCGGCCACCGACCGACTGCTGGACTTCCACCTGACCGGGGCCCGCCGGGTGTTCGCGATGGAACGGCCCGGCGACCGGACCGTGGAGCACCTCACGGGCGGACGACCCGTCCCCTCCGGGTCGGCGGAGTCGCCGGCACACCCGGACGGGATGGTCTTCGAGGATTTCGACGCGGCCCGCGAGTGGCTGTTCGCGGAGGCGGAGTGCCTGCTGGCCTGCGCCCGACAGGGAGCCCGCGAGGGGCGAACGGGCAAGGCGGCGGACCTTCTGATCGCCGCCAAGGACCTCGCCGAGACCGGCGCCTTCTCCCTGCAGTACGAGCAGGCCTGCGCGGTGGTGCTGGAGTGGGCGGTGGCGACCGGGGACCGGCACGCCGAGGGGCGGGCCCGGGTGTCCTCGACACACAGCCTGAGCGTGACCGGGCGGGTGCGGGAGGCCGCCGCGGAGGCCGCCGAGGCGGCCCGGCTGGGTACCGCGACGGGCGACCCGGTGGCCCGCGGCTACGGCTTCAACGACCAGGGCATCATCGCCATCTACCGTTCCCGGCACGAGGAGGCGGAGGAACACCTGGAACGGGCGGTGGCGGTCTTCCGCGAGGACGGCAACGCCCCCACCGAGGCCAGCGCGCTGTCGAACCTGGCCCGGGTGCACCTGAACACCGGCCGGGTCGGCTCCGCGCTGGAGCTGGCCGGTCGGGCGCACGCCATCTACCTGGGAGTGGGGGCGACCCTGCGGCTGGCGAACGCCAAGTACGCGCTGGGCATGGCGCTGACCGCCGCCGGCCGGCACACGGAGTCCCGGGAGCGGTTGGAGGAGGCGGTGGAGATCTTCCGGGAACACCGTCAGCGACTGTGGGAGGGGATGTCGCTGTTCCGACTGGGCGAGGCGGTGCGGGCGGCCGGCGACGACACCGGGGCGGCGGCGCTGGCCGAGCAGGCGCTGGGGCTGCTGCGGGACATCGGGGGCGACTTCCGTCGGGCGCAGGTGCTCACGCTGCTGGGCCGGGCGCTCGCGGGGTCGGGCCAGCGGGGTCGTGCGCGGGCCTGTTGGGAGCAGGCGCTGGGGATCTTCGAGGCGGAGAGGATGCCGGAGGCCGGGGAGGTGCGGGACCTGCTCGACTCCTCCGGCGAGGAGGGGCCCGGGCGGGGACGGCGGGCCGATCCGACACCGGTGTGACCGGCCCGGCGGCGGGTGCGGATGCGGCGACCCGTCGGCGGACGCGCCGACGGGTCCACGGCGGGCGACCGGTGTCGGTGCGGGTACCCGGCCCGGCGACCGGTGTCGGTGCGGTGACGGGTGCGCGGTGGATCCCGCGCGACGTGATGGGACGCGGGGAGGGGGACCGGGACGGACGGTGCCGGCAGACCGACGATCGGACCCCGACGGGAACCATCGACCCCGTTTTCGACGTGACACACCCTCAGCAGCGCGTTTATCAGATGTTCAACCACGCCCGAGAGGGTCGCCGACACATCCACCGGACAAGGGAAGCCGGCGGGTGGAACAGCGGGACGCGCCCGCCCCCACCATCGGGCGGGCCGGTCCGTGCGGCGCACGAGAGAACAGGAGAACGACATGACGACCGACGTGACTCCGCAGGAGAACCACGCCACGGGGGAGCCGGTGGTGCCGGCCGACGGCGGGAAGAGGCCCACCCCGCCCGGGCCCCGCCCGGACGAGAACCACGCCACCGGCAACCCGGTCGACACCCGTCCGCAGGAGAACCACGCCACCGGAACCGGCCCGACCTGATCCCTCCGCGACGGGACCGACGGAACGCCGGCACCCGCCTCGCACCGGACCCGACCGCCCGGCGCGACACGCACCGCCGCCCCGCCCCTCCCGCCACCCCGCGTCCGGTGCGGCCCGACTCCCGGGCCCGTGCCGACGCGGTACCGGCTGCCGCGTCCCTCGCGGCAGCCGGTTCGTGCTGTCCGGGCGCCGCACCGGAGCCGCACCGGAGCCGCCCCGAGGGGACGCCACCCGTCCCCGCCCCCGCACGTGCCGTCCTCCCGACGGCTCGCCCCGGTCCGCCGGATCGGGGAGCCCATCGAAGAACCCACGACCCGGGAAACCCCACCGGGAAACCCCGGAACAACGAAGGAGAGGTACCCCGTGCTCCGTACCGCCGCCCTCGCGCTGATCGGCTCGCTGGCCGCCGCCGTCCTCCTGGGCCTCGGCGCGGTGGACGTGCCGAAGGCCCCGGTCGTCCCCGCCGACAACCACGTCACCTCGATCCCCCGGGCCTGACCGGCCGTCCCGCCGGTTCGGACCGAACCGGCGGGACCCCGGGACCCCGGGGCGACTCCGGGACGTTTATCGATCGTTTATGCCTCCCTGCCATGCTCATCGCACACGGAACGCCCGGCGGGGGAAGGCGATCCGAGAGGTCCGGTCCGGCGGCCCCGGGGGAGTCGCCGGACCGGACCGACGGGCGGGGCCCGGTGGCCGGGAGGGGGAGCCACCGGGCCCCGCCCGCGTGTGCGCCGGGGACCGGGTCCGGCCCGCCGACGCACACGTGGGCGGGTCCGGCGACCCCGGGGCGTCCGACCGGGGAAACCACCCCGGCGGGCGGAGGCCGGGACCGCGACCCGACGGTGTTCACGAACCCCGCCCCTCCCCCGCACCCCGGCGAAGGCGAATGCCCCTCGGCCCCGGGAAGCCGACCGCGAGGTCCCCCATCCGGTGGTGGTCGGTGCCCCGCCGACCGGGGCCGCGCACCGCGCCGCCGCCCACGGGGGCCGGACCGACCATCGGGGCCGGACCGGGCCGCCCGTCCGGTCCCGGATCGGCGCGATACCCCCGGATGGCGGCGCCGGCGTGCGCCGATCGTGTACGGGTCATAGCTTCGGGTGACGAGAACTGACGCCCCGGGCGGCGTCGGGGATGCCCGTGAGGAGGCATGTCCGTGACCATTCGCTCGTTCATAGCCATCCCGCTCGCCGTCATCGGGGCGGCGATGGTCGTCCTGGGGTCCTTCCGACCCTGGTACGGCGACCGGCTCGGCCGGGAAATCCCCCCGGCCGAGGTATTCGGCACCCCTCCCCCACCGGGGGAGACCATCGGCGCGGCGGCCGGGCTCCTCCCGCTGCTGATCGCCGCCGGCACACTGGCCGTCCTCGGCCTACTGCTCCGTTCCCGACTGCTGATCGGCCTGGCCGGGGTGATCGGGCTGGTCCTCACCTCGCTGTGGCTGCTGAACACCTACCAGCTGGAGAACAGCCTCCTGCTGGGCGGCGCGGGGCTGGGGTCGGGAGCCCTCCTGGCCCTGCTGGGCGGCGGGTTGCTGGTGGCCGCGGCGGCCGTCATGCCGGGGCCCTGGCTGGTGTGGGAGCGGGTCGATCCGCTACCACCGGTCTCCCGACCCATCAATCCGCTGGTGGTCACCGGGTCGTGGCCCGACGGCGAGGTACCGGCCGGCATCGCCGCAGAGGCGCGCGGACCCACCGGCACGCTCTCCACGGCGCTGACCGCGCCGCTCCACCCGTCGGCGACCGTGCAGGCCGGCGGGACGACCGGACTCGAATTCGGCGAGGAACCCGTCGACCCGGACGCCCCCCACCCCGCCGGGACATCCGACGGATCCACCGGGGTCCACCGTCCACCACACCGCGGGGAACCCCTCGGCACCACCGGGGGTGCCGCGCTCCCCCACCCCTGAGTCGCGTCCCGCCCCGGGGCCCCGACCGGGACCGGTCCCATCCCGGTCCCGGTCGGGGTCTCAGGAGGCCCGGGAGGACTGGCGGGTGCCGCGCCCGGCGTCCAGCGCGTAGACGCAACGGTCCTGGCTGCAGGTGAAGAGCATCCCGCCCGCCACGGCGGGGGTGCCGGTGATCGCCCCGCCCATCTCCAGCTTCCAACTCAACCGGCCGGTGACCGCGTCCAGCGTGTACAGGCAGTGGTCCTCGGAACCGAAGTGCACCCGGCCCGCCGCGACCACCGGGGAACCGACCACCGGCCCGCCGGTGCCGAAGCGCCAGCACGGCGTGCCGTGCACGGCGTCCAACGTGTACACGGCCGAGCCGGCGGACAGGTGCACCAGGCCGTCGGCGACCAGCACCGGCTCGGGCGAGTTGCGCGGCTCGGTGGCGATCCGCCAGCGCTCGGTGCCGTCCCCGGCGTCCAGCGCGTAGACCGTGCCGAGGTAGTCCACCACCCACACCCCGGTCGGGGAACCCCGCCGGGACGGCCCCGGAGTGGGCGGGCACAGGAACGCGGCGGGCGCGTCGAAGCGCCAGCGCTCGGTGCCGTCGGCCGCGTCGAGGGCGAAGATCCGGGTACCGGCGCTGACGTACACGGTGTCGGGCCCGGGCCGCAGCCGCACCGGCACACCGCCGGTGGCGGAGGCGTCACCGACCGGGTGACTCCACAGTTCGGCGCCGGTCCGCGCCTCCAGTGCGTAGAGGCGGTCGTCGGCACGGGTGTAGACGGTGCCCCGGGCGACGACCGGGCCGGTGTCGGCGGTCTCGAAGTCGGTCTGCGCGCCGTCGATCCCCCACAGCCGCTCGCCGGTGGCGACCTCCAGGGCCTGTACCCCGCCGCCCCGGACGCCGGTGACGACGGTGCCCCGGTCGACGGCCAGGGAGTAGATCCAGCCCTCGGGGGCGACGCTCCAGTGCTCGGCACCGTCGGTCGGGTCCAGGGCCCGCAGGGAGGGGCCGTCGGAGGCCAGCAACCGGCCGCCGGAGACCTCCGTCAGCCAGGCCACGTCCCGGGTCTTGAACTGACGGCGGCCGGTGGCGATGTCCAGTGCGTGGACCTCGAAGGAGGAGACGTACAGCAGCCCGTCACGAGCCACCGGGGAGCCCCACAGTTCGTTGCTCATACGGAACCTCCACGGTCGCCAGCGCACCGGGGCGGCGGCGGGCGCGGGCGGGGACGCCGGGGCATCGGCGGGCGCGGGCCGGTCGGCCTCCGCCACCGGGGACGGCGGGGCGGCACCGGCCGAGGGCGAGCCCCGGTGACGCCCGGACCCGCCGGGGCCTCCGGATCCGTCCGTCTCGACGGTCCCAGGCAGCGGACCGAGCATCATGGTGCCCTCGGGCAGGGGGGCGATCCCCGATGCCCCGGCCGCCGGGCCCGCGGCCGCGACCGGGGCGGGGACCGGGGGCAACGGCGGTGGTCCCTGCGACGGGGCGGCGGACGGCGCCGAGGACACCTGCGGCACCGGGAACCGGGCCGGTACGGGGGTGGCGGAGGCCGCCGGCGGGGGCGCCGCTGGCATCGGCGGCGGGGCGGCCTGCGGGCGGGCCGGGGGCCGGGAGGCGGGGTCGGGGCGTGGCTGCCCCCGACGCCGACGTTCTATCAGCGCCACGGCCCCCGCCGGCAGCCAGGCGGAGGCGGTGCCGCTGTCGTCACCGGAGGCGAAGAGGTGCGGGGCGAGTTGGGCCTGGAGGTCGGCGGGGGACGGCCGCTCCGCCGGGGTGTGCCGCATGCACGCCTCGATGAGGGGGTGCAGTTCCTCCGCCAGCCCCTCCAGGTCGGGGTTGTCGCGCAGCAGCATGAAGACGGTCTCCACCGGGTTGGCGCCGTGGTAGGGCGGGTGGCCGGTGCCCGCGTAGACCAGGGTGGAGGCGAGGGAGAAGATGTCGCTGGCGCCGGTCACCCCGCGCGAGTCGCGCGCCTGTTCGGGCGACATGTAGGCGGGGGTGCCGACCGCCACGTTGGTCATGGTGAGCCGGGTGGTGGAGACGCCGGAGGCGATGCCGAAGTCGATCACCCGCGGGCCGTCCTCCACGACCAGCACGTTCGACGGCTTCAGGTCGCGGTGGACCAGCCCCGCCCCGTGGATGGACTGCAGGGCCTCGGCGATACCGGCCGCCAACCAGCGGACGGCCTGCGGGGGGAGCGGGCCGCACTCGCTGACGATCTCCTCCAGCGAGGGGGCGGGCACATAGGCGGTGGCCAGCCACGGCACCGCCGCGCGCGGATCGGCGTCGACGACGGCCGCGGTGTAGAAGCCGCTCACCGAACGGGCGGCCTCCACCTCGCGGGTGAAACGGATCCGGAACAGCTGGTCCTCGGCCAACTCGGTGCGCACGGTCTTGATGGCGACCCGCCGCCCGGACGCCGAGCGCGCCAGGTAGACCAGACCCATGCCGCCGGAGCCCAGCCGTCCGAGCACCTCGAAGGGACCGATCCGCCGGGGATCGTGCCGCGTCAGCTGCTCCACCATGAGTCCTTTGCCACCTCCCCGTGGGGACGCCGCCCGGGCGCCCCGTGCAGCATCTCACCGCCGTCGGCCGCCGACGGTCGTCCGTGCCGATTCTTCCCGCCCCGGCCGACAACGGTGAACGCGGGGCCGGCGCGTCGTCACTCCGTTCCACGCCCGTGACGCGTCGTCGAACGAACCAGTCGAACACCCATTCCCGGGAGGTTCTCCCGTTTCCCTCCCGCTCCCCGTCGGCACCCCGTCCCGGATGCCCACCGGGGCGGCGGGACGTGGCGACCCGGGGGCGGCCCAACCGACTCGCCCTCGGAGGGCCCGCGTCCCGGACCGGCGTCCGAGCGGACGGCGCGGCCCCGGAAGGGGATACGAACCGGCGGGGTCCGCCGGTTCCCCGACCGCGCGTCGGCCGGAGGACCCAATGCTAGGTCCCGGGGGTGCCGCACCGACGGCGAGTACGTCCCCCCGGAGTGTTCGGCGGGACGTGCCCGACGGGGAGCGGTCCGTGCGGCGCGACGCCCGGTGGGGTCCCGGGTGACGGTACGAAAGCAGCCGGCAGGACCCCGAAACGGCCGTCCACCCCGTTTGGAAGCGGACAAATGGCGCGTAAACACCCCGCCGATAAGCTGACGGCATGACAGGACAGGTAACGACCGTCGACGGCCGGATCGCCGGTCGGCGCGGTCAGGCAACCCGACAGAAACTCCTCGACTGCCTCGGGAAGATGCTCGCCTCCTCACCGTATCGCGACGTCCGGGTGATCGATGTCGCCCGGAAGGCGGGCACCTCCCCGGCGACCTTCTACCAGTACTTCCCCGACATCGAGGCCGCCGTCCTCGAACTCGCCGGTGACACCGTGCGGGACAGCGGTGAACTGGCCGGTCTGGCGGAGAACCGCGCCTGGACCGGACGCGCCGGTCGGGAGGCCGCCGAGGAGTTGGTCGACGGCTTCCTCGCCTTCCGTCGCCGCCATGACGCCATCCTGCGCGTCATCGACCTGGCCGCGGCAGAGGGCGACCGACGCTTCGTACGCATCCGCACCAAGGTGCACGGCGCGCTGGTCCGGCCCCTGGCCGAGACCGTCGAGGCGCAGGGCGGACGCGGACGCGCCGAGCCCGAGGCGCCGCCGATCGCCGTCGCCGCCGCCCTGGTGACCATGCTCACAGCCGTCGCCGAGCAGTCCAAGAGCCTCCAGTCGCTGGGGGCGAAACAGAGCGACACCCGCCCGGCCCTCGCACTGCTCGTCCACCTCGGGGTGACCGGGCGCAAGCCCGGGAAGTGACCCCGGCGGAACTCCCCGGCCCTGTCACCGGGGGACGTCGCCCCTCCACCACCCTCCCGGCGCCCCGGACACCGACCGTCCCGGACCCGGACGTCGACACCCCCTTCCGCCACGTCACACCTCCGCGCGCCCCCACACGCCGTCACCACACCCCCACCCCGTCCGCGCATCCTCTTCACCACGCATTCATCGCAAACCCATTCGAAATCCGTCGACCGGGTACCCCCCACCGGAACCCGGCCACAAGCGGGTAACACCGACCCGGCCCCGTCCGGCACCGGCCCACCGGCTGCGTATCCTCTGGGCATGCCGATACCCGCCACCACACCGCCGGTGCACGTCATCGGTGGCGGCCCCAGCGGCCTCGCCACCGCCGCCGCCCTGGTCCGGCGCGGCATCCGAACCATCGTCGTGGAACGGGGCGCCGAGCCGGGCACCTCCTGGCGGAACCACTGGGACGGCCTGCGCCTGCACACCACCCGCCGCTGGTCCTCACTGCCCGGCCTGCCGCTCCCGCGCTCCGCCGGACGCTGGGTGCCCCGCGACGAGTACGTCGCCTACCTGGAGCGCTACGCCCGCGCGCACCGGCTCGAGTTGGCCTGTGGCGTGGAGGTGTCCCGGATCGAACCCCTCGGCGATCCCGGCGAGATCGACGGCGGCGACGGGTCGGACGGCCCCGACACCGGCGCGGAGGACGGCGGACGCTGGCTGCTGCGGGCCAACGGCGGACGGGAACTGCGCGCCTCCGCCGTCGTCGTCGCCACGGGCGCCAACCGAGTTCCCCGGATACCGGCCTGGCCCGGACTCGACGACTTCAGCGGTGAGTTCCTGCACGCCTCCGCCTACCGCGCCGCCGAACCCTGGGCCGGTCGGGACGTGCTGGTCGTCGGCCCGGGCAACAGCGGTGCCGAGATCGCGGCGGAACTGGTCGCCGGCGGTGCGGGCCGGGTCCGGCTGGCCGTGCGCACGCCCCCGCACATCGTCCGCCGCTCCACCCTCGGCTGGCCCTCGCAGGCTTCCGCCGTGCTGTGCCGACGGTTGCCCGTCGGCGTGGTGGACCGCCTCGCCGTCCCGATGACCCGCATGGTGCCGGACCTCTCCCGGCACGGCCTGCCCCGGCCGGAGAGCGGCCTGTACTCACGGGTTCGCGAGGGTGCCATCCCCGTTCAGGACATCGGCCTGGTGCGGGCGGTCCGCCGGCGCCTGGTCGAACCGGTCGCGGCGGTGGTCGGTTTCGAGGGCGACCGGGTGCTCCTCGCGGACGGCGGGTCCATCGCCCCCGAGGTGGTCATCGCCGCCACCGGCTGGCGCCCGGGCCTCGAACCGCTGGTGGGGCACCTGGAGGTGCTCGGCGACGACGGTCGACCGCGCGCGGAGGGCCGGGAGGGCCCGCTGCCGGAGGCACCGGGGCTGTGGTTCACCGGTTACATCCACCCCATCAGCGGCATGTTGCGGGAGATCGCCCGGGAGGCCCCCCGGATCGCCGCCGCCGTGGCGCGCGAACTGTACGAGCACCGCAGCGGGGGGCACGGCCGCAGGGCCCGCCGCGTCGCCGCGCGCGCCGCCCGGGAGGCCCGGGCGGCGGCCGCCGCCGGAGCCGATCCCCGGGTCATGCCGGCCCGGGCCGGCGACTCGGGCCCGGCCGTGGAGGGGCCCGCGCCCACCGACGCGCCCGCGAGCGCCGGCACCGCGGGGACAGCAGGCCCCGCCGGCACCAAGGAGAGCGCGGCGGCGGCCCCGACACCCGCGGAAGCCGGGGCGGACCCGGCGGAGACGGACGGTCCCGGCGCCGGAACCCCCGGTTCGTCCGGCGCCGCTCCCGAGCCGGACAGCGCCGACGCGGAGGACACGCGCCCGGCCGCGAACCTCGATGTCGGGGTCGCCGATCCGGAGCGGAACGTCCCCACCACGAGCGCCGCCGGGACGGCCGGTACCGCGCCCGTCCCGGCCCCGACGGTTCCCCTCGACAAGGCGGGAACCGTGGCCCCGCGGGCGCCGACCACCGGCGCGGACACTCCCGGCCGGGTCGGGGTTCCGAACGAGGCCGACGGCCCGACGACCGATCACACCGGCGACGAGCCGACCCGTGCCGCCGAGGCCGAGGTGGATCCCGTCGCGACGGGATCACCGGAAACGGTTGACGGCGATCCGGACACCCCCTCGGAGGACGTGGTGCCCGCACCGGCCGCCCGGGGCCCGAAGGAGGAGAAGGCCCGACCGGCCCCGGCGGGGTGATCGGGCCCGGCCGACAAGTGCTGTTTCACGTCGCGAACGGCTGTCGTGACGTGGCCGGAACCCACCGGTCCACCGCCGGCCCCGGAACCTCCGGGGAGCAGTCCAATTCGCACCAGATGCGCTTCCCGCCGGGCTGGGGCCGCCAGCCCCAGCGGTGGGCGAGTGCCTCGACCAGCTCCAGCCCGCGCCCGCTGGTGTCCTCGCCTCCGGTCTCCCGGCGGCGAGGTGGGCGCAACGTGCGGTCCGCCACCTCGATCCGGATCACCACCGGCGTCCCGGACTCGACGGGGATCCCGTCCCCGTCCGGGACACCGACACCGCATACGGCGCACCCGCCGGGTCCGGCCGGCTGCGACGGACCCCCGACGCGGCTTTCCGGCGGACCGTCGGGACGACCCGGGGCATGTGGCTCCCGATGCCCGGGCCCGGTGGGGGGCTCTTCCGGCCGTCCGATCGGGGAGGGATGACGTGGCGGGTGACGATGGGCCGACGCGGGTGCGGGGAGGATCTCCAGCCGCAGCACCGCCGACCGGCCGGTGTGCACGACGGCGTTGGTGACCAGTTCCGAGACCAGGAGCACCGCCGTGTCGACCAGATCGATCGGGGGCCCGGGGAGCTCCCCGAGGAATCGTCGCGTCCACACCCTGGCGCGGGAGACCTCCCCCGGGTCCGCCCCGACCTCCAACCGCTCCTGCAGTTCCTGCACCGCTCACACCATCCGAACCGGTGGAATGCGTTCCCGGCACGCCCGGGAACGCCCCGGGACCGCGCCACGGCGCACGAATCCCGGGACGAACCAGCATGGTTGACGAAGGACCCACACAACAAGCACTTCCGGTGTATTCCGGCGCAAAGGAGTACGGTCCGGTGCGATGTGCGAGACACCCGGGCCGTGTTCGGATGTCTGTTCGCCTCCGGGGGAAGCCCCGCGAGCGGTCTCCGGGGACGGGGGAGGTCGCACGGGTCCGGGGCGCGGTCGGGTACGGCCCGGCGCGCCCGGGATTCCCCGCGAACACCACGGACGCCGGTCGACACCTCCGTCCCCGGGGCCGTCGACCGGCGTCCGTCCGTGTCCCGCTCCGGCCTCAGGTCGACAGCGGCTCCGCCGCGTCGCGGGCCGCGCTCTCGGGGTCGGGGTAGTGCTCGAACAGTCGGAGCACTCCCAGGGCCGCCAACACCCGGTTGACGTGGGATCCCTCGCCACCGGCATCCGGTGGGAGGACGATCCGCAATCGGCCGGCGCAGGAACGCAGCAACCGACGTGCGGCGATCAGGACGCCCACACCCGTGGAGTCACAGAACCGCACCCCGCCCAGATCGATGATCAGATCGCGGCGCCCCTCGGCGACCGCGTCGTGCACCCGGCGACGCACCATCGGGGCACTGACCAGATCGAGTTCTCCCTCGACCCGGAGCACCCACCAGGCGCCGAGCCGTTCCTCCCGCACCGTCAAGGTCACGTCCCGCAGCCCCTTTTCGCGATCGTCCGGTACCCGGGACGAGCGGCCGCCCGCGGGCCTTTCGGTCACCGACCCCCGATCGAGGGCCCGCTTCGCCCACGCGATGCCCGGTGACGGGCCGCTCAAGCCTCAGGGAACACACCGGGGCGCACATCGCGCCGGCACACCACTGATCGGACGGCGCGAAACATCGACCGCCCACCGACCGGATCGACCGGTCCCCGGCACCGGCACCGGCACCGCGTCGGGCTCTCCCCGCACTCTACGGGCGACCCACCCGCATCGCCGAGCGGGGGCCGGAGCACCCGGCGTGATCCCCCGGCACGCGCGCCGGGGGTTCCCCTTCCCCGGCGCGGATTCGACCACCGCGCCGGAGAGCCCGCTCCCGGGGCGCCCCGACGGGGAAGCCCCCGCACCGGGTCTCAGGAGAAGACGACGGTCCGGTGGCCGTTGAGGAGGACCCGGCGCTCGCTGTGCCACTTCACGGCCCGCGCCAGCGCCTGACACTCCACGTCCCGCCCCACCGCCACCAGCTGCTGCGGACTCAGGTCGTGCCCGACCCGCTCCACCTCCTGCTCGATGATCGGCCCCTCGTCCAACTCGGCCGTCACGTAGTGGGCCGTCGCGCCGATCAGCTTCACGCCCCGGGCGTGCGCCTGGTGGTAGGGCTTGGCACCCTTGAAGCTCGGCAGGAAGGAGTGGTGGATGTTGATGATCCGCCCGTTCAGCCGCTTGCACAGATCGTCGGAGAGCACCTGCATGTAGCGGGCCAGGACGACCAGCTCGACGTTCTCCTCCTCCACGATCCCCAGCAACCGGGCCTCGGCGTCCGCCCTGGTCTCGGCGGTGACCGGGATGTGGTGAAAGGGCAGGTTGTAGGAGGCGACCAACTCGGCGAAGTCGGTGTGGTTGGACACCACCGCCGCGACCTCCACCGGCAGCGCGCCGATCCGGGCGCGGAAGAGCAGGTCGTTCAGGCAGTGGCCGAATTTGCTGACCATCAGCACGACCCGCATCCGCCGGTCCGCCGGGTGCAGCTGCCAATCCATCCGGAAGGAGTCACCGATGGCGGCGAAGCTGGCCCGCAGCTTCGCCGGGGTGGTGCTGTCCTCCGCGGAGAAGTGGACCCGCATGAAGAACAGGCCGGTATCCCGGTCCTTGAACTGCTGGCTGTCCTCGATGTTGCACCCGGTCATGAACAGGTAACTGGCCACGGCGTGCACGATGCCCGGTCGATCCGGGCACGAGAGGGTGAGCAGGTACTGCTCGGCCGGCTCCTGGTCCCGCTCGTCGCGGGGGGCGGTCGTGGAGGGAGTCATGTTCCCCAGCCTGGCACATCGCCCCGATCGGCCGGTGCCGGCGACCGCCCCGTGAGCCGACCCGTGAGCCGATCGGCGGACCGGACCGAGGGCTCGGGACCGGGAGTTCGGGACCGAGGGCTCGGGACCGGGCCGGCGCCGCTACAGACCGGTGACGGCGGCGGACAGCTCGTCCAGCGACCGGGGCGGGAGGTCGGGGCTCTCCCCGTCGTTGGTCGCCAGCCGCACGTGGGCCTCCCGGGCCGCCCGCACCGCCTCCGGCCAGTCGGGGTGATCGAGATAGGTGGCCGGCGGGGCGTCCGGCCCGACCCGGTGCATGATCCGCAGCACCCGCAGGACGGCCGCGTCCACCAGGGCCGCCTCCTCCTCGTCACGGAAGATCGTGCCCACGTACCTGTCGGCCGACCAGTTGTCCAGCCAGGTGTCCTCCACCAGCCGGTAGACCGCGTCGGTGACGTCCCCGTATCCCGGCACGCCGGCGGCCCAGCGGTCCCGCTGGAAAACCGGGTCGGAGAGCATGTGCAGCCCGGAACGCACGTGCGCGCGCCAGCGCCACCAGGGCATGTCGTTGTTCGGCATACCGTCCATGGTGGTCGAACGACGGGCCCGACGGGAAGAGCTTTCGGAAGCCTGCACGGAACAGATGGTACGTTCCGGCCCGATCCGACCCTCCGGCGCCCCGGCCCGGCCGCGCGCGGGCCGACACCGACCGGGTGGGACGACCCCGGCCGGGGCGGGCACGCGCGGGCACACTCCCGACGGGACCCGGCCCCCGGCCGTACCGATCACAGGTCGCCGGCGGTCCGTTCGGGCAGTCCGTACTCCCGGGCGATCGGGTTCCACAGTTCGGCCGCCCGCTCCTTGGCGGCGGTCGCCTCGGCGCCCGCCCGCTCGGCCTCCGTGGTGTTGTCGGTGCGACGGGTCTCTCCGCGCCGGCACATCCGGCGCCGGTCGTCGCGCACCTCCTCGGCCCAGTCCGCGTACCGGTCGTCGGCGTCCGCGGACGCCTCCCACGCCTCGGTGAGCGCACGGGACAACTCCCGGTGCTCCGGCAGGCCGTCCAGGGACATCCCGTGCAGGCGCATGACCTGGGAGGTGCGTTCCCCGGCCGCCCCGCGCAGGGTCCCGGCGGCGTCCTTCAGCTTCTCGCAGGCCTCGACCCGGGCCACCGCCGCGACCACCGCCTCCCGGCTGCCGACGCTCTCGCCGAGAAGGTCGGAGAGCGCCTCGGCGCGGGCCGCGACCGCGGCCGGGTCGTGCTTCGGCTCCGGTTCGGGCTCCTCCTCCGCTCCCCCGGCGGGTTCGGGCTCCCCCGCGAGCGGGTCCACATCCGGTGCGGTGGCGCCCGGCGGCCCGGCGTCCCCGGCCGCGGCACTGTCCCCGCCGCTGAACACGGCGCCCGCCGTCAGCCCCGCGGCCGCGCAGCCGGCCAGGACGACGGCGGCCAGGGCACGGGGGGAGAGCGCGGAACCGGCCGGGCCCGGACGACGGGCCGCGCGACGGGCGGCGGCCCGACCGCCCGGAGCGGGAGCGGGAAGCGCGGCACGCCGGGCGGCGGCGCGCTTCCCCGGAGCCGGTCCGCTCACGGGGCCGGCGGGGATCGGCGGGAGCACCCGGGTGGCACCGGCGTCCCCGAAGGGGTCGTCCCCGCCCGGCGCGTCCCCGGCCGGGAAGCCGACGGGATCGCGGATCGGCTCGATCCACCGCGTCGCGTCGTCGGGCGCGGCGGTCACCGGCGGAAGGTACTGCGTCGCCGCCTCCTCACCCGACGACGACGGCACAGCCGGCGAAAACCCCACGCCACCCACCGAACCCCCGACCGGACCGGGATATCCATGGTCCGGACCGGCGGCGGTCACCGGCGGAAGGTACTGCGTCGCCGCCTCCTCACCCGACGACGACGGCACAGCCGGCGAAAACCCCACGCCACCCACCGAACCCCCGACCGGACCGGGATATCCATGGTGCGGGGCGGGGGCGGCGTGCTCCCCGGACCCGTGGTCACCAACCCCGGCACGGCGACCGCCGGCGACCGCCGCGCCGGGGAAGTCGGGAAGGTCGGGGAAGGGGTACGGCGGCAGCAGACCCGTTTCGGCGGCGGGGTCCGCGCCGCCCCGCGCGCCGTGCGTACCACCCCGGGTCGGGTGGGGGAACGCGCCGGCGCCGTACGAAGGGTCGGCGCCGTGGGCGGGGTCGGCGGATATCGGGGGCACCGCGGGTATCGCCCGAGTGGGCTCGTCCGCCCACCCCCCGGCCGCGCCGACACCGGGGGCCGGCGGCGGTCCGGACGGCACCGGGGGCGGCGCGGCGGGCATCGGGGGCACGGGGGGCGACCCGGCGGCGGGGGGATACCCGTACCCACCCGGGGACGCGGCGGAATGCCCGTCCGGACCGCCGGGCCACGCCTCGCCGGGCCCCGGCGGGTGCGATCCGCCGCCGGGCGCGGGGTGCGGTGCGTCCTCACGTCCGTGGTGGCTGCTCAACGGCCGGCTCCTCGTGACCTCTCCCGCCGCCGGCCCGCGACTCCGCGTCCGACACGCCCGGGTGGGGCGCCGGACCACGGTACCCGTTCGGGCCCCGGTTCCGGCCCCTTCCCCGGGTATCCCGGGAGCGGGATCACACCGCCACGGGGCGGGCGCCGGCGTCGCGCCAGCGCTCGGCGAACTCCGTGACCGAGGAGTTCTTCTGATGCGGAGCCAGCCGGGTCAGGAAATCGCCGAAATATTCGGTGCCGCGCCGGGATCGCACCCCCTCCAGCAGTTCCCCCGCCTCACCGGCGGTGCGGCACGCCTCCTCGACCTCGCCCTCCTGGAGCCGGCCGGAGGCCAGTAGCAGCAGGCCGATGGCCCGGCGCCGGACGCGGCCCTCCGGCAACTCGGCCAGCGCCTCCTGCGCCCGCTCCCGGGCGGCCCCGCCCTGTCCGAGGTCGCGGTGGCAGTGGGCCAGTTCGTCGGCGAGGTAGGCGCGGTCGAAGTGGGTGATCCACTCCGGGTCGTCGCCGGAGGAGGGGTTGGCCCGGTCCATGGCCGCCACCGCCGCCGACACGGCGCGCCGACAGCTCTCGCGGTCCCCCAGTTGGGCGTGGCCGCGCGCCTCGGCGGCCAGGTACAGCGCCTCGGCCCGGGGCCCGACCCGGCCCCTGGTGCCCTCACCGGCGGCGCGGGCGAGCTGCACCACCTCGCGGGGGTTGCCGAGTTGGGCGGCCAGGTGGCTCATCCCGGCGGCCAGGACATAGCCGCCGAAGCCCCGGTCCCCGGCCGCCTGGGAGAGCCGCAGTGCCTGGATGTAGTAGCGCTGGGCCAGGCCGGGCAGTCCCGTGTCCACGGCCATGTAGCCGGCGAGCTCGGTGAGGCGCGCGGCGGCGGCGAACAGGTCGCGGCCGACCTCCTCCCGGTAGGAGCCGGAGAGCAGCCCGGCCACCACCGTCCCCAGGTAGTGGACGACCAGGGGTCGGACATGGCCCGCCCCCCAGCGGCGGTCCAGCTCCACCAGGGCGGCGGAGGTGGCCCGTACGGCGTCCACGTCGGCGGTGCCCACACGCGAGCCGCCGGCCCGGGCGACCCGCTCGTCGACGGGGGTGATCAGCCAGTCGCGGGAGGGCTCGACCAGGGCGGACGGGGTGGCTCCGGCACCCGGCAGCCCCCGGCTCCCCTCGAGCCCGGCCGGGTCGCGTCGTCCCCCGTCGGTGCGCCACAGCTCGGCCGCCTGCTCCACCGAGTCGGCGAGGTCCGGGGCGAACCGCAGACCGACCGAGGAGGCGGGCCGGCGGGCACCGCCCATCCCGATCTCCTCGGGGGTGACGGGTCTGCCGAGCTTCGCGCCGATGGCCTCGGCGATGACCTCGGGCGCGCGTCCGCGCGGTTGCTGGCCACGGATCCAGCGGGCGACGGACGTCTTGTCGTAGCGGAAGTCCAGCCCGCGTTCGGCCGCCCGTACGTTGACCCGCCGGGCCAGGCCGGCGTTGGAGCACCCGGCCTCCCGGATCAGGCCCACCAGGCGCTCGTTCGGTTGCCGAGCGGGGGGAACTCCCGGTCCCTCGATCATCTGTCACTCCTCGCGGTGCGCGTCCCGGCGCCGCGGTGGCGCCCCCGGGGATGAATTCCCGGCCGGCCCCGGGGGTCATGCCTGCGCACCGCCCGATGCGACCGTGCGCCCCGACTGCGCGTGACGGCCCGGGGGCGAGCCGTAACCCCTTCGGGGGAAGGGAGTTGTGGGGATCGTGAAGGACCCGGCGAGTGCCGACCCGGCCGTCGGCGTTCCCCGATCAGGCCCCCGGGGCCCCGCGGACCCTCCCCTGAGCTGTGCCGGGGCACGCCGGCGGGTCGCTCCGGGCGGCGCCCGGGCGGTGGCACCGGCGGAGGTGCCGCGCCTTTCGTGCGCCTCCATCGGCTGCGATGCGCCGGGCGCGCACCCCTTGCGCTCGCGCCGTGGGAGGGAGGTGACCGGGGCCCTCGCGCAGGCCCCCGACGGTTGTCGGCACGGTGATCGGCAGCGCTCTCGACCCGCTCACCGCCCCACTGCCCCGCCTCCCCCGGACCCGCCCGCCGATCGGGGTTCCGGGCACCGGGAGCACCCGGGAATGGGACGCGGGAAGAGCCTCCCGGCTCCCGGGACCGGGGGCGGTCGCACCGGGCGGAGGACCCGGGCCCCGCGCACCCGCGAGCCCGGGGCGGGAAACCGGGCGCCGGGCCCGGACGATGTGCGCCGGGCCGCATCGGGGGTCGGCCGGGAAACCCGGAAGGAGCCGGCCACCGGAGAACGGTGGCCGGTGGGGAACGGGACCCACGCCCGGAGTCGGGGACGGGGATGCCGGCGGGTCAGGGGCCGGATCCGCGCCGGGTTCCGCGCGCTCCCGCCCGCCGCTCGGACCGGTGCGCGCCCGCCGGAGCGGGCACCCCCGCGGGCCCCGCCTGCCGGACGGCCCCGTCCACCGGTGCCGCGGGCCCGCCGTCCTCCTCCGGCCGCCCCTCCTCCCGCAGGACATCCGCGAGGAAGCCGTCCACCACCTCCTGCCAGGCGTCCGGCCGGTCGTGGTGGGCGAGGTGGCCGGCGTCGGGGATGTCGGCGTAGCGGCCGCGCGGCAGCACCCGGACCATCTCCTGTGCCTCGGCGCGTCCCAGCTCCCCGTCCACGCCGCGCAGTACCAGGGTGGGGCAGCGGACGCGGGCGAGTTCGTCCCAGTGCGCGTCGTGGATCCAGCTCTCACGGGCCATCAGCATCTGCCGACGGGAGAAGACCGGCCGCCAGCCGTCGGCCCGTTCGACCATCACCTCGGCGTAGTAGTCGCCCCGGGTCACGGAGGGGCGCTCCAGCCACGGATCCTGCTCGGCGAACCAGCGCCGTGCCGCCGCCAGACTGCCGAAGGGCAGCGGCCAGGAGGCATACCACTCCTCCCACTCGCGCTGGGCCCGCTCGCCGAGGGCGGAGGCCCGCATGTCGCAGATGACCAGCGCGCGCACCAGATCGGGCCGACGGGCGGCCAGTTGCCACCCGGTCAGGGCACCCATGGCGTGGCCGACGAGGATCACCGGCGCGAGGTCGAGGCGGTCGATGACGGCCTCGAGGTCGGCGACGAAGGCGTCCCGGTCATAGGGACCGGTGACGGGTTTCTCGCTGAGGCCGTGGCCGCGCTGGTCGAATCCGAACACCCGAAAGCGGTCGTCGAGACGGCGGGCCGCGTCGGACCAGTGGGAGGCCCGCCCCATGAGGCCGTGGAGCATGAGGATGTCGGGCCGGGCCGATTCACCGGGCCGCTCGGCCCGTTCGGAGAACTCCCGGGCCACCAGCCGCACCCCGTCCCGGCCGGCCACCTCGATCCGCCGTGCCATGCGCTTCGCCTCCTCGCCTCCCGACGCCGCCGGGGGCCCCGTCGTGCCGGTCCCGCCGCGCGGGTGTTCCCGATCGCCGGGGCACCGAACCGTCGTGCCGCGTCCCACGCGTCCGGGTTCCGTTCGCGCCGTCGCCCTGCGCGCCCCTTTCCCGCCGGCACCGTCGCCGACTCCCGTTCGCGCTCTCCCGTTCGGTCCCCTCGTACGGATCGCTCATTCGGGTCGACCTGTCGATTTGACCACGGCGCGGGTGTCGGGCGCATCGTTACCGCCCGGTGGATCGGGGCGCGTCCTCCTTCCCGCCCCGGGGATCACCGGTGTCCCGCGCGATGAACGACCCCAGGGTATCGAAATTTTGTTCGAATGAAGGCGATGGTTGACGACCCCTCATCACCTTTTCGGGGCAGGGGGGTTCGACCGCCCGTGTCAACGAAGCCGTCCGGCCGAGCACCGGGAGCCGGCCGTCCGGGACGGATCGACCGCCGGAAGGGAGGCGGGAAGGCGTCGGTGGAGAACCGCGGGAGAAGCCACCGGGAAACGCCGAGAAGATCCGAGAACGCCCCGGAGAAGAACCGCGGAGGGCGGGCGACCCGGGGAAAGGTGCGTGCCGGTGGCCCCCGATCCCGGCGGGGATCGGGGGCCACCGGCACGCACGAACAAACAGTGGGGAGGACCGCTCGGAACCGGCCCGGGGCGCCCCGAGGCGCCCGCCGCGACTACGAGGCCCGGGCCACGAAGACGTGCATCGCCACCGAGGCGTCCAGCTCGGCGGCCTCGCCACCGCTGCCCACCTGCACCCCGCCACCCGCCGAGCTGGTGACGCTCACCGAGGCCCCCGGCCGCACCCCCGCCCGACGCAGGGTGTTCATGACCTGCGAGTCGGTCTGGATGGGCTCGCCGATCCGACGCACCACCACGGTCTTACCCCCCGGACCGCGCACCTCGGTGAGCGGCAGCATCCCCTCCTCGAGGAAGGGTTCGGGGACCGAGACCTCGCCCAGCTCCGCCAGCGCCGGAATGGGATTGCCGTAGGGGGACTCGGTGGGGTGGTTGAGCAGTTCCAGGACCCGACGCTCCACCGCCTCGCTCATCACGTGCTCCCAGCGGCAGGCCTCCGCGTGCACGTGTTCCCACTCCAGGCCGATGACGTCCACCAGCAGGCACTCCGCCAGGCGGTGCTTGCGCATGACGCGCTCGGCCAGCCGACGCCCCTCGGCGGTCAGCTCGAGATGACGGTCCTCGGCGACGGCCAGCAGCCCGTCGCGCTCCATCCGCGCCACCGTCTGGCTGACGGTCGGGCCGCTCTGCTCCAGCCGTTCGGCGATACGGGCCCGCATCGGCACCACGCCCTCTTCCTCCAGCTCCAGAATGGTGCGGAGGTACATCTCGGTCGTGTCGATGAGTCCGGACATGAGTGCCCCTAGGTATGTGTTGCGGTGGCCCTGAACTCAATTCTGACGCATCCCACCGACATACGGGGCCATGCGTTCCCGGCCGAACCCCGGCGTGCCTTGACAGGCCGCCGCCGACCACTCCACGGTGACGCACGGCGTTCCACCGCCTCCCGTCCGTCGACCCCCGGGGGTACCACCAGCCATGACCCGTCCCAGCGACACCGGAACCGGAACCTCCCCCACCGTCACGGCACCGGACGGCACCGGCACCGGTCTGCCCGACACCCCGGTGTCCGACACCCCGACGGCGGGGACCGGGGACCACGCCGAGCGCTACCTGGCCGCCGCCGAGTCCCTGCTCCGCCGACTGCGGGAGCGGGAACTCGACGCGATCCGCCGCGCGGGCGCCGCGATCGCCGACACCGTGGCCGCCGGGGGCCGGATCCTGGCCTGGGGCGCGGGCCACTCCTCGCTACCCGCCCAGGACCTCGTCTACCGGGCGGGCGGCCTGGCCGTGGTCAACCTGCTCAACGTGCCGGGAACCACCGGCGTGGACGTCATGCCCGCCCACCTGGGCAGCGCCCTGGAACGGGTCACCGGTCTGGCCGCGGCGGCCCTGGACGCCTCTCCGGCCCGCGCCGGGGACCTGCTGATCGTCATCTCGCTCTCGGGACGGAACGTCCTGCCGATCGAGATGGCGCGGCACGCCCGCTCGCTCGGACTGACCGTGGTCGGCGTGACCTCCGGCGCCTACGCCGGGCACACCACCTCCCGCGACCCCTCCGGCACCTTCCTGCGCGACCACTGCGACCTGGTGCTGGACAGCGGGATCGGCGTCGGTGACACCGAACTGAGCGACCCCCGGATCCCCGCCCCCTTCGCCCCCGCCTCGACGGTCGTCACCTCGGCCCTGTTGCAGGCGGTGGTGGCGACCGCCGCCGGGGAACTGGCGGCCCGGGGCGTCGAACCGCCGTTGCTGCGCTCGGGCAACGTGGACGGCGGCACCGAGTGGAACCGCCGGGTCATGGCGGAGAACGCCGACCGTGTGCTGTGGCACCGCTGACCACGCCCGACCGGCTCCGAACCGGGGCGGGGGCGGGGTGCGGCGGGACAGGGCACGACGGGTAAAAAACACTTGTGGGTCGCCCGGGCGGATCGTACCGTCGTGGGTACACGAGAAGGGAGGTGGTTCGGCAGATGAGTGACAACCGGACGCGTGAGGTGGCTGCGGTCTAGCGACCAGCCCCGCACATTGTGCGGCGCCGGCGTCGCCGGCCCATTCCCAGCAGTCCACCCGACCCGCAGGCCGCCGGTACCGTCCGGCCGGCTCCCCCGTCAGGGGGACCACGGCCTGCGGGTCGCTCGTTTTCAGGGCCCCGTCACGGCGGGCCCCGCCCCGAACGCCCGTCCCGCCGCCGGGCACCCGGTGCCCGGCCGTGAATCCCGTATCGGGCCGGCGAACACACCCCGGGGCGTCACCCGGCGGTGGCGGCCGGCCCGAACCGGACGCCACCGGGGAGACGGAGCGCCCCCGGGGCTCTCCCCCGCCCCCGCCGGACACCTCCGTCCGGGCCACCGGGCCCCGGGGCCACCCACCGGGACCGGGGCCCGTCCGACTCACCACCCACCGGGGCGTCGACCACCGGACCGGGCCGCCCGGATCACGGCCCCGCCGCCCCGGGCCCCATCCGGGACCCGACCACCGAGGTCACGGGCCCCCACCACCTCTCGACGGATCATCGCCCCGCCCCGACCGGACCACCCACCGGCGTCGGGGGCCCGTCCGACTCACCACCCACCGGGGCGTCGACCACCGGACCGGGCCGCCCGGATCACGGCCCCGCCGCCCCCACCGAACCCCGGCCGGGCCCGGCTCACGGGCACAGCCGCTCCACCGTCCACCGCCCGCCGGCCCCCCGGACGTACCGCAGCCGGTCGTGCAGCCGGTTCTCCCGGCCCTGCCAGAACTCCACCGCCTCCGGTTCCACCCGGAAGCCGCCCCACAACGGCGGCGCCGGCACGTCCTCCGCCTCCGGGTACCGCTCGGCCAACTCCGCGTACCGGCGGTCCAGCTCCTCCCGGGAGGCCACCGGCGCCGACTGATCACTCGCCCACGCCCCCAACTGGGAGCCGTGCGGCCGGGTGCGGAAGTACCGCGCGCTCTCCCCGCGGTCCGTACGCCGGGCGGTCCCCGAGACGATTACCTGGCGGGCGATGGGGTGCCAGGGGAAGAGCAGCGAGACACGCGGGTTGGCGGCGATGTCCCGGCCCTTGCGGGAGCCGTAGTGGGTGAAGAAGACGAAGCCGCGCTCGTCGTACTCCTTCATCAGCACGGTGCGGGAGGAGGGCACTCCCCGCTCGTCGACGGTCGAGAGCACCATGGCGTTGGGCTCGTACACTCCGGCGCCGACCGACTCGGCGAACCACCGGCCGAACTGGGTGACCGGGTCCGGGGCCAGCCCCTCCTCCGGTAGACCGTCGGCCCGGTACCGGGCCCGCATGGACGCGGGATCCGGGCGCTCCCCCGGGGCGGGGGTTCCGACCGGCTCGGAGACGGGTACCCCGGGGGCGCGGGGCTCGTCCCGGGCGCCGGGACGCGGATCGGGCCGGGTCTCGCCCCGGGCATCCCGCCGCGGGTCCGGGCGACGGGCACGGCGAGTGGAGGAGGAGCGGGCATGGGCGGCGTTGTCGGCGTGGGACACGGCCATATCTTGCAACACGCCACCGACAGCAACGGACGCGCCGCGAACCCGTCGCGTGCCCTGTGGCCGGCGGACACCCCCGGTTAAGGTGACCGACTGACACCCCGTGCCGGGAGGACGACGCCACCGACGCCGCCGAACCGCCCGCGCCGACACCCCGGGGGAACGAGATGTTCCCCCGGCCGGAGCAGCCGGCCGACCGGCCGACGAGCCGCCCGCAGCACGCAGCACGCAGCACGCACCCGAGGAGCCGCGATGTCCGACACGCCGTCCGACAACCCGTCCGCCGCATCCGGCGGGGAGTCCGCCGATTCGACCTTCGTTCCCGGGCTGGAGGGTGTCGTCGCCTTCGAGACCGGGATCGCCGAACCCGACAAGGAGGGCGGCGCCCTGCGGTACCGGGGCGTGGACATCGAGGAACTCGTCGGCGAGGTCTCCTTCGGCCAGGTGTGGGGCCTGCTGGTGGACGGCGCCTTCGAGCCCGGCCTGCCGCCCGCCGAGCCCTTCCCGATCCCGATCCACTCGGGTGACGTCCGGGTGGACGTGCAGGCCGCGCTGGCGATGCTCGCGCCCGCCTGGGGCCTGCGCCCGCTGCTGGACATCGACGAACGGCAGGCCCGTGCCGACCTGGCGCGCGCCGCCGTGATGGCGCTCAGCTACGTCGCCCAGTCGGCCCGGGGCACCGGCCTGCCGATGGTGCCGCAGCGCGAGATCGACAAGGCCGACAGCGTGGTGGAGCGCTTCATGCGCCGCTGGCGCGGCGAGCCCGACCCCAAACACGTCGCGGCCGTCGACGCCTACTGGACCTCGGCCGCCGAGCACGGCATGAACGCCTCCACCTTCACCGCCCGGGTCATCGCCTCCACCGGCGCCGACGTGGCCGCGGCGCTCTCCGGCGCGGTGGGCGCGATGTCCGGACCGCTGCACGGCGGGGCGCCCTCCCGGGTGCTCGGCATGATCGAGGAGATCGAGCGCACCGGCGACGCGGAGGCGTACGTGCGTGGGCAGCTCGACAAGGGCGAGCGGTTGATGGGCTTCGGCCACCGCGTCTACCGGGCCGAGGACCCGCGGGCCCGGGTGCTGCGACGCACGGCCCGCGAGCTGGGCGCGCCCCGCTACGAGGTGGCCGAGGCGCTGGAGCGGGCGGCCCTGGAGGAGCTGCGTTCCCGCCGGCCGGACCGGGTGCTGGCCACCAACGTGGAGTTCTGGGCCGCGATCGTGCTGGACTTCGCCGAGGTGCCCGCCGAGCTGTTCACCTCGATGTTCACCTGTGCCCGGACCGCCGGCTGGTCGGCGCACATCCTGGAACAGAAGCGGACCGGACGGCTGGTGCGGCCCTCCGCCCGGTACATCGGACCGGGGCCCCGGTCGCCGCGCGAGGTGCCGGGACACCCGGCGGCCTGATCCGCGCCGCTCCCCCGCCGCCGGTCCGACGGACCGTCACGCGTGCCCCGCGCCGACGCGGGGCACGCGGCCCCCGGGATCGGGGGATCGGGGGGGACCGGGAGGAATCGCCGAGGGGCGGAGCCGTCCCGGCGTGTCGGGAACGCCGAGAAGGGGATGAGGGATGGGAACGGCGAGCGAACGGGCGACGGACCCCGGCGCGGGTTCCGGCGCGTCGGTGACGGCCGTGGTGGTGATGGGGGTCTCCGGCTGCGGAAAGAGCACGATCGCCCGGATGCTGGCCGACCGGCTGGACCTGCCGATGGCCGAGGGGGACTCCTTCCACTCGGCGGGGAACGTCGCGAAGATGTCGGCCGGGGAGCCGCTGGACGACGCGGACCGGATGCCCTGGCTGCGCGCCCTGCGGGACTGGATCGCCGAGCGGGCGGCGGACGGTGAGTCCTCGGTGATGGCCTGCTCGGCTCTGAGGCGCTCCTACCGCGACGTGCTGCGGGAGGCCCGTGGGTGCCGGGTGCGCTTCGTCCACATGTCGGTCGAACGGGACCTGCTGGCCGAGCGACTGGGCACCCGCGGCGGGCACTTCATGACCGCCGCGCTGCTCGACTCCCAGCTGGAGACCCTGGAGCCACCGGGTCCGGACGAGGACGCGGTGACGGTCCCGGCGGGGCGGGAGTGCCCGGAACGGGTGATGGAAGCGGCCCTCTCCGCCCTGGCTCTTCCCGCGCCGGGCATCGCCGAGCCGGGCATCGCCGAGCCGAACTGAGCCGGCCCCGATCGACCGGACTCCGGCGGGGTCGGACGCCGCCCGGGGCGGAGCGTGGGGATCGACGTCGGTCCGAACTCCTCCTCCCCGGCCGCTCCCGGGCCCGGTGGCACCGGCCCACCGGCCCCGGGAGCCGTCCCGAACGCCCCGGGCCGGAGCGGGCGCGCCCCCGCCGGCCGGGACACGGCGTCGCCCACGGCGCGGGAAGGCCGGGCACCGGCGTGGTCCCGCCCCGGGCCCGTCCGGAGGTTGGATGGGCCGGAACCCACGGCGATCGGGAGCCGTGCCGGACGCGCCGGCCCGGAGTGTCGCGTCGTTCCCGATGCCGCCGACCCCCCGATACCTCCGGGAGAGACACCGCGGATGCGCGGTACCGTCGCCGGGACGGCGCCCCGGCACCGCCGCCTACCCCTCCCGCCCCGGGCCGTCGCCCTCCGCCGGCAGGGCGTCGGCGAGCACCTCGGCGAGGTGACGGGCGGGCCTGCCGCCCCGGGGGCCGAGCTGGGCGATCTGCAACCGGCAGGAGTACCCGTCGGCGACCAGGACCGTCTCCGGGTCGGCCGCCCGCACCGCGGGCAGCAGCCGTTCCTCGGCGCAGGCGGTGGACACCTCCAGGTGTCCGCGCTCGAAACCGAAGTTCCCCGCCAGGCCGCAGCAGCCGGTCAGCGGCTCACCGGTCAGTCCGGCCCGTTCGCGCAGCCGCCGGTCGGCGGTGTCGCCGAGCACCGCGTGCTGGTGGCAGTGGGTCTGGCCGACCAGCGGCCGGTCCACGCGCGGCGGGTCCCACTCCGGCGCCAGCTCCCCGAGGGTCTCGGCGAAGGTCCGCACCGAGGCGGCGAGGGCCTCGGCGCGCGGATCGTCGTGCAACAGCTCGGGCAGGTCGGAGCGGAGCGCGGCGGCGCACGGCGGTTCCGGGACGGTGATCGTCAGGCCCGCCTCCACCAGTGGGGTGAGCCGGTCCAGGGTGCGGCGCTGCACGCGGCGGGCCGCGTCCAGCCGACCGGTGCTGATCCAGGTCAGGCCGCAGCAGACCGGCTCGCGCGGTACCGAGGTCTCCACCCCGGCGGCCCCCAGGACCCGCAGCACCGCCTCACCCGCCTCCGGGGAGAGGAAGTCGGTGAAGGTGTCGGGGAACAGCACGGCGCGCGGTCGGGACGGGGCCCCACCCCCCGTGCCCCCCGCTCCCCGTGCGGCGACGGCCTCCGCCGCGATCTCCGCCACGGGACGGCGCACCACCCGGATCGCCGGTCGGCGGTGCAGCGGCACCCGGGGCAGCGGCGGGATGTCCCGGCCCGGGTCGACGCCGCCCAACCGCTTGGCGAGGGCGGCCGCCGGCGCGACCCGGCCGGCGGCGTTGGCGAGCGGGGCCAGTCGCAGCGCCGCCGCCAGGCGCAGCCAGCGGGGCAGCGAGCCCATCGAGTAGTGCGCGGCGGGACGGATCCGACCGGCCCAGTGGTGGTGCAGGAACTCCGCCTTGTAGGTCGCCATGTCCACCCCGACCGGACAGTCGCTGCGACAGCCCTTGCAGGACAGGCACAGGTCCAGGGCGTCACGCACCTCGGTGGAGCGCCAGCCGTCGGTGACCACCTCGCCGGCGAGCATCTCGTGCAGCAGACGGGCCCGCCCCCGGGTGGAGTGCCGCTCCTCGCGGGTGACCCGCCACGAGGGGCACATCACTCCGGTGCCCGGGTCGTCCACGCGGCATTTGGCGACCCCCACGCAGCGGCGCACGGCCGCCGAGAAGTCCCCCGAATCGCCGGGGTAGCCGAAGGCGACGGGGACCGGTTCGCGCGGCAGCGGGGTGAAGCGCAGATTGTCGTCGAGGCGGTCGGGGCGGGCCAGGACACCGGGGTTGAGACCGTTGGCGGGGTCCCACAGGTCCTTGAAGCGGTGGAAGAGGTCCACCACCTCGCTCCCGTACATCAGCGGCAACAGTTCCGCGCGGGCCAGGCCGTCGCCGTGTTCGCCGGAGAGCGAGCCGCCGTGCGAGACGACCAGCCGGGCGAGGTCTTCGGAGAAGTCGCGGTAGCGGGCGACACCGGCGCCGGTGAGCAGGTCGAAGTCGATGCGCACGTGCACGCAGCCGTCGCCGAAGTGGCCGTAGGGAACGCCCCGCAGGCCGTGGTCGCGCAACAGGGCGCGGAAGTCCCGGAGGTAGGCCCCGAGGCGGGCGGGCGGGACGGCGCAGTCCTCCCAACCGGGCCACGCCTCGCCGCCGTCGACCGCCCGGGTGGCGGTGCCGGAGGCCTCCTCCCGCATCCGCCACAGGGACCGCTGCGCGACGGGGTCCTCCACCACCGCCGAGGCGACGGCGCCACTCGCGGCCCGGCACAGCGCCGCGGCCCGTGCCCGGGCCTCGGCGGGGGTGTCCCCGCCGGTCTCGGCGAACAGCCAGGCGCCGCCACGCGGCAGGAGGGCCCGGGCGGCGGCCCGGCGGCCGGGGTCGGGCCCTCCGATCAGATCCTCCGACATGCCCTCCAGGGTGAGCGGGCGCAGCGGCAGCAGGCCGGGGGCGGCCTCGGCGGCGGCGCTCTCGTCGGGGTAGCCGACGACGGCCAGGGCGCGGGCGGCGGGCACCGGCAACAGGCGGACGGCGGCACGAGTGAGGACGGCGAGGGTGCCCTCGGAACCGGTCAGGGCCCGGGCCCAGTCCCGACCGTGTTCGGGCAGCAGACGGTCCAGGGCGTAGCCGGAGATCCGGCGTGGCAGCTCGGGCATCCCGGTGCGCAGGAGCGCGGCGTGCGCGTCGACCAGCGCGTGCCCGGCGGCGCGCAGGTCGGCGGGGAGACCGGAGCCGCCGGGGGCGGCGCGCAGGGCGCGGCCGTCGCGGGTCAGGATGTCCAGCGCCAGGACGTTGTCGGCGGTGGTGCCCACGGCCACCGAGTGGGAGCCGCAGGCGTTGTTGCCGATCATGCCGCCGATGGTGCACCGGCTGTGGGTGGAGGGGTCGGGACCGAAGACCAGGCCGTGCGGGGCGGCGGCCGCGCACAACACGTCACGGATCACGCCCGGTTCCACCTCGGCGGTGCGGGCGTCCGGATCCACCGAGAGCACCCGGTTCATGTGCCGGCTGAAGTCCAGGACGACGCCGACCCCGGTGGCCTGTCCGGCGATGGAGGTGCCGCCGCCGCGCGGGACGACGGGGATGTCGTGGTCGCGGCAGACCGCGAGGGCGGCGGCGACGTCCTCGGCGTCCCGGGGGGCGACGACGCCGAGGGGGACACGGCGGTGGTTGGAGGCGTCCATGGTCATCAGGGCCCGATCCCCGGCGGTGAAGCCGACGTCTCCGCGGATGACGGCGCGCAGGCCGTGTTCGACCTCGGCGGCGCGGCCGGTGTCCTCACGGGCGGTTCGGCGGGCGGGGGTGGGCGAGCCGGTCTCGGGGGGTGGGAACGATGCCATGTCTCCAGCGTGCACCCGGCCGCGGGGAGCCGACGGGAGGCGGGACGGGAGCGCGGGCACCGGCCGTCCCTGCACCGCCGGTACCGGGTACCCGGTACCGGCGGTGCCGGCCCACGGGCGACGAGGGAGCTCCCGGCGGTCTCGTCCCCCGCCCGGGGCCGCGGCGCCCGGCCGCGGCTTTCGATCGTCGCGACACCGGTTGTTCCGTCGTGTCGGTCGGGAATTCCCGGTGGGTGGCGCGCCGCCGGAAACCCCCGATGATCTCGTCCGACGCGTCGCGCTCCCCCGCCGGCGGCCCTTCCCGACCGCCCTGCCCGGGCTTCCCGCCCACTCCTGCGACCGGCCCCGGTCGGTTCCCGACCGAAAAATTCGGCCCCGCTCCGGTGAAGAAGAATTCCGCCGGGGAAAGTCCGATACCTCGGCCGGGATCACGGATGGAACGAGCGCGTCCACCGAGGCCCTCGCCGCCTTGCCCCAAAAGCCCCGGTTTCGGAGTTCTCCGACGCGATTTCGACCGGTACGAACCCCGCCGGGACCGGCACCCATCACGCCGGAAGAGGAAGTGACGTCAGGTCACTTATCCGAAATGTCCAGTCGTCGGAGAAATTCAGGCACTCACCCGATCGACACGTATCACGCGAGACGGACACTTTCGACACAAATGCAGACCCAAAGCGATCGACAACTCACCTATAGTGTTCCCGACTTGAACATAGGTCCGAGTCCGCCGCGGTGGGCACGGCCCGCTCGTCCCCGAGGACCCGATAGATGACAGCGCACACTCCCCCGGTGCGACGGTGGACGGAACAACCTCCGCCGAGACGCACCCTGCTGGCCCTGCTGGTGACCCTCGTTCCAAGCGCCGGCCTCGGCCTGTGGGGGGTGTACGCGGCGCCGGAATCGTTCCGTGTCCCCCTCGCCTGGGGGGCCGGCGTCGGTATCCTCGCGCTCTGCCTCACCGTCGCCACGGCGGTCCGGTCCGGGGAACGCGCGGAGCGACTGCGCGAACGCATCGGCGCCCTGGAGGCCGCCGAGCGCAGGCTCTCCGAGGAACACGTCCCGGCCCTGATCGCACGGTTGCGCGAGAACATCTCGGCCGACGCCGCCCTGGCCTCGGTCACCCAGCCGGAGAGCCCCGCCCACCGAACCGTGCTCCGCCAGTTCGCCGAGGAGATCGGCCACAGCGAGACCTCCCGCGCCTCCGCGATGTCCGCCTGCGCCAACGCCGCCGGTCGGATGCAGGCCATGGCCACCGGCATGCTCGCCGACCTGCGCGCCATGGAGCACCGGCACGCCGACCCCGACGTGCTGACCGACCTCCTGTACCTGGACCACCGCACCGCCCAGGCCGGTCGCCTCGCCGACAGCATCGCCGTCCTCACCGGAGCCCGCTCCGGACGCCGCTGGGCCAAGCCGATCGTCATGGAGAGCATCCTGCGCGGCGCGATGGGTCGCATCGCCGGCTACCAGCGCGTGCGACTGCACTCCAGCACCGATGTCGCGATCGCCGGCCACGCCGCCGAGGGCGTCATGCACGCCCTCGCCGAACTCCTCGACAACGCGGCGAACTTCTCGCCGCCGACCGCCGAGGTCCACGTGTACGTGGAAGAGGTGCCCTCCGGCATCATCATCACCATCGAGGACAGCGGTCTGGTGATGAGCGAGACGGCGCTGCGTCGCGCCGAGCGTGCCGTCTCCTCCGACCCCCGCGACCTCACCGCGCTGTCCGGCACCCGTCTGGGCCTGGCCGTCGTCGGCCGACTGGCCCGCAAGCACGGCCTGTCGGTCTCCTTCCGCCCCTCCGCCCGCGGCGGCACCGGCGCCCTGGTGCGCGTTCCCCAGGAACTCATCACCCGCCCGCGCAGCGCTCCCCCGACGGCGCCCGTCACCGCGCCGGCCGCCGCGCGTTCCACCGTCGCGCCCGCCGAATCCACCGCGCCCGCGGCACCCGCCGCGGGGAGCGCCCCGGTCGACACCCGGGAACACACCGCGGTTCCCGACCGCGCCGACACCTCCCCCGCTCCCGGCGGATCCCGACGGGACGGCGGGGGGAACTCCGAGGACACCGCCTCCGTGCCCGAGTTCAGCACCGGCGGACTGCCCAAGCGCCGCCGCGGCCGCACCCTCGCCAACGCCAACGCCAACGCCAACCCGACCGGCTCCCGGGACACCCCGGCCGCCCCCCGTCGGCCGGCCCGCGAGCACTCCCCCGCCGAGTCCGCCGCCCGTTTCGGCGCCTTCCGCAGCGCCGTGCGACGGCCCGCCGACGGAGCCGGCGACGGACCGGAAACCCCTCCGGACAGCACGGCCGGCGCCGCCACCACGAACCCCCCGAACGTCCCCTGGCCCCAGCCGGCCACCGCGGATCCCGATCACGCGCAGCAGCAGTCCCCCACACCCCCCGCCACGACCGCCTCTTCGCTTCCGGAGGACGAATCCCGATGACCGCACCAGTACCAGGGGACTCCAACCCGATGGGCAACATTCCCGCGACCAAACTGGACTGGCTGCTGGAGAACCTCCTCGAGCGCACCCCGGGCGCCCGTCACGCGCTGGTGCTCTCCCGCGACGGCCTCAAGCTCTGCCGCACCCCCGAACTCTCCGAGGACCAGGCCGACCAGCTCGCCGCCATCTCCGCCGGCATCCAGAGCCTGTCGCACGGTGCCTCGATCGAGTTCGGCGACGGGTCCGGCGGCGTCCGCCAGTCGATGACCGAGTTCTACGGCGGCATCCTCTTCATCGTCGAGGCCGGTGACGGCGCGCACCTCGCCGTGGTCGCCGACGAGACCGCCGACCCCGGCCTGATCGGCCACAACATGAACGAGCTCGTCGAGCAGCTCGGTGAGTACCTGACCGCCCCGCCCCGACGGTCGGATGAAGGTGATGATCGGGCATGAGCCCTCCCCGGAACGAGAACCCGGACCGGCTGTACACCGTCACCGGTGGCCGCAGCCGGTCCGCCTCGGACGCGTTCGACCTGGTCACCCTCGTGGTCAGCGAATGCGAACCGACCGCCGGTATGCAGTCCGAGCACGCCGCGATCCTGCGGCTGTGCCGCCGGCCCACGGCGGTCGTGGAGATCGCCGCCGATCTGGGCATGCCGGTCGGCATCGTGAAGATCCTGCTCGGCGACCTGCTGGACACCGGGCGGATCACCGCCCGCCACCCGCAGACCGCCCGGCGATCGGCCCAGCTACCCGACACTTCCATCCTGGAGCAGGTGCTCGTTGGACTCCGCAACCTCTGATCCGGCTCTGCTCCCGACCTCCCGGGCGCCACTGAGCAGCACCGCCGACAACGGCCTGAAGATCGTCATCGTGGGCGGCTTCGGTGTCGGCAAGACCACCATGGTCCGGTCCGTGAGCGACATCCGTCCGCTCAACACCGAGGAGACCATGACCCGGGCCGGGGAGGCGATCGACGACCTCTCCCGCGTGCGGGACAAGACCTCCACCACGGTGGCCTTCGACTTCGGCCGCATCACCCTGAACGAACGCACGATCCTCTACCTGTTCGGCGCCCCCGGCCAGGAACGCTTCTGGTTCCTGTGGGACCGCCTGTTCAGCGGCACCCTGGGCGCCGTCGTCCTCGTGGACACCCGTCGCCTGGCGGACTCCTGGTACGCCATCGACCGGTTGGAACACCACGGGACGCCGTTCATCGTGGCCCGCAACGACTTCGGCGGCCCCGCCCACTCCGCCGAGGAGGTCCGCGAGGCACTGGACCTCTCCGACGACGTGCCGCTGGTGGAATGCGACGCGCGTTCCCGCAACTCCAGCAAGTTCGTCCTCATCTCGCTGGTGGAACACCTCCAGTGGCTCGCCGCGAAACGGGAGGGAATCCGGTGAGCGCGCCGGGGGATGGGGCGACGGGCGAATGCCCGTTCGTCGATGGCCTGGTCCCCCTCTCCGGGCCGCGTTTCCACACCGATCCCGCCGCGCTCTACCGCGACATGCGACGCGAGCACGGCGCGGTCGTCCCCGTGGAACTGCTCGGCGGGGTCCCCGCCTGGCTGGTCATCGGGTACCGCGAACTGCTCCGGGTCACCGGTGACCCGGAGCTGTTCAGCCGGGACTCCGGCCTGTGGAACCGGTGGGATTCCATACCCCCGGACTGGCCTCTGCTGCCGATGATCGGACGGGACCAGCCCTCCATCCTCTACACCGTCGGCAGCCGCCACCACCGGCGGGCGAGGATGATCTCCGACGCGCTGGAGGCCGTCGACCCCATCGAGTTGTCCCGACACACCGAGCAACTCGCCGACGCCCTGGTGGACGGCTTCTGCCAGAAGGGCGAGACGGACCTCATCCCGGCGTACGCGATGCTCCTGCCGATGCTGGTCCTCACCCGGCTCTACGGCTTCCCCGACGGCGAGGGCCCCGGTCTCGCCCGGGCCCTCAACAACATAATCGACGGCGGGGAGAACGCCCTCGCCGGGCAGCGGCACCTGGCCGGTTCCATGCACCGGCTGGTGACGAGCCGGCGGACCCGCCCCGTCAACGACGTCGTCTCGCGCATGTTGGCCCACCAGCCGCAGGAGTTCACCGACGAGGAGATCCTCCAGGACCTCATGGTGATGACGGCCGCGGGCCACCAGCCCACCGCCGACTGGATCGGCAACTCGGTGCGCCTGATGCTCACCGACGACCGGTTCGCCGCATCCCTGGCCGCCGGGCGCAACAGCACCGGCGAGGCCATGAACGAGGTCCTCTGGGAGGACACCCCCACCCAGAACGTCGCCGGACGGTGGGCCTCCCGCGACGCCCAGCTCGCCGGCCGGCACATCTCCGCCGGAGACATGCTCCTGCTCGGCCTGGCGGCCGCCAACGGCGACCCCTCCGTCCACGCGGGGGCGGGCGCCGGAGCCGGTCCGCACAACGGACTGCGCGGCGGCAACCACGCCTTCTTCTCCTTCGGCCACGGCGAGCACCGCTGCCCGTTCCCGGCCCAGGAGATCGCCGAGATCATCGCCCGGACCGGCATCGAGGTGCTCCTCGACCGCCTGCCCGACATCGATCTCTCCGTACCCGTCGCGTCCCTCGCCCGGCGTCCCTCGCCGTGGCTGCGGGGCATGGCCGCACTGCCCGTCCGCTTCACACCCACACCCGCCCGCGGAGGCATGTGATGACCCGTCCCACCCCGTCCCCGGGGACCGGCCCCGCCGGCACCGCCCCGGTCGCCGGCACCGTGACCGGTTGTCCCGTGATCGCCCTGGACCCGCTGGTGCGCGACCTCGACGGCGAGGCCGTGCGACTGCGCGACGCCGGGCCGATCGCCCGGGTGGAGCTGCCCGGCGGCGTCCCCGTGTGGGCGGTCACCCACCACGAGGAGGCCCGTCGGCTGCTCACCGACCCCCGGCTGGTCAAGGACATCGAGGAGTGGGGCGCCTGGAGGCGCGGGGAGATCACCGCCGACTGGCCCCTGATCGGCCTGGCCAACCCCGGCCGCTCCATGCTCACCGTGGACGGAGCCGAGCACCACCGACTGCGCGCCAAGGTGGCCCGGGCCCTCAGTCCCCGCCGCGTGGAGGCCCTGCGACCGGGCATCGAACGCATCACCGAGCGGCTTCTGGACGAGCTGACCGCCCGCGCCGAGGCCGAGGAGACCGCCGGCGGGACGCCCCGACCGGTGGACCTCAAGGCCGCCTTCGCCTATCCCCTGCCGATGGGCGTGGTCGCCGAACTGATGGGCATCGACGAGTCCGACCTGCCCCGCCTCCAGGAGCTCTACGACGCCTTCTTCTCCACCCAGACCCCGCCCGATCGGGTCCTCGCCGTCCTGGGCGAGCTGGCCGAACTCTTCGGCCGGGTGGTCGAGGAGAAGCGGAAGGAGCCGGGCGACGACCTCACCAGCGCCCTGCTGCAGGCCGAGGACGGCGGGGAACCGCTCACCGGGGAGGAGGTTGTCAACACCCTCCAGCTGATGATCGCCGCCGGCCACGAGACCACCATCAGCCTGCTCGTCAACACCGTCCGGGCCCTGCTCAACCACCCCGGGCAGCTGGCACTCGTGCTCTCCGGGGAGGTCCCCTGGGAGACCGCGATCGAGGAGACGCTGCGCCGCCACAGTCCCACCTCGCACGTCCTCATCCGGTTCGCCCGCGAGGACGTGGAGATCGGCGGGACCGTCATCCCCCGCGGTGACGCCCTGATCACCTCCTACTCGGCGATCGGCATCGACACCGCCCGCCACGGCGCCGACGCCGACGCGTTCGACATCACCCGCCCGACCCCCATCCGGCACATGTCCTTCGGCCACGGGCCGCACATCTGCCCCGGCGCGCCGCTCTCCCGGCTGGAGGCCGCCATCGCCCTGCCCGCGCTCTTCACGCGATTCCCGGACATGACCCTCGCCGTTCCGGACGCCGGTCTGCGCAACAAGCCCACCGTCACCCAGAACGACCTGTACGAACTGCCGGTCCTTCTGCGTCCCCCCGTCACCACCAGCACCGAGAGTTCCCGATGACCACCCACCCCCGCTCCGATGCCCCCGCCACCCCCGGACACCCCGCCCCTCCGGTGGGCTGTCCGGCGCACGGGGACGCGGTACCGCTGAGCGGTCCCCGCTTCCACACCGACCCCGCCCGTCTCTACGGGGAGATGCGCTCCGAGTACGGCCCGGTCGTGCCGGTCGTGCTGCCCGGCGACGTCCCCGCCTGGCTGGTCGTCGGCTACCGCGAGATGCACCGTGTCACCGGGGATCCGGATCTGTTCCCCCGCGACTCGAGCCTGTGGAACCAGTGGGAGAACATCCCCGCGGACTGGCCGCTGCGCCCGATGATCGGGGTACGCCTGCCGTCGGTGTACTACACCGTGGGTGAGGAGCACCGCCGTCACCTGGCCGCCGTGGAGTCCTCGCTGGAGGTCGTGAATCCACACGAACTGCGGCGACACGCGGAGGAGTTGGCGGACCGACTGATCGACGCCTTCTGCGCCCGGGGCGAGGCCGAGATCATCGGTGACTACGCCCTGTTGCTGCCGGTGTTGGTACTGGCCCGGATCACCGGCTTCCCCGACGCCGAGGGGCCCGACCTCGCCCGCGCCATGAACGACCTCGCCGACGGCGGGGAGGACGCGATCGACGCCCACCAGCGGTTCGGCGCCGCCATGTACCGCCTGGTGGCGGCCAAGCGACAGCACCCGGGCCCCGACGTCGCCTCCCGTCTGCTGGCCCACCCCGTGGGCCTGAACGACGAGGAGTGCGCGCTCGACCTCATGGCCATCACCGCCGCCGGCCACCTGCCGAGCGCCGACTGGATCGGCAACTCGGTGCGCCTGATGCTCACCGACGACCGCTTCGCCGCCTCCATCGGCGGCGGCCGGCGCAGCATCGGCGAGGCCATGAACGAGGTCCTCTGGGAGGACACCCCCACCCAGATCCTCGCCGGACGCTGGGCCGCCCGCGACACCCGGCTCGCCGGCCGGAACATCGCCGCCGGCGACCTGCTCCTACTCGGCCTGCAGGGCGCCAACGCCGACCCCGACGTGCACGATTTCGCCGGGGACGACGGCTTCCGCGCCGGGAACAGCGCGCACTTCTCCTTCAGCCACGGCGAGTTCCAGTGCCCCTTCCCGGCCCGGGAGATCGCCGAGGTGATCGCCCGAACCGGCATCGAGGTGCTCCTCGACCGCCTGCCCGACATCGACCTGGCCGTACCGGCCCGGACACTCGTCCGACGACCGTCCGCGTTCCTGCGCGGCATGAGCACGCTACCGGTCCGCTTCGCTCCCACCCACCCCGTCGGGAGCATGAGATGAGAGGCACCTGATGAGCTGTCCCGTCACCGGCCGCACCACCGACCCCTCCACCGGTTCCGCCGAATCCCCCGGGAACGCCCCGCTCGTGCTGGACCCCCTGGTCCGCGACCGCGAGGGGGAGATCGCCCGACTTCGCGAGTCGGCTCCGATCACCCGGATCGACCTGCTGGGCGCGGTGGCCTTCTCCGTCACCGACCACGCGGAGGCCCGTCGGCTCCTCACCGACACCCGCCTGGTCAAGGACATCAATCGCTGGAACGCCTGGCGGGACGGGCGGATCACCCGCGAGTGGCCGCTGATCGGCATGATCGACGCCGGCCGGTCGATGTTCACCGTGGACGGCGCCGAGCACCGCCGGCTGCGCGCCATGACCGCCCAGGCCGTCACCCCCCGGCGAGTGGAGGAGATGCGCCCGACCATCGAGCGGATCACCGCCGACCTGCTGGAGAGCGTCGCCGAACGGGGCGCAGACGGCTCGCCGGTGGACCTCAAGGAGGTCTTCGCGCTGCCGCTGCCGATGAAGGTCGTCAGCGAACTGATGGGCGTGGACGCGAAGGACCACCCGCGCCTGCACGAGCTGTACGACGCGTTCTTCTCCATGCTCACCCCGCAGGAGGAGCGACTGGCGGTCATCGAGGAGATGGACGTCTTCTACACCCGGGTGGTGGCCGAGAAGAAGGCCGCGCCGGGCGACGACCTCACCTCCGCGCTGATCCTCGCCGACGAGGGCGGTGAACCCCTGACCGACGAGGAGGTCATCGGCAACCTCAAGGCGATGGTGGCCGCCGGGCACGAGACCACCATCAGCCTGATCCTGCACGCCGTGCGGGCGCTGCTGAACAACCCCGACCAACTGGCACTCGTGCTGTCCGGGGAGGTCGACTGGGAGGCCGTGATCGAGGAGACCCTGCGCTGGGCCTCCCCCTCGACCCACCTCCTGATGCGCTTCGCCACCGAGGACATCGAGATCTCCGGGACCGTCATCCCCGAGGGCGAGGGCGTGGTCATGTCCTACGCCGCCATCGGCCGCGACCCCGCGCAGCACGGCGAGGCCGCCGACCGGTTCGACGTCACCCGTCCCCAGCCGATCCGGCACATGGCCTTCGGTCACGGACCGCACATCTGTCCCGGCGCCGCGCTCTCCCGGCTGGAGGCCGCCATCGCGCTGCCGGCGCTCTTCGAACGGTTCCCGCGCATGGCGCTCGCGGTACCGAACGAGGAGATCCGCAACATGCCGGTGATGACCCAGAACGACCTGATGGCCCTGCCGATCCTCACCGACGCGGCCGCCGACCGCTGAGGCGTCGCCGCGCCGTCACGAACGCCGGTTCCGGTGCCCCGGTCCCCTCCCCTGAGGGATCCGAGGCGGGGAACCGGCGTTCGCCGTCCCCGGGGCCCGGGCCGGGGAGCGGCTCCGACTCCGGCTCCGGCGGAGGGAATGGGGGTGCGCTCCCGCCGGGTTTCCGGGGCGTGGAGAAACACACGGCGGCCCCGGACACCGCGCGGGACGCGGCGTTCGCACGCCATGTCCTTCCCGAGGTGGAGGTGTTGCTGCGGGTGGCCACGACCCTGACCGCCCAACCGGCGGACGCCGAGGACCTCGTACAGGACACCCTGCTGCGGGCCTACCGGGCCGTGGACCGTTTCGACGGTCGGCACCCGCGGGCCTGGCTGCTGACCATCCTGCGGCGCACGGAGATGAACCGGAACCGGGCCCGCCGTCCGCACCTGGTCCGGGACGCGGCGACGGAACTGGAACGCCCCACCGCCGGCCCCGAGGACATCGTCATGGACGGTGAGTTCGACACCACCGTGCACAACGCGCTGCTCGCGCTGCCGGTCCATCACCGCCGCGTGGTGGAGTTGGTCGATGTCCACGGGCTGTCCTACGCCGAGGCGGCCCGGGTGCTGGACGTACCCGAGGGCACGGTCATGAGCCGACTGCACCGGGCGCGCAACCGCATCCGGAAACGGCTGCGGGACGGCGATACGACGATCCCCGACGGAGGTTCCCGGTGAGGCGGGCGCTCCGACGGGGATGGTCGACGCTGCGGCTGCGGATCGACTGCGTCCGGGTGGGCCGGATCCTGCACGCCCATCTGGCGGGCGAGGTGTCGCAGACGGATGCCCGGTGGGTGGCCGACCATCTGGAGGCATGCCTGCACTGCGGCATGGACGCCGAACTCCACCGACGGATCAGCCGCTCCCTGGCCCGTCACGGCGCCGTCCCTCCGGAGGCGGTAACCCGCATGGTCACCTTCGGGGAGTCGCTGATGGGGAACCCGGGGAACCCCTCACCGCCCGGCCGCCCCCGGGCGCCGGGGACGGCCGGGGGGCCGGGGACGGCCGGGGGGCCGGGGACGGCCGGGGGGCCGGACCGCCGCGAAGGGACCGGCACGCCCTGACCACCGGCACCGTGCACCGTTCCACTCGCGGTCACCACCCCGAAGCGGGGCCGACCCGGTTCGGGGCCGACCCGGGGTCCGGTGGGGGAATTCCCGCGCGATGGAAGCCATGGGGGCAGCCGGCGGGTTTCCGGGGTGATGGTGCCCGAAGGCATCACCCCGGGATCCACCGGGGTCCGGCGAAGCCCACCGATGTCCACCGATGTCCACCGAAGGAAGCGCCCCATGCGAACCCTCCTCCGCCCGACCACCGTCCTCCTGGCCGCCGCCCTGGTGTTCCTGTCCGCCTGTGGAGCGGGAGAGACGACCCCCGTCGAGGACGGATCGACCTCCTCCGCCGCCCCGCGGGACGGCGGAGGAGACGCCGGGGAAGACGAGGGCGGGCCGGACGGAGAAGGCGAGGCCCCCACCTCCGAGGCGGACGCCCCGCCGGCCGAGGCCCTGCGCTTCGTCGCGCCGACCGTGGCGGGCGGGGAGTTCGACGGTACCGAACTGGCCGGCGAGCCGGCCGTGTTGTGGTTCTGGGCCCCGTGGTGCGCCGTGTGCCGGGGCGAGGCCTCCGTCGTGGCGGAGGCCCGGCGGGAGTGGGGCGACCGGGTGACCTTCCTCGGGGTTTCCGGCCACGGGGGTCCGACGGAGGACGCGGAATTCGTCACCGACCACGACCTGGCGGACTTCACCCACGCCCGGGACACCGACGGCGCCCTGTGGAGTTCCTTCGGTGTGGTCTCCCAGCCGGCCTTCGCGTTCATCTCCGCGGACGGCACCGTGCAGACCGTTCCGGGGGCGTTGAGCCCGGATGATCTGGACTCCCGCATCGCGGCGTTGGCGAACGGCTGAGGGGCACGTGGTGACCGGGATCCCCCTCGCCCTGGCCGTCACCGCCGGCATGCTGGCCGCCGTCAACCCCTGTGGATTCGCGCTGTTGCCCGCCTACCTCGGCCTGTTCGTCACCGGGGAACCCGGCGGGACCGGGAGATCCGGCGGGACCGGATCCCGGCGCCCCGCCCTGCGCCGGGCCGCGGTGGCCACCGCGGCCATGACCGGCGGGTTCGTGCTGGTCTTCGGTACCTTCGGCCTGGTCGTCTCCCCCCTGGCACTCTCCCTCGAACCCCGACTACCGGTCCTCACGGTGGTGATCGGCCTGGTGCTGATGGGTCTGGGCGGGTGGCTGCTGTCGGGACGGACGCTGCGGATCCCGCTGCCCGGGATCCGCGGCGGGGGCCGTAACCCGACCGAGTCGGCAAGGGGCATGGCACTGTTCGGTGTCTCCTACGCCCTCGCCTCGCTCTCCTGCACCATCGCGCCGTTCCTCGCCATCACCACCACCGCCTTCCGCGTCGGCAGCGTCACGGGAGTGGTGGCCGTCTTCCTGGGTTACGCGGCCGGCATGGGCCTCGTCGTCGGAGCGCTGACGTTGGCCGCGGCCCTCTCCCGGGGGGCGATGGTCGCCCGCCTGCGCCCCCTGCCGGCCCGGCTGCATCGGATCGCCGGTCTGCTGCTGCTGCCGGCCGGCGCCTACGTCACGTACTACGGCTGGTACGAACTGCGGGCCCTGCGCGGGGAACTCTCGGGCACCGACCCCGTCATCTCCTTCGCCGTGGGCATCCAGGGCGAGATCACGCGGTGGCTGAACGACCTCGGTCCGTGGCCGCCGGCGGCGGCGATTCTCGTCCTCGTCGCCCTGACGGTCGGTACCGGGCGGCTGCGTCGCCGCGCGGGACGCCACGGGGCGGTGGCGGGGAAGCCTCCGACCGGCTGAGCGGAACGGCGCCCTCCGCGGCTCTCTCCCGCCCGGGCACGGGCCCCATTGGGCACCACGAGCCACGAGTGCCCTCCGGACGGTCGGTGGAGAGCCGGTCGGCCGGGGTTCGTCTCCCGTTCCCGTTGCCCGGTCGACCGGTTCGACGGCACCGTCCGACGACGCGCGGACCTACCCCATGCCCGTCAGGCGCCTTCGGGTGCGGGCCGGCGCTTCCGGGGGCAACTCCGCGACGATGTCGGCGAGCGAGGTCTCGGCGAGACTGCGCCGCCAGGCCTCGTGCGCCCGCCCCATCCGCTCGGCGAGCACGCAGGGGGTGCGGCACTCCTCGGCGGGCAGAGCCCCCCGACCACGTTGGCGGATCTCACGGCACTCGTAGGGCGGGGAGACGCCGTCCACGGCCTCGACGATCCCCAGAAGCGTGATCTCCGAGGTGGGGCGGGCGAGCCGGAAGCCACCTCCGGGCCCGGTGGTCGCGGTCAACACCCCCCCTCTGACCAGGGCCTGCAACTGCTTGGCCAGAGAGGCCGGGGGGAGATCGTAGTACTGCGCGAGCTGCGCCGCCGAGGCGGTTGCGCCCGGTTCGAGCTGGGCCAGCGACGCGGCGCAGTGCAACAGCCATTCGGTGCTCACGGGCAACTTCATGAACTCGATCCTATCTCGGCTATTGAGGAACTTTATAATCCTCAATAAGATGGGCCCGTCCGGTTCACCCGGCAGATGGAAGGGAATCCCATGACGAGTCCACGCCCCCCTGCCCGCTCCGGTACGCCGTCCACGAGGCGCATCGCCGTCGCCGGCGCGACCGGAAGGATCGGCTCCCTCACAGTGACCGCCCTCGAGCGGGCCGGACACGAGGTCGTGCGCATCGGTCGTTCACTCGGGGTGGACGTGGTGAGCGGCGCCGGCCTCGACTCCGCTCTCACCGGGGTCGAGGGCGTCATCGACGTCACCAACCACCCCCCGGCCGACCGGGCGACGACGGTGGAGCGCTTCGGCACCGCGACACGCACCCTGCTCGACGCCGGCAGAAGGGCGGGCGTCCGTCACCACGTGCTGCTCTCCATCGCCGGCCTCGACCGACTGGAGGGCACCGCGCACTACGCGGGCAAGCGGGAACAGGAACGCCTCGTGACCACCGGACCGGTGCCCTGGACCATCGTCCCCACCACGCAGTTCCATGACTTCGCGGCGATGGTGGCCGAATGGACCGAACGGGACGGGGTCGCCCGGATCGCCCCGCTGCTCGTGCAGCCGATCGCCCCGGCGGACGTGGCCGATCTCCTCGTCGAGGTTGTGACGGGACCACCCCGGGGGCGCCACCCGGAGGTCGCGGGGCCCGAACCGCAGGACCTGGTGGACATGGCCCGCCGCACCCACGCCGCGCGGGGACGGTCGGTGAGGCTCGTGCCGACGTGGGGGGCGACCTTCGGCCCCGAAATGGCCGGTGACGTACTGCTTCCCCGGGAGGGGGCCCGCATCGCACCGACCAGCTTCGACGAGTGGCTCGCGAGCCATGGCGGGGAAGCGGACGGCGCGACCGAGGGCCGTTCCGCCGATCGGGCACGCCGTCTCACCGGGCGGACCGGTGAGTGACCGAGGGACGCGCAACCACTACGCTCGCGAATCGTGGCTGAGATCGAGATTCCCGCAGACATCAAGCCCTCCGACGGCCGGTTCGGCTCGGGCCCCTCCAAGGTGCGGCCCGAGGCGCTGAACGCCCTCGCCGCGGAGGGGGCCTCCCTGATGGGCACCTCCCACCGGCAGGCCCCGGTGAAGAACCTCGTGGGCCGGGTCCGTGAAGGGCTCGCCGAGCTGTTCTCCCTCCCCGAGGGCTACGAGGTGATCCTCGGCAACGGCGGCACCACCGCTTTCTGGGACATCGCCACCCACGGGCTGATCCGGGAGAAGTCGCAGCACCTGTCCTTCGGCGAGTTCTCCTCGAAGTTCGCCAAGGCCTCGAAGCTCGCCCCCTGGCTGGCCGAGCCCACCGTCATCACCGCCGAGCCGGGCTCCCTGCCGGAGACCCGCGCCGAGGCGGGCACGGACGTCTACGCCCTCACCCACAACGAGACCTCCACCGGTGTCGCCGCTCCGATCCGCCGCCCGGCGGGCGGCGACGGGGACGCGCTGGTGCTGGTCGACGCCACCTCCGGCGCCGGGGGCCTGCCGGTGGACATCGCGGAAAGCGATGTCTACTACTTCGCGCCGCAGAAGTCCTTCGCCGCCGACGGCGGTCTGTGGATCGCGATCTTCTCCCCCGCGGCCCTGGACCGCGCCGCCTCCGTGCACGGTTCGGGACGACATGTGCCGGAGTTCTTCTCGCTGCCGACCGCGATCGACAACTCCCGCAAGAACCAGACCTACAACACCCCCGCGCTGGCCACCCTCTTCCTGCTCGCCGAGCAGATCGACTGGATCAACGGTCGGGGAGGCCTGACATGGGCCGTCGAGCGCACCGCCGACTCCTCGGGTCGGCTGTACGGCTGGGCGGAGAAGTCCGCGCACGCCACCCCGTACGTCACCGAGCCCGCGCACCGCTCGCAGGTCGTCGGCACCATCGACCTCGACGACTCGATCGACGCGACCGCCGTGACCAAGGCGCTGCGTGCCAACGGCATCGTGGACACCGAGCCGTACCGCAAGCTGGGCCGCAACCAGCTGCGGGTGGCGATGTTCCCCGCCGTGGAGCCGGACGACGTCGAGGCGCTGACCCGCTGTGTGGATCACGTGATCGAGCGCCTCTGACCTTCCCGGCAGCGCCCCGGATCGCCGTCCGGGTTCCGCTCGCCCCGGTCGACCCATCCGGTCGACCGGGGCGAACCCGTTCCGGGGCCCCGCGCGGGCCCCGTCGACGGTCGCGTACCGGTCCCCGCTCCCCCGTGTCCCTCTCCCGCCTCCGTGCGCGACGGCGTGTGTCGGCACCGCGCGCCCGGGGACCGCGCGGTGCCGGCACCCCCTCTCGTACGGCGCTCCCGGGCGGCTACGGCGCTCCCGGGCGGCCGGGACGGATCCGACCGGGACGTTCCGGGCTTTCGGCGGTCCCACGGCTCGCCCCGCGCGTCGACCGCTTCCGTGCCCCGGCGGGTCCGCCGCCACGGTGAACACGGTGAGCGCGCCCGGACCCGGTGCTCACCTTCGGCGGGAAACCCGGCGTCACCTCGGACACGAGCCCGCGCCCCGGCGTGCGAGCCCTGGCGCCACACATACGATCCCATCGGCATATCTCTGCGAACGACGTGCCCGGCAGTACCATGGCTCGATGGAGGACGGCCCGGCGAGGGGCCGCGCACGCGAGGACGAACCGGAGGGAGGCGGCCCGTGGAGAACTGGGTCGTGACCCTGCTCGTCATCCTCGGTGTGATCGCCGTCGCCACCACGGCGGTGGCGGTCGTCCTGGTCACCAAGCTGGTGCGCACCTACCGAACCCTGCGGACGGTCGGCCTCAACGGCGGTGACAAGTTCGCTTTCTGGGGCGCGATCGCCTACACGATCTGGCCGGTGGACCTGCTCCCGGACCCGATCTACCTGGACGACATCGGCGTACTGCTGGCCGCCCTGACCCGACTGGGGGTCTCCGCACGGGACGTCCGGCGCAAGCGCGGGATCGAGGCCGGCCGTGACCGTTCCGTCCCGGCCATGCCCCGGGAGTGACGTCCCGCCGGCATCGGTGGGCCGGACCACGCCCCGCCGCGCGGGGGTGCCGACCGTGGCCCGCGACACCCGGCGGGGAGGGGAGGAACCGTGAGTCCGGACACCACCGGAATCGTCACCCCGCGCCTGGTGCTGCGCCGCCCCGTGATCGGTGACATCGACACGCTGCTCGCCCTCCACCGCGATCCCCGCGCGTGTGAACACAATCCCTCGGACATCCTCACGGACCGGGACGCGGCGATCTCCCGATACATCGAATGGGACCGCTGCTGGCGCGTCTTCGGCCACGGCTACCGCGCCGTGCGGCTGCTGGACGACCCCGGCGGGGTGATCGGCTTCTGCGGGCTGAAACCGAGCCGGGTGGCCGGAGTGCCCGTGCTGAATCTCTTCTACCGCTTCCTCCCGACCCACTGGGGCCGGGGGCTGGGCGGTGAAGCGGCGGTGGCCTCGGTGGAATGGGGCTCCGCGCGGATGCCCCGCCTGCCGATCACGGCCCGGATCCGGCCCGCCAACGTCGCTTCGCGGCGGGTGGCGCTGCGGGCAGGGCTGGTACGAACGCCGCACGCGGACCCCACGGGCCCGGATGGTCCGGAGGAGTTGTACGTCCTGGACCGAGCCGGGCGACTGGCGGCCCCGCACCCCGACGGGCCGCCGCCCGGGGAGTGAGACGCCTCCGGTACGCCCGTCCGGTTCTCCCGTCCCCTCACCGTCCCGGGGCGGTGGCGAGAATCACCCCGGTCGCACGGTCGAGGTCGGCATCGGAGAGGTCGGCCCGGGCGGTCAACCGCAGCCGGGAGATGCCGTCCGGCACCGACGGCGGGCGGAAACACCCGACCGCCACCCCCGCCTCCCGGCAGTCGGCGGCCCAGCGGACGGCCGCCACCGGATCGGGGGCGTGCACGGAGACCACCGCCGCGTCCGGACGGGCCGCCGTGTGACCGGCGTCGGTGAGTCGTCGGTGGAGTTCGCCGGCGACCCACCGGGCCCGGGCGGGACGCTCCGGTCCGGACCGGAGCGTCCGCAGGGCCTCCAGCGCGCCCCCGGCGGCGGCCGGGGCCAGGCCGGTGTCGAAGATGAAGGTGCGGGCGGCGTTGACCAGGTGCTCGATCACCCGCGCCGGTCCGAGCACCGCCCCGCCCTGGGAGCCCAGGGACTTGGAAAGCGTGACGGTCGCCACCACATCGGCCGCGCCGGCGAGACCGGCGGTGTGCGGGGCACCACGCCCCCCGTCCCCGACCACCCCCAGACCATGGGCGTCGTCCACCACCAGGGCGGCACCGTGCTCCCGACAGACGTCGGCCAGCCCGGTGAGCGGCGCGGCGTCGCCGTCCACGGAGAAGACGGAATCGGTGACCACCAGCACCGGACCGGCCGACTGCCCGCCGGCACCACCCGAAGGGGTGCCGGACGACTCCCCGGCGGGCGGTGGACGGTCGTTCAGGATCTTGTCCACCGCCGCCGGATCGGCGTGCGGGGCGACGACGGTCGCGGCCCGAGCGAGGCGGCAACCATCGATCAGGGAGGCGTGATTGGCCGCATCCGAGACGATCAGCCCGGCGGCGCCCCGCTTCCCGGTGGGGCCGGCGAGGGCGGTGAGCGCCGCGAGATTGGCCGCGTAGCCGGAGGAGAACACCAGACCCGCCTCGAACCCGCAGAACGCGGCGAGTTCCACCTCCAGTTCGGTGTGCAGGACGGTGGTGCCGGTGACCAGCCGGGAACCGGTGGCCCCGGCACCCCACCGGTGGGCGGCATCGGCGGCGGCCGACGTGACCCGGGGGTGACGGGCCAGGCCCAGGTAGTCGTTACCGGCCAGGTCCAGGAGCCCCTCCCCGGCCTCGCGGGGGCGCGGTGTCCGGGTCAGCCCGGCGCGCTCCCGTTCCGCCCGGGCGGCATCGAGCCATCCGAAGGGATCCTCCGGGGGCCGATCCCCGGGTGCCTGCCGGGTGGGGGTCCGCATGGGCCGGTGCCGCCTTTCGCCGTGGAATGGCCGGGTGCCTCGCCAACCGGGATGAACCCCCGGGTCGCCGGCGCGCCCGTCGTCCCGCCGAGCGTAGTGACGGCGGGACGGCCGGCGGTAGGGCGTGCGCCACGCCGCCGCGCGCCTCCGGGAAGCGGGACGAGGGCACGACGGTGTGACGTCACGGACCGTATGGCGGCACGGAGGTGCGGCACGGGTTCAGCGGGAGAGGCCCCGGAACCGGCGTACCGCGAGCGGCAGGAAGACGGCGGTGATCAGCAGCGGCCACACCACTGCCATCAGCAGGGAGTTCTGCTCGATCCACCCCTCCCCGTAGGCGACCGGGTTGCCGAACAGTTCCCGAACGGCGTTGGCGGTGGCGGAGACCGGATTCCATGCGGCGATGGTGCCCAGCCAGTTCGGCATGAGTTCCGGCGGGGTGAAGACCGAGGAGATCATGCCGAAGGGAAAGGCGAGGGCGAAGAGGTTCCCGGCCGCCTCCTGGTTGCGCACCACCAACCCCAGCAGCACCCCGACCCACACCAGGGAGAAGCGCAGCAGGAGCAGCAGGCCGAGGGCGGCCGCGCCGGCGAGGAGACCTCCCTCGGAACGCCATCCGATCGCCAGCGCGATGGCGACCAGGACGACCAGGTCCAGTCCCGCGTGCAGGACGTCCGAGACACCCCGGCCGGTGACCACGGCGGAAGGTGACATCGGCATGGAACGGAATCGGTCGGTGATCCCCCGGTCGCGATCCACCACCACGGTTATGGCGGTGTTCATGAAGCCGAAGGCCATGGTCATGGTGAACATGCCCGGCATGGCGTAGGAGGTGTAGTCCACCCCCTCGGCCACCACCATGGCGCTGCCGAAGACGTAGACGAAGAGCAGGACGGAGACGATCGGGAAACCGAGCTGCCAGGCGATCAGCGAGGGTTGTTTGGCAAGGTGCCCGAGGTCGCGGCGGACGATGGTCGAACAGTCCGTCAGGGCCCACCACAGGCGACTCCCCGGGGCGACGGGGAACAGAGCTGGTTCGGTGGAGAACAACTCGCCGGTCGGCTCGGGTCGGGGCGGAGCGCCGCTCATCGGCCGACCTCCTCGGTGGCGGTTCGGGTGGGGACGACGGATACGGCGGAGGAGCCGGTCACCCGCAGGAAGACCTCGTCGAGGGTGGGACGGCGCAATCCGATGTCCTCCACTTCCGTGCCGCGGGCGTGGAGTTCGCGGGTGACCTCGGTGAGGGCGGCGATGCGATCCCGGACGGACGCGTGCACGCGCAGTTCGTGTTCCTCCACCACCGGCGCCGCGGCATCGGCTACCCGGGCCAGGACCGCGGCCACGGCCGGCAGGTCGGCGGGTTCGCGGGCGACGACCTCGATCCGATCACCCCCGATGGCACGCTTCAGCCCGATGGGGGTGTCCTCGACCACCTTGCGCCCGTTGTCCACCAGCGCGATCCGGTCGGAGAGGCGGTCCGCCTCGTCCAGGTAATGGGTGGTCAACAGGACGGTGGTGCCGGCGCGGGCCAACTCACGGATGGCCTCCCACACCTCCATCCGACCGCGCGGGTCCAGCCCGGTGGTCGGTTCGTCGAGGAAGAGCACCTCCGGGGCGAGGATCATGCTCGCCGCCAGGTCCAGGCGGCGGCGCATCCCGCCGCTGAAGGTGCCGGGGGCACGATCGGCGGCCTCGGTGAGACCGAAGCGTTCCAGCAATTCCCCGGCGCGGTGCCGCGCCCGCCGGGCGTCCAGGTGGAAGAGGCGTCCGAACATCTCCAGGTTCCGGCGGGCGGAGAGGATCTCGTCCACCGCCGGCTCCTGGCCGGTGAGACCGATGCGGTGACGCGCCGCCCGGGGTTCGGCGACCACGTCGTGACCGCCGACCACGGCCCGGCCGCCGGTGGGACGCAACAGGGTGGTGAGGATGCGAACGCAGGTGGTCTTCCCCGCGCCGTTGGGGCCCAGGAGTCCGAAGACCACGCCCCGGGGAACGGCCAGGTCGAGGTGGTCGAGGGCGACCTTGTCGCCCCAGCGCCGGGTGAGCCCCTCGGCCAGGATCGAGTACCGGCTGCCCGGGGCACCGCCCGGGGGCGTCGGAGGGAGCGAGGGATCGGGAGGGTGTGAAGAAGCGGACACGACGGAGAAACCTCCGGAAGTGGTCTGTGCTGGGTGATCGGAAGCCCGGCAGGGCGCGGTGCGCCCCGGCACGGGGCACGGGAGTCGACACCACACACGGCGTACGGCGTACGCTGTTCATCATGATGCGTACATCGTACCCAGAAATCAAGGGTACGACGTACGCACTTCTCGACCGGGGTGAGGGAACGAAACGGACGCGCCGTTAGGATGGCGCCACCATGACCACGGCACAGAGCGGCAGCGGCGATCTCTCCCGGAGCATGGAGCTCCTGTGGCGCGGCAAGGAATCCTCCGGTCGCGGCCCGCGCCCGGGCATGACCCTGGAGACGATCGTCGACGCGGCGATCGCCCTCGCCGACCGTGAGGGACTCTCCGCCCTGTCGATGCGACGGGTCGCCGCAGACCTGGGCGTCGGCACCATGTCGCTGTATCGCTACGTTCCCGGCAAGGGCGAACTGCTGGACCTCATGCTGGACCGGGTCCTGACACCCGGTCCCACCGGCACCGGCCCACCACCGCCGGAGACGGTTCGAAACTGGCGGACCATGCTCGAATTCGTGGCGCTGGGCAACTGGCAGCTGTACATGGCCCACCCCTGGCTGCTCCAGGTCAACCAGACCCGACCCGTGCTCGGGCCCAACGCACTGGCAGGGCTCGACTTCATGTTGGAGGGCCTGACCGGGCTCGGCCTCACCGACGCCGAGCGGGTGGCCGTCGTCATGACTCTGGACCACTACGTCACGGGCACCGCCCGCACCTATGTTCTACAGGCCGTGGCCGCGCGCGAGACCGGGGTCAGCGACGAGGAGTTCTGGGGAGCGCAGGAACCGATCCTCGACGAGATCATGGGGAGCGGTCGCTTTCCCCGACTCGCCGAGCTGGATCCCGCGAGCTTCTCCATCGGTGGCGCGCAGGCACTGCGCTTCGGGCTCGACTCCCTGCTCGACGGCCTGGAAAGGTACATCGGTGCCCGACGACGCGGCGATCGCCGGGCACCGTCTCTGGTGGTCACCGGGAACGACCCCGGCGCCGGGGTAAACGATCCGGCCACCGACATCGCCGAAGGGACCGGGGAAAACGGCACTCCCCGGTCCGTCGTCTCCGACACCGCCGGGGTCCCCGACCCCCCGGACCCGGCCACCGGCACCGATGCCACCCATGCGAGGACCGACACCGATCCCGTCGGTGGCCCCGTCACCGATTCCGGTACCGGGACGGGTACCGCCGAGCACGAGACGGGAAAGACCTCAACCGGCACGGGTCCCGAAAACACCGGGGAGTCCCGACCCGGCCGATGACACCGGGAGGACGGGGGTCCCCCGGGGCCGCTCGCCCGGCCGGCGGGAGGCCGCACCGACTCACCCCGACGCCCCGGCGGCACCGGGGTGACGGTGGCGGCCCCCGGCGCCGACTCCCGCCGTCACCGTCGGCGCGAACCGGCACCCCGGAACAACCGGCGCAGTGCCACCACCAGCACCGTGGCCGCGATGACCGCGATGACGGTACGGGTCGGGAAACCCTCCTCGGCCGCCCGCGAGCCGTCATCGGTGTCCACCCCGGTATCGGGGCCGGTATCCGTCCCGGTGTCGGAACCCCCCTCCGTCGCGGTTCCGGTGCCCTCCTCGGTGTCCCGCGCCGCGACACTCTCCGGCAGCTGCCGTCCGGTCAGTTCCACCGGCTGCACCCGGCTCATCGCACCCTCCGAACCGAACATCAGCGTCCGACCGTCCGGGGTGAAGGTCACCGACTCGCCCTGCGGCTGGAGGGGAACGTTCACCACGCCCAGGGATTCCGGCTCCTCACCCTCCGACCAACCGAAGATCTCGGCGTTGAAATAGCCGCGCAGGACCAACCGGGTGCCGTCCGGGGAAAAGGCGCCATCGGTCACCCACAGGTTCGTGTCGTGGTACCGGGTGAAGACGTTCGTGTCCTCGGTGCTCATCTCCTCCGGCCCGATGTAGACGGCGCCGCTGCCGTCCCGCCGCTTGCTGGCCAGGTGGACCCGTCCGGTGTCCGGGTGCACCATCAGCGCTTCCGCGTCCCGGGGGCCGTCCTCCCAGGTGACCGTGTACACCGCGGGGGCGAGACTGATGTCCGCCAGGGTCTCCGGCTCGGGGAAACGATAGATCCACACGTGCGGCCAGGCACCGTCGAAGTTGTCGCCGATGTCCCCCACCCACAGATCGCCGTCCGGGCCGAGGTGGATCGCCTCCACGTCCCGGAACTCCACCCCGGTGAGCGTTACCGTGGCGACGGTTCGGCCCGTGGTGCCGTCCACGGCGTAGATCTCGGGCGCGTAATCGCTGTCGTTGTGCGTCCAGTAGACGTCCGGGTGGCGATGGCTGGCCTGCAATCCACTGGACTCCACGATCCGCGGGTCCTCGATGGTGAACTCTTCCGGCACCCCGCCGCCGTTCCCCTCCTCGGCCACGGCCGGCGGAGCCGTGATCACCGCCGTGCCGGCGAACACCGTGACGACCGACATCACCATCAGCGCGAACCCCACCGGGCCCGGACGAGGCCCCCGACGGCCCCGTCGGGGGCCGGATACCCGGCGGGAGGAGACAGCGGGGACGGAAACGGAAGGGGATGGCATGATCCCAGCCTGCCGGCCCGCCGCGCCGCCCCCCGCATCGGTGCTTGCCCGGAGTGCGCTCCAGCACATTGACTGGTGTGTCATGGAGTACACACAGCTGGGACGCACCGGGCTCAAGGTCAGTCGCATCGTGCTGGGGACGATGAACTTCGGCCCCGAGACCGACGAGGCCGACAGCCACACCCTGATGGACGCCGCCCTGGACGCGGGCATCAACTTCTTCGACACCGCCAACGTGTACGGGTGGGGAGCGAACAAGGGCCGCACCGAGGAGATCATCGGTAGCTGGTTCGCCAAGGGCGGGGACCGCCGCGACAAGGTCGTGCTCGCCACCAAGGCCTACGGCAGCATGCAACTGGACGACAAGCCCGTCTGGCCGAACCACGACAAGATCTCGGCCCTCAACATCCGCCGAGCCGTCGAGGCCAGCCTCAAGCGACTGAACACCGATCACATCGACCTCTACCAGTTCCACCACGTGGACCGTGCCACCCCGTGGGAGGAGATCTGGCAGGCCATGGACGTACTCGTGCAGCAGGGCAAGGTGCTGTACGTGGGCTCCTCCAACCACGCCGGTTGGAACCTCGCGCAGGCCAACGAGACCGCCGCCCGGCGCGGCTCACTCGGTCTGGTGAGCGAGCAGTGCCTGTACAACCTGGTGGAGCGACGCGCCGAGATGGAGGTCATCCCCGCCGCCGAGGCCTACGGCATGGGTGTCATCCCCTGGTCGCCCCTGGGCAGTGGCCTGCTGGGCGGTGCCATCCGCAAGGAGCGGGAGGGCTCGGGGACCGGTAACCGCTCCCTGCGGGCGCTGGAGAACACCAAACTGCGCGAGCAGGTCCAGGCTTACGAGGATCTGCTCGACAAGCACGGTCTGGAGCCGGGCGAAGTGGGTCTGGCCTGGCTGCTGACCCGGCCGGGGGTGACCGGTCCGATCGTCGGGCCGCGTACCCGCGAGCAGTTGGACTCGGCGCTGCGGGCCGTGGAGCTGGAACTGGGCGAGGAGGTTCTGGCAGGGCTGGAGGATATCTTCCCCGGCCCCGGCCCCTCTCCGGAAGCCTTCGCCTGGTAACACCCGCCGGGAGGGTCCCCGGGATATGTCCCTGGGACCCTCCCGGCGCCCGGGCCCCCGCCGCTGCCGGGAAGCCCCTCGATATCCCGAAGGGGCCCGGACGCTCTCCACGCCGGACAGCAACCGGGGTGACGGCAACCGGGGGTGATCGACCGGGCAGGAACAGGACGACCGGAGCGGGCCGAAACACCGGTGCGGGAAGTCCTCCGCGGGCAGCGGCACAGCGGGGTCGAAAACGTGACATTCCCCGGAACGGAGACGGTCCGTGGAAACGCTCCGTCCGATGGGAGCACCGGTCCGGGAAATCAGCCGCCGAGAGCGGTGGCGATGAACACCGCGGCGAACATCAGGATCAGAGCTGCGCTGACAATGCGCGCACGGGTTTTCGCGTCCACGCCACCACGGTAGCCGGAACGAAGGCCATCCGGAGCGGCAGGGTGCCTTCCGGTCATCCCGACCCCGGCAGCCGCCCCGCACCGGGACACCGGCTTCCGCGGGAAGGATCGTGGAGGGGGGCCGCAGGAGGATGTGCCGGAAGGGCTCACCGGGAAGGATGAAGGGCCCGGGAAAAGGCGACGCGCGGTGCGTGGTGGGACCTCCCGTACGGAGAAGCCGAAATTCGGATGGCCGGGCACCGGGTCGGAGTCGGGGGCCGGATGGGGATCGGCGATCGGAAACCCGGAGGGCCCGGACAGGGAGCGGAAAAGGAGGGCCGGGAGCCCGTCGGCGAGAGTCGGGGCCGGGATGCTCGGCGGTCGGAACGGACGGAAGGGCTCAGTGTCCGGCGCCCGGCACCTCCACGGAACGTCCCGTTCCCAGTTCCCGGGCCAGCAGCGGGGTGTAACGCGGTCCGGCCCCCGGCACACCTCCCGATGGCAGCTCACTGCGGATCACCACCAGGCGGTCGACCGGCCAAGCCTCCCCGACGACGTCCTCCAGCGCGGCGGCGAGGACGGCTGTCGCCCGGCCCGCGCCCCCGCGGGATCGGGCAAGGGTGAGGTGGGGACGGAAGGGCGTGGTCTCCCGGTGCGATGCCCCTGCCCGGGTGCCGGCCGCCCGACAGGCCTCGGCCAACCGCACCACCGCGCGATCCCGACCGACCGCTTCTCCTCGTGAGCCCCGAGCGGCCCGCCCCCCTCGGACGGTCCGACGGGCCGAAGCGGCGTCATCCGAGTCCCCGCCCTCCGAGACACCCCCCTCCACGTCCCGCCCCGTTCCATCCCGAGCAGCACCGATCACATCGGTAAGTGGGCCGGCTCCGGCCCCGGCGGGTGGGCCGCCGGGGGAAACGGGAGAGGGCGGCGGGCCTCCCTCTCCCGGAATGGGGCTCCGGATGCCGGCACCGGGACGGGTATCGGTCGGGGTACGGGGAGGAGCATCGGCATCGGCGACTCCCAGCCACAGCACCCGATCCCCGAAACGCCCCCCGGGCCCGAGGCGGAGGTGGAAGGGCGCGCTCCTGCCCGCCGCCCGCCCGAGTCGTTCCCCCAGCTCCGGAAGCATCCCGTCCGGACACTCACCATGGAAGGCGAGGGTGATGTGCCATCCGGTCGGTTCGGTCCAGCGCAGCCCCTCGGCCTCCGGCAGACCGCGCAACTCATCGGTGATCTCCGCGACCCGGCGGAGGACGGCCTCGGGCGGAAGCAGGGCGGAGAACAGACGCATAACGGCAGTCTCCCCATTCCCGGGCCCGGCCGCGCGTCCGGGAGGGACGGGGGCCGCCACCCGCTTCCCCGCCGGTCGGTGCGGCACGGGCACCCGCTCACCGGGCCACGGCGAGCGGGTGAACAAGCAGGCGGGTGAACGGCGAGGAGGGTCAACCCACCGCAACCGCCGCCGGCTCCTTACGGGATACGAAATCGACGACGGGGGCACCACGCCGCAGCCTGACCCGCAGCCGCAATCCACCGATCCGGGCCAGTACCAGTGCCACCACCAGGGCGGCGGCCGCGCAGATGGCACCCCCGGCCAACATGCCGATTCGTGGGCCCATGGTGTCGGTGATCCAACCGAGCAATGGGGCGCCGAGGGGGGTGCCACCGAGGAAAACCATCATGTGCAGGCTGATCACCCGGCCGCGCATCGCGGGATCGCTGGCCAGTTGCAGGCTGGTGTTGGCGGTGATCATAAAGGTCATGCCGACGAACCCGAGGGGGATCATCAGGGCGGCGAAGACCACGAAGTGCGGAGCCCCCGCGGCCGCGACCAGCAGGACACCGAACAACCCCGCGGTCCCCACCGTGAATCGCATCCGACTCCCCATGCGTCGGGCGGCGATCAGGGCCCCCGCCAGCGAGCCGACCGCCATCAGAGTGTTCAGCAACCCGTAGGTGCCGGCCCCGGCATCGAAGACACGGTCGGTGAAGGCCACGACCCAGATGGGGAAATTGAAGCCGAATGTGCCGATGAATCCCACCAGTACGACCGGCCACAGCAACTCGGGCCGACTGCCCACGTAGGCGAGCCCTTCACGCAACTGCCCCTTCCCGCGTGGAGCCCGCTCGACAGGGGTGAGTTCGGAGGTCCGCATCAGGAGCAATCCGAGCACCGGGGCGATGAAGGACAGGCCGTTGAAGAGGAACGCCCAGCCGCTTCCCACGGCGGTGATGAGAATGCCCGCGACGGCGGGACCGACGATGCGGGCGGACTGGAAGTTGGCGGAATTCAGGGAGACCGCGTTGCGCAACAGTCCGGGGCCGACGAGATCGGAGACGAAGGTTTGACGGGCGGGATTGTCGACGACCGTGACCAGGCCGAGGACGAAGGCCAGGCCGTACACGTGGTAGACGTGCACCTGTCCGCTGAGGGTGAGCGCGGCGAGAACCAGCCCGGTCAGCCCCATCGCCCCCTGGGTGCACATGAGCAGCCGACGCTTGTCCATGCGGTCGGCGAGTACACCACCGTAGAGGCCGAAGAGCAGCATCGGCAGGAATTGCAGGGCCACGGTGGTGCCGACGGCCGCGGCCGAGCCGGTGAGGGTGTGGACCAACCAGTCCTGGGCGATGCGCTGCATCCAGGTACCCGTGTTGGAAACAATGGCCCCGAGGAAGAAGATCCGGTAGTTCCGCACCCTCAGGGACCGGAAGGTGGAGGGCCTGTCCGGTTCGGCGGAAGGGTCGTTCGGAGTGGGCTGATCGGGGGCGGAAGCTTTTCCGGATCCCGAGGTCAAGGTGGCGCTCCTTACATGTGGGGGGCGATGGGGTCGTCTCCCTCCGGCCCGGACGTCGAGGGGGCGGGGGGTGGTGGGGCGGTCGGGATCGGGCGGCGAGGGCTCCCGCTCGGAACCTCCCCGCCGGCGCCACCGGGGAGGGAATCGGTGGAGGAGAGAGCGGCGTCACCGATGGGCGCCCCGGTGGCCGATGCTCCGTCGAAGGACGCGGAAGAGCCTTCGACCGGCGGGAAGGGCGTCGGGTCCATATGGGCGAGCTTGTGAAGCACGGGAGCGGCGGCACGCAGCCGGGCCCGCTCGTCGTCATCGAGTCGGGAGGCGAGTCGAGTGAGCCAGGCGTTGTCCTTACTGCGAGTGGCTCGAATCATCTCCTCGGCCCGCTCGGTGACGGTGACGGTCTTCTGGCGCCGATCGACCGGGTGCTGTGCCACCCTCACCAGGCCGCGCTCCTGAAGGAGAGCGAGGATCCGGGTCATGGTGGGGGGTTGGACGTGCTCTTTGCGGGCCAGCTCCCCGGGAGACATCGGTCCGCATCGATGCAGGGTGCCGAGGGCGGAGAGCTCCGCGACCCCCAGGGAGCGGTCCTCGCGTTGGTGTCGGATGCGCCGGGCGAGACGCATCACGCCGATGCGCAGCGTGTTCACCGCGTCGGCGTTCTCGGGGGTATCGATGGGTGGCTCGGACACGCAGCCACCCTACACCCAGGTGGTTAGCATTGCTAACTAAATACTCCTCCTTCCCTGCCCGCCTGCCCGCCTGCCCGCCTGCCCGCCTGCCCGCCTGCCCGCCTGCCCGCCTGCCCGCCTGCCCGCCTGCCCGCCTGCCCGCCTGCCCGCCTGCCCGCCTGCCGATCATCGACTCGACCTGTCCCGGCTCCGGCTCGTTTCGGCGCGGTCACTCTCTTTTCTTTTCAAAGATCACGCCATCGGCATGTTCGCCGCATCGACTCACGGTGCCACCACCGGCCGGCCCGCAGCGCGCCCCACATCTCTCCACGCCGACCTGCTCCCGGACCCCACCCAGCGCAACCGTTCGCCACGATCACCCCCACGTCACCACTCGATGGACCCACCCTCCGGAACCGCCCTCTCCCGCCCGACAGTCGCCCGCACTTCCCGCCCCGAGCACTCACCCTCTCCTTCCTCCGCCGCTTTCCGCCGACGCCTCCTCCGGTGATCACCTCCTCCCGCATCCCTCGACTCCTCCGCTTTCCGCACCCCACCCTCTTCTCCCGCGTTCCGGCTTTGTACCTCCTTCCGGACTTCCCTCCCGGGGCTCTCCTCCGGTGCTCCCCCGAAATACCGCTCCATGCGCCTGCCCTTCGCCCCATCCGATTCGGACGACCACGCCTGTTGGACACATCTCGAGGGCCTGGAATCACGAATTTCGCAAGCACTTCACCCCTTTGAGTGAGAACATGCGGAAAATGACTCCGGAAACGATTCATCGGGGGAACGTCGGGGCATGAGACCAGCCGGGCGACCGAAGATGTCATCCCGGTGCCCGCGCCGATACGGGAAGCCGCCCCTCACCCGTCTGCCCCCCGGGCCCGGATCCGCTCCGCCCCGGGTCCCTTCCCGGCCCCGCTCGGAGAGAATCTCCCCCGAAGGGTTTCCCCGGCTCCCGCACCGCCCGGAAGCCCCCGGCCCCTCCCCCGCCCCGACCGCCGAATTCCACGGTCCACCCCGCTTCCGTCCTCCTTCCCCACCCCGACGAACTCCCGGGCCGGTCTCCCCGTTTCCGCCTCGGCCACCGACCCCCGGTGCCCTTCCCACCTCCCCCGGCCATGCCCGTTCCGCCGGGCACGGCTCCGGTGGGTCCGCCACCTCCCGGGTGCCGGCGGTGCGGGTGGACGGTGCTCTCTTCGAGCGGCTTCACCGTCATGCCGCCCGCCGGGGAATGACGATCCGGGGCCACGTCGCGGACATGCCGGCCCGGGAGGATTTCGACGAACGCCTGCTCACCTCGATCGAACGTGCCGAGCGCCTGGTGATCGGCGGTACCGACATCGAGACACCTCCTGCGGGCCGATAGGCTGGGACCGTGGGAATCAGACGGGATTTCCAACGGCGGCGGGACGGGAGGGCCACCACGATGCCCCGGGACTTCCTCACCCACGGCAAGCGGAAGGCGCCCGAGCCGTTGGAGGGCAACATCCCGGTCGTGGTGATGGCCCTCACCAGCGTCTGGGGCATCCTCCTTGTCGGCTCACTCCCCTTCCACTCCCGGCTCGCCGACCATGACGCGGAGTGGTGGATCGGGAGTTGCGGGGCCGGCGTCCTCCTCGGCCTCTACGGTCTGTGGTTCGTCCGTCGTCGTGAGACCGCCGCCCTGCGCCGAGCGGCCGACGCCACCACCCCCGCCAGGGGAAACGGCGGGGTCGGCCCGACCGAGACCGGCACGACCTCTCCGGAAAACCACCCCGACGACGACGCCCACCCCCAGCACCGGGATTGATTCCGAGCGAGCCACCGGTTCGGCCTCCTCCCCACAGCCCGGCATCCCCGTATTCCGGCACCCCGGCTGCGGCGCTCACCACCCGATCGCGGACCTCCGGCCACCCAACCTTTCTCGGTCCGCCGGCCAACACCCCGGAGTCGCTGCCCACTCACGGAGCCACCGCGTTCCGGGCGCCGGGGCCCGATCCGCTCGGCCGACGACGAGGGGCCGAGCACTCCACGACGCCCGGAGCACCGCCCACCCCCTGACCTGTTTCCCGCCGCCCGCTCCGGAGGCCGGGCATGGCTTTCCGGTGGGGACGCCGTGGAGCCCCCAGCCCATCCCGGGAACACCTGAAAAGCGGTGAACGCATCATGGGAATCAGCGACATTCACCACCGTCGTTTCGGGGCGAGTTGCGTTTCCCACATGCGCTCCGGCGATTCCCCGGCTCGTCACCCATCGGCGACCGGGAGGACGGGAGGCACCCGCGCGTTCGTCTTCCGGAAACCGTAGGGTCGGACCATGACGCAGACCCGGGTCGACACGACCGGCCAGGTGCAGGGGCTGACGGCGACGGAGGTCGCCGACCGGGTGTCCCGCGGCCAGGTCAACGACGTTCCGGTCCGATCCTCCCGCTCCACGGCGGAGATCGTCCGGGCCAATGTTTTCACCCTGTTCAACGGCATCATCGGCACCCTCTTCGCGATCATCCTGGTGGTCGGCCCCATCCAGGACGGCCTCTTCGGCTTCGTGATCATCGCGAACGCCCTCATCGGCATCGTGCAGGAACTACGAGCCAAGCGCACCCTGGACAACCTCGCGGTCATCGGCGAGGCCCGGCCGGTGGTGCGACGGGACGGGGAGGCACGGCCGATCCCCACCGACTCGATCGTTCTCGACGACGTGATCGAACTGTCTTCCGGAGCCAAGGTCGTCGTCGACGGCGTGGTGAACGAGGCCGACGGCCTCGAGGTGGACGAGTCGCTGCTGACCGGCGAGGCCGATCCCGTGGTCAAGCGTCCCGGGGACACGGTGATGTCGGGCAGCTTCGTCGTCGCGGGGAGCGGCGCCTTCACCGCCACCCGGGTGGGTCGGGAGGCATATGCGGTGCAGCTCGCCGAGGAAGCGTCCCGGTTCACCCTGGTCCACTCGGAACTGCGCAGCGGTATCAGCCGGATCCTGAAGTTCTGCGTGCTGCTGATGATCCCCGCCGCCATCGGGCTGATCATCAGCCAGTTGTCGGTGGAGGGGGCCGACACCTTCGAGGCGATCCGCCGCATGGTGGCCGGGATCGTCGTCATGGTGCCCGAGGGCCTGGTACTGCTCACCTCCATGGCCTTCGCCATCGGCGTCATCCGACTGGGTCGCCAGCAGTGTCTGGTCCAGGAACTACCGGCGATCGAGGGCCTGGCACGGGTCAGTGTCGTCTGCCTGGACAAGACCGGAACCCTCACCGAGGGCGGCATGGACGTCCGCGAGGTGCGGCCACTGCCCGGGGGCGTCCTCCCGCCGTCGCGCCACGGAGCCGGCACGGCCCCCACCCCCGTGTCCCCCGGCGATCCGGTTCCCGATGCCACCGGACCGAAGCGCGGTTCCGGACGTGCCCCGGTGACCGCGAGCAGTCGCACGGGCGGCGGAGTTGTCGGAGCCGTCCGGAACTCCACCGACCCCGCCGGTCCCGAGACCCCCGCTCCCCCTTCCGCCACCCCGGCCGCCGAACGGGGATCCGGGTTCGCGCCGCCCCCGGAAATCGACGCCACCCGTCACGCCTCCGACGGTACGGAAGCCCACTCCGTGATCGACAGCGCCCACCTGCGCGGTGTGCTCGGTGCGCTCGGCGCCGGAGACCGTCACCCCAACGGCAGTCTGCGGGCCATCGCGGAGGCCCATCCCGCTCCCGAGGGGTGGCGAGCCGTCGCCACGCTGCCCTTCTCCTCCGCCCGCAAGTACAGCGGCGCGGCGCTCGTGGAACCCGACGGTACCTGCCGGACCTGGCTGTTGGGCGCCCCCGACGTGTTGCTGCCCCCCGGTCACCCGGTGCTCACGGAGGCCGACCGCCTGAACTCCCGGGGTCTGCGAGTGCTGCTGCTGACCCGTTCCGACCTGCCGGCCGACCGCCTGGCATCCCTCACCGAGGCCGGGGACGGCCCCGCCGGCGCGGCATCGATCCCGACCGCACTGGTGGTACTCGAACAACGTCTGCGTCCGGAGGCGGCGGATACCCTGCGGTACTTCGCCGAGCAGGACATCGAGGCCAAGGTCATCTCAGGTGACAACGCCGTCTCCGTGGGAGCGGTGGCCGCCGAGCTCGACCTCCCGGGCGCCGACCGGCCGGTGGACGCCCGTTCCCTCTCCGGGGATCCCGCGCGGATGGCGGGAGAGCTGGAGAAGGGAACCGTCTACGGGCGCGTCACCCCGCAGCAGAAACGCGAGATGGTGGCCGCCCTGCAGTCCCGGGGGCACGACGTGGCGATGACCGGTGACGGCGTGAACGACGTGCTCGCGCTCAAGGACGCCGACATTGGTGTCGCGATGGGTTCGGGGTCGGAGGCCACCCGGGCCGTGGCGCAGATCGTGCTGTTGAACAACAGTTTCGCCACGCTGCCGTCGGTGATCGCCGAGGGCCGTCGGGTGATCGGCAACATCGAGCGGGTCGCGAACCTCTTCCTCACCAAGACCGTCTATTCGGTCTTCATGGCTTTCGCTGTGATCATCAGCCAGGTGCCCTATCCGTTCCTGCCCCGTCACCTGACGCTGATCTCGGCGCTGACCATCGGCCTGCCGGCCTTCTTCCTGGCGCTGGCGCCCAATCGGGAGCGGGCCAGGCCGCACTTCGTGCGTCGGGTTCTGCGGGTCTCCGTACCATTCGGTCTGATCACCGGCGTCTCGACCTTCTCGGTGTACCTGCTGGCCCGCCGGCACTACGGCGCCACGGAGGCCGGTTTGGAGGCGGAGACCAGCGCGGCGTCGTTGACGCTGTTCCTCGTCGCGCTGGGCGTGCTGTCGATCATCGCCCGGCCGTACACCTGGTGGCGAGTGGGTCTGTTGGCCGTGATGGCGTGCGGGTTCCTGACGGTGTTGGCCACCCCTTGGTTGCAGGGGGTCTTCGCATTGAGCCTGGTCGGCATGACGATGCCGTGGGTGGCGGTGGCCGTCGCGGGCATCGCGGTGCTGGGCCTGGAGGCGGTCTGGCGGATCATTCCCCGGTACTGGCCCGATCTGCCGGAGGAGCCGCACGGTGCCGCCGTGTCGGTCGAGCCCGGCCGGGTGGGACGGCGGGCCTCCCGGAATGGCGCGGACCGACCGCACGCGGGCGGGTGACGTACACCGGCCGGACATCGGTCGGGGCCGCCGGTCCCCGGAGCGTGACGACGCGGCCCGGGTCTCCCCCATGGTCGGGTGGTCCCGGGATCCCGGTGTGCGCGTGGACGCGGTTGGGGCGCACGGCACTTCGGGGCTCGTCCACCGCGTCCAACCGAGGGAGGCACCGGGGCCGCACGCCCCGGGTGTGCGGATGGCACTCCCGGGCATATCACCGGCACACGCCCCCGTGTCGCAGGGCAGCCGTCCGACGCCCCGGGACACGACGGCACGGCGTCATGAAAGCACCGTGTCGTGAAGGCACGATGTGCGGAGCCGGGGTGGTTTCCGCCCGGCCTCCGGGTGGTTTCGACCGGGTGGGCCGAATCGAATGGGGAGGGACATGCGCATGAGGCCGGATCGGGGGCGGACGTGCCCGGGATCGTCCGAGCGGTTCGCTCGGACGGGTGAACCGGGGGCCGGCGCCCGGCGATCGGTGCGTCCCGCTCGGGCCGCCTCACCCGTCGGCTGTCGCCGCCCCGAGGGCGGCCCGGTGGGAAACCGCGAAACCCGCACGGTCGGCGCCCCGAGGTCCGTACCGTGGACTCCGGCGTCGCGCGGCTCCGCCACCGGCGCGTTTCCCGGACGGTGGCTCGACGCGATGGCGGGAGGTTCCGAAAACCCGACCGGGAACGGGACACCGATCGGGAGCGGAGGGACAGCCGTGAACGGGGGGTCGGCGGTGGAGAGGATCCCCCTCGCACGTCGTCCTGCGCCCTGCCCGGAGCCGGGCGGTACCCGTCGTCGTGCCCGCCGGGATTCCCGTTCGGGGGCCCGACGGTGAGCGGTGTGCGATCGGCCCGGGAGGAGCGCGCCGAGGACGAACCCCCTTCCGTAGCCGCCCCCTCCCCCGGGCCATCCCCCGTCGCCCCACGTCCGAACACCGGCACAGGCACCGGTGCCGGCACCGGCACCGGCACCGGTAACCCGCCACCCCCGCCGGTGCCTGTCGAAAACGCCACCGGGGACACCCCCGAAGGCACCTCCGGGGACGCCCCCGGGCACGTCCGTACCCCCGACCCCGTCGGTGACAAGGACTTCCGCCACGACCGTGAGCTCCTGGTGCGGGCCGTGCGGCGACGGCTGCGCCGCACCCGCGCCGAGGCCGACCACGCCCCGGTGCTGGAGCGCGGGACACGACGCGAGGCGGATCGTCTGGCCTCCTTCCTGAACGCCTCACCCGATCCGGTGGCCGAGCCGGATGGCGGCGGGGAGCTCATCGAGGCGCACTACGTCCTGGGGTGGGTGCGCTGGCTGCGGGCGGACGGCATCCGCTTCCGGCGTCGCGCGGCCGAACGCGAGCGGCGGGCCGCCCTGGACGCCCTCCTGCCCTGCTATCTGTGGGCCCCGAAGGATCCCGAGTACGTACGGCGGCTTCCCTCGGGGGCCCTTTCGGCATTGGCCGAGCGGGCCGTCCCCGTTCTCGCCGAGAGGGTCTTCGACGCTCCCGCGCCGGCCGGGGCCGCGACGGGAGCCGGCGCCACCGACACCGCCTCGGACGCCATCGCCCTGTGGCGTCGCGTCCTGCGGGACCTGCCCGAAGACCACCGGGAGCGCGCCCGCGCCCTGACCCACCTGTCCCGGTGGCTACTGCGGCGGCACGCCGAGGGCGGTTCCCCCGCCGAGGGTCCCGGCCCGGAGTCGTCCGACCCGATCGAGGCCCTGCACATCGCGCGGCTCGCCGCGGCCGCCGCGGACCGCGCCCCCGGGGAGAGCCGCCGGGGCGCCGCCCGGGTACCGACGGACACGCCGGACGCCCGGTCCTCCCGACGTGCCGCCACGTCGGTGTTGGCCGCCGCCCTGATCTCCGTCGGGACGTGCTCGCCCGGTACCGACACCTCGCGGGTGGACGAGGCGATCCTCCTGTTGGAGGGACCCGACGGCATCCCGGCCGCCGGGGAGCCGGTGACGGCGGCGGGCGCGGAGGCACTCGCCCTGCTGGGCCTCGCCTTCCGGGTGCGGTGGGAACGGGTCGGGGACGAACGGGCGGCCGAACGCGCCGTGGAGTGCGCCCGTCGGTCGGTGTGCGCGCCGGCCGGGGAGGATCCGCGTCGCCCCGATCACCTCCGGGCGCTGGCGGTCGCGCTGCGCCTGCGGTACGAGCGGACCGGCGAACTCGCGGCCCTGGAGGCCGCCGTGGAGGCGCAGGCCCTGGCGGTGGACACCACTCCGGTCGGTGACCGGTCGTCCGCCGCGCGGCTGGACGGGCTCGGTGCCCTGGTGCAGGTCCGGTATCGGCGCACCGGGGCGGCGGAGGACACGGAACGGGCCGTGGAGTCGGCCCGGCGGGCGGTGGCCGCGAGCCGGTCGGGAGATCGGGTTCGGGCGGTCGCGTTGTCCAACCTGGCCACCGCCCTGTGCCTGCGACACGAGCGGGGGCGGGACCCCAACGCCCTCAACGACGCGGTCGCCGCCCTGGAGGAGGCGATCGCGCTGCTTCCGACGGAGCACCCGCTGCGGCCGGTGCTGTCGGGGAACCTCGGCGCGGTGCTGCGCGACCGGCACGCGCACGTCGGCTCCGAGGGGGACCTGGAGCGGGCCGTGAACATGCTGCTGGACGCCTGTGTCGGCGTCCCGCCCGGCCGGAACGCCCCCGGCGCACCCGCACCCGCACCCGCACCCGATGAGGAGGGGCCGGGCGAACCGGACGGTCTCCGACAGGGCCGGCGGAACGACACCGACGGCGCTCCCGGGAGCGTCATCCCGTCCCCGGAAGGGGTCGTGGCCACGGCCGTTCCCCGCTGGGCCGATCTGGGCCGGGCGCTGGCGCGCCGACACGAACTGACGGGTGCGGTGGACGACCGTCGGGCCGCCGCCGACGCGCTGGCGGTCGTCGCCGCGGCGGAGACCGCCCGCCCCTCCCTGCGTGTGGAGTCGGCGCGTCGGGCCGCCGGCCTGCTCGAGCCGATCGACCCGACGGCGGCGGCCGCCATGGCGGCCCGGGCGGTGGAGTTGTTGCCGTTGATGATCTCGGACGGGAGTCGCGCATCACATCGTCCGGGTCGGGCTCCCGCCCCCGGGCCGTCGGGATCGCCGGCCGAACCCGGTGAGGAGGCGGCTTCCCTGGCGGTGGCCGATCCGGCCGGCGGCAGCACCGTCGAACGGGCCCGTCGGGCACTGTCCCTGGTGGAAGCGGGCAGGCCGGTGGCCCCGGGGCCGTTGCCGGACGCCGTGGTCGATCCCCCGCCCGTGACGGGCACGGCCGATCACGCCGTGTCGGCGGGGTGGGTCGCCGGTGAACGCACCGACCGGGAAGCCGCCGTCGGCACCCCGGCGGCCACCGGTGGCCCCTCTCCCGCGGCCCCGCCCGGCGGGGCGAGGGCGGCACGGCGCCGGTTGGAGACCGTGCCCGTCACGGGCGAGGGGCCGATCACCCTGCTGGAGCACGCCGAGCACCTGCCCGCCAGGGCGCGGGACGCCCGGCTGGCCGTGGCGGGCACCCTCATCGGCCCGGCACGACTGCCGGACCCCGATCGGCTGCTCGCCGCCGCCGATCGGGGGCCGGTGGTGACCCTGGTCGCGGGTCGTCGGCACGGTGACGCGTTGGTCGCCGTCGACGGCACGGTGCGGCGGGTCGAGCTCCCGTCGCTGACCCGCAACGCGGTCGGCGCGACCGTGGACACCCTGCGGGACGCCCTCGTCCTCGCCCGGGAGGCCGGGGTGCCGGCCTCCCGACGACCGGCCGCGGAGGACGAGGTGGACGCCGTGCTGCGCTGGTTGTGGGACGCCGTGGCCGGCCCCGTCCTCAGCGCTCTCGGCTCCCGCGGGCCCGTCCGGGCCGGCACCGGGGCGTCCGGGGACCTCCCACCCCGCCTGTGGTGGGTGCCCGGTGGCGCCCTGGCGCACCTGCCGCTGCACGCGGCCGGTCACCACGACGACCCGCCGGGTGCCCCGGGCCGTCGGGTCCTGGCGGACCGGGTGGTGTCCTCGACGGTGCCCTCGATCCGTTCCCTGCTGCTCGCCCGGGAGCGCGCGGCGGTCCCTCCGCCGGGGGTCGGAACCGACGGGAAAGGCATGGGGGAGCCTGCCCGGGGCCATGTCGTGGCGGTGGGTGACCGGGGAGTCCTCGGCGGACGTCGGCCGGCGTCGCGGGAGGTCATGGCGGTGCGCGGTCTACTGCCCGGTGCGCCGGTCCTCGGTGGCCCCGGCACCGATGACCCGCCGGGCGATCCGCGGACTGCGGCGCGTTCCCTGCGCGGCGCGACGGTCGCCCATCTGGTGACCGGCACCGGCGGAGAGGAGCACCGGTTCGACGGTCCGGGGCCGCGGCTGGCGTACCTGTCCGCGTACGGGCCGCCGCCGGGTCCGATCGACGGAGAGGTCGTCGCGCCGCCCCCGACCGTGGCCCTGTACCTCGCGGGGGTCCCCTCGGTGGTGGGGCCGCTGTGGCCGTGGGCCGACGCGGGTGGGGACGCGGCCGGCGACGGATCGCCCCGGGAGGGAGGACACTCGTCCGCCACCACCTCCGGGGAGTTCGCGGTGGAACTGGCCCGGGAGTTCCACCTACGGCTGCGCCGTGCGAGGGCCGGGGGGAACGGGGAAGTGTTCCCGGACACCGCCCGTGTCCTGCACGCCGCGGTGCGCGCGGCGCGACGGACCACGGGAGCCGGGCCGTCCCTGTGGGCCGCCCCGCACCACGTGGGCGCCTGACCCGCCGTCCGACCGGGTTCCCGGGGCCCCGGGAACCCGGGGCGCCCGTACCCGACGGCGGAGGGGCGCGGGCGGCCGCGGATCGCCGGCGTCCGTGCCCCGGATCCCGACACACCTCCCCTGTTCGGGAGACTCCGCTCGGCGGCGGGGCGGCCGTCCCGTTCGGGAACCGCGGCGCCTCCCGCCCGGACCGCTCGGCTTCGGAACGGCGACCGTGCCCCGGAGCGTCCCGGCGACGGCGTGCTCATCACCGGCCGTCGCCGGCGAGGCGTGCTCGCCACTCCTCCGGGGCCCGCCCGTGCGCCTCCTTCATCGGCCGTCGCCGGCCCCCGGCGACGTGGCGTCACGAGGTACGACGGAGGCGCGGGGCGGGGTGGCCTCGCGATCGGTGTCGGAACCCGGCGTCGGCCGGCACCGGGGCGGACCGCCCCGGGTCGAACACCGGTCCCATGCCGAGGTGCGTCTCCCGGCCGGCGCCGTGACCGGTCGCCGGCGGCGGTCGGGGATCGCGGAAGGTCCTCCGCGACGGGTACGGACCGGGTGGTCGACAACGCGCCGCTCCCGGATCGGCGGTCGGTCGAACCGGAGGACCCCGGCCGGCCCCGCCGTCCGGGACAGGTCCTCCAACAACGCGGCCGGCACGAACCGTCGCGACCACCGACCACCGGCCCGGGCCGGCCCGGGAGCGGCACCGCGCGGTTCCGCGACGGCCCGCCCCCGACGAGGAGGACTCCCACCGGGACCCGGAACCCGGCACCCGCCCGGTCCCGCCGGTCAGTCGAACCAGCGGGCCACGGCCAGTTCCGCGGTCCGGGACGGGTCCTCCAACAGCGCGGCCAGCTCGAACCGTCCCGACCACCGACCACCGGCCCGGGCCAGCCCGGCGGCCAGGCCCTCCACGGTGGCGGCGTGCACGACGCCGCCGCACAGCCGCCAGTCCACCTCGACGCCGTCCACCACCAGCTCCTCGTGCTCGCGGTAGCGGGTCGGGGTGTCGGGGCCCAGGAGGGCCCGGACTGCGGCGGGTACCTCGCGTTCCTCCCCCGCGTCCGCCGGAACGGCGGTGCTCGCGGCCAGGGCCGTGCTCAGCAGCGGGACCTCCAGCAGCACACCGAGCTCGGCGGCGCGGCGCGGATCGCAGGGCAGCAGCGGGCGACCGGCGGCGAGCGGCAGCAGGTCGGGCGCGTCGGCGACCAGGGCCTCGCCGGCGGGCACGACGACGCATCGGATCCCACCCCGCGCGTCGGTCCCGTCGTCACCGCCGAGGACGACGGCGCGCAGTTCGTCGGGGAGGGTGACCTCCTCCGGGTCCAGTTCGGCGAGGAGCGTGTAGAGACCGTGCAGCCGGGCGGGGTCCACCTCCCGATCGGGGTCGGCGAGGCGGGAGAGCAGTTCGGCGGCGCCGCCCGGCTCGTCGAGGAGCGCGGCGGCGGTGGTGCGCACCCCCAGCGCGCGCAGTACGCGCTCGTCCACGCCGGTGGTGTGCCCGGCGGCCACGGTGTCGTACAGGTCGGTGAGCAGCGGGTCGCCGTCGGTGGTCCGCAGACCGGCGGGGCGACGGCCGCCGAGGACGGGCGCGCCGCGCAGCCACCACGCGGTGTAGGGGCGGGTGGTCCGCATGGTCCCGTCGGGCAGCAGCACCCGCACCGGCCGGGTGAGGGCGTCGCGCAACGGCGGTTCGGAGAGCTGGGCGAGGGCGAGCGGCCAACGGTCGTCGTCCACCAACTCCAGGTCCCGCACACCCGTGACCTCGGTGGCGACGGGCGGCAGCGGGGTGTCGGGGAGGTCGTCCAGGGCGTCCTCGCACCACACGTCCACGGCGTCGAGCAGGCCGAGGTCGTCGGGTTCGGGATAGCCGGGGTCCCGGCGGTCCTCGGGCACCAGCTCGTCGGGGTCGAGGAGGACCTCCTCGGCACGGTGCAGCGCGAAACGCGCCTGGACACCCACCGCGGCCAGCGGGCCCTCGCCCCACCGCTCGACGAGTTCCGGGTCGCACAGCGGGAGTTCGCCGTCGCGGATGACGGCGTGGAACGGGCTGCCGGGCAGCACCAGTTCACCGGCCGGGGTGGGCTCGGCGTCCTCGTCGGGGAGGGCGAGGGCTGCCAGCCAGGGCAGTTCACCCGGTTCGATCCCGGCGGCCCGGACCAGACCGAGCACGATGTCGGCCAGTTCCGGGGCGCGCAACGGCCCGGCGGGGTTCCCCTCCTCGTCGAGGGGGTCGGCCAACGGGTCGGCCAACGGGTCCGCCAACGGATCGCCGAGCGGGTCGTCCTCCACGGAGGCGGCGACGGCGGCGCGCACCCGGGGTGTCTCCAGCACCGCGCGCGGGCCGGCGGGGACGGCGCCCAGCTTCTCCAACAGCGGGTGGACGGCCCCGGGGTGGGCGACGCGCAGGCCGAGTCGGGCCAGTCGGGCGGGGGACATGTCGTCGGGCTCCCCCGCCCCCACCGCGTCCCCGGCACGGTCGGCGGCATCCGCACGGTCGGTGTCCCCGGCCGGGAGGGGCAGCAGCACACCGCGCGGGCCGATCACGGGGCGGCCGTCGGCGAGGGGCACCGGCAGGCCGGTGAGCAGGTCGGGGTCGGTGCCGGCCAGGGCGTCGTACAGACCGTGCCACCAGGTCGGCGGCCGGTCGGCGGCGGCGACCCGGTCGATCGCCTCGCCGAGCGGGATCCGGCCGACGCCCAACAGACGCAGCGCGGGGCTGCGTTCCAGACCGGCGGGGAGCAGGTTCGGGAAGAGGTCGGCGAGTACCCGGACGGTGGAGGCGCCGGCGCCCTCCACGAGCTCCGCGCGGGAGGGGCGCAGTGCCCGGGGCGCGTCCCGCTCGGCATCGTCCGCGAGGGGCGCCCCGGCGGTCGCCTCCCGGGCGGCCTCCTCCTCGGCCGAGGCGGCGGCGGACGTGCCGGCGGACGCGGGCGGGAGGGCGGGCGGCAGGAACGGGACCTCGGGCAGCAGCGTGAACAGTCGCTCGCGCAGCGCGGTGTCCAGGGCTCCTCCACCGAGCGGGCCGGGCACCAGGTCCAGGGTGCCGGGACCGATGGGGCGCCAGTCGCCGATCAGGCCGGCCAGGGTGTCGGCGGCACGGTCGATCAGGAAGTCGGTCAGCGGACCGGGGGCGACGTGCCGGCGGGTGGGCTCCAGCGGGAAGGAGGCGAGCAACACGCCGGGGATACCCAACGGCTCGTCGGTGGGGGTGGGGGCGTACACGACGCGCGGACCGGGCGGCGCGACCGGTCCGCCTTCGGCGCCGACCGGGACGGCCCAGGTCACCGACCACCGGGGGCGCTCGCGCTCCTCCAGCGGGCGATCGGCGAGCAGGTCGGGGGCGGCCTCGCCGGCGGCGGAGGCGATGCGCCAGGCGGTGACGCGGTCGCCGTCCCGGATCACCACGACGGCCGGGTCGTCCGGGTCCTCGGCACGGGTCAACCGGCGGCGACCGGTGGGGCGTTCGACGACGACCTCGGCCAGTCCGGGCAGGGCGAGCAGCAGGGTGTCGTCCACGGCCGCCAGCAGGCGGTCGGCCAACTCGGCCGCGGCGGCGTCGCGCAGCGGCAGTTCGACGACGGTCTCCCACTCCACCGGGGCGGTGACATCGGCCCCCCGGGGGTCGCCGTCGGCGGGATCCGAGGCCCCGGCTCCGGCCGGGGTCAGGGCCGGCGCGGGCAGTGGGAGACGCAGCAGCGGCACGGCGTGGCGCTGCCCGGCGCGGCGGGCCAGTTCGACGGCCAGGCCGGTCGACGCGGCACCGGCCCTCTCACCCGGGCTGTCGCCCGAACCGTCGCCCGGGCCGTCTTCCGTCCCGGCGGCCCCCTCGGCCAGGGCCACGGCCTCGGCCAGCGACCACCGCACGCCTCCCGCCCGTCCACGCACGGCCGGCGTGTCGGTGACGGCGAGGACGGCGGAGAAGCCGACGCCGAAACGCCCCACCCGTCCCTCGGCGGGTTCGTCCCGCTTCGCCGAGGCACGGAGGGTGGAGAGCGATTCCACGCCGGCCGTGTCCAGGGGCGCGCCGGTGTTGGCGGCGGTCAGCAGGCCGTCTCGCAGGGTCAGCCGCAGCCGGCCGGGGACACCGGCACGGGCGGCGGCGTCGGCGGCGTTCTGCGCCAACTCGATGACGAGGCGGTCGCGGTAGCCGCCGCGCGCCAGGTCCTCCTCGGCGTTGGCGTCCTCGCGGAACCGGGCCGGGGACGCCGTCCAGGCGGCCAGCACGGCGTGCCGCAGGCGCGCGGTGTCGAAGACGTCCGGGGCCTCGGGGGCGGCGGTGCCCCGGGCGGGGGCGGGGGTGCCGTTCGCATCGGTGCTCACGCGGTGGACAGTACCGGGCCGGGGCGGTCCGGGTCCGGACCGGTGTCCCCGGGGCGACCGTCCGGCACGGGCCGGTCCCGGGGAGTTGGCCGGGCGGGCCGGCCGGAAAACGACGGGGTGGCGGGGACCGCCGGGGGCATGACATTGATGGGAGAACGATCATCGTCCGTGGTCGACCCCGGGCGGTACGGCCGGCCGGACGCGCGTCCCCGCGGCCCACCGGGCGGGGAGGCACCGACGCCGCGGACCCGCACCGCCCGGGCGGGGAGCGGAATCGTCCCGTCGGCGTTCGGAAATCGCCCGGCCACGGGTCCACCGGGCGACCGACGCGAGCGATCCGCCCCGCGATCCGCGGGAACCACGACACGGCCGAACCGGCCGAACCGGCCGGCCACGACAGCCGCCCGCGCGAAGGGAGAACACATCCGATGGGTGACGACCGCGAGAGGGGTCCGGCGCCCGTGTCCCGCCGTTGGATGGTGGTCAACGCGGGGGTCGCCGTGGTGTTCGTTTGCGGCCCGATCGTGACCGTGACGGCGCGCGGGGAGTTCTCCCCGGTCGGCGGGGCGCTGCTCCTTCTGTTCAGCCTGGCCGTCGGCACGGGGACGTTGCTGCTCTTGAACCGCCTGGCGACCGCATGGCGGCGGGGGGAACCGGGTCCGAACCGGCCCACCGGCGGGCGGGAGCCGGAGTGGCGGCCCACCGGAGGCGGCCCCGGCCCCGGTGGTGACCGGGCGCCGATGTGACGGTCACGGGGCGGACCGGGCGTTGATCGACACTCCGGCGCCCCGTAGCGTCGGCACACGTGCCCGATCCCGCCCGCCCTGTGTGGCAAGCGCTTTCCGCACTCGAGCCCCTCTCCGTGTTCTCCTCGCTCCCTCCTCTTCCCTCCCCACCGTTCCTGCTGGTCGTCGGCCTCGCCGTGCTCATCGGCTCCGTCGTGCAGAGCGGCATCGGGCTGGGGCTGGGCCTGATCGCCGCCCCGGTGGTGGCGATGATGGACCCGACCCTGCTGCCCGGCACCATGCTGATGGCCACCCTGCTGCTGCCGATGTTCACCATCCGCGCCGAGTGGCGGCACGTCGACTGGTGGGGACTGGTCCGGGTGTTGCCCGCCCGGCTGCCGGGCGCGGTGGCGGGCACCTGGCTGGTGGCGGTGGTGGCCCCGGAGACGCTGGGCGCCCTGGTCGGATTGATGGTGCTGCTGGCGGTGGTCGCCACCGGGTGGGCGGTGCGGGTACCGATCACCACGGGCAGCCTGGTGATCGCCGGCATCGCCTCCGGGGTGGCCGGCACGGCGACCTCCATCGGCGGTCCGCCGGTGGCCCTGCTCTACCAGCACGAACCGGCGCCGAAGGTGCGCGGCACCCTGGGAGTCTTCTTCCTCTGCGGCACGGCGATGTCGTTGGGCGTACTGGCGGCGGGTGGTCAGCTGACCGGTGAGCAGGTGGTGGCGGGGTTGGCGCTGATCCCGTTCGTCGTCGCGGGTTTCCTGCTCGCCCGTCCGCTGCGCCGGCGGATGGGGAAGGCCGGCATCCGCACCGCGTTGCTCGCGCTGGTGTCGGTCTCCGGGTTGGCGCTGCTGGTGCGCTCGCTCTGGTGAACCGGGCCCCGTCAAACGGTCGGGCCGGCCCCGTCCCCCGGGGGGACGGGGCCGGCCCGGACCACGCGGGTCGGAGCCGTCCCGGCCGGGGCGGCTCCGCCGATCACAGCGGATCGGCCCCCAGGTGGTCGATGACGGGCGGCGGCGGGGTGATCGAGTCGGGCATCCGGGCCGCCTCGGAGTGGGCTCCACAGCCGTAGTCCAGGGAGACCACCCGGCCGTCGGCGGGCGAGTACTCGTTGGCGCACACCCCGAAGGCCTGCCGCAGCGATCCGGCCATCGGGATCAGGAATCCGCAGCCGGCGCAGGAGGCGGGGGCGGCCTGCGCCATCGGGGTCTCGGGACCGAATGCCTCCTGCCAGCGCTCGGCTGACTCCTCGATGCCGAGCCGGGAGAGCACCCGCGCCCGACCGAACCCGAGCTCCCGGGCCACCGCCTCGATCCGGGCCCGCTCCGGCGGCTCGACGAGGTGCGCGTCCTCCGCGCCGCCGGCCTCCCCGGGCTCCCCCGGGTCTCCGCCGAGAGGCTCCCCGCCGAGGGACTCGCCGTCGCCGTCGGCCACGGAGTCGTCACCGGTGGGTGCGTCGGCGCCCGTCGGCCCGGACGTGCCGTCCGACCCCTCCGGTTCCCCGGCCCGTTCGGCGTCCGCGTCCGGCACCGGCGGCGCGATCGCCTCGCCGAGGCCGGAGCCGCCCGACGCCAGACGCGGGTCGTCCGCCTCGACCGGCAACAGGTCACCGGGACCCAGGTCACCCGCCCGCAGTCGCTCGCTCCACGGCACCCACTCGGGTGCCAGCAGGGCGTCCGGTCCGGGCAGCAGCGCGACCTCGTCCACGGTGACGTACCGGGCGCGGGAGGCGCGGGCGACCGTGACCCCCCAGTACCAGCCCCGGTACCCGGGGTCCAGGCACTCGAAACGGTGGGTGACCAGCCGGTCCCCCTCGTGAACCACCCCCAGATGGGGGCCCGTGCCCCGGGGCGCGGCGACCTCCTCGGCGACCTCCCGGGCGAGTTCGACGGCCTCTGCGCACAGCCGGTCGGGGGTGCGGCTTCGCGTGCCAACTCTCACTTGATCGACTCTCTCCTACGCCGTGTGCTCGGGTGCCGGGCCGCCGGGAATCACGGGGCGACGGAGCGGCTGCCGCATCGCCGCCGAACGCGGGGGCCGCGGCGGCGCGTGCTCCGGGATGTGGAGACCGCGCGATTCACCGCCGCCCCGCACCGGCACGCTGGGCGCGCCACGACGGGACACGGGCCGCTGCGACGTCATACCGATCGTGAATGACGAGACGGAGGGCACCGTTCGACCACGCTACCGCACACGCCGCGTGCGGGGCCGCGCGGGCACGGTCCGGGGCCGGCCGATCCGACCGCCGGCGTCCCGTCGAACGCTCCCCCGGGCCCCGCCGCACCGCCCACCGCACCGTCCGCGGAACCGGACGCCGCGCCGGGGGTCCGGTGGTCCGCCGTTCGGCCCCCGTACCGCTCCGTTCGCCCCGCATCCACCCCGAACCCCCATGGGGCCCGTCGGTACCGCCTACCCTTGCAGGCGTGGCAGCTGACAGCATGTCCGACCGCAGAACCGGGGGCCGGTCCGGGCCGCTGGTCCGTTCGCTGCGCGCCGTCGGTCGCGGGTTCTCCCGCCCACCGGCGGCGCTGGGTCGTCGGATCCGGCGTGTCACACACGCCCAGGGAGCCGGGGAGTCGGGTCTCGGCAAGTTGATCGAGGTGCACGCCGTGCACTCGATGGGCGACATGTTGATCACGATGGCCCTGGCGTCCACGATCTTCTTCTCGGTCCCGACCGACGAGGCGCGCGGCCGGGTCGCGCTGTACCTGGCGGTCACGATGGCCCCGTTCGTGCTGCTGGCCCCGGTGATCGGCCCGCTGTTGGACCGGATCCCGCACGGTCGGCGGGCGGCGATGGCGGGGGCGCTGCTGTTCCGGGGGGTGTTGGCGCTGCTGATCACCGGGGCGGTGGTCACCGGGGAGCTCCTGCTGTATCCGGCGGCGCTCGGCGTGATGGTGGCCTCCAAGGCGTACAACATCGTGCGGGCGGCGGTGGTGCCGCGCCTGTTGCCGCCGAAGATCTCGCTGGTGAAGGCGAACGCCCGGATCACCCTGACCGGTCTGATCGCGGCCGGCGCGGCGGCGCCACTGGGGTTGCTGCTGCACCTGCTGGGCCCGCAGTGGCCGCTGTACGGGGCGTTCGTGCTCACCACGATCGGCGCCCTGATGTGTTTCCGGCTGCCGCACAAGGTGGACCTGGCCAAGGGCGAGCGGGCCCTGCACCTGGAGGAGCTGGCCCGGACCCGGGTGGTGCGCGAACCCGCGGACGGCGCGAGCCGGAACGGCACCCGGAAGTCCTCCCGCGACGGCTCGTCGCGGGCCTCCCGCGACGGCGGTCCGCGCCGGACATCCGGGCCCGTCACGTGGTGGCGGCTCCGGACGGCGGAGCGCGAACGGGTGCTGAGGGCGGCGGACTCGCCGTTGTTCATGGGACTGATCGCGAATTCCTCACTGCGGGTGCTCTCCGGCTTCCTGCTGTTCTTCCTGGCGTTCCTGCTGCGCGACCAGCCACTGCCGGGGATGTCCACGGCGCTGGCGCTGGGTGCGGTCGGCGTGGCGGCCGGGGCGGGCAACGGCCTGGGCAACGTGCTCGGCGCGTGGGCCAGGGACCGGGCACCGGAGGCGATCCTGCTGTTGATGCTGGCGCTGGCGGTGGGGAGTTCGATCGCGGCGGCGGTGGCCTACGGCACGGTGACGGTGCTGATGGTCGGCACGGTGGCCGGGCTCGGCCAGGCGATGGGAAAGCTGTCGTTGGACGCGATGATCCAGCGGGACGTGCCGGAGGTGGTGCGCACCTCCGCCTTCGCCCGCTCGGAGACGGTGATCCAGATGGCGTGGGTGGTCGGCGGGGCGTTCGGCATCGCGCTACCGCTGATCGGGTGGCTCGGCATGACGGTGGTGGCGGTGCTGCTGACCGTGGGCACGGCCATCTCGGCGGGAACGCTGCTGGCCTCGGCCCGGCGCGGCACGCCGCACCCGCGCGTTCGCTGACCGGGGCCGCCCGGTACCCTGCCCGCATGACTGCGATCTCCGGGATGATGGGCCGGCGGGCCCTGCGCACCACTCTTGCCGTCGGCGCCGTTTCACTGGGACTGGCGGGGTTGACCGCCTGCGAGCGGCCGACGCCGAACGCGCACTTCACCCTCGGCACCTCGACCTCCTCCCCGGAGACCGCGAGCGACTGTTTCGGCCACGACGACCCGCTGGGCGTGGAGCGGGCGCAGGAGTGCATGGAGCACACCGACGACGCGCCGTCGTTCACCTCCCGGTCCGGGGAGACCTTCCGGGTGGGCGTGGACCCCTCGATCGCGGAGCACGGCTGGCTGCTGTTCGTCAACGGCGAGACCCGCTCGGTGGACCCGTACACCAGCACCTTCCAGAACTTCCCCGTGGACGAGCTGCAGGCGATGTCCCAGCCCGACCCGTTCGGCGAGGAGGAAGAGGACGAGGGCATCACCGTCAGCGTCGTCAAGCTCACCGGGGACTACGACTCCGAGGAACTGATGGCCGCCTACCAGGCGCAGGACGAGGATGCCTTCGGCGAGGCGCTGTACGGGCGCTTCGAGGGCGTCTGGAACGCCCGCCTGGTGCCGGCCAACTGACCGGGGGTTCGGTGGGCACCGAGTCCTCCGGGGCCGCGGAGGCGGCCCGACCGGCCCCGCCGGACGGTGGGGACGCCGTCGGGCGACCGGGTACGACCGACTCCCCCCGTGGGGGTCGGCTGCTGGTGGTGACCGCCGTGGCCGCCGAACGCGACGCCGTACTGGCCGGCCTGGCCGCCGCCGGCCGACCCGTACCGACCGGGGACTCCGGGACGACCGGGAGCGACACCGCCCCGGGCACCGGGGCCGGGGAGACCGGCCGTCGCGTTTCGCGGGACGGCGGCGTGGGACGGGCGACCGGCGACAGCCGGGCGGGCACCGGGGCGCTCCGGGCCGGCGGACCCCTCGTCTTCGGGGCACCGTCGGCGTCCGACGTCGCCCCTCATCCGTCTCCCGCCGGCACCGCCACCGCCACCGCCACCGCCACCGGGTCGAGTGGACCGGGGCCGACCCCCGCACCGGCGCCCGTCGCCGTGGAGGCCGTCGTCGCCGGGGTGGGCCCCGCCGCCGCGGCGGCGGCGACGGCCGACGCCCTGGCCCGGGCCCGCGCGGAGGGCCGACCGTTCGACCTGGTGCTGTGCGCCGGCATAGCCGGCGGCCTCACCGGCCGCGCGCCGCTCGGTTCGGTCGTGGTCGCCTCCCGGATCCTCGCCGCCGACCTGGGTGCGGAGACCCCCGACGGCTTCGCCGACGTGACCGAGCTGGGCTTCGGAACCGTCGCGCACGACCCACCCGCCCGCCTCGCCGCGGAGGTGGCCGGGGCGGCCGGGGCGCTGCTCGCCCCCGTACTGACCGTCTCCACCGTCACCGGAACCGTCGAACGGGCCGCCGAACTGGCGGCCCGGCACCCGACGGCCGGAGCGGAGGCGATGGAGGGCTTCGGCGTCGCCGAGGCCGCCGTCCGTGCCGGCGTACCGGTCCTGGAGGTGCGGGCGGTCTCCAATCCCGTGGGTCCGCGCGACCGGGCCGCCTGGCGGATCCCGGAGGCGCTGCGCGCCCTGGCCGACGCCTGCGCCGCCGCGGCCCACCCGCTGCTCGCCGCCGCCCACCCGGACGGCGGTCGCCGTACCCCGCGCCCCGGCCGACCGGCGCCGGGCACCCCTTCGTGACCGGCCCGGGGGCATCCGGGCCGCCGACCCCTACGAGGACACCGACCACCATGGCCGACCCCGCCCATTCCCCCGACAGCCGTTCCACCGGTATTCCCGGCACCGACGCCGCGTCGACCGCCGTGGACATCGCGTACTCCCCCTGCCCCAACGACACCTTCGTCTTCCACGCCTGGACGCACGGGCTGGTGCCCGGCGCCGAACCACCCCGGGTGCGGTTCGCCGACATCGACGTCACCAACGGCCTGGCCCGACGCGGCGAGGGACAGGTACTGAAGGTGTCCTACGCGGTGCTGCCGCACGTCCTGGACACCTACACGCTGCTGCCCTGCGGCGGCGCGCTGGGGCGCGGCTGCGGTCCGCTGCTGCTCAGCCGTGAGCCCACCCGCCCCGGTGAGCAGGGCACCTCGCTGACCGGCCGAACGGTGGCGGTGCCCAGCGAACTCTCCACCGCCTACCTGCTGTTCCGACTGTGGGCGGCCCGCTGGGTGCCGGAGGGACCGGGGAACGTGGTGGTGATGCCGTTCCACGAGATCATGCCCGCCGTGCGGGACGGCCGGGTGGACGCCGGTCTGGTCATCCACGAGGCGCGCTTCACGTACCGGGAGTACGGACTGCACCAGTTGGTGGACCTGGGCGAGTTCTGGGAGGGGACCACGGGGCACCCGATCCCGCTGGGCGCGATCATCGCCCGCCGGGACCTGGGCGCGGAGCGGCTGCGCGCCCTGTCCGACACGATCCGGGCCTCGGTGCGGATGGCGTGGGAGGACCCCTCGGCCTCGCACGCCCACGTGATGGAGCACGCGCAGGAGATGGACCCGTCGGTGGCCGACCGTCACATCGCGCTGTACGTGAACGAGTTCACCGCCGATCTGGGCGATGACGGGTACGCGGCGGTCCGCGAGCTGCTGGGCCGGGCGGCGGCCGAGGGGTTGGCGCCCCGGATGTCGGCGACCGCCCTCGAGCCGTCCTTCGACGACTGAACCGGTCTCCCCCGGCGCCGGCCGTTCCCAGCCGGCCCCGTACCGACGCACGCCGCCGGCCCCCGGACCCCTCGGCCCGGGGGCCGGCGGCGGGACGGCCGGGACGCGTGCCCCGGCCCGGTGCTCAGACGTCCAACTGGTCGGCGACCGCCCGCAACAGGTCGGCGATCTTCCGCCCGTTGGCCCGGTCGGGGTAGCGGCCCCGCTCCAGCTGCTGGGCCACGCCGTCGAGCAGGGTGGTGAGGTCCTGGACGATGGAGACCATCTCGTCCGGCTTGCGCCGCTGGGCGGCGGCCACGGAAGGGGTCGGGTCGAGGATCGTCACCGACAGGGCCTGATCGCCACGCTGTCCGGCGACCACCCCGAACTCGACCCGTTGGCCGGGCTTGAGCACATCCACCCCCGGGGGCAGGACGGAGGAGTGCACGAAGACATCGCCGCCGTCGTCCCGGGAGAGGAAGCCGAAGCCCTTCTCGCTGTTGAACCACTTGACCTTGCCGGTAGGCACGTGTCCTCGTCCTCGCTGTCGCCCGGGCCGCCCCGCATCGGCCGGTGAAATGTCGTCTCGGTGCGTCTGGGTGCGTACGTTCACGGGGTCGCACGGATGCGGGTACGGCAGGCGGCGGGCCGCACGACCCGCCGTCTCCCTTCCAGGCTAATCGCCCCCGCCGATTGGGCAAGATCGCCTCGGCACGGGACCCCGGCCCCGGAAGGCCGGGGGTCGGCGCCCGGGCCCGGAGGGACCCGCCTACCCTGGAGGGGTGAGCAGCGCATCCGAACCGACGGCGGCCGAGGGCCGGAATGGTGACCTGCTGGTCCGGATCGGCGGAGTGGTCTTCGCCGTCGGGGCGGTGGCCACACTGATCACCTTCATCCCCATGTTCGTCGGCTCCGAACCCTTCCCACCGATCGCCTACGGGGTGTCGATGCTGATGGGGGCGGGCTTCGCGCTCGCCGGGGCCGGCATGATCCGGGACATCCTGGCGCAGCGGCGTCGTGACCGGGCCGCCCGGAACGGGGCCGACACGGGGTCGCCCGCCCCGGGTGCGATGGGCTGAGGGGCCCGCCCCGGCCCGGAACGGTTCACCGGAACGATCCCCGGCCGTCCGTGCCCAGGTGGTTGGTCAGCCAGGCGGGGAAGGCCGGCAGTCCGTCGGGGAGCACCACGTCCGCGCCGGCGTCCCGCAACTCCTCCGCCCCGTACGGGCCGGTGGGCACGGTGACCGACAGCGCGTTCGCCGCGACCGCGCCCCGGATGTCGCCGAGGTGGTCCCCGACGTAGACGCCGGCGCCGTGCTCGCGCAGCGCGATCGCCTTGGCCTCCGCCCACAGGTCACCGACCAGCACGTCCGGGGTCAGCCCCAGGTGATCCAGGTGCAGCTTGGCGTTGGGGGCGTACTTGGCGGTGACGACCAGTACCCTGCCGCCCGCCTCCCGGACCGCCGTCATCGCCTCGGCCGCGCCGGGCATCGCCGGGGTGGCGGCGATGCCGTGGCCCGGGTAGAGCGCGCGGTAGCGGTCGGCGACCTCCGTGATCCGCTCGGCGGGGAACCAGTGCTCCAGTTCCTGTTCGAGCGGGGGACCCAGACGGGTGATCGCCAGGTCCGCGTCGATGAACACGCCGGTCTCGGCGGCCAGCGCCGTGTAGGTGGCGTGGATCCCGGGGCGGGAGTCGATGAGAGTCATGTCCAGGTCGAAGCCGACGATCGGCGGGGCGGAGGCCATGCCCCGCATTGTGCCCGGCGCGGGAGCGGGCCCGACGGCCGGCCCACCGGGGCGGGGCCGGGGAGGGGACGCCGGCGGGTTCCCCCACCGCCCGTCGCACCCTCGCACGGGCCGGCCGAACCCCTCCGGACCTCTCGGGAACAGGGGACGACCGTCCCCGGCAGGAACCCGCAGGTCCCGGCCGGGTCGCGTCGGGTCCTGTCGGCTCGTGGGGGCCGAACTCAGTCGAGCGATGTCAAGGGCTTCTCCATGAGGTGCTCCACCCGACCGTCCGGCAGCGTGTTGCCCGGCAGGTCGGTGCGGCGGAAGCCGTGCCGCCGATAGAGCGCGGCGGCGTACGGGTTGTCGGGGGCGACGGCCAGGCGGAGCGCCACGGCGTCGTGCTCCTCGCGGGCCCACTGCTCGACGGTCGTGATCAGCCGGTCGCCCACGCCCCGGCCGCGCGCGGAGCCGGCGACCCACATCGAGACCAGTTCCACCACACCCTCCGCGCCGGGGATCGGCACGCCGCCCGCCACGCCGACGGGGGCGCCCTCCCACTCCGCGACCAGGGTGCGGGCCCCGGGGAGGGCGAGGCGTTCGCGCCACCGCTCCTCGCGGTCGTTCTCCCCCTGCCAGTCGGCGAAGCGGGAGCCGAAGGCCCGGGGCGCGTCGGCGAGGGCCGCCAGGCGCACCTCGCGCCACAGCGGCCAGTCGTCGGGGGTGAGGGGTCGCAGGGTGATCACCGGTTGATCCTCCCCGCCGACGACCGGGTCACGCCGGCGGATTTCCCGTGCACCGTGCCCCGGCGGGTTCATCGGGGTTCCCAGGCCCCTACGAGGTCCTCGGGACCCCACCGGGCCGCCAGGGGCAGCCCTTCGGTGACCCCGGACCGGGAGACCGCGACCAGGGGTGTGTCCGGGCCGGTTCCGGGCACCGCGAGCAGATCACGGACCAGTGCGTCGTGATCCCTTCGGTCGAAGGGGCGGTTCTCCAGCCACTTCACGGAGCCGACGAAGTGGATCCGGCCGGCCGGCGATTCCCGATCGGCTCCGACGAGATCGAGTTCGGGGTTGTTCCGCCGATTCCACCATCCCCCGATCGCCGAGGTGTCGGGCCACTGCTCGTCCGGCAGGAGACGGAGCAGCGATTCGCGGATGAGGGGCTCGACCGCCCGCCCGCGCCATGTGGTCCATGAGCGTTCGATGCGATCGAACGCCACGTCGCCCCTCCCCCGCTCGATGAACGGCAACACCCGGGGCATGAAGGCCAGCCAGAAGCGGAGGTAGGGATCGGCGATCCGGTACCGCTTGTTCTTCGTGTCGGTGGTGGTGGAGAGCGGCCGGTCCGTCTCCACCACCCGCTTGTCGCGCAGCATGGCGAGAAGGGGCGTCAGTGTGCCGGAGGGCAGACCCTCCGATCCGCCCACCGAGGCGGCGATGGCCCCGAAGGTGCGTTCCCCCGCACCGATGGCCTCCAGCACCGACCGGGCCCGGGTCGTTCCGGGAAATTCACCGAGCAGTGAGAGCTCCCCGGCCACGACCAGCGGGGAGAGCGGATCCTCACACGCCTCCCGCAGATACGTCCGCCGGTCCGTTCCCGGCTTCCAGGAGCGGACCAACTCCGGAAACCCGCCGGTGATCAGAAGCGCGTCAATGGCCTCGGCGGCGGAGAGCCCCGTCATCGCACGAACATCCGCCGGGTTGAGCGGTCTCACCACCATCCGACCGGCGCGACCGAAGAAGGGTCGGCCGTAGGTCTGGAGCGCCTCCATCACGGAGAGGTCGCTGCCCACCAGGACCAGGAGGACGGGTTTGGCCGAGAGGTGGTGATCCCACACCGTCTGCAGTGCACCTTCGAACTCGGCGTCCTGTTCGATCAACCAGGGCACCTCGTCCAGGACCACGATCGTCGGGGTTTCATCCGGCAGCGCGGCCGCGAGCGCACGAAGGGCGGTGTTCCAGTCCCGTGGCTCGATGCCGGAGAACAGATCCGCTCCGGACCACGCGGCCCTCCCGATACCGGCCACGAAGTCCGCCCGTTCCGCCGCCGGGCGCCGCCCGCGGGTGGCCTGGAAGACCACGTGGGGTGCTCCCGAACGATCACAGAACTCCTGCACCAGGCGGGACTTGCCGACCCGCCTGCGCCCGGTCACGACCACGGCCCGACCGCGCGTGGAGCCACTCCCTTCCTTCACCGAGAGGTACTGCCGCTCCAACATCCGCAAATCCTCTTCCCGACCCCGGAACTCCACGCTCCACCTCCCACACAAACGTAGCTTCAATAAACGTAGATGAAGTATACGTTTGCTGGGATTACGTTTGTTGGAGTTACGTTCCTCGGGCTGCCTTTCTTCCATGGGGAGCCGGACCGGTGACGCGGACCCGGCCGGAGCCCGGCGTCAGCCGGAGGGCTGCGGGAGGATGCCGCACTCCAGGGCCCGGGTGACGGCCCGGGTGCGGTCGTCCACGCCGAGCTTGACGAAGATCCTGGCCAGGTGGGTCTTCACCGTGGCCTCCCCGATGAACAGGCGACGGGCGATGTCGGGGTTGCCGAGCCCTTCGGCGACGAGCCCCAGCACCTCCCGCTCGCGGGCCGAGAGACGGGGGCGGCTCCCCCCGCCCCGGGCCCGGGAGACCAGCCGGGCGGCGACCCGGGGCGAGAGCGCCGTCTCGCCGGCGGCCACCGCCCGCACCCCGGCCAGGATCTCCTCCCCCGGGGCCGCCTTCAGCAGGTAGCCCCGGGCCCCGGCCTCGACCGCGCCGAGGATGTCGTGGTCGCTCTCCCACGTGGTGAGGACCAGCACCCGGGTGCCGGGGTGGTCGGCGGTGATCCGGGCGGTGGCGGCGACCCCGTCCCCGCCGGGCATCCGCAGATCCATCAGGACCACGTCGGGGGACCGGGCGGCGACGAGTGCCACCGCTTCCCGCCCGTCGCCGGCCGCGCCGACGACCTCGACGCCGTCGGCCCGGTCCAGAAGGGCCACCAGGCCCTCCCGGACGATCGGGTGGTCGTCCACGACCAGCACCCGGACGGGCGCGGCGCCCGGCCCGGCCGTCACGCGACCCCTCCCCGGCCGGCCCCGGCGGGGACCGCGACGACCGGCGTCCCGCGCTCCTCCCCGACGGGGAGGCGGACCGTCAGCAGGGTGCCGGGGCGGCCGTCGTCCGGCGGGCCCACCGTCAACTTCCCGCCGATCGGCAGGAGTCGGTCGCGCATCCCCGGCAGGCCGAACCCGCCTCCGGCCCCGGGGGCGTCGATCGGCGTGCCCCGACCGTCGTCGAGGACCGTCAGGACGGCCTCCCCGTCCCCGACGCGCAGGGTCAACTCGACGTGGTGCGCGGCGGCGTGCTTGCGGACGTTGGCCATCGCCTCCTGCGCGCAGCGCAGCACCAGTACCTCCCGGTCCCGACCGAGCCGGTCGGTGGGACCGGTGACCGTCACGGCGACCGGCGGGCCGGTCTCCCGGCGGAACCGTTCGCCGAGGCGGACCAGGGAGTCGGCCAGACCCTCGCCGTGCGGCGGCGCGGCGTTGGCCGCGATCAGGGCACGCGCCTCCTCCAGCGCCTCCCGGGCGGTGGTCTCGATGAGTTCCGGGATGCCGGGGTCGTCGTCGGTGCCGCCGCCGGCGGTCTCCCCCGCACCGGTCTCCTCGCCACGCGCCCGCTGGGCGAGGACGACGATGCCGGTCAGGTGCTGGGCGATGGTGTCGTGCACCTCGCGGGCGATGCGCTCGCGCTCGGCCGCCGCTCCCGCCTCCCGGTGGGCGGTCGCCTCGGCCCTCCGGGACTCCCGCACCTCCTCCAGGAGCCGGTTCCGTTCGGCGCCCCGGTGACCGAGGTGGGTGATCCACGCGCCGGATGCCGTGCCGAGGACCAGGACGGCGAGTTGGATTCCGGCTACGGGCACCGGATCCCCACCGACGGGGGTGATGTCGAGGGCGAACCGGCTGATGAGCCACGGTCCGAGGAGGGCCGCCGCGCCCATGCCGAGCACGGTCGGGACGGTGACGACCAGCGCCCGGCGCACGGTGCCGGAGAACGTCCACACCAGGGGCAGGACGACCAGCTGGAGCATCAGCGCGGCGGGGCCGAAGCAGGCCGCCGCCACCGCGATCACCGGCAGGAGCACCCGGGTCGGGACCGCTCGCGCCCCGTAGGGCGGCGGGTCCGCCAACCGGGTGGTGAGCGCCCCGCGGACCCCGACCGCGTACACGGGGATGAGCAGGAACGAGCAGACCGTCAGGCCCCACCACATCAGTGCGTGGCCCGGGCCGACCATCAAGGCGAGGGCGGAGGATCCGAGGGCCACCAACGGCACCACCCCGTCCCACCACCGGCGGACGTTCACCCGGTACTCCCGGGCCGGCCCTCCCCGGGCCTCCCGTCGCACGCCGTGTTCCACTGCCGTTTCCCCCTTTCGATGGCCCGGGTGCCGGTGGTTCCGCGTCCTCCCGAACCCCTCGCCCCATGCTCACGGGTCGCCGCCCCCGGCCGCCGGCCCGCTGTCGGTCGACAGCCGCTGTCCCCCGGTCGGGGGACAGCGGGGCAGGCCACGGATCACCGACATCCGTCAACTCCGGGTTGACGCACCTCGCTGTCAACTCTAGGTTGACAGCATGACGAACCCCATCACCCCCTCCCGCCCGGTGCGCCTGGACGACCTGATCGAGGCCGTGGAGCGCACGCACACCGACGACCTCGACCGCCTCTCCGCCGCCGTCGTCGCCGGTGAGCACCTCGGCGAGGTGGCCGACCACCTGATCGGCCACTTCGTGGACCGGGCCCGCCGCTCCGGCGCCTCCTGGACCGACATCGGCCGCAGCATGGGCGTCACCCGTCAGGCCGCGCAGAAGCGCTTCACCCCATCCCGTCCCGGTGAGTCCGCCTCCATCGACCCCAACGAGGGTTTCGCCCGCTTCACCCCCCGGGCGAGGAACGTGGTGATGGCCTCGCAGAACGAGGCGCGGCGAACGGGACACCGCGAGATCCACCCCGCCCACCTGCTGCTCGGTCTGCTCTCCCAGCCGGAGGCGATCGGCACCGGCGTGCTGGTGGGCCGGGTCGGGGCGACCGACACCGTCCGGGAGGCGGCGGAATCCGCGCTCCCCCCGGTCGAGCCCGATGTCACCGTTCCCGACCTCGTTCCCTACGACAACGCCTCCCGCAAGGTGCTGGAGCTGACCTTCCGCGAGGCGTTGCGCCTGGAGCACACCTCGGTCGGCACCGAGCACATCCTGCTCGCGCTGCTGGAGCAGGAGGGTGACGCGGGGCCGCTGACCACGCTCGGGTTGCGGAAGCCGGAGGTGGAGGCGGACGTGGTGGCCGCCGTCACGGAGGCCGACCGGAAGGCGACGGAGGAGGCGGAGGGCGACGCGCCGGCCGGGAGCTGAGACGGCGGTCCCCGTCGGGTCGGGCCCGGACGGACGCCCGACACCGCGCCCGGATCTTCCGCCCCGGGGGGACACCGGCCCGCACGCCCACCACGCCGAACCCGGTCCCCGCACGCCCACCACGCCGAACCCGGGTCGATCCCGTCGTGGCCGCCGGATCAGCCGGCGCGGGCCCGGCTCTCCCGGGCGGCGCGGACGTCCGGCAGGTCGGCGACGGCGGCGGCCGTCTCCCGCGCCGGTCGACCGACGCCGATGAGGGTCGCGGAGGCCGGCCCGGTCCAGTCGCCGTAGCCGAGGAGGAAGAGGCGCGGTTCGTCCACCGACCGGGTGCCCTCCACCGGGATCCGCCCCCGGGCGCGGCGCGGGCGCAGCGGGGCGAGGTGGGCGAGGGCGGGGCGGAAGCCGGTGCACAGGATGATCGCGTCGGCGGGGCGCACGGTGCCGTCCGCCCACCGGGGCCCCTCCGGCTCGAGCCGGTCGAACATCGGCAGGGCGGTGAGCGTGCCCTGCTCCCGGGCCTCGCGCACCGCCTCGGTCGCGACCACGTCGCCGAGCGCCGCGACGCCGCCGGGGTCGGGACGACCCGCCTCCAGGGCCCGGCGGCGGGCGGTGGCGGTGTCGAAGAGGGCACGGCCGTCGATGTCGTCGGGCAGGAAGCGCGGTGGGCGGCGGGTGACCCACAGGGTCCGGGCGTGCGGGGCGAGGTCGGCGGCGATCTGGGCGCCGGAGTTGCCGCCGCCCACCACCACGACACGACGGCCGGCGAACTCCTCCGGGCCCCGGTAGTCGACGGTGTGCAGGAGCCGGCCCCGGTAACGGTCACGACCGGGGAGGGCGGGAACGAAGGGCCGCGACCACGTACCGGTGGCGCTGATCACGGCCCGGGCGACGAGGGTGCCGGGTTCGCCGCCGGTGTCGAGGCCGGCGCCGGAACCGTCGTCGGTCTCCACCGCGAGGCCATCGGCGACGCGCCGGACCGCCCGCACGGTCACGGGTCGCCGGACGGGCAGGTCGTACCGCCGCTCGTAGGCGGTGAGGTACTCCACCACGTGGCCGGCCCTCGGGTAGGGCTCCCCCGGCGTCCCGGGCATGGGGCGGCCGGGCAGCGAGGAGTGGCTCGCGGGCGAGAAGAGGCGCAGCGAGGGCCAGAAGCCGCGCCACGCGCCGCCGGGGTGTCGGGCGGCGTCGAGGACGAGGAAGCGCAGGCCGTGCCGGCGCAGGTGGTAGCCGACGGCGAGGCCGGCCTGTCCGCCGCCGATGACCAGGGCGTCGAGCACGTCGTCGGGGGTGCCGTCGGACCCGTCCCCGACGTGCCGACGGCCCCCCTCCGGGACGGCGTCGTCGCCGATCACACCGGTCACCCCCGCACCCCCGGCGTCGGTTCCGGCATCGGTCGTCCCTCCATCGCCCCTACCATCAGTATCGACTGACATCAGTATTCACTGATACTCTCACGCCGCCCGGAGCCGGCCGACCCCGCCCCCTCGGGGCCCCACCCCGGTACCCATCCGCCCGGAGGACCCGTGACCGCCCTTCCCCCGCACCGCGTTCCCGGCGATCGACTGACCTCCGCGACCCTGCGCCTGGCGGCCCGCCATGAGCACCGCTTCTCCCTGGACACCGTCCACCACCTACTGCTCGACTCCCACCGCCGACTGGCCGCCGGTGCGACGATCCCCGATCACCTGCCCCTGCTCGCCGAGCGCCTCACCGGCGAGCGCCTGGACGCCCTCGCCCGCACCGAGGGCCCCGTCCGATCCGCCGTGCCGCACGTGCTCTTCGTCTGCGGGCGCAACACCGGACGCTCCCAGCTCGCCGCCGCGCTCCTGCGGCACCACTCCGGGGAGCGTGTCCTCGCCTCCTCGGCCGGGACGGATCCCGGTGCGGCGGTGTCGGCGGAGGTGGCGCGCTCCCTGGCCGAGGTGGGGGTGGAGGTCCGGCACGCCTATCCCAAGCCGTTGACCGACGAGGTCATCGGGGCGGCGGACGTGGTGGTGACCATGGGGTGTGGTGACGCCTGCCCGATCCTCCCCGGCCGCCGCTACCTCAACTGGCCGTTGCCCGATCCGGACGGGGCCCCGCCACGGGTGGTGCGCGCCATCCGGAACGTCGTGGACGCCCGGGTGCGCGAACTGCTCGCCGTGCTCGTCCCGACGACACCGGCCGGCACCGGCTGACCGACGCGGGGGCGGGGGGCACCCGCCGGGCGGGCGCGGTTCGTCGATCCACCGTCAAATTGGGTGCCGATCAGTGGACTTGAGTCACCCCGGGGAGGCATTCCGTCACTTCGGGAAGGGCCGACGGGGTGTCACGACGACACCCGCGCTACACCGACGGCGACCGGCGCGGGGCCCGAACGGGACCGGACGGCGGAGCAAAGGACACACCGATTCACTCCCCCGTGGGTACTTGATGCCCATATTGCCGACTTTGGAGCATTTCAAGGTGATAGTTGACTCGTTGACGCAAATACTCGAACTGTCCTCATTCCGGAGGATCACGACAGGAGAGCATCAATGCGCACTTCCTTCAAGATGGTGGCCGTGGCCGCCGCCGCCACCGCCATGCTCGGCGCCTCCACCGCCACGGCGGGCGCCTACGGCAAGGGCGGCAGCGACACCACCGTCGCCAACGTCTGTGGCAACACCCTCCAGGGCACCGACGTCGAGAACAAGGGCTTCCTCGCCGGCATCCTGGGCCAGCAGTCGAACAGCACCACGCTGTGCCAGCTGGGCAACGACAACTTCGCCGTCAACACCAGCATCTTCCAGCCCGTGGTGATCACGTTCGACTGATCGGCACCCGCCACGTTCCGATACCCACCACCCGGGGCCCGGGGCGGACCACCCGCCCCCGGGGCCCGGGTGGTGGGGGACATCGAGGGGAGAGACGCACCCGGCACCCCGGGTGCGTCTCTCCCCTCTCCCTGTTCCCCCATCTCCCCGCGTCCCGCGTCCCCGCACCCGGCGCGCCCGTTCCGAGGCCCGCCCGTCCCGAAACGACGGGCAAGGTTAGGCTGGCCTCACCCGAGAGACACGGAGGGGCGACGCACCGGGCCGACCCCCACCTCCGTCGATCGGCCACCGACCGCTCGCCGACCGCACCGCCGGGGGACCGCCCATGCCCGCCACCGCGTCCAGCGGCGTGCCCCCCTCCGAGGACACCGTTCCCGAGGACACCGATCCCGGGAACACCGACACCGGGAACACCGGCACCGGAAAGACCCGCGCGGGCGGAACCGATTCCGTCGCCGCCGGCCCACGCCGCGTCGGCGGCCCCTCCTTCCTCGCCCGCCTCCTGCTCGTCGCCCTCGCCCTCGCGGGCACGGTCGTGCTCAGCCTCGCCGTCGGCAGCCGCACCCTGCCGCCCGCCGAGGTGTGGGAGGCCCTGGTGCACGGCGGGGACGGCACCACCGCGCAGGTCATCCGGGAGATGCGACTGCCCCGCACCCTGGTGGGGCTGCTCGCCGGCGCCGCCCTCGGCGTGGCGGGCGCGGTCCTGCAGGGTCTGACCCGCAACCCCATCGCCGAACCCGGCATCCTCGGCCTGGCCCAGGGCGCCTCGGCCGCCGTCGTGATCGCCATCTCCTTCTTCGGCGTGCACACCCTTCTCGGCTGGATCTGGTTCGCCTTCGCCGGCGCCGGGGTCGCGGCCGTCCTGGTGTACGCGATCGCCTCGCGCGGCCGGGGCGGCGCCTCCCCGGTGAAACTGGCCCTGGCCGGCGCCGCGATCAACGCGCTGCTGGCCTCCCTGATCGCCGGCGTGCTGACCACCCGCTCGGCCACCCTGGACCAGTTCCGGTTCTGGCAGATCGGCTCGCTCACCGGCCGCGACGCGGAGGTCCTCGGCCGGCTGTGGCCGTTCCTGGTGATCGGCCTGATCCTGGCCCTGGCCGGCTCGCGCGGCCTGGACGCGCTGGCGCTCGGCGAGGATGTCGCCCGGGGGCTGGGCCGCAACGTGGCCGCCGTGCGGATCTGCGGCGGGCTGGGCGCGGCCGTGCTCACCGGCACCGCCGTGGCCGCGGCGGGCCCCATCGCCTTCGTCGGCCTGGCGGTGCCGCACCTCGCCCGGGCCCTGGCCGGTCCCTCGCACCGGCGGCTGCTGCCGCTGGCGGCGCTGCTGGGCCCGGTGGTGCTGCTGGTCGCCGACGTGGTGGGCCGGGTCGTGCTGCCGCCCTCGGAGGTCCCGGCCGGGGTGATGACCGCCCTGATCGGGGTGCCCTTCCTCATCGCGCTGGTGCGCCGTTCGGGGGTGGGGGCGTGAACGCCGGACCCCCGACCCGCCTCGCCGCGCGACCCGACGCGCCCGCCGACCGCCTCGGTGCCGTCGGCCGGCCGGGCCGGCCGCGCCCCGCCGGGTACGCGGTGCTGCGCGCCGGCCCCGCCTCGGTGCTGCTGCACCTCCGCTCGGCGGCCGTGGCCTGCGCGCTGACGCTGCTGCTGCTCGCCGCCTGCACCGCCGCGCTGTCGATCGGCCGACAGACCGTGCCGCCGACGGAGGTGTGGGCGGTGTTGCTCGGCGAACCCTCCCGGTACGAGGTACTGGTCGGCACACTGCGCCTGCCCCGCCTGGTGACCGGCCTGCTGGTCGGCCTGGCGCTGGGGGCGGCGGGGGCGCTCATCCAGACCGTCGCCCGCAATCCGCTGGCCAGCCCCGATGTCATCGGCGTCACCCACGGCGCGGCGGCGATGACGGTCGGCGCGATGACCTTCGGCCTGGTCTCGGCCTCCGTGCTGCCGTACCTGTCGGTGCTCGGCGGGGTGCTGGCGGCCGCGCTGGTGTGGTTGTTCGCCTGGCGCGGCGGCCTGCACGCCGCCCGGTTCGTGCTGATCGGGATCGGCGTGGCGGTGGCGCTGCGCTCCGTGGTGCAACTCTTCCTCACCAAGGGTGAACCGATCGTCGCGCAGCAGGCCACGGTGTGGATGACCGGCTCGCTGAACGGGCGCGGTTGGGAGCAGGCCGGCCCCCTGGCGATCACCCTGCTGGTGCTGCTGCCCGCGCTGCTGTGGGCGGCCCGGGCGCAGCGCGCGGTGGGGGTGGACGACGACACCGCGATCGGGCTCGGCACCCGGCTCGGCCGGGTACGGCTGGGCCTGGTCGGCATCGGGGTGCTGCTCGCGGCGATGGCCACCGGGGCCGCCGGTCCGGTGGACTTCGTGGCGCTGCTCTCGCCGCAGATCGCCCGCCGGCTGACCCGCACCGCGCAGTTGCCGCTGCTGACCTCCGCTCTGGTCGGAGCGCTGCTGGTGGTCGTCGCCGACCTCGGGGCGCGACAACTGCTGTACCCGGTCGAACTGCCGGTGGGCGTGCTGACCGCCGCCGTCGGCGCCCCCTACCTGATGTGGCTGATCGCCCGCGGACGCACCGGAGGTCGCGCGTGAACCGTTCCCCGCACCCCGACCCGGCGCCGCCCGGCGCGGGCTCCTCCACCGATGGTCGGCTGGTCACCCGCGACCTGACCCTCGCCTACGACGACCGCACGGTGGTCGAGGGGCTGGACCTCTCGCTGCCGGACGGCCTGGTCACCGCCGTCGTCGGCCCGAACGCCTGCGGCAAATCCACCACCCTGCGCGCGCTCGGCCGGCTGCTGCGTCCGCGTTCGGGCGCGGTGTTGCTGGACGGCGTGGAGCTGGCCGAGCGGCCCACCCGGGAGATCGCCCGCCGAATCGGACTGTTGCCGCAGTCGCCCGTGGCGCCGGAGGCGATCAGCGTCTCCGACCTCGTCTCGCGCGGTCGGCAGCCGCACCAGCGGTGGTGGCGGCAGTGGTCGACGGAGGACGAACGGGCGGTGGTCGAGGCGATGGAGCGCACCGGCGTCACCGACCTCGCCGACCGGCCGGTGGACGAATTGTCCGGCGGACAGCGGCAGCGGGTGTGGATCGCCATGGCGCTGGCGCAGGAGACCGAACTGCTGCTGCTCGACGAGCCGACCACCTTCCTGGACATCGCGCACCAGGTGGAGGTGCTGGACGTGATCCGGCGGCTGAACCACGACCGGCGCAGCACGGTCGCGATGGTGCTGCACGACCTCAACCAGGCCGCCCGCTACGCCGACCACCTGATCGCCATGTCCGGCGGACGGGTGGTGGCGAGCGGCCCGCCGGCGGAGGTCGTCACAGCCGAGCTGGTGGGGGACGTCTTCGGGCTCGCCGCCGTGGTGGTGGCGGACCCGGTGACCGGCGGGCCACTGGTGGTGCCCGCCGCCCCCTGGTCACCGGACGGGTGATCCCGTCCGGCCCGGACGCCCGCGACCGACCCCGCGCCCCGGGACCACGCCGGGACCCGTCCGCCTGCCCGACCGACCGACCGCCTGCCCAACCTCCCGGGAGCCCCCGGGAGCGACCCGAGGAGAGACCGACACCGTGACCCGCACCCACCGCGCGACCCGCGCCCTGACAACCGGCGCCGCCCTGCTGACCGGCGCCCTGCTGCTGACCGCCTGCGGCTCCGACGACGACACCGAGAACGGCACCGCCGAGGACGCCACGACCCCCGAGGGCGAGGTCGGCGAGGTCGGGGAGACCCGCACCATCGACACCGTGATGGGCCCGGTGGAGGTGCCGGCGGATCCGCGACGCGTGATCGTCCTGGACACCGCCGAACTGGACTCCGCCCTGACCCTGGGCGTCACCCCGATCGGCTCGGTGCGCGCCGACGTCGCCACCGGCTTCCCCTTCTACCTGCCGGAGGAGCGGCTCACCGACGTGGAGAACGTCGGCAACATCGCCGCCCCCAACCTGGAGGCGATCATCGAGCTGGAGCCCGATCTGATCATCGGGAACATGGCGCGCGACGCCGACCGGTACGACGAGCTGTCCGCGATCGCGCCGACCGTCTTCGGCGAGAACCCGGGTGGACCATGGAAGGAGAACTTCCTGCTGCACGCCGAGGCGCTGAACCGGCAGGAGGAGGCCGCCGCGATCGTCGAGGACTACGAGGAGCGGGTGGACGAGGTGGTCGAGGCGCTCGGCGGCGCCGAGGAGGCCGCCGACACCGAGGTCAGCGTGATCCGCTTCATCGAGGGCGGCGACACCCGCCTGTACGGGCGGGAGAACTACATCGGCACCATCCTGGAGGACCTCGGACTGGGCCGACCCGCCATCGTGGACGAGGCCCCCGACGGCTTCGCCGTGGAGATCAGCCCCGAGCAGGTCGACCTCGGCGACGGCGACGTCATCTTCTACACCTCCTACGGCTCGGCGGAGAACAGCGGCGAGTCGGCGGCGGTCGGCGGCGCCCTGTGGGAGGGCATGGACGCCGTGCGGGAGAACCGGGTCTTCGCGGTCGAGGACGAGCTGTGGTTCCAGGGCATCGGCTACACGGCGGCCGGCATCATCCTCGGCGAGATCGAGGAGGCCCTGGCTTCTTGACACCCCCTCCGGGTCCCGATCCGCCCCGGATCGGGACCCGGCCCGTCACGACGCGTCAGGGCTCGGCTCGGCTCGGCTCGACGGGGATTCGCCGAAGGTCGGTGAACGGCGCGGTCCACGTCCGACCGCCGTCGAGTGGGGTCGGGACGGCGTGGGTGGGGCGAATCGCCGAAACGATCCCCACCCGTCGAACTCGGCGAGCGGGTCGGCTACACGGCCGCTTCCCTGTCCCGGATGGAACGCGGCAGGCAACCACTCCGGGACGTGGTGCTGCTTCGGCACCTCGCCGACTGCCTGGACATCCCACCCCACCTCCTCGGACTGACGGCACAACCCCAACAGCTCCCCCGGCCCCCGCCCGCCGCCCGCCGCCCGCCGCCCGCCAATGGTCTCCTGCGCCGGAGACCCGTCGGCAGAAACGGGCGAGGGAGCCGAGGATCTCCTCGACTGTCTTTGGCGCAGGTCACCGGGTGCGGCTGTTGTGGTGCAGGATCGCCCCTCCAACCGCCTGGGCGAGGATGCTCTGTGTCCGGAGGGATAGACCTAGTGCCGCATCAGGCAACGTTCGCCCTGTCGTGATGTGTCGCCCGGTTGCTGCGCCGGGAAGCTCTCCGACGCCAGAATGATCACGTGGCTGAACGCGTGCGGGTCCGTGAGATCGATGATGACGAGGGCAAGCGGCTGCTGCGGATCATCCGCCGTGGCAGCGGTTCGGTGGTGACCTGGCGCCGCGCTCAGATGGTTCTGCTGTCCGCGCAGGGCATGACGGTGGCGAAGATCGCCGAGGTGACGTTCACCAGCGACGACCGGGTCCGGGACGTGATCCACAACTTCAACACCGACGGCTTCGACTCGCTGTATCCCAAGTACAGGGGCGGCCGGCCGAAGACCTTCACGCTGCCCGAACGCCGGGAGATCAAGGAGATCGCCAAGTCCAAGCCGGCCGAGCACGGCCTGCCGTTCTCGACCCGGGGCCTGACCAAGCCGGCGGACTTCCTGGTCGCCGAGGGGGTGGTCGACGACATCAGCCACGAGGGCCTGCGCATCCTGCTCCGCGAGGAGGGCGTCTCCTTTCAACGCGTGAAGACCTGGAAGACCTCCCGCGACCCCGATTACGCGGCCAAAAAGGCCCGTGTCGAACACCTCTACGCGATCGCCGACAGCGAGGTGGTACCCGAAGACGGCGAGCCCGAAGTCATCTTTTGCCTCGATGAGTTCGGGCCGCTCAATCTCCAGCCGCACCCGGGCCGGCAGTGGGCCGAGCGCGGCGGCAGGCACAAGGACCCCGGCCGCGACCCCCGGCCCCGGCGGCGGGCGACCTACACCCGCCCCCACGGGGTCCGGCACCTGTTCGCCGCCTACGAACTGGCCAAAGACCAGCTCTACGGCCACATCGAGAAGACCAGGAACCGGTCGAAGTTCCCGGGGTTCTGCCGCTACCTGCGCTCGCTGCACTCCCGAGAGGTCCGCCTGGCGATCGTGCGCGACAACTACTCACCGCACCTGACGACGAAGCGGTGCCGGCGGGTGGGGGCGTGGGCGGAAGCGAACAACGTGGAGATCGCCCACACCCCGACCAACAGTTCCTGGTTGAACCGAATAGAGGCCCAGTTCACCGCCCTGCGCTACTTCACCCTCGACGGCACCGACCACACCAGCCACAAAGAGCAGGGCAGCATGATCCGCCGCTACATCATCTGGCGAAACCGTCACGCCGCCGACGAACACCTCCGGGAGGTCATCGACAGGGCGAACGTTGCCTGATGCGGCACTAGCGTGGATGCCGGAACAACTCCCGAGCCCCAAGGAGCGGCTGTGGAAACGGAACCGCCCCTCTTCCAGATCTTGGTCAACCAGAAGGGCTGGCAGGAGTACGAGGTGTTCAAGAGGCGGTACCAGGACGCCGCGCGAGAGCTGGCGGATCTGGAAGGACCGACCTCTCTCGCGACTGCCCCGCCGCCGGAGAAGCGCCAGTTCGTCAGGTGGGTCCACGGTGAGGTGAAGACGACGCCGCGCACCGAGGCCCGGCGCATCTTGCAGTTCATGTTCCCGGGAGTCCCGGTCGGCCGCCTGTTCGCTCGCGCCTCGGCGATGAACAGTTCCCCCGGCCTGCGCGAGGCGAGAGAATCCGTTTCGGAAGATCAGTTCGATTACGGCGCCGAGGACGTGGTGATGGCGGCTGCCAATGAGTCGGCGCGGTTCGCCGCCAGGGCGGAGGGCAGCAACGTCGGCCCTCACACGATGGAGCAGCTGGAAGCAGATATCCGACGGATAGTGACTAACTATCCCAATCGTCCTGTTGGGCCCCTGTTTCGTGAGGTGCGCGCTCTTCGCAACCGTGCCTTTGAATTCCTTGAGGGCCGCCAGCCACCTCAGTACACCCGCGACCTCTATGTGGCGGCGGGCGTGCTGTGCGGCGTCCTGGCCAACGCCGGCTTCGACCTCGGTCGGTACGAGGCGGCAGAAACACAGGCCCGCACCGCGTTCATGTGCGGTGAACTCGCCGGCCACAACGGTCTGCGGGCATGGGTCCGAGGGCTCCAAGCCCTGATCGCCTACTGGGACGGCCGCCCTCACGACGCTGTACGTCTCGCCGAGGCCGGAGTCGACTTCACACCGGAGCGCGGCACCGCTCACATCCGTTTGGCCAGTATCCAGGCCCGTGCCTACGGGCAACTTCAGCAGGCGACCGACGCCATCGCCGCCCTGAACAGGGCCAATGACATGCGCGATCAGATGACCGCCGGGGACGATCTTCCAGGCGGCATGATGACCTTCCCGGAGGAGAAGCAACTCTTCTACGCGAGCAGCACCCACCTGTGGCTCGGCGGCAACCAGCACCTGAGCGACGCCGAGGCGCGAGCCGACGAGGCAGTATGCATGTTTGAGGCAGTTCCCCCGGAACAGCGACGCTTGGGAGAGATGTCGTTGGCACGCATGGACCTGTCCATGGCCCGCTTGAGCCGCGGGGATCTCGATGGCGCGGCTCTCCAGGTCTACGACGTGCTCGGTGTGAACGCTCGTCGCCGTACTGAGAGCGTACGGAAGCGGGTGCAGCAGTTCGGCCGCCACCTCGCGCTTCACCCCGCGCGCACGACCCCAGCGGCCAGGGCGATGCGTGAGGCTATCGTCGCTCACCAGGAGCAGACCCCGGCCGAGCTTCCCCATGGAGGAACACAGTGACCACGGTGACGATCCTGCACCCCGGCTCGATGGGGGCAGCCGTGGCCGCTCAGGTCATCGGGGCTCGTAGGGTGCTGTGGGTTTCTGCGGGCCGTAGCCCGGCGACGACTGAGCGTGCCGAGAGCGCGGGTATGACGTCCTGCATGTCGCTCGAAGAAGCTCTCGGCACGAGCGACGCTGTCCTTTCGATCTGTCCGCCGCATGTCGCAGAGGACGTTGCGACCGAGGTTGCCGCCCATGCCTTCAAGGGGCTCTACCTGGACGCCAACGCGATCAGCCCCCAGCGTATGGAACGGATCGCGCGCGAGATCCGCCCGGCCTCTGTCGTACTCGACGGCGCCATCTTCGGTCCTCCGCCCGGCAGCGGGCGTTCGTGCCGCCTCTACGTGGCGGGGGACGGCCATGCCGCAGAGCTCGTGCACACCCTGTTCAAGGACTCTGCGGTCGAGGTACGCGGCGCCGGTGCACACGTCGGCTCCGCCTCGGCGCTCAAGGCATCGTTTGCGGGTTTCCAGAAGGCTGCCCGCACCCTGGCCGGCGTTTCGCACGCTCTCGCCGATACTCATGGCGTCGCCGACCTCCTCACGGAGGAGGCGAAGAGGATGCCCGCGCGGATCCTCTCCGATCCGGAGTACCTGCCCAGCGTGGCTGCACGAGCGTGGCGATGGGGCCCCGAGATGGAAGAAGTCGCAGACGCGCTGAGAGATGCCGGCCTCCCGACCGAAATGGCCAAGGCAGCGGCCTCGGTGATGGCGCGCTGGGAGAAGGACAAGGACCAGTACGACTTGGCCCTCGCCGCCACTCTCGCGCATCTACGGAAAGAGCCCTGATCCGAAGCAAAAGGTGATCGACGCGGCCTGCCGTGTCCCCCTCGTCGTGGGCGGCCATGGCTGCACATGTGTCTGGCCCGGGGCGAGGTGCTTGCGGAGAACTGGAACCCTGGATGAGTTCCACTGTCCTGCTTTCGGCCTGTTGAGCGCTTGATACCCCGCTCGCCTCGATCTTTCGTGACGGTCTGTTGGATTACCCGGTGGGTCGTTTCGGTTGTTCGGTCCGGTCGCGGGCAGGTCGAGCGTCCGGCTGTCGCGTCGGGTGGGCGCCGGATCACACGGCTCCGGTGGGCTGGTGCTGTTCGCAGGGATGGGAAGGCGCTGGTCAGCCAGGGTTCGGGAGAGTGTGGAGCCGGTCCGGAGCTTTGGTGATCATGTCGGCCCGGGGCCGGTGGGCCGCGAGGCGGAGGGAGCGGCGGCGGCCGGTGGTGACGAGCTGGGCGGCGGTGGAGAACAGCCGAAGCCGCAGGCGGCGGGGCTCCCGGAGGCGGGCTTTGCCGGTCAAGGCGAGCAAGGACATTCAGCCGAGCAGGTCGAGGGCGATCTGGACGATCTCCAACCAGATCTGGTTCTGTGCGGCGTCGTGGAGGATCTGCTGCTCCACCGAGGCCCCGAGCAGGCGCCCCCACCGATCCCACTCCGGCGACGGTCGCGGCGGTGGTGGACGCCTCCCGGGAAGAGTTCGGCGCCTGCCGCTACACCGCTCTCGCCCGCGCGCTCCCCTCCCGTATCGCGCCGGCCGCAGCTCCGGACGGGAACGCCTGCCCGGAAGGGGCGGCGACGGCGGTCGCCGATCCGTACACCATCGCGACCCGCCTGTGCGTCAAACTCGGTGAGGACGGCTTGGCCGCCAAGCAAGCGGCACCGCAAGAGGTCCGGCGCGCACCGGTCCGGGTCATGACCGCCGATCTCGTACGGTACGACCGGACCCTGCCGGGGGTCCGGACGTTCGCCCGACGCATCGGCGCCCTCGCGTGAGGAAGCGACGGCTTCGGGTCCGCGGCGGGCCGCAGAAGACCGGCGCTACTTCTTCTCCGCCGGGCGGCGCAGTCCGCGCCAGAGGATGAACAGGGCGCTGGCCACCGCCGCCGCACGGACCACCAGCGGGACGTTGGCGGTGAACGCGTCGGTCATGGCCTCGGCCTCCAGCGGGTCGCCCCACTGTTCGTTCACCCGCCCGTACAGCCAGATCAGGTAGCCGCTCGCGACCAGGGCGGGCATCCCGAAGACCGCCCACTTGGCCTCGGTGCGGCCGATCCGGGGCGCCCAGTAGGCGAGCAACCAGCCGCCGGCCATGGCGATCAGCTCGCCGAGCAGGCCGCCTCCGACCAGCAGCAGCACCGCCAGCAGCTCCACCGGGCCGCCGACGTGCCTGCCGCCCAGGCCGCGCCGGGCGGCCCGCCAGACCGCGCGGCGGCTGTCGCGGGGGGCCCGGCCGTCACCCGGATCGCCGGCGGCACCGTCACCCGGGGCAGCCGGGGCGGCGGGGTCCGCGCCCGGTTCGGCCCGGGGACCGGGCACGGCCTCCGGGGCACCGGGCACGCCGGGCACGGCGTCGGTGGGTTTGGTGAAGTCGACCGGTCGGGGATTGGTCACCTCGGGGTCGGTGAAGCCGCCCTCCATGCCGGGGAGGTGGCCGCCGTAGTACTCGCGGGGCAGTTCGTCGGCCCAGGGGTGGCGAGCCGTCGGACGACCCGCCGGGACGGCGGGCGTCGCCGGGACGGCCGGGACCCGCGGCTCGGCGGGCGCCGGTGCCGCGTCGGCGACCGGCGGCGGCTGCGCGGCGGCCGGGGCCGGCGGCTGCGCGGACGCGGGAGCGGGAGCCTGCGCGGGGGCGGGCTCCGGAGCCGGTTCGGGCGCGGCGGGGCGCGGGTCGGGCACGGCGGTCGCCCGTTCACCGGCGGCGGCCACCACGTCCTCGGGCCGGCCGACGCCCTTGAGGATGCGTTTGACGTCCGCGCGGGACTCGTCGCCCTGCACCTCGGAGCGACGCCGGGTGATGTCCGCCCGCAGGCGGGTCACCAGGTCGCGTCGCTCGGTCGGCGACAGGCCGGTGGTGTGCGCCAGGTCGCCGACCCGACTCAGGTAGTCCAGTACCAGTTGCTCGCCCTCGATCCCCACGCCTGCCGATGCTACTGATCGCGCGTGCCTTTCGGGGGATTCCGCGCCCGGAGGTCCGGCGTTCCCCGCCGACCTCCTCCGGCGACCCCTGTCGGCGACGCCCGGATCCGCCCGACTCGCGGGGTCCCGGAACGGTTCGTCCACGGCACCACCGTGCACCGTGTTGTTCATTTCGGGTTCACCGAAGGCCGCACAACCCGCTACCCGGGTCTCTTTACATGGTGAACGTCCCATCCGGCCGCCCCCATTCACGCCCCGGGAGCCTCCATGGCAGTAGATCTCACCGTCGCGACGGCTCGCCGGAGAACGGCGCCCGCGTCCGGGACGTCCGACGGAGCGGAGGCGGCCGGCGAGCCGCGCACGTTGTCGCCCACGGTCTTCGAGGTGAGCGACCTCTTCGTCTCCTACGGTTCGCACCGCGCCGTGCGCGAGGTCTCGCTGACCGTCCACGAGCACGAGATCACCGCCCTCATCGGACCTTCCGGCTGTGGCAAATCCACCGTGCTGCGCTGCCTGAACCGCATGAACGACCAGGTACCCGGCGCCCGGGTGTCGGGCAAGGTGTCCTACTACGGCGAGGACCTGTACGCGCCGCACGTGGACCCCATCGAGGTGCGGCGCCGGATCGGGATGGTCTTCCAGAAGCCGAACCCGTTCCCCAAGTCCATCTACGAGAACGTCGCCTACGGGCTGCGCGTGGAGGGCAAGCGTCCCAAGTCCGAGCTGGACGACCGGGTCGAGGAGGCGCTGACCGGCGCCGCGCTGTGGGACGAGGTCAAGGACAAGCTCAAGGAGAGCGGCTTCGCCCTCTCCGGCGGCCAGCAGCAGCGGTTGTGCATCGCCCGGGCCATCGCGGTCCGGCCCGACGTCCTGCTGATGGACGAGCCCTGCTCGGCCCTCGACCCGATCGCCACGGCGAAGATCGAGGACCTGATGCTGCGGCTGGCGGACGAGTTCACCATCGTCATCGTCACCCACAACATGCAGCAGGCGGCGCGGGTTTCGGACCGGACGGCGTTCTTCACCGCCGAGAATGACAGCGAGGGAGAGCGTCATGGGCGCCTGGTCGAGTACGACGTCACCGACAAGATCTTCAGCAACCCCGCCGACCGGCGCACCGAGGACTACATTTCCGGGCGATTCGGCTGACGGCCGGCACGGTTTCGGTCCGACGACGGTGAACGACCGGGGTGCGGTGGACGAGCGCGACCCGGGGGCCGCCGGAGGCGGGAGGGCCGACGCCCGCGGGGCCGAGGGTTTCGGGGACGACCCCGAGGCGTTCGTCCCCCGGCAGCCGCGGATACCGCTGGGCAGCAACCCGCTGGTGCTGCTCGCCGACGCGGACGAGCGGATCCGCCAGGGACTCACCGCCCAGCTGGCCAGGTACCAGGTGTCGGTGGTGCACTGCGCGGACGGCGCGGTGACCCTGCTGGAGGCCGGGCTGCGCAAGCCCGACGTACTGCTGATCTCCGCCGACCTGCCGGTGCTCGACGGCGCGACGGTGCTGCGGCTGGTGCGGCGGCGGATGTCGGTGCCGGTGGTGCTGGGGGTGGGTCCGGAGGACACCGCCGCCGTGGCCCCGGCGCTGGCGGCGGGGGCGAGCGCCTGCGTGGCGCGCCCCTACCGACCGCGCGAGGTGGCTCAGTTGCTGAGCCTGGCCGATCACGGCGGGCGCGGCGGCTGGGACCAGCCGCTGGTCTGCGGACCGTTGACGCTGGATCCGGCCGGGTACGAGGTGCGGATGCACGGGGTGCCGACCGGGCGCCTGCCGCTGCGGGAGTTCCAGCTGCTGCACCTGCTGATGCAGCACGCGGAGAAGGTCATCACCCGGGACCGGATCCGGGCGGAGCTGTGGGGTGACGGCGCGCGTCGCTCCAACACCATCACCGTTCACATTCGTCGCCTCCGGGAGCGGCTGGGGGACGACCCGCACCACCCGGAGATCATCCAGACGGTGCGCGGCGTGGGGTACCGGCTGGTGCCGCCGGGTCCCTGATCACCGCCCCGTCGCGACGACGGTGCCGGAGGGAAACCGACCACGGCCGGTGGGGCCCGCGAGGCTCCCGCACATCCCGGTCCGCATCGCTGACCGGCGCACATCCCGGTGAACGCGGACCCCGCGCCCGCCGAACCGACAGGGGAACACCCCGGTCCCCCGGGACCGGACGGGCCGCCACGGCCCGGCGGAACCACCGCCGGGCCGGGCGGCGTTCCGGCATTTTCGGGGTCGATCGATCCTTAACGATTCCAACACTTTTTGTGAAACTCCTGGTTCGGCCGAACCTATCTTCCTGTTCACCTTGTGGCCCTCGAGGCGTCGCCGCGCGCTCCTACGTTCAGTCTCGACGCAGTCAAGTCACCACCACATGCCGGCCGGCGGCCGGCGTTCTGAAGGAGCACACGTCATGCGCAACTGGCGCGCCAAGACCGCCGCGATCGCCGCGGTGTCCGCCCTGGCCCTCGTCACCGCCTGCGGCAGCGACGACAACGGTTCCGACTCCGCCGCCGACACCGGCAACGAGACCGAGGCCGGCAACGAGACCGAGGGCGAGGGCGAGGGCGGTGGGGACCTGAGCGGTTCCATCCGCGTCGACGGTTCCAGCACGGTCGGCCCGCTGGCCGAGGTCGCCGCCGAGATGTTCATGACCGAGAACCCCGGCGTCATGGTGGACGTCGCCATCTCCGGCACCAGCGGCGGCTTCGAGAAGTTCTGCCAGGGCGAGAACGACATGAACAACGCCTCCCGGGAGATCAAGGAATCCGAGATCGAGCTGTGCGAGGGGAACGAGATCGCCTACGAGGGCATCCAGGTCTCCAACGACGCGCTGGCCATCGTCGTCAACAGCGACAACCCCGTCGAGTGCCTGACCGTCGACCAGGCCAACCAGATCTGGGACGAGGGCTCCTCCGTCTCCACCTGGGGTGACGTGGACGGTCTGGACATCCCGGACGACCTGGCCTCCGAGGACCTCGTCCTCTACGGCCCGGGCACCGACTCCGGCACCTTCGACTACTTCACCGACGCCATCAACGGTGAGGAGGGTCGTATCCGCACCGACTACACCGACATCGGTGAGGACGACAACGCCGCCGTTCGCGGCGTCGAGGGCGACTTCGCCGCCATGGCCTTCGTCCCCTACTCCTACTTCCAGGAGGCCGGCGACGCCATCAAGCCGCTGCAGATCGACGGCGGCGAGGGCTGTGTGGACGCCACCCTGGAGAACGTCCAGGACGGCTCCTACGCCCCGCTGGGCCGCGGCCTGTTCACCTACGCCAGCGACGTGGCTCTCGAGAAGGAGGCCACCGTGGCCTTCATGAAGTTCTGGCTGGAGAACTCCGCCCAGATCGCCGAGACCGCCGGTTTCGTGCCGATGACCCAGGAGCAGATCGACGAGGGCGACGCCAAGGTCGACTCCCTCACCTCCTGACGCCCCATCGGCCCCGTCCGGTACCAATCGACGAGTAGGACACGCAGCCATGACCGCTTCCCAGCGTGGCAGCGTGTCCCCCGAGGCCGGCGCGGAGGAGACTCCGCGCCGGCCACTGGGGGCCGCGCGCCCACGTCACGGCGAGAAAGTCGTCAAAGGATTCCTCGCCCTGTGCGCGGCTCTCTCGGTCGGCGTCACCATCGCCATCGTCATCTCGCTCCTGACCCCCACCATCAGCTTCTTCCGTGAGGTCTCCGTCGTGGAGTTCCTCACCGGCACCCAGTGGTCGCCCGGCTTCGCCCGGGGCGAGTTCGGGGTGCTGCCGATCGTGGTCGGCACCCTCACCGTGGTCGTCATCGCCCTGATCGTGGCGATCCCCATCGGCCTGCTCTCGGCCATCTACCTCGCCGAGTACGCGCCGCGCCGGGTCCGGGCCGTGATCAAGCCGGCCCTGGAGGTGCTCGAGGGCATCCCCACGGTGGCGATCGGCCTCTTCGGCCTCTTCCTCCTGCGTCCGCTGGCGGAGACCGTCTTCCCCTTCCTGAACTGGCGCGGCGACTTCTCCATCGGCGTCGCCGGCGTCGCGGTCGGCCTGCTGATCGTGCCGCTGATCGCCTCGGTCTCCGAGGACGCCATGCGCTCGGTCCCCGGCGGCCTGCGCGAGGGCGCCTACGCGCTGGGCGCCAACAAGATGCGGGTCTCCCTGAAGGTCGTCTTCCCGGCGGCCGTCTCCGGCATCGTGGCGGCCATCGTGCTGGGCATGTCCCGGGCGATCGGCGAGACCATGGTCGTGCTGCTGGTCGCGGGCGCGGGCAACCCCAACCTCTCCTTCGACCTGGCGCGCGGCGCGCAGACCATGACCGCCTACATCGGTGGCACCGCCACCGGTGACATCGCCACCGGCACCACCGTGTACAACACGATCTTCGCCGTGGGCACCCTCCTCTTCCTGATGACCCTGGTGACCAACATGTTGGCGATCCGCCTGGTCCGCCGCTTCCGTGAGGTGTACGAGTGATGGCTACCGGGGGAACGCAGGAGACGCAGCACAACCGGGAGAAGTCCGCCGGACCGCGCCGGACCTCCGAGCGCACCCGGCTCGCCGTGGCCGGGGCCCGCGCCGCCGGTCAGGGGCTGTACAGCCCGCGGACCGCGAAGCACCGGATCACCAACACCCTCTTCTCCGTCGTGCTGCTCGTGGGGCTGGGCACCGCCCTGGTCGCGCTGGTCTCGATCATCACGTGGGCGCTGATCGAGGGCTGGCCCCGGCTGGACGCCAATCTCTTCCTCGCCGGCCCCTCCACGATCAACCCGTCGGAGGCGGGCTTCCGCACCGCCATCATCGGCACCCTCTACGTGATCGGCGGCGTGATCGCGCTCATCGTGCCGCTGGGCGTGGGCGCCGCCATCTACCTGGAGGAGTTCGCCGACCGGGAGCGCTGGTACAACCGCTTCATCGAGCTGAACATCCAGAACCTGGCCGGCGTGCCCTCGATCGTCTTCGGCATCCTGGGTCTGGCCTTCATCGTGCGCGGCCTCGGCAACTTCGGGTTCGTCGCCGCCGCCGGCTCGATGACCCTGGCGCTGCTGGTGCTGCCGACCGTGATCCTCGCCTCCCGCGAGGCGATCCGCGCCGTGCCCTCCTCGGTGCGCAACGGTTCCCTCGCCCTGGGCGCCACCCTGTGGCAGACGGTCTGGCGGAACGTCCTGCCGGCCGCCGCGCCGGGCATCCTGACCGGCGTGATCCTCGGAGTGGCCCGCGCGATCGGCGAGGCGGCCCCGCTGCTGCTGGTCGGCGCGGTGACCTTCGTGGTCTACGACCCGAGCTTCTTCGAGGGCGGCTACTCCGTGCTGCCGGTGCAGATCTACAACTACGCCAAGCGCCCCCAGGAGGAGTTCCACGTCATGGCCATCGCCGGTGTCCTGGTGATGCTGGTGGTCCTGATGGCCATCAACTCCTTCGCGATCTGGCTCCGCAACCGGTACGAGAAGAAGTGGTGACCCCACGATGACCACCGACAAGGACGCCCCGATCTCCGGGGAGACGCCCCGCGACGAGGGCACCGACGCCACCGCGCCCGCCGACCCGGGTCCGGGCGCCGACGGCGCAACCGACATCGAGGGGGACCTCGGCACCGACGGGAACCTCGACTCCCCCCTGCACCTGCGGCCCGCCGCGCTGCGCGACCACGGCCCCGTGGAGCACCGGGACGCCGTCTTCGAACTGCGGAAGGTCTCCGTCTCCTACGGCTCCCACCGCGCGGTCGGGGACGTGTCCCTGGACGTCTTCCGGCACAACATCACCGCCCTGATCGGCCCCTCCGGCTGCGGCAAGTCCACTCTGCTGCGCAGCCTGAACCGGATGAACGACCTGATCCCCGGCGCGCGGGTGGACGGCGAGGTGCTGTACCACGGCGAGAACCTGTACGGCCCCCGGGTGGACCCGGTGCGGGTGCGCAAGGTGATCGGGATGGTCTTCCAGAAGCCCAACCCGTTCCCCAAGTCCATCTACGACAACGTCGCCTTCGGTCCCCGCACGATGGGGATCAAGCAGAACATGGACGACATCGTCGAGGAGGCGCTGCGCGGCGCCGCGCTGTGGGACGAGGTCAAGGACAAGCTGTCGAGCAACGGTCTGGCGCTCTCCGGCGGCCAGCAGCAGCGGCTGTGCATCGCCCGGGCCATCGCGGTCAAGCCCGAGGTCCTGCTGATGGACGAGCCCTGCTCGGCCCTCGACCCGATCGCCACGCTGAAGATCGAGGATTTGATCCAGCAGTTGAAGGACGAGTACACGATCGTCATCGTCACCCACAACATGCAGCAGGCGGCGCGCGTCTCGGACATGACCGCCTTCTTCAGCGTGCGCGTCGACGGGGGCGCCCGCACCGGCGAGCTGGTGGAGTACGAGGACACGGAGAAGATCTTCAGCGCCCCCGGTGACCAGCGCACCGAGGACTACGTCAGCGGTCGCTTCGGCTGACACCGCGTCTCCGGTTCCCCCCGGCCCGCCGCCGGGGACGCGCGTGACCGGCCCCGGATCGCACGGTGACTCCCGCGCGGCCCGGGGCCGTTCACGCGGGTTCCCGTGCGGCGCGCACCCGGTCACCCGGAGCCGACGCCCCGTTTCACCCGGTCACCTCCCACCGTTCACCCGGCGTCCCCCGCGCGGTACACCTCCCCTCGTAGGTTCGGCAAGGGCTTTGGACGGGGCGGGAGTTGACAAGGAGCGGGTGGATGCGCGAGATGCGCACGAGATCGGTGGCGATCGCCGCGGCACTGGCCGTCGGCGTGATGACCATCGCGGGCTGCGGCCCGCAACAGGCGTCGGCCGGTGACGCCGGTCCGGAGCGCGAACAGTTGTTGACCGGCGTCCTCAACGGGGCCGGCGCGACCTTCCCCAACCTCCTGTTCCAGGAGTGGATCGAGGCCTACGGCTTCGACCAGCCCTTCACCAGCATCAACTACCAGAGCATCGGCTCGGGCGGCGGCATCCAGGGGTTCATCGAGGACACCCTCGACTTCGGCTCCTCCGAGAAGTACCTGACCGACGAGGACCTGGCCACCGCCGCCCTCAACCGGGACTGCGAGCCCATCCAGTTCCCGGTGGTCTTCGGCTCCGTCGTGATCGCCTTCCACGACCCGGGGATGGACGGCCTGGTCCTGGACGCCGAGGCGATCGCCCGGATCTACGACCGCGACATCACCCGGTACGACGATCCGGCCATCGCGGCGCTGAACCCCGACCGGGAACTGCCGGACCGGGAGATCGTGCCCGTGCACCGCTCCGACGGCTCCGGCACCACCTACGTCTTCACCCACTACCTCGACCACGAGGTGCCCATGTGGGCGCGGAAGTACAGCGAGGGCAGCGACATCGAGTGGGCCGAGGGCACGGTCGGCGGCGACGGGAACGAGGGCGTCACCGCGCGGGTGATCAACACCGACGGCGGCCTGGGATACGTCAACCAGTCCTACGCCATCCGCCACAACCTCGCCACCGCCCATGTGGTCAACGCCTCCGGCAACCCGATCGAACCCACCCTGGAGGCCACCACCATCGCCTCGGGCGTCGCGGCCATCCCGGAGAGCTTCCGGTTCGACATCGACGACATCGGCGGCGACGGCTACCCCATCTCCGGCACCAACTGGATCCTCGCCTACGAGTGCGGCTACGACGACGAGGTCGCCGAGGTACTGCGCTCCTTCTGGACCTGGGCGATGACCTCCGAGGAGGCCGACGAGCTGGCGCTGGAACTGGGGTACGCGCCGATGGCCCCGGAGCTCAAGCGGCGGGTGCTGGCGGAGATCCAGCGGATCGACAGCCGCTGACCCACCGGGGCCCGCCGGGCCCGGACCGGCGGGCCCGGACCGGCGGGCCCCGTTCCGGAAAGACATCGAACCGTCGGCGAACCGGAGCCCTCGGACCCCCGCCGGCGTCACCACCTGCCGGTACCGTGGGTCGGATGAGCACGGATTCCGGCAGCACTCCCACCGGCGGCGTCCCCTCCCGGGGCGCCCGGGCCCCCCGCACGGCCCCCCGTCCGTCCTCCGCCTCCCGGTCGCGGGGCGCCCCCGCCGGCGCGGGTCCCGCCCCCACGGAGGGACCGGCCGGGCCCCCGCGCACCCTCGGCGACGAACTGCGCGCCCTGCCCGACACGGCTCTCGCCGAACTGCTGCGGCTCCGTCCCGATCTGTTGTCCCCGCTCCCCGGCGACCTTGCCCGACTCGCCTCCCGGGCCGGTGACCGGCTCTCCGTGCTGCGTGCCGTGGACCGTCTGGACACCTTCGCGCTGCGCACCGCCGAGGCGCTGGCCATCGCCCCGCAGCCGTGCTCACGGGCCGAGTTGGCCGCCCTGCTGCCCGGGGCCGGATCCCGGCTGGACGACGCGCTGCGCGCGCTGCGCGTCCGTGCCCTGCTGTGGGGTGGGGACGAGGCGCTGCGCCTGGTGCGCACCGCCCGCGAACTGCTCGCCCCCGGCCCGCAGCGCCCCGGTGCCACCGGCCTGGGCCCGACGCTGGGCGAGGCCACGTCCGGCATGTCCCCGCGCCGGATGCAGGAGCTGCTGGTCGGCGCCGGGTTGCCGCCCACCGGCGACCCGGTGAGCGCGCTGGCCTCGCTCACCGACCTGTTCGGCGACCCCGATCGGCTGGACGCGCTGATCGCGAAGCTGCCCGCCGGCGGGCGGGCCGTGCTGGAACGCCTGATGTGGGGCCCGCCGTACGGCACCGTGCCGGCCCACGCCCCCGCGCCGCCGGCGGTCCGGGGGCTGGTGGAGACCGGCCTGCTGGTGCGGATCTCGCCGGGCACGGTGGTGCTCCCGCGCGAGGTGGCCCTGCGACTGCGCGGCGGGCGCGCGCACCGGGCGCTGCTGCCCGACCCGCCCCGCGTCGACCTGCGCGCCACGCACCCCCCGGAGCGGGTGAACGCGATGGCGGCCGGTCAGGCGTACACGGCGGTCACCGCGATCGAGGAACTGGCCGCGCTGTGGGAACGCGACGCGCCCGTCGTGCTGCGCGCCGGCGGCCTGGGGGCCCGCGACCTCAAGCGCACGGCCGTCGCGCTGGACCTGTCCGAGCCGGAGGCCGCGTTCCGGATCGAGGTGGCGCACGCCGCCGGTCTGATCGCCACCGACGGCGGGACCGACGAACGGTTCGCGCCCACCCCCGCCTACGACGAGTGGGCCGAGTTGCCGGTGGCCGAACGGTGGGGACGGCTGGTCACGGCATGGCTGGCGGGTAGCCGGGTGGTGGCGCTGATCGGCGAGCGCGACACCACCCCCGTGCCACCGGGCGGGGCGAGGGGGCGGCGGACCGGCGCGGACGGACGCCTGCTCACCGCGCTGGGCCCGGGCCTGGACCGCGGCGCCGCGCCGGAGCTGCGCCGCCGGGTGCTGGAACTGCTGGCCGAGCTGCCGGCGGGCGGCGCCCCGGACCCGGCCTCCCTGCGATCGCGGCTGCGCTGGGAACTGCCCCGGCGCACCACCGAGGAGCTGCACAGCACGGTGTGCGCGGCGACGCTGACCGAGGCGGAGCTGCTGGGCGTCACCGGCCGGGGCGCCCTCGCCGACCACGCGCGCCCCCTGCTCACCCCGGACGCCGGAGCCGGCGTGCCGGACACGCCGGACCCGACCTTCCCGAGGGAGGCGCGGGACACGCCGGGCGGAGGCGTCGTCGGGGACCACGGGGTCCAGGGGGACCACGGAGGCCACGGGGATACCGACCCGGACGCCACCGGGGACGCCGGCACGGCTTTCGCCGGAGAGGCCCCGGTTCCGCCGGAGACGGCCGTGGACGCCGCCGTGGACGCCCTGGCGCCGCTGCTGCCCGAGCCGGTGGACCACGTGCTGCTCCAGGCCGACCTGACCGCCGTCGCGCCCGGCCCGCTGCGCCGGGACCTGGCACGGTTCATGGCCGACATCGCCGACGTGGAGTCCACCGGCGGCGCCACCGTCTATCGCTTCGGCACCGACGGGGTGCGCCGCGCCCTGGACGCCGGGCGCACCCGGGAGGAGCTGCACACCTTCCTGGCCGAGCACTCCCGCACCCCGGTCCCCCAGCCGCTGGCCTACCTGATCGACGACACCGCCCGGCGACACGGCCGACTGCGGGTCGGGGCCGCCGGCGGCTATCTGCGCTGCGAGGACGAGTCCCTGCTCGACCAGGTGCTCGCCGACCGCCGTTCGGAGTCCCTGCGGCTGCTGCGGATCGCCCCGACGGTGGCGGTCTCCCCCGCCACCCCGGACGTCCTGCTGGAGCGCCTGCGGGAGTTGGGGCTGGCACCGGCGGCGGAGAACGCGGAGGGGACCGTGGTCACCCTGACCGATGGCGTGCGGCGCACCCCGCCGCGCGCGGCCCCCCGGCCGGTGCCGGACGGCCCGCCGCCGGCGGCACCGTCCCTGCTGCGCGCCGCCGTCGGGGCGATCCGGGCCGGTGACCGGGGCGCCGGCACGGGGGCCGGGACCGGCGAGACGGCGGCCCCGGCCGGCGCGGGCCGCCCGGCCCGGCGGTCCCGGGCCGGCGCCGCGCGGGAGGGCACCGGCACGCCCCCGCCCCGCACGCCGGTGGCGGAACTCCCCGGGCTGCTGCGCTCGGCCGCCGAGGCGGGTGGCCGGCTGTGGGTGGGATGCGTGGGCGCCGACGGCACCGCCGAACGCCGGGTGATCGCCCCGGTGCGCGTGGAGGGCGGCTTCGTGAGCTGTTTCGACCACACCGCCGACGAGGTCCGCACCTACCCCCTGCACCGCCTCACCGGCGCCGAACCCCTCCCCGACGACACCTGACGGGTGTTCCGGTCCGGGAGGGTGGACACGTCGTCGGAGCGGCGGGAGGAGTGTCGGTGGGGCGGTTCATACTCTCGGCATGGCTCCTCCCGACCCGACGCTCGGCCCCGACACCGACCCGGGCGGCGCCCCCGTTCCCACCGTCTTCTCGCCGCTGTGGCCGGGGTCGGAGGGGCTGCGGCCCTCGCCCTCCCGCGTCGGGACCGAGCGCGAGTTGCTGGTCGGGAACCTGGACTGGCACCGGAGAACCTTCGAGCTCAAGTGCTCCGGCCTGCCGGCCGGTCGGCTCTCCGAGCGCTCGGTGGAGCCCTCCCGGCTCAGCCTGCACGGCCTGATCCGCCACCTGGCGGGCGTCGAGCGGTGGTGGTTCCAACAGCAGTTCCTCGGTGAGCCGGTACCCGGGCTGTACTGGTCCGACGAGGATCCCGAACAGGACACCGAGGACCTGAGCGGTGACCCGGCCATCGCCCTGGCGGTGTGGCGGGCCGAGTGCGAGCGTTCCCGGGAGATCGTCGCCGCTCATCCCTCCCTGGACGCCACCGGTACGAACATCGTGACCGGCGAACCGTTCTCGCTGCGGTGGCTGCTCATGCACCTCCTCGCCGAGTACGCCCGGCACAACGGCCACGCCGACCTGCTGCGCGAACGGCTGGACGGTGCCACGGGCCTGTGAGCCGGCCGGCGTGGCCGGGGTGCCGGGCGGGGTGGTGACCGGGTCCCACCGGTGCCCGGGCGCGACCGCGCCGTTCGGCACCCGGTCGGGGCGGGACGGAAGGGGCCTGTCGAGCCCACCCGCCGCCGACCGCGCGCCCGCCCCCGAGCCGGTGACCGGCGTCTCCCCCCGCCGCGCGGCCCGGGCTGCGACACTGGAGGCTTGCCCGGGTGCCCACCGCCCCCGCCCGGCTCCATCCCGCCGCCCGTCCCACCGGAGGAGAACGCGCGTGAACGCCGGCCCCCTCATCGTCCAGAGCGACAAGACCCTGCTGCTGGAGGTCGACCACGAGCGGTCCGCCGCCTGCCGCCGGGACATCGCGCCCTTCGCCGAACTGGAACGCGCGCCCGAGCACATCCACACCTACCGGGTCACCCCGTTGGGCCTGTGGAACGCCCGGGCCGCCGGTCACGACGCCGAGCAGGTCGTGGACGCCCTGCTCACCCACTCCCGCTACCCCGTGCCGCAGTCCCTGCTGGTGGACATCGCCGAGACGATGGCCCGCTACGGCCGGCTGACCCTCTCCAAGCACCCCGCGCACGGCCTGGTGCTCACCAGCACCGACCGGCCCGTGTTGGAGGAGATCCTGCGGTCCAAGCGGATCCAGCCACTGGTCGGCGCCCGCCTCGACGAGGACACCGTCGTCGTGCACCCCTCCGAGCGCGGCCAGATCAAGCAGACGCTGCTGCGGCTGGGCTGGCCGGCCGAGGACCTGGCCGGTTACGTGGACGGCGAGGCGCACCCCATCGACCTGCGCGAGAACGGCTGGGCGCTGCGTCCCTACCAGAAGCAGGCCGTGGAGGGGTTCTGGCACGGCGGCTCCGGCGTGGTCGTGCTGCCCTGCGGCGCCGGGAAGACCCTGGTCGGCGCGGGTGCCATGGCCACCGCCCGGTCCACCACGCTGATCCTGGTGACCAACACCGTCTCCGCCCGGCAGTGGAAGGCGGAACTGATCCGCCGCACCTCGCTCACCGAGGACGAGATCGGTGAGTACAGCGGCTCCCGCAAGGAGATCCGGCCGGTCACCATCGCCACCTACCAGGTGCTGACCACCCGCCGGAAGGGGATCTACCCGCACCTGGAGCTGTTCGACTCCCGCGACTGGGGCCTGATCGTCTACGACGAGGTGCACCTGTTGCCGGCGCCGGTCTTCAAGTTCACCGCCGACCTCCAGGCCCGGAGGCGCCTGGGCCTGACCGCGACGCTGGTCCGTGAGGACGGCCGGGAGTCCGACGTCTTCTCCCTCATCGGCCCCAAGCGCTTCGACGCGCCGTGGAAGGAGATCGAGTCGCAGGGCTACATCGCGCCGGCCGACTGCGTCGAGGTGCGGGTGGACCTGACCGACTCCGAGCGGCTCGCGTACGCGGCGGCCGAGCCGGAGGAGAAGTACCGGTTCTGCGCGACCACCGACTCCAAGCTGCGGGTGGTGAAGCGGCTGGTGCGCCGGCACGCGGGGGAACAGACACTGGTCATCGGCCAGTACATCGACCAGCTCGACGAGCTGGGCGAGGAACTGGACGCACCGGTGATCAAGGGCGAGACGACCAACGCGAAGCGGGAGAAGCTCTTCGAGGCGTTCCGCACCGGCGAGGTGCCGGTGCTGGTCGTCTCGAAGGTCGCGAACTTCTCCGTGGACCTGCCGGAGGCCACGGTCGCCATCCAGGTGTCGGGGACCTTCGGGTCCCGGCAGGAGGAGGCACAGCGGCTGGGTCGGGTGCTGCGCCCCAAGGCGGACGGGCACGAGGCGCGGTTCTACTCGGTGGTGGCGCGGGACACCGTGGACCAGGACTTCGCCGCGCACCGGCAGCGGTTCCTGGCGGAGCAGGGGTACGCCTACCGGATCCTGGACTCGGGCGACCTGTCGGCGGAGGACGCCACCGAGCCGGAGGCCAACCCCTGACGGGACCGGTCCCCGGGGGCGTCGGGTCGGGCACGCGCGGCCGGCGGTTCGGGTACCGGGTCAGGCGCGGTGCGGGATCCCGACGGCGGGGCCCCGGGGTGGCACCCCGTCGGGGTCGGCCGGGCCGGGGTCGGGGTCCCGGCCCGGTGGGCCGGGGCGTCGGCGGTCGCCGGTCACGGTCTCCCGGTCGACACGCCCCAGGAGCGCGACCTCGGCGGCGGTGACGAGGAAGACCCTGGCGGCGCGCAGGGTATCGCCGACCGGGTGGCGGTGCGGAGCCGCGTGGCCCTCGGCACCGGTTCCCAGGGCGGTGGCGCCGGCGGTCGGACGGGGACGGCGGGACGGAAAAGTCGTGGTGGCCATATGTCCAGACTGCTCCTCCGACCCCCTTTTCGTCATCATTCGGGGGATGGAATCCCGGAGCACCGCTGATCAGCCGTTCGGGTGAACACCCCGTAGGGGTATCGGATGCCGACCCCGACCTCGCCGACCCCGACGATCCGGGGAAAACGGTTTGTCGCCGTCCGGGAGCGCGCCTATCCTGCTGCACTTCCGCCCGTTTCCCGCCTCGCCGTTCACCGGGGTCGGAGGGCGCCGACCGGACGGCAACCGGCCGGCTTCCCGAATCGTCCGCACCAGGGCACTCTTCCGGCACGGTCGCACATTCCGCCTGCCCGTCACCCCGATCGGCACGCACCGCCGCCCGTGCCGGGTCCCGTCGTGCCCGCACGTCCCCGGAGGCCTCCACCGGCATGTCCGCCACCGCCGACCCCCGCCCGTCCACCACCACCACCACCACGATCCCGGGCCCGCCACCCGACGGCGGGTCCGATCCGTTGGCGACCGAGCGGGCGCACCTCGCCGACTCGCGGGCCGCGCTGCGCGCCATGCGCGCCGACGCCGAGGCGCTGAACATCTCCGACGTCTCCGCCAATCGGGTCACCGCCGAGGTGCTGCGCGGCGACGTCGAGCGGCGGATCGCCGCCCTGGCCGACCTCGCCGACACGCCGTTGTTCTTCGGTCGTCTCGACTACATTCACCCGGTCGGCTCCGGGCCCGACCCGGGAGGCACCGCCGGGAGCGCGGCCGGGGAGGACGGGGGCCCGACCGTGCGGGACGACACCGGTCGGCGTTTCCACATCGGTCGCCGCCACGTCCACGACGCCCAGGGCGACCCGATGGTGATCGACTGGCGCGCCCCGATCTCCCAACCCTTCTACCGGGCCTCCCCCGCCGACCCGCAGGGCGTGGCGCTGCGCCGGCGCTTCGGTTACGAGGGCGGGGAGCTGACCGCGCTGGAGGACGAACCCCTCACCGGGCCCGGCGCCCGGAGCACGGACGGGGACGGGGACGGGGACGGGGACGGCTCCGGCACCGTGACCGGGGGGAACCTGCTGCTGCGCGAGATCGAGCGCCCGCGCGTCGGCCCGATGCGCGACATCGTCGCCACCATCCAGCCCGAACAGGACGAGATCGTGCGCGCCCCGTTGCGCGGCAGCCTCTGCGTCCAGGGGGCGCCGGGGACGGGGAAGACGGCGGTGGGTCTGCACCGCGTCGCGTACCTGCTCTACGCGCACCGGGAGCGGCTGGCCCGTTCCGGCACGCTGGTCATCGGCCCCAACCGTTCCTTCCTGCGCTACATCGAACAGGTCCTGCCCGCCCTCGGTGAGCTGGAGGTGCGGCAGACCACCGTGGACGCGCTGGTCACCGCGCCGGGCGGCCCGGAGGCGCGCGGCACCGACGATCCGGCCGTCGCCCGGCTCAAGGGCGACGCGCGGATGGCCGAGTTGCTGCGCCGGGCGGTGCGCTCGGGCGTGCGGATGCCGGACGAGGCGTTGGAGGTGCCGCGCGGAGCCCGCCGCTGGCGGGTCCCGGCACACGAGGTCGCCGAGATCGTGCGCGAACTGCTGGAACGGGACATCCGGTACGGCGCCGCGCTGGAGGCGCTGCCGCAGAGGCTGGCGCACGCGGTACTGGTGCGGATGGAACGCGCCGGGGAGGCCCCGGACGACCGGGTGCAGGCGACGGTGGCGCGCAGCGCGCCGGTGAAGGCGATGGTCCGACGGCTGTGGCCGGTGGTGGACCCGGCGAAGCTGGTGCTGCGGCTGCTCTCCGACCCGGGGTTCCCGGCCGCCCTGGCCGAGGGGCTGCTGACGCCGGAGGAGGTGGAACTGCTGCCGTGGCCGCGTCCGGCGCGCGGCGTCCGTTCGGCGCCGTGGAGCCCGGCGGACCTGGTACTGGTGGACGAGGCCCGTGACCTGGTGGAACGCACCCCGTCGCTGGGGCACGTGGTGCTGGACGAGGCGCAGGACCTCTCCCCCATGCAGTACCGGGCGGTGGGGCGGCGCTGTTCGACCGGCTCGGTGACCGTCCTCGGCGACCTGGCGCAGGGCACCACGCCGTGGGCCACCGGTACCTGGGCCGAGGCCATGGGTCACCTGGGCAAGTCGGAGGCGGCGGTCGCCGAGCTGACCCGGGGCTTCCGCGTGCCGCGCGAGATCATCGCCTACGCCTCGCGGCTGCTGCCGGTGATCGCGCCGGGGTTGGCGGAGGCCGGTTCGGTGCGGCACTCCCCCGGCTCGCTGCGGGTGCGGCGGGTGCCGGGCGGGGAGTTGGACGCGGCGGTCGTCGCGGCCTGCGGGGAGGCGCTCGCGCGGGAGGGGTCGGTGGGCCTGATCGCCGCCGACACCCGGCTGCCGGCGCTGCGCGCGGCGCTGGTGGCCGCCGGGCACGACCCGCTGGGGCCGGGGGACGAGACCTCGGCCGGACGGAGGCTGGCCCTGGTGGCGGCCTCGCTGGTCAAGGGCCTGGAGTACGACCACGTGGTGCTGGACGAGCCGGCGGCGGTGGTCGGGGCGGAGCCGGACGAGCGGACGGGGCTGCGGCGGCTGTACGTGGCGCTGACCCGGGCCGTCTCCGGCCTGACCGTGGTGCACCACAACCCGCTGCCGGCCGCCCTGACCTGACGGGGACGGGGTACCGGGAGCGGTCGGGAGAACGGGGTCGTGTCGGCTCGGTGGGTCGGGCGGCATGATGCCGTGGCCAACCCGCGGTGGGATGACGCGAGCTGTTTCCTCGACCCCGATTCGATGGGGGCGCTGCCGGACGCGTGTGTCCCCGGCGCCTCGATGGCGGATTGGCAGACGGTGCTCGATCCCATCCGGACGAAGGGCGGGGAGGGCCGGTACGCCGAGGGCGGGTCGGCGCCGCCGGTGCCCCGGGCGGAGACCGCTCTCCCCCGTCCGACGGACGCCGAGTGCCCGGAGTCACGGGTCCGGCCGGCCGCCGATGTTCCGGGAATCCTCCGCCTCCACTCCGCCGACGAGATCGACTTCGATGTCGATCCGCGCGAGTCCCGGGGCCGGGAGGGGCTCGACCCGCTGCACGGCCTCCCGCGGGAGAACGGGCGCCGGGTGGGCGGACCCGCGCTGTTGAGCCCGGAGGGGGGAGCACGGCCACCCGGTGCCCGGTTTCGACGTGCGGGCCGATCGGTTCGCCCTCCTCGCGGAGCCACCGGCTCGGTGAGCGCCGT